>NZ_JAOWLC010000019.1 GCF_025751535.1 Lentibacter sp. XHP0401 | reverse complement strand
CCGAATACCGTTTCCGAGCCATCCCTTCTTCCTCCTGTGACACTCAAATAGTGGCACACTTTTAAGGGGCCAAGACAGTCGTGCGACGCGTGATCATGCGCCTTTGATTAGCGCTTCTGGTGCGGATATGTTGATCTGTCGCAAAGGGTTTCGACATGCTTATCGGGATAAACAAGAACTGACAGGGGCAATTGCCCGGGCAGAACGAATGGCGCGCGAATATGGTGTCGCATTTGAACCACTAGATGGGCGAGCCCTTCAACGGGCGGAACCCAATTTACTCATACCACTTGCCGGCGCGATTCAATGGCTTGATCCGTGGACATGCCGCGATCCCGAAGCGCTTGTTGCTGCCTATACCAAGTTGTTTAAAGCTGCTGGAGGCACTGTGGTCTCTGGTGATGCGATGACACTGCATGCAAGGCAAGGGAAGTGGGCTGTCGATATCCCTGGCGCGACAGGGCCAATGGTTGCGCGGGACGCTGTGATTTGCCTCGGATCACAGTCGGCCCAGCTTACTACCCGTTTTGGTCTGCGCGTCCCATTGTTTTGCAAACGGGGTTATCATCTTCAGTTAAAATCGTCGCGGGGGCCAAACTTGTTGCTCGTAGACGCCAAGAATAGCACAGTATTGGCACCGATGGTGTCTGGTCTGCGGATTCTAACCGGCGCGGAGCTCTCCCGCCCATCCTCAGCAGGAACGACCTCTCAGCTAAACCACGCGATTGTGTCAGCTCGAGAGTTGTTTGAAATTGAAGCTCCTCGAGATGCTGATCCTTGGATGGGCAATCGCCCTTGTATGCCGGATATGTTGCCTGTTGTGGGGGCCGTGCCTGGACAAAGCGGGCTTTGGGCGAATTTTGGTCATGGACATCAGGGTTTTACCCTTGGGCCTACCACAGCAAGTTTACTAGCACATGAAATGGCGGGAAATTCGGCGACATTTCCAGAGCTATCGCCTTGCTACCGCTTTTGATACATATAATTGGTGCCGCCGCACAAGGTGGGGTTACCCGTGGGGCCATCAGCCCTTTCGCCACAGGGCACCGGCAGGTTATAGGTCGAAAGCTACACCTTGCGCCAACGGTAACTCAGCGGAGTAGTTGATGGTATTGGTTGCGCGCCGCATGTAGCCTTTCCACGCGTCAGAGCCGCTCTCACGGCCTCCGCCGGTCTCTTTTTCGCCGCCAAATGCGCCGCCAATCTCGGCACCCGAAGTGGCGATGTTCACATTTGCAATCCCGCAATCAGACCCCGACGCAGTCAGGAAGGCTTCTGCCTCGCGTATATCGAGTGTAAAGATACACGATGAAAGACCCGCGCCCACAGCATTGTGCTGCGCAATCGCGTCGTCGAGGTCTTCATACTTCATCACATAAAGGATCGGCGCGAAGGTCTCTTCACAAACAATCCCCTTCTGCTCGGGCATTTCCGCAAGCGCAGGGCGCGCATAAAATCCACCCTCGGCACCACTTACCGCCACCCGCTCACCGCCAGTGATTGTGCCGCCAAGCTTGCGCGCCTCTTCAAGTGCGGCTTGCATCTGCTCGAATGCCTGCTGGTCAACAAGTGGCCCGACAAGGGCTTCGCTGTCCAGTGGGTTGCCAACGGAAACACTCTCGTAAGCCTTCTTCAGCGCGGGAACCAGTTGATCGTAGATCGAGCTATGCACAAACAGGCGGCGCAGGGTCGTGCAGCGCTGTCCGGCTGTGCCCATCGCCCCGAAAGCCACACCGCGCAGGGTCATATCCAGATCGGCGCTCGGCGCAACGATGCCCGCGTTGTTACCGCCCAGCTCCAGAATGGAGCGCCCGAAACGTTCCGCAACCTTGGGGCCGACAGTGCGCCCCATTCGTGTCGAACCTGTCGCAGAAACCAGCGCCACATCGCGGTTTTCAACCAAGGCCGCACCCACATCTCCGCGCCCGTTGATAAGCGAGACAAGCCCCTCCGGTGCATCGCCGAACCGCTCCAGTGCGCGGCCCAGAATAGCCATAGAGCCCAGCGCCGTGAGCGGCGACTTTTCCGATGGCTTCCAGATAACAGGATTGCCGCAAACAAGTGCCAGCGCCGTGTTCCAAGACCAAACCGCAACAGGGAAGTTGAACGCCGAAATCACACCGACAACACCGAGAGGGTGCCATTGTTCCATCATGCGATGGCCGGGGCGCTCTGTTGCGATCGTCAGGCCGTAGAGCTGCCGCGACAGACCGACAGCAAAGTCGCAGATGTCGATCATCTCTTGAACTTCGCCAAGCCCTTCCGAAACCGATTTACCCGCCTCGATCGAGACCAGCTTGCCAAGGTCTTCTTTCGAGCGGCGCAACTCTTCACCAAGCAGGCGCACAAGCTCGCCGCGGCGCGGTGCCGGAACCTTGCGCCACAGCAAAAACGCTTCCTGCGCCTTTGCCACAACGCCGCCGACGTCTGCAGCAGCCGTCATTTTCACATTTGCGATCTGCTCGCCCGTCACCGGACTGTCTACGGCCAGCTCGCCCGCCGTCCAGTCGGCCTTGTCCACACCCATTGTTTCCAAAGTGCTTTCAGTCAGTGCTTTCACGTTCATTGCAAACCTCATTTCGCTATCCGGCGTTACAGGCCCGTCAAAGAGCCCTCGTTCCGTCTAAACTGCCCGAAGTTCAGTTAATAAAAAAGCATTCAAAACGAATGAAAGCATTCCAAAAATGCACCAATCAACTATCTCGCACACATCGCTTCATCCACGCTGCAAATTTCGCGACTTCAGCGTTGTCAGTCTTGGCAGGCCTGACCAGATAGTAACTGTTCCCTGTTGTGATTGTCATATCATCCAGCAAAACAAGGCTGCCGTCGGCAAGCTCCTGCTCAATCAGATAGGTTGGCAAAAGTGCGGCCCCGAGTGACGCAACAGCCCCCGCAATGACCAAAGTGAACTGGTCGAAATACTGACCTGCCCCCGCGCGCCTGTCAGTCACGCCCGCCTTTGCAAAGAACTCCTCCCAGATCGTGGGGCGGGTCTCCAGATGCAGCAAGGGGACATGCGCAAGGTCGGCAATAGATGCCACCTTATGGCGCGCCTTGAACTCGGGCGAAGCCACAGCGATCATGGTTTCCGAGCACAAAAGCTCCATCTCCGTTCCGGGCCAGTCCTCACGCCCGAAATGCACCGCAAGGTCAAAATTCTCGCGACTCATGTCAAACGGCTCCAGTCGCGTGGCAAAGCTGATCTCTATACCTTCATGCAACGCCGTAAACTCGCTCAGCCGCGGGATCAGCCAGCGGCTCGCAAACGCAGGCAATGTGGCAACACGAATAGCCGCGCCCGAAGCGCCCGCAGAAATCGCCTTCAAGACAGTTTGCCGAATGTTTTCCAGATCAACAGACAGCTCGCTCGCAAGGTTGCGCCCTGCTGATGTGAGCAACACACGCCTACCGACCCTGCGAAACAGCGCAGTGCCGATCGTATCTTCCAACTCTTTCACCTGCCGGCTGACAGCACTTTGCGTCAGGTGCAGCTCTTCTGCCGCAAGCGTAAAGCTTTCGTGGCGCGCCGCACACTCAAAGCTGCGCAACACCGCGTAAGAAGGGAGATAACGCCTCTGCGCTTTTTGTGCCGGGCTTTGATATTTCATCTTTTCCATGTCCACATGTCACTGCCTGCTTTTAGCATTCATAAAACTCATCGAACAGTGCCATTAAAGTGATATTTCCAACTGAAATATTGATGTAAACCAGAGCGAAACCAGCTTCGGGGCAAGGGAGTCCGAACATGCACGACACAACCCAGAATGAGCCATTCCTCCGCGCGGACCGTATCGCATCCATCGCGATTTCGGAAATCGTTCAAATATCGGAAGCCGCCGGCCGCATGCGTTCAGAAGGCAAAGACGTTCTCAGCCTTGCCACGGGCGAGCCCGACTTTCCCACACCTCAGCATGTTTGCGAGGCAGCAACCGCCGCCATGAAAGTAGGCCAGACGCGCTACACGCCCACAGCAGGAACCGCCGCCCTGCGCGATGCTGTCGCCGAAGAGGCCAATGTCAAACGCGCAAATGTTATCATCTCGACAGGCGCAAAACAGGTGTTGTCCAACCTTTTTCTCGCCAACCTCAATGAGAGTGACGAGGTGATCTGCCCGACGCCCTACTGGACCAGCTATCGCGACATCGTGCGCTTTGCCGGTGGTCAAGTCACCGAAGTGGCTTGCGGCGGCGATCAGGGCTACAAACTCACCCCCGCACAGCTTGAGGCCGCAATCACGCCGCGCACGCGCTGGCTTTTGCTCAATTCGCCGTCAAACCCCTCCGGCGCGATGTATACCCGCGAAGAGCTGGTGGCGCTCGGCGAGGTGCTGCGCCGACACCCTCATGTCTGGATCGCCTCTGACGAAATATATCAGCACATCGCCTATGCGCCGTTTACCTCCGTGTTCAGCGCGCTACCCAACCTGCGCGCACGCACGGTGGTCATCAATGGCGTCTCCAAAGCCTATTCTATGACAGGCTGGCGCATCGGCTGGGCTATCGGCCCTGAAGCCGTGATCGAGGCAATGCAGGATGTGCAGGGCCAAAGCACATCCGGCGCATCCTCGGTCTCGCAAGCCGCTGCCCTCGCCGCCTTGCAGGGCGATCAGAGCCTGCTTGCTGAGCGCGCCGCAATCTTTCAAAAACGCCGCGACAATGTTGCTCAGGCCATCAACGACGATCCGCTCCTGAGCTGCACATTTCCCGACGGTGCCTTCTACATTTTCGCCTCCTGCGAAAAAGCTCTCGGGCGTTCGGCACCTGACGGCACGCTCATTGACATCGATAGCGATTTCTGCCGCTATGTGCTGGCCTCGGAAGGCTTGGCGCTGGTGCCCGGCAGCGCGTTTTCGATGCCGGGCCACTTCCGGCTCTCTTACGCCTATTCTGACGCAGAACTGGCCGATGGCATTGCCCGCCTCCGGCGCGCAACAACCACACTGATCTAGCACTAAAGGACGAAAAAGATGGATCGTGCTCAAATCGTTCACGAAAACTTCTTGTCGCGCGTGGCGGCCAACGATCTCCCCGCTGGCAAGGCCCCGACCGCCGCGCTGTCAAACGCCGAGGCGGTTTCACTCTTTCGCAGCCAGTGCCTCAGCCGCGCGCTCGATCTGACCAGCCGCGCCATGCAAAAGGCCGGTCAGGGCTTTTACACCATCGGCTCGTCAGGCCACGAAGGCGTAGCCGCCGTGGCCGCTGCCCTGCGCCCCACCGATATGGCCTTCCTTCATTACCGCGACGCCGCCTTTCAGCTCGCCCGCGCCGAGCAGGTGCCCGGCCAGTCCGCCCTCTGGGACATGCTGCTATCCTTCGCCTGCTCATCCGAAGACCCGATTTCGGGGGGGCGTCACAAAGTGCTCGGGTCCAAGGCGCTAATGATCCCGCCGCAAACCTCGACAATTGCCAGCCACCTGCCCAAGGCCGTCGGTACTGCCTATAGCATCGGGCTGGCACGGCGGCATCGGCGAGAGTACCAGATCCTACCTGCAGATGCGCTCGTCGCCTGCTCTTTTGGCGATGCGTCAGCCAACCACTCTACAGCCCAAGGCGCGTTCAATACAGCGGGCTGGACTTCATTTCAGTCCAGCCCGCTGCCACTGCTCTTCATCTGTGAAGACAACGGCATCGGCATCTCGACACCGACCCCGAAAGGCTGGATCGCCGCCAGCTTCCAGAACCGCCCCGGCCTCAAGTATTTCCACGGTAATGCGCTCGACATCTACGATGCACACGCCGCCGCGCGGCAGGCCGCTGACTTTGTCCGCACCCGCCGTAAGCCCGCCTTTTTGCACCTGCGAACCGTGCGCCTCTACGGCCACGCAGGCGCCGATGTGCCGACAACTTATATGTCTCGTGCCGCTGTCGAGGCCGAAGAGGCCAACGACCCGCTCCTGCACACGGTCCGCCTTTTGGCACAGGCAGGCGCGCTCACCCCCTCCGATGCGCTCGAAATTTACACTGAAACAAAAGACAGGGTCGAGCGCACCGCTGCCGAGGCGGTGAAACGCCCACATCTGCGCAGCGCGCAAGATGTGATGGCCTCGATCATTCCGCCCAAACGCACCTGCACCGCCAGCAACGGCCCCGATGCCGAGACCCGCGCCGCCACCTTCGGCAGTGACATGAACGCGATGGACAAGCCGCAACCCATGTCGCGCCTGATCAACTGGGCCTTGACCGACCTGATGCTGGAACACAGCGAAATCATCTGCTGCGGTGAGGATGTCGGGCGCAAAGGCGGCGTCTACGGCGTCACACAACGCCTTCAGCAGCGGTTCGGCGAAGACCGCATGATCGACACGCTGCTTGATGAGCAATCCATCCTCGGCCTCGCGATCGGCATGGCGCAAAACGGCTTCCTGCCAATGCCCGAAATCCAGTTTCTGGCCTATCTGCACAATGCCGAAGACCAGATCCGCGGAGAAGCTGCAACCTTACCCTTCTTCTCCAAAGGCCAGTTCACAAACCCGATGGTGCTGCGCATTGCCGGCCTGGGCTATCAAAAGGGCTTTGGTGGGCACTTCCACAATGACAACTCGATCGCCGTTCTGCGCGACATCCCCGGCGTGATCATCGCCTGCCCCTCGCGGGGCGATGAAGCCGCTATGATGCTGCGCGAATGCGTCCGCCTCGCCCGCGAAGAACAGCGCGTGGTCGTGTTTCTCGAGCCCATCGCGCTCTATCCTATGCGCGACCTTGAGGCCGAAGGCGACAGCGCATGGATGAGCACATACCCCTCACCCGACCAGCGCATCGCAATCGGCGACGTGGGCGTTCACGGCTCCGGCAAAGACCTCGCCATCGTCACCTATGGCAACGGTTACTACCTCTCGCGCAAAGCCGAAGCCACGATACGCGCAAAAGATATCAACCTGCGGATAATCGACTTGCGCTGGCTCGCGCCGCTGCCGGAAGAGGCGCTGCTGGAGGCCACCAAGGGCTGCAAGACTATCCTCATCGTCGATGAATGCCGCCGCACAGGCGGACAGGCCGAGGGCCTGATGGCACTCTTCACCGAAGCAGGGCACAAACGGCTGGCCCGCGTCACCGCTGAGGACAGCTTTATCGCCACGGGCCCCGCCTACGGAGCAACCATGCCCGACGAAGCCCAGATCATCGCCGCTGCCGAGGAACTCACCCAATGAAACGCGCAGTCATAGTCTGCCCCGGTCGTGGAACCTATAACAAACCCGAGCTTGGCAGCCTCTCCCGCCTTCACCCTGACAAAACCGCGCTCTTTGCCGCCTTCGACAAAGCACGCCTCGCAGCCGGACAGGAAACCCTCGCCGATCTGGACGGAGCCGGGCGCTACTCAATCGCCAAACACACCCGCGGCGACAACGCCTCCGCCCTCATCTATGCCGCCAGCTACGCCGACTTTCTGTCGCTCAAAGACGTTGAAGTGGTCGCCGTCACCGGCAACTCCATGGGCTGGTATACCACGCTGGCTTGCGCCGGTGCGCTTGACGCCGACCAGGGCTTTACCCTCGTCAACACAATGGGCCAGATGATGCAGGACAGCCTGATCGGCGGCCAGCTTGTCTACCCCGTCACAGGCGACGACTGGCGCCCCGACGCGGCAAAGCGCGCTGACGTTCTGAAGTTGGTCAGCCGGATCCATGCAACAGCGGGTCACGAACTGGCCCTCTCGATCGATCTTGGCGGCATGCTGGTTCTCGCCGGAAACGATGCCGGCCTTGACGCGTTCACCGCTCAAGCCAAGCCGCAAGCCCGCTTCCTGATGCGCCTCGCAAACCACGCCGCCTTTCACACCGCGCTGCAAAAGCCTGTGTCAGAAGCTGCACAAAAGCGTTTTGACGCATCCATGTTCGCCCAACCCTGCGTCCCGATGATCGACGGCCGCGGCGCGATCTGGTGGCCCCACGCCACAGACACAGATGCGCTCTTTGACTATACGCTCGGGCATCAGGTCATCGAAACCTTCGATTTCCGCCACGCCATCAGCATTGCCGCCCGCGAATTTGCGCCAGATATATTTATCGTTCTCGGCCCGGGCACAACACTGGGCGGGGCCGTTGCCCAATCTCTCATCTCGTGCAACTGGCGCGGCATGGACAGCAAAGAAAGCTTCCAGTCCCTGCAGACAGAAGCACCCTTCCTCACCTCCATGGGCCGCGAAGACCAGCGTAGCCTCGTCATATAAATCAATTCAGGGCATGGTCAGACGGGGCTGGTTCGCGCCGGGAAGGGCGGTCTCGTAGCTTTTGATGGTGAGGAAACACAACTCCTTTTGCACCTTCAAGACTTAGCCTGCAAACATCCAGCTTGCGGCTATGCTTGTCTGGGCCCTGTCAGAGCAAACTGGCTTGAGCCGGGTGGGGTGCTGGCCTAAGCTTGTCGAATGACAAAGTGCTTTCTTTTTCGTTATTTCAAAACCTGCCCTGGGATCTCCTCCTTGCGGTCATGCTCTACGTAAGGTTTCCGTTATCACTTCGAAACATTGAGGATTTGCTGCATGAGCAGGGCATCGACGTCAGCCATGAAACTATCCGTTTCTGGTGGAACCGATTTGGCCCAATTTTTGCTGGAAAAATACGTAGAAGGCGTGTCCAGCAGATGCGGGCCCATTCAAAATGGCGGTGGCACCTAGACGAAATTTTCGTGAAGATCAACGGCGAGGCGCATTATCTTTGCCGTGCCGTGGATCACGTGGGCGAGGTGCTGGAAAGCTATGTCACAAAGCGCCGGAGTCGCAAAGCAGCGTTGAAATTCCTCAGGAAAGCTATGAAGCGTCACGGTCATCCTCATATCCTGGTGACCGACAAACTCCGGTCTTACGGTGCTGCAATGAAGGAAATCGGCAACGAGCAGAGGCAGGAAACCGGTCGCTGGCTCAACAATCGCGCGGAAAATTCACACCTTCCGTTTCGTTGACGAGAACGGGCCATGCAATGTTTCCGCAGCATGCGAAGATTACAGAAATTCGTCTCCGTTCATGCCTCTGTCTGCAACCATTTCAATAAGGAAGTGCTCTCGACAGCAGAGACAATTCAAGCTTAACCGCGTCGCGGCTCTTGCCGAGTGGCGCGATCTTGGTGCGGCACAAGGGACAGCCTCACTGTCCATGCCGAGACGAGTTCGAATGGGTATGACACCATCGTTCCGATGGACCAAAGGCCAATCATCCACTAACTTTCAATTTGGACCACTCAAGTGGGGCTGCTCAAGAGAGTTCAACCGTTTGCTGTTTTTACCAGTTGCACCCACCACGCCACCCCCAACGGGATCACCGCATCGTTGAAATCGAAAGCAGTGTTGTGTAGTTCGGGGCCCGGCCCTTGCCCCAGAAAAATCATGGCACCTGGTCGCGCTTCCAGCATAAAGGCAAAATCCTCACCTCCCATGCTGGATGGATAATCGCGATTGACCTGCTCCTCGCCCACAAGTGTTGCGGCAACATCGGCCGCTATTTCGGTTTGGTGCAGATGATTGCTCATTACCGGATAAAGGCGTTCATAGGTCAGCTCGGCCGTGCAACCGTAGGCCAAAGCCACCGCGGGCACGATTTTTTTGATCCGCTGTTCCGCCAGATCGCGCACATCGGTCGAAAGGCTACGCACGGTTCCTGTCAGTATGGCCTCTTGCGGGATGACATTGGTGGCCTGCCCCGCGTTAAAGCTCGTAACCGATACGACAAGAGGTGTCTTGGGATCAGCCGAGCGGGACGCGATTGTCTGAAGCGCACTTACCACATTTGCCCCCGCAACAATCGGGTCGATCGTCGCCTGCGGCTTGGCGGCATGACCGCCACGGCCGCCAATGCGGATCGAGAACGTATCGACGGCCGCCAGAATAGGACCTTTGCGAATGGCAAAGGTTCCGGCTCGGTCATTGGGGAAAATGTGCAGCCCGTAGACATGGTCAATACCGAAGCGCTCCATCAGCCCATCATTTACCATTTCACGCCCGCCACCGCCGCCCTCTTCTGCGGGTTGAAAGATAACAATCACCGTTCCTGCAAAATCACGTGTTTCAGCAAGGTATCGCGCAGCCCCCAGCAGCATGGTCGTGTGGCCGTCATGGCCGCAGGCATGCATTCTGCCGGCGATTTTCGAGGCGTGAACCGGCCCCGCTTCTTCTTGCAGGGGCAGGGCATCCATGTCCGCCCGCAGGCCGATAACCGAGCCGGAGCGACTGCCCTTGATAACGCCGACAACGCCGGTCCGACCGATACCGTTCACCACATCGTCAACGCCGTATTTCGTCAGTTCGTCAGTCACCAGTGCGGCGGTTCTCTGAACATCAAACAGCAGTTCGGGGTTGGCGTGGATATGCCGCCTGATCTTGGTGAGGTCGTCGTGCATGGCTGCGATACGGGTGTCTAGGGTCATGAGCTATTCCTGTTGGGTTTGATACCGCGCGGGTCAGAATGCGAAAAGGGCCACGTCGGGCCCCTTTCTGTTTTCAAATGGTGCTTTCCCTATTCGGGAAAGTGCAACCTTCCATCACTGTCCCAGCTAAATCCGGCATCGGTCAGGATTTGACGTGCCATACCCAAATCATACGCGGGAAGCTCCAGATCAGGATTGATCCAGAACCCGTTGGACGGCACGATTGACGATGGCGTTGGTCCTGCATCGCCGCCCAGCACTTCTTCGATGATCGCATCCCGCGGGATGGCATGTGACAACGCCTGCCTCAGTGCCTTGTTCGCAAACACCTCGGAGTTGATGTTGTAGCGCGCCGACATATATCCGTTAGATTGTGCCTGCACCAATTCCAGCTGGTCGAAATGACGGAACTCGTCAATGACGGTGGGAACCAGCGGTTGCAGCGAAATGTCGATATCACCTTTGGCCAGTGCAGACGACAGGATCTCTGCCGATCCGAACTGAACCATCAATAGGTCGGCCTTGGGTTTCATAAAGTGGTCGGCGTTGCGCTTGAACGAAATCTCGCGCCCCTCTTTCCAGTAATCAAGCGTATAAGGCCCGCTGCCAACGATCGTTGTGTTGCGATAGTCGTGCGGTTTGCTCAGGCCGGTCTCTTCGAGGATATTGGACCAGATGTGTTTGGGCAGGATCGGCACCTGCCCAAGAGCCGCCGACACAAACGGCGCGGATGGTTTTGCCAGTTTGAAGCGGATGGTCTGGCCATCAACCGTGATGTCTTCGAGATTGTCGAGGTATTGCTGAAAATAAACCGCTTTGTTTTCTTTCAGGTAGTTGAACGTGAACTGGACATCTTCTGCCGTGACTGGCTTGCCATCGCTGAACATCAGATCATCGCGCAGAACAACCTCGAATGTGGTTTCGTCCACGGCTTTCAGGCTTTGCGCCGCCCACATTTCGGGCTTTCCGGACGGACCGACAACCAGCAATCGGTCATAGACCAGTCCAAGACGGTCAAGATCTTCGAGCGTCTTGAAAGTGAGCGGGTTCCAGCTGTCCTGATCAATCGTCCAGCCCAGCAACACCCGGTCATCACCATCCAGAGATTCCATCTTGAGCAGGTTCCAGATCGAGCGCAGCCCCTCGGGCGTGCTTTCGTAATTTTCGACGCTGACGTTTTCCTTGTTATAGGCGGTGGTGTTGACAACATAGGCCAGCAGTGCCTCTGGTTGCTCGTCCTGCAAAACCTCCTGCAATTCAAAAATCACCTCGCGGCGGGCGTCAACATCGTAGATTGCCCGCTGCTTGACGGTTAGTTCATCCACCTTGGCATTGGAAAACGACCCAACGTTCATCCCGCCCGGAGTGGAATTTTCGCTGACAAACTGGTTAGACGTAAAAAAATCGGGCTCAAACCTCGCGCTGGAGCCGGACAGGACCGACATCACCACATCAAACTTATGATCGGTAAACCACATCCCCAGCATCGGAGCCGGAAACGGCTGCGGATTGAGCTTCACATCAAGCCCAAGCTCGGCCCAGCTTTCAGCCAGATAAGCACTGGTTTCGTAATAATGTTGATATTTCGTCGATGGCCAGGTCAGAAAATCAATCGTCGGGACGATTGCCCCTTCGGCCAGTGCGGACAGCGGAGCGAGCATCAGGCTCGCCGCACAAACAGTCATTCTTAAACGCTTCATTTGGTCCTCCAAGGTTTGAGTGTGGTCGTTGCGGTTTCGCTTCAGGTCGCCTCAGCGGCAGCCTGTTCGTGGGCTATCATTGCGCGCAGCCCATGTTTGTATTCTTCGGGAAAATCGCACTGTGTCAGCCCCAACAGGATGGGTGCGACATAGGTATCGGTCGGTGCCCAAGGCCTGCGTGAACCGGGAATGGTATATGTGGTGGATTGCACCTTGTTTCCGGCTTCGTCGGTGAGTGTAACGGGAACATGCACCCATTGCTCCTCGGCAACATGAGCAGCCGCATCCAGCGCCGCCATCGACCCGTCAGACAGCTCGTATTGGATGCCATAGGTCACGCCACCCTTTTTCGGGACGAGCATGCAGCCGGCAACGCCGGGTTGGCTGCACTTCCCGAACCCGAGAACGTAATCCTCAAGCCGCATATAGCCGACATTGCGCGCTCCGGGCGCGACCTTGCGCATGTTTTCTTCAACCAGCAAGGTTCCGTAAGCAAAGTAGTGCATTGATATCTCCTTTTTCTATAGTGTGTTAAGCGCATCATGTTTGTTAGCGCATTGCCGTTATGGATTTTCCAGTTGAGCCGCCGGCGCCTGCGCCCATGTTTCTGCCGAACTTGCTTTGGCGGCAAAATCATCCGCCTTCTCCCAATGATGGCAGCGCACGACCCGATCATTTTCAAGATCAACTCTTGGCGGCACCTGAGTATGGCAAAGCTGCGTCGCCAGAGGACAGCGCGGCGCAAACCGGCAACCTCCCAGTTTTTCAAACAGGTTTGGCGGGCTGCCAGGTATGGCAATGGGCTCACGTGTAGAGCCGAGCACTGACACGGCGTTCAGCAGACCAATTGTGTAAGGGTGGCGCGGCTTGTTGACGATGTCCTGCGTCTGTCCGGTTTCCACGATCATTCCCGCATACATCACACAAATGCGCTGGCAGTTTTCAACCACGAGCGCGATGTCGTGTGTTACAAGGATCATGGCAAAGCCGCGCTCGTCTTGAAGTTTTCGCAACCGGGTGAATATCTGGTCCTGCACAATCACATCCAGCGCCGTTGTCGGTTCATCTGCCACAATAAGACGGGGCGACAAGGCCAGCGCCATTGCGATAACAGCACGCTGGCGCATTCCGCCGGAAAACTGGAAGGGATAATCATGCGCCCGATCAGGACTGACACCAACCATCTCGAACAGGCGTGCCACCAGCGCCTTGCCGTCGGCTTTGCTGACCCGGCGATGGGCGCGGACCGCTTCAAGAATTTGCGCGTCAATCCGCTTGACCGGATTTAGCGCATTCAGCGCGCTTTGCGTAATCATGGAAATTTCGGCCCAGCGGGTCTTGCGGCGAGCCTCTTCACTCATCTCCAACAGATCATCATCACCAAGAAAAATCCGGCCCTCGGTCACCTCTCCATTGGGGGGCAAAACACCCATGATGGTCTTGAGTAACGTGCTTTTGCCGCACCCAGATTCACCGACCAGCCCGACGCGCTCGTTCGGCTGAATGGTCATATCAATGTCCAGCAGCGCACGCGCAGGTCCAGATGCAGTGCGGTACCCAACGTGCAGACCCTGCACATCAACGACAGGAGTTGAATCCTCCATTGGTTAGCTCCTTTCCTGCAAACGGGGATTGATAACTTCTTCATAGGCGCGGCCGATAAAATAGACAGAGGTCACCAGAACCATAATCGCGATACCAGGCGGCACCACCCACCACGGTGCCCGATACATCGCCTGCGACGCGTAGGCGTCATAAATGATCGACCCCCAGCTGACGACATCAGGGTCACCAAATCCAAGAAAGCCGATGCTCGCCTCGGTGATAATCGCCCATGCCAGTGCGAAGGTGATTGATGTAACGGCAAGCGGCATTATGTTCGGCGCGATTTCACGATAAAGAATATCCGCGTCGCTGGCACCGGTCGTGCGGGCTGCGGCGACAAACTGGCGCTCGCGTAGCGACATCACTTCTGCCCGCACAATCCGCGCGGTAGAGCGCCACATTACAAAAGTCATCGCAAGAATAATGGTCCAGATGTTGCGATCTGTCAGCGCCAGCAAAACAATGATGAATGGCAGGAATGGCAGCCCAAGCAAAATATCGGTGATCCGCATGAGTATCGCGTCAATCCGACCGCCAAAATAACCTGCAATCAGGCCAAAGTTCAGACCGATCACGACAGTGCCAAGCGCTGTCAACAGCCCGACCAGCATTGCAGTGCGCGCGCCCCACAACATCTGGCTCAACACATCACGGCCCATAACCGTGGTGCCCAGCGGATGCTCCCAGGACGGAGGCGTCAGACGCAACAGTTTACCAGCGGCGTCATAACACCGTTCTGAAGGGCCAAACGGCGCGATCATCGGGCCGATCACTGCGAGGATCAAACACAGGCCAAAAATACACAGGCTGATCCGGCCACCAGTGGATTTCCACGTCACGTTGATAAAGGTTAGAAAGGTTCTCATCTGCTCACCTCATGCGTTCACGATGCGCGGATCAAGCAGCGTATACAGAAGATCAGCGATGAGTGTGCCAACCACCGTCAGCACCGCGATCAGCAGAAATGCCGCCTGCACCACTGGATAATCAGACCGCCCGACAGCCTCGACCATCAGCAGCCCCAAACCCGGCCAGGAAAAAACCGTTTCGATAACCACCGAACCCGCAACCGCCCAACCAAGGGTCATGGGAAGCGTTGTCGCCAGAGGCAGCAGCGAGTTTCGCATGGCGTGGTGATACAAAACCCGACGGTCTGTAAGGCCTTTCATCTTGGCCAGTTCGATGTAGTCCTCCCCCACCGTCGCAAGGATCGACGAGCGCATCAGCAAAAACGGAAAGCAAAACTGGTAAAGCGTATTCACCAGAAAAGGCAGCGCCAGATGGTGCAGGAAATCCATTGACAGATACATCCGCCAGTTCTCTTCGGGAAACATTCCCGGCGAGACAATGTGCCCGATGGGAAACAAATCAAGTCGTATCGAAAAGAACAGGATTGCCAGCATCGAAAGCCAGAACACCGGCGCGCTTTGCAGCGCTGTCGACAGGAACACCAGTATGGCTTCAAGCTTTGACCCGCGCCGCCAGCCCACAATGGCACCAACCAATGCCCCCAGGGCATAGGCCGCTATCATCGACGGGAAAACCAGCAGGATTGTGTTCAACAACCGCCCGCTTATCTCATCTGCCACCGGCCTGCCCGTATGAAACGAAAGACCAAAATCAAACACAGCAAGATTTTTGACGTAAACCAGATACTGTTCCCACAGCGGTTTATCCAACCCGAACTGGATCCGCAGGGTCTCTTGTGCCTTGGGATAGAGTGCCGGGCTGATGACCGTTGCGGTCGGATCACCCGGCAACATGCGGAACATAAAAAACATCAGCGTCAACATGATCAGCAAAGTCAACGCCGATTGCCACAGCCGCCGGACCCAGAACGAGCTCATGCCAATTCCTCCGTCTTCGGTTGGCTGTCAAAAGCGAAATGGCACGCCGCGTAATGGCCCTCCGCCCCCCTGTCATCGGGCGATTGCGTGGCACAAACCGGTTGTGCAATCGGGCAGCGCGGGTGAAAGCGGCATCCTTTGGGAACATTTAGCGGGTTCGGAATTGCGCCGGTAATCTGCGCAGTTTCGCGCGTGAACGCCGGATCAATAGAGGGCGTCGAAGCCAGCAGCGCCTTGGTATAAGGGTGCTGTGGGCTGTGTATAACCTGCTGCGCCGGGCCGGATTCAACAATATTTCCCAGATACATCACCGCAAGCTGGTCGCATATCGACCCCGCCGACGACAGGTCGTGCGTGATGTAAACCATGGCCAGTCTACGCTCGCGCACAAGGCGTTTGAGCAACTGGATGATACCCCACTTGATAGACACATCCAACATCGAGATGGGTTCATCCGCAATCAGCATCTCCGGCTCAAGCACGGTCGCTCGTGCAATACACACGCGCTGGCGTTGCCCTCCGCTCAACTGATGGGGAAATTTGTCGAGATAATCCGACGCCGGAGACAACCCCGCCTCCTGCAACGCTGTTACCGCCAGCGTTCGCATCTCGCTGTCGGTCATTTTATTGCGCTGATAAATCAACGGGCGCGTCACAATTTCGCCAATGCGCTGTTGCGGATTAAGCGAGCCATAGGGATCTTGAAATACCATCTGAACACGACGGTGAAACGCGCGCCGGTCGCGCTGTTTCAGTGATTGCGCACTATCGGCGCCAAAATACACATCCCCTGATGTTGGCGTTTCAAGCCCGACCAACAGGCGCGCTATCGTTGATTTTCCGCAGCCGCTCTCGCCAACAAGGCCCATAACCTGGCCGGCCTCGACAGTAAAATTTACGCCATCCACAGCGCGCAGCGCTTTAGGCTCCTGCCGCCTTATCTTCTCGGAAAAGCTCTGACCAAGATAAAAATATTTGGCAAGATTATCAACTTTGATCATGTCCGGCCCTTTCATCGCAGCGGGTTCAACGCGCTCTATTCATCCCTGACGCTAGGTCAGGAAAGAGAGATTGCATAATGCCAATTCCCCGTGCAATCATTCTCAAAGGGAATGTCTCAGGAGTTTGCCATGCGGCGTACAATGCCATCAACAACATCACTTGCATGTTTTGAAGCCACATTTCGCCATGGCAGCGTTACACGGGCCGCCGAAGAGCTGAACATGACCCAAAGCGCCGTCAGCCGCCGGCTGATGGAGCTGGAGCGGCAGCTTGGAAAGCCCTTGTTTCGCCGCATACGGCGCAAACTGGTCCCCGAGGCGGCCGCCATTCAATATGGTAAGGATTTGGGCCGTATCCTGAGTGAGATCGAAGCCGCAACCACCCGTTTTATTGCCGAAGGGCAGGAAACCGGACTGCTGACAGTTGCCGTTCCACCCACGTTGGCCTCGCGGTGGTTAATCCCCAGACTGAATGACTTTATCACGCGCCATCCGCATATTGACCTCAATCTTGTCTCCAAAATCCGGCGGTTCGATTTTGATGAAGAAGATATTGATGTGTCAGTTTACCTGGGCGACGGGAATTGGCCCGGCGTTCATATGCAGCCCTTGATGGCAGATTATGTCGTGCCGGTTTGCTCGCCAGATCTGATAGGCGACACCCGGATCGACAGTGCTGCCGATCTGCTAAAATTCCCCCTGATTCAACATGCCACCCGGCCATTGTTGTGGAATGCTTGGTTTAGAGCCCAGAAAGTTGAAACCTCCAAAGCCGCGCGCGGACCAAAGTTCGAGTTTTACTCTCACGCAGTTCAGGCAGCGACCAACGGCATTGGTATTGCACTGATGTCGGATCTGGTGGTGCAAAAGGAAATTGATGCCGGCAGCCTGATCGTGCCGTTCGGCAATCGCGCAACGTTCGAAGACGACTATTACTTTGTCTACCCGCATCGCATGGTGAACAGCGTTAACGCACAAACCTTTGGTTTTTGGCTTCAGCAGCAATGTGCGAAATATCTTGTTCAAAACGGCAATGTCACGTTAACTCGACGATCGGCGTAACTACGGATTATTGTTGTTAAATGAGCAAAATATCCTACGCGCGCCACCGATATCTACCGGCGATAATTCAAAGGGCCGTCTGGCTCGGGACTGATGCTGTAACCGCCCCCCGACGTCACTCTTGTGTCAAGGTGGGTCATGTTTGATTCAATTAGGAGGACGGTTATGTCAAGGCTTGTTACGGTTGGTCTCGATCTCGCAAAGAGGCACTGTCAGAAGAAAACTTGTTGAGGCGGGCAGGGTGAGGAATTAGCGTTGCGGTATGACCAAACACAGCCCTTTCCGCTACTTCAAGACGAGCCCGGAGATCATCCGTTTAGCAGTGATGATGTACGTTCGTTTCCCGCTTTCGCTTCGTAATGTGGAGGATCTTTTGCATGAACGTGGTATCGACATCAGCCACGAAACGGTTCGGTATTGGTGGAGCAGATTTGGCCCGTTGTTTGCCGCAGAGATCCGCAAGAAAAGGGTCAGTCAGATGCGCGCCTATTCGAATTGGCAATGGCACTTGGACGAGGTGTTCGTGAAGATCAACGGCGTGACGCACTATCTTTGGCGGGCGATTGATCACGAAGGTGAGGTGCTGGAAAGCTACGTCACAAAACGCCGTGATCGCAAGGTTGCCTACAAATTTCTGATGAAAATCATGAAACGTCCTGGCGGCGTAAGTATCTTTGTCACCGATAAGCTCCGTTCTTACAGCGCGGCGATGAAGGTGATCGGCAACGCTGATCGGCAAGAAACCGGGCGCTGGCTGAACGACAGAGCGGAGAATTCGCACCAGCCATTTCGAAGGCGGGAACGGGCTATGCTTCGATTTAGACGGATGCAAACCTTACAGAAATTTGTCGCCATTCACGCCTCAGTCCATAACCATTTCAATGCGGAGCGCCACCTCTACTCCAGAGACAACTTTAAGCTGAACAGAGCCGCCGCTCTCGCCGAGTGGCGTCAGCTCGGCGCTGCATAAGGGACAGCCCCGCTGTCCTTGCAGAGACTGGTTCGCATTCGTCTGACAGCACCAGCACCAAGCCTGGAATGGGCCGCATTGCTTTCCAGACTTTAGAGAATCTGAGAGTTTCTCAAACAGGCACCAGTTTAAAGTTTAGCGCTTGCCGGTTGTGTCCGAGATCCATGTCCCAGCGGCAACCGCGCGGGGCAGGCCGAGTGTGCCAATCGCAAGGAGGGATACTTGTGCCAGATCATCCGCTGAGATGCCCTCGGCAAGCCCGCGACGAGTGTGTGAATGCACGGCCCCTTCCGAAGCGGCGCCGATGGCTAAAGCGAGTTTGACAAGGCGGCGTTCACGCGCGGTCAGCTTGCCTGCTTCTGCGGTTGCCTGGCCGAGAGCGCTGTAGGCTTCCCAAATTGTCGGGTGGCTTTTTGCAAGGTCGCCTGCGGCGCCTGGTAGGTCTTTGCTCATGGGGTGTCCTTTCAAAGTGTCAAATTCAGCCGCCAAGGGCGGACATGTGGCGTGTCACGGCAGGCTCTGCCATGCGATCAAGGTCAAAGTTGTGGCGCTCCGGTTTGGCATCAAGCGCCGCGCGGATCGCACGTTCAACCGCCGCCTCAGAGTGGCGCAAAGGCGCGCGCAGATCAACTGCACCCTCGTCGCCCATGCAGGTGTAAAGCTGGCCCGTGCAGCTGACGCGCACGCGGTTACACAGCGCACAGAAATTGCACGACATTGGCGAGATAAAGCCGAGTTGTCCGCCGGTTTGCGCAACTTTCATATAGCGCGCAGGCCCGCCCGTGCTGTGGCGTTGCGGCGTCAGGGTCCAGCGCTTGGCGAGGTCTGCCTGCAAGTCGCGTAGAGATAGCACGCTTTGGCTGCGGTCATGGCCCGTGTCGCCCAGCGGCATCTCTTCAATCAACGTCAAAGCCGCGCCGCGCTCATGGGCAAAGGCAATCAGCGCATCGACTTCGTCTTCAAACGCGCCGCAACTGGCAACCGCGTTGAGCTTAACTTGCAAGCCAGCAGCGATCGCGGCGTCGATGCCCGCCAGCACCATGCGAATGTCGCCAAGTCGTGTCACTTTGCGATAGCGCCGCGCGTCAAGCGTGTCGAGCGAGACGTTGACGCGCTTAACGCCATAGGCTGCCAGCGTTTCGGCGTATTTTGCCAGCAAGGTTCCGTTTGTTGTCAGCGTTAGCTCGTCTAGCGTGCCTGACTTGAGGTGTTTTGAGAGCTCTTGGAACAAGTCCATCACATCACGGCGCACCAACGGCTCACCCCCCGTGAGGCGCAGTTTGCGCACGCCACGACGAATGAAAACATCACTCAGTTTTGCAAGTTCCTCAAGGCTAAGAACATCGCGTTTGGGTAGAAACGTCATTTTCTCGGCCATGCAGTATGTGCAGCGAAGGTCGCAACGGTCAGTCACTGACAAACGCAGGTAACTAACGGTGCGCCCGAAGCTGTCAACAAGCGGGGCTGGGACGGTATCAAGCGGCATGGCGCTCCTCCTTTAGAGCTGTAAACCAAGCGAGCGTGGTGTCCATATCCATCGGTAAATCACAAGCCATTCCAGCGCCAAACTCGGCCCAGCCTTCGGCATATGTCTGGCGCACGGCAGTGAGCACGGGCACGTCAAGCAAAAGCGCCTTGCCGATCAGCTCGCGAAAGCCGCGGCCCTCGCACTCGCCGCGTCCAAAGCGGTTGAGGATCAGCAGATCGGCGCCGCGTTCAAGCTCTTGCTCGATGAACAAAGAGCATTCCGCCAAAGCACCGGGGTGAAGGCGGCACCCGCGTGAGTCGTTGCCCAGAGATTGGGAAATCCGGAAGGTTTTCTGCGAGCCAAGGGTCGTCAGATCCATATCTGCGCAGTGGCACTCGCCGCCAGCAGCGCCACGGGTTTGCAAAGCACCGCACACACGCGTGCCGTCCTCCATCAGCGTTTTGGCAAGAGTGCTGAGAAAGGCGTCGATGTCGCCATTTTCAAAGCGGATGGCAGCAAGGGGAAAAAGGCTCATTGTTGCTTTCCTGAAAGGCAGAAGGGGCGCCAGCTGAGCGGCGCGCCTGTTGAAATTTCGCAGCAGTCGGCGGGCACGATGGCGAGGCCGTCAGCTTGGCTCAGCGGTAGAAGCGTCGCAGAAACGCTGCAGCCCAGACGCTCCAACACGGGCAAACCGTTGGTGTCATATCGTGCGAGGCGCACGGGGAAAACTTCAGCGCGGCCCGCTTTGCGTGTCCAGGCAAACCCCGCCACGGCGGGCACAGGCGCAAAGGGCGCTGGGGCTGCCCCGAGCAAACGCGCGATCTGTGGCAGAACAAACATGTGAAAGCCCACGTGAACAGCGAAGGGGTTGCCCGGAAGGCCTGTGAAAGCCGCGCCGCAGAGTTTGCCGAACATCACCGGTTTTCCGGGTTTGAGCGCCACGCGCCAACCCTGCACGTCACCTCCGGCCGCGAGGAAGGCCTCGCGGATATGGTCTTTTCCACCCATCGAAACGGCACCCGATGTGAGGATCAAATCATACTGTGTACCAAGGGCTTTGAAGGCAGTTGCCGTGGCCTCTGCATCGTCAGGCAAAATGCTGAGATCTGTAACGTCTGCTCCGGCGGCCTGCGCCAAGGCAACAAGCATCGGGCCGTTGGAATCGGGAATCTGCCCGAGCCTGCGTTGCCCGCTGGCCAGCTCGTCTCCGGTTGAGAACACCGCGATGCGCGGGCGGCGGATTACCTCGACATGCTCAATGCCGTTGGCGGCCAGAAGCCCGATATGATGCGCTCCGATGCGCGTGCCAGCTGCGAGCAGTTCCTGCCCTACGGCCTGGTCGTTACCAGCGCGGCGGATGTTGTCGCCAGCCTGCGGCGCGCAGGTGAAGGAAACATGCTCCTCTGCCTCATGGGCGCGTTCGAGCATGACCACCGCGTCAGCACCTTGCGGCAACGGCGCACCAGTGAAAATGCGCAACGCCGTGCCCTTCGGGAGCGCGCGGGGGCTGTCTCCAGCGGCCACGATTCCGGCGATAGGCAAGCGGCTTGCACCGTCAAGGTCAGCACAACAAAGCGCGAAACCGTCCATAGCGGAGTTGTCAAAAAACGGCATCGCTTCAAAGGCGTTAATCGCGTTGGCCACGGTGCGGCCAAGGCTTTCGGAAAGCGCAAGAGTTTGCGTATCGGCAAGCGGCGCGACCTGCGCCAAGGCGCGGTCCCGCGCCTCAGCGAGGCTCATCAGGTCGGCGGCAGGCAAGACGCTGTCACAGCCGCAACCAGATGTTACGCGTTCGATGTGCATCAGGCCTCTCCTTGAAATTGGTTTGAAAAAATCGGGAGGCCAGTTGCCCAGCCTCCCAATGGATTTGTCTTTTACATCGCGTCGGAAGCGTTCTTCATCAGATATTCCATGACAAGCGCTGCTTCCTCCTCTTCAAGGCCCGCGCGTGGGAACATCGACGGGGTGATGCCCTTCCACTGTTGCTGCGTGAAGTGAGACACTTCGCGCGGCGCGTGGCAGACCGTGCAGCGTTCAAAAAAGATCTTCTCGCCCGGCTCCATGTCGGCATAGAGTTTTTCAGTGAGGTCATACAAGCGATCCAAGCCCAGTTTGTCCTCATCGATCTCAGCGATCTCCATGTCTTCGATGATTGCAGGCTTCTCGTAGGCCATGTTTGGACCTTCTGGGTCTTCACACTTGCGCATACTACAAAGAGTTGTATTTGCCGTTGTCGCTTGGGCAAGTCCCGAACTGCGCTGAGTCGAGGTCAGGAAGTTGACCAAACCAGAGTTACAGCGGCCCTTGCTGTCAAGGGATGGCCATGCGCCTTCGTAGATCGATACCACTCCAGGCATGATGTCGTCGCTGACAACGGCACCGGCGATAACTGTGCCGCGGTCGTTATAAAGCTCGACGAGGTCGCCATCTTCGATACCTCGTGAGGCCGCGTCTTCGGTGTTGATCCTCACCGGCTCGCGGCCCTGGACTTTGTAGAGACCACGCAGGGTTTCTGACTGATCCATCTGGCTGTGCAGGCGGAACCATGGGTGTGGAGACACAACGTGCAACTGGCCTTCTTTGGCGTTGCCGAGGTATTCGTGTTTCTCCATCCAGATCGGCATGCCGGGCATGTCGTCGATCTCGAGTTTCGCGAAATCTTCGCAGAACATCTCGATCTTGCCCGACGCGGTGTGCAGCGGGTTGCCTTCAGGGTCTTGGTAGAAGTCGCCATGGCGTGTCCACTTACGAGCCTCTTCAGGCACATCCATGCGGGCATAGCCTTTTTCCCAGAACTCTTCGAACGTTGTGTGCTTGGCTGCTGATGACTTCTCGTAGGCCAGCTTGATGTGATACATCTTGTCTTCGTTCTCAGTGAATGGCGACCAAAGACCAAGCTTGTCGGCAAGCCCTTCGAAAATCTCGTAATCTGGTAGGCTTTCGCCCACAGGCTCGATGACTTTTTTCATCGCATAGACACGGTCGTTTGAGTATGTGCCGCCAGACGTGATGTCGTCTTGCTCCAGAGTTGAAGCGGCTGGCATCACGATGTCACACCAGCGTGTTGCCGCTGTCCACCAGACATCAACACTGATCACGGTCTCGACTTTCGCAAGCGCACGGATCAGGCGGTTGGTATCCTGCTGGTGGCTCATGAAGTTGTTGCCCGCGTTGAAGATAACCTTCACATCTGGGTAGGTATGCGTGTTGCCATTGTAAAAAACTTCCTTGCCGGGGTTTTCCAGCATGTCAGTGATGCGGCTCGCAGGGCAGACGCCTTTGACGAAGTTGCGGCCCTGGGACATGCCGACAGGTGTAGATTTGCCCGAGGCTGGCATCCCGCCGTTGCCGTAATGCCAGCTAAAGCCAACGCCACAGCCCGGTTTCCCGATCTTGCCTGTAAGTGCAGCAAAGTTGATGATGGCCCAGTGGGTCATCTCGCCGTGCTGGGCGCGTTGGAGCGACCATGCTCCGGCGAACTCGGTGTTGGATTTGGCAAATAGCTCGGCCATTTCCCTGATCTTGGCCGCATCCATGCCTGTGATGCTCGCAGCCCATTCGGGTGTCTTGGCAACGCCGTCGTCATCGCCTTTGACATAAGCGATCCACTTGTCAGAACCGACCGTGTATTTGTCCATATAGGCACGGTCTTCAAGGCCTTGCTCAAGCACATAGTAAGCCATGGCGCAGAACAGCGCGACATCGGTGTTAGGTACAATCTTGACCCAATCGGCGTTCAGATATTCGTCAGACGCTGTGCGCTGAGGGTTGATCGAGACAAATTTCACGCCAGCATCGCGGATTTCCTCCCAATGCGCATACATGCCGTGGTCGGCCACGCGGAACTCGACGCGGTTGTTCTTGATCGGGTCACAACCGACAAGAACAAATACATCGGTTTCATCGCGGATGGTTTCCCAAGCAGACTGTGTCGAATAGACTTCCATATCGCCAATGATATGCGGCAGTGAAACCTGTGAAGCCCCGGCAGACCAGTCACCGGAGGTGTTTGTGCAGCCGCCGATAAGGTTGATCAAGCGGCCCTGAAGCACGTTGGGGCGGAATGTGCCCGCATTCGACCAGCCACCATAAGACGAACTGAAGATCGCTTCGTTGCCGTGGTTTGCCGCGGTATCAAGCAGCGCCTTGGCCGCGAGGCTCCAGGCAGTGTCCCAGTCAACCTTGACGTATTCTTCCTTACCACGCAGTTCGGGTTTGATGTCGCCGCTTTCCCAGCCTTCAAGGTAAGATTTGCGCACCATTGGATAGTTGATGCGCGACTTGTCATAGGTGCGGTCTTTGACGCCATAGCTCAGCATCTCCGTAGGACGGGCATCAAGCTCCATGATGTTGTTAATGCCGACAAGTTGGCCTTCGCGCACGACGGCCTCGAATGGGCCAAAGTGCGACGCGTGGAAAACGCGACCTTTGAACGAGTTAGGGTCAAGCGCGGCCATGGCTGTTGTGCCCATCAGGCTGGTTGCGCCGAATACGGCAGCGCCGCCTTGCAAAAACGCGCGTCGTGTTGGTTGACTAAGTGACATGATTTACCTCCTTGAGTGAACTCTGTCGCGACAATATTTTATGCGCTGAATCTCGGCCTTGCGCCTGCGCAATTTGGCTTGTTCGAAAATGTAAAGAAATGTAAACTCATTCCATGGCACAACACATCCTCATTGTGGAAGACGACCGCACCACACGTATGCGCCTTGCTGCCTATCTGCGCGAGCAGGGCCACCGCGTGAGCGAAGTCGAGAATGCAGATGATATGGAAACCGTCATTCAGACAGACCCGCCCGAGCTTTTGCTGGTTGATATCAACCTTGATGGCAAAGACGGGCTTACCATCACCCGTGAGCAGCGCGCAAACTCCCGCATCGGGATCATTCTGCTTACAGCGCGCGATGATCAGGTCGACAAAATCGTCGGGCTTGAAATGGGCGCGGATGACTACGTGACCAAGCCGTTTGACAAACGCGAGCTGGCGGCGCGTGTCAAAAACTTACTGGCTCGGATCGCTGACATTGGCCAAGCCCCAGAAGGTCCCCCGCCTGTCGAAAACTTCGGGCCGTGGTGTTTTGACCGCATCCGCCGCAGGCTTGTGTCGGCCTCACGCACCGAGAACCTGACCTCGCAAGAGTTCGACATCATGGCGGCTCTTGCCGACCATCCAGGCCAAACGTTGAGCCGTGCGCGTCTGTCCGAGTTGATCGGGCGCGCCACTATGCGCTCAAGTGACCGGATGATAGATGTTGTCGTTGGACGCTTGCGCAAGAAACTTGAGAAAGACCCCACAAACCCAGAGTGGATTTTAACGCAACACGGTCAGGGCTATCACTTCGTAGATCCCGCATCTGTCTGAAGGCCGGCGTCCTTCATCGCTACCTTCATAGTGTTTTCAGCCTCGGCTGCGAGCCGTTTGACAGCCTCTAGCGCCTCGTCATTGGCCACCTCTTCGACCCGCAAGAGGACTGCGCAGAAAGCCTCCAGACGAAAGTTTGCCGCCGCCCCTTTAAGCTTGTGCGCCGCCTTTTGCTGCGCTTTCCCCGACGTTGTCAGAATCGTATCCACAGCCTTGGGAAAGTCTCTTAAGAACTCACACACGATCATCCTTGTCGTCTCGGTTCCAAGGTCAGCGATATCGTCGCGCAGGCTTTCCAAAACTGCGCCGTGGTCGTGAGGATCAATAGGGGCAACGCTGTCGAGCACTTCAGCCAACGCGCGGGGTGAGACCGGCTTTTGCAAAACCCTCGAAACGCCAAGGCTGGCGCGGTTTTCTGCGGTGTCCTCAAGCAGATACGCCGTGAGCGCAACAAGCATCGGAGCGTTGGCTTTTTGCCCCAACTGCGCCGCAACCTCCTCGCCACGCATGTCAGGCAAATCGAGATCAATCAACACTAAATCAAAGCGCTGCTCGGTTGCGGTTTTCAGAGCGCTTGCCCCTGTCTTGGCCTCGTTGACACGGCATCCCAGCCGCTCCAGATATCCGCGGGCGACCATTAGGTTAACGGTGTGATCGTCGATCACCAGCACGTTTAGGTCGCGTGTTATGTCGTGCCTCTCCTCGGCCTCGTCCTGCGCTAGCTCAGGGTCACCCAAGGCCAGAGGCACCGTCAAGGTAAATCGGCTGCCGACGCCTGGTTCGCTTTCGACGCTCAATGCCGCGCCAAGCGCTTCAGTAAGCTTGCGCGATATCGCAAGCCCGAGCCCGAGCCCCTCGATACCCGCGCGCTTGGCGGCATTGGTGCGCATATAGGCATCAAACGCATGCTCTATGGCGTCTTTGGTCATGCCAACGCCCGTGTCCGAAACACTAAAGCTGATCACAGGCTGTCCGCTTTTCTCATCGACCGCGTGGTCAACGCTCAGTGAAACAGTGCCGCGCTTGGTGTATTTCACGGCGTTGGAAATGAGGTTGCCAACGATCTGGCGGATCTTGACGACATCCCCAAGCAAGGCAAGTGGCGCGCCATCGGCGAGGTCAACAACGGCTTCCAGTTTTTTCTGGCTCGCGAGCGATTGCAGTTGATGCCCCATCTGGCCAACAAGCTCTCTCAGTTGGAAATGCACAGCGGCCCCGCGGTTGCTACTGTCATCACTGCCAGAAAAGTTCAAAATGTCGTTGGTGATATCAAGCAGCGCGCGGGCCGAGACGAGCGCTGTATGCGCGCGCGCTTTGAGGGCGGGGTCTTGCTCATCGGCCTCCAGCAAATCCAGCATCCCGATTATGCCGTTCAGCGGAGTGCGAATTTCATGGCTCATCCGCGCCAGAAATTCGGTTTTGCTTCGGTCTGCGGCCTCTGCTTTTGCGCGTGCTGCATCGGAGGCTTTCATCTCTGCGACCACATCACCGGTGCGGGCAATCACAGACTCCTCCAGATTGCCGCGCAACCGCTCGGCATCCTCAGCGCGTCTGCGCAAAATGTTGAGCGCCTTTTCCATCCGGCCGATCTCGTCATGTCCGCTGATCACAACTGGCGCGCCATAGTCGCCTCCCGCAACCGCAACAATGCGGCGTGATAGGTTGCCAAGCCGCGCCACCACCTGCTCGCGCGCGTAAAGCCACAGAACGGCACCCGCGATCACCGCAGCAACGATCAGAACCAGCAATGCCGCCGTCATCTGCGACGCGCGAATCTGCGAGGCTGCGATACGGGCTAGGCCCTCCTCTTGCACAACGTCGCGGGCTTGCCGCGCCCGGTCTGACAGCTGTGAGATAACAGAGCGCAAGTTCTCGCTGTCAGCCGCAATCGCGTTTTGCAAGATAATTCGTCTGTGTTGAAAACCAATCAAACCGTCGCTTCCTATAGCTTTTCGGTAGGCTTCCATTAGCTTCTCAACCTCGATGCGCGCCGAGGGTGTTGGCAAATAGACAATCCGGCGTGTGGCCAACTCCAGCCTTTCGCGCGTTGTCGCGGCTAAATGCTCGATCTCGTCAGCCGTGGACGTGCCGGGGATCTGCTGAAGCTTTAAGCGTATGGCGTCAATCATCCGCGCCAGCTCGGAGAGACGCTCGAAGGCAAAGAAGTGCCGGTCGGCCAGCGTATCAAGTGCCGGTCGCCGGTCGGCTTCCTGCTGCGCATAGATCCCTACAATTCCCGCCGTGATCTTCAAGCGGGCAAGGTCAACCTTGGCCTCGATCAAGCTCTCAAGCTTTCCCCCTACGTTTGCAATTTCAGCTCCGGCCTCGGAAACCAGCCTAGACAAACGCAGTTCTTCGTGTCTGTTCGCAGCCATCCGCGCGACGATTTCGGCGGCCTGTGATGGAGCGGCTCCGGTAGACATCGGGCTAATGCCCTCAAGCGCTAGAGCACCGGCCTCGATTTTGCTAACAGCCGCTTCAAGCGCTGATGTGGTCCGCTCGAGATCTTCAGGCGAGTCGGCTTTTACAAAGGCGTTCGCAAGTGTGCCGACAACTTCGGTTGTCTCACCAATCTGGCTTGCGAGTTGCATCGCCGGAAGGTTCGTTTCGATCAACTCACTTTGGCTGCGCACCAAATAGCGGTTGACCGCAATCGCTGCCACACCCACCATGATGGCCAGCACAGCCATAGCAGAGAGAATCTGGATCAGTCGCGTGTCAAATCTTGTCTGTCGCATCGTCAAACTCTACGGGGCCATCGGCCGGTGTTCAATCGCGCTTGTGATGCTTTGCTGCGCTCTTTGGGTCGCGCCTGCAGCCGCATCGCCGGCTGAGAAACCGCAGCTGTTTTGTGTCTTGGTTCCCCATTTCAAAGATGAATACTGGCTCAGCGTCGGTTATGGGCTTGAGCAGGAGGCCGCGCGCCAGAACGTCGCGCTCCTGCTCTATGAAGCTGGCGGATACAACGCGCGCGAGGAGCAGATCAAACTGCTAAACCAATGCGTTGAACGCGGTGTCGATGCGATCCTGATCGGCGCGGTCACGTCAAACCACCCGGACCTCTTGCAAGCCATTAAACGGGTTGCGCAGGACGTGCCTGTTTTCGGGTTGGTGAATGAGCTGCACTCGGACGCACTGAGCGGGCGGATTGGAGTTGACTGGAACGGTATGGGCTTTGTTGTTGGCCGATACCTGAGCGAGCTGCACCCGAAAGACTCACCGTCTAAAACAGCTGCGTTGATCTCGGGGCCGAGCGTTGCAGGCTGGACGGGCCCTCTGGAAGCCGGTTTGCGCGAAATCCTCTCCGACAGCTCGGTTACGCTCGTCGAGGTTTTTTCGGCAGACACCGGACTGAGACAACAGCTTGCGCTCGTTGAAACAGCTTTGGAACGGCACCCGGAGATCGACTATCTGATCGGCAGCGCCCCTGCCGTTGAAGCGGCGATCGGGTTGCTTGCGGTGGAAGAAAATCTGTATACTCCAAAGCTGCTTTCAACCTATATCAGCCATACGATCTTGCGAAGTCTCATGAACGGCAATGTGCTGGCAGCAGCCTTTGACGACCCGACGCAGCAGGGGATTTTGGCAATCCAGCAAGCTGTTCGCCCAAACAAGCCGTCTAGCTCAGCGATATCGGTTGGACCGCCGATCGTGTTGCTCACCAAAACTCATGAAGACCTGCAAGGAGTGACCATTTCTCCGGCGGATTATTTTCCAAAAATTGACTGAAAAACTATTTGAACGCAATATTCTAAACCTCCTAAGCCGCATCTTTGCTACGCGGCGAAGGCCGCCGATTGCGACAGGTAGCACAGATCAAGGCTGTGGCACCCTGAAGCGGTATTGGTGCATCACAACGACGACATTTGACGGTTCTTTGCAGAAACGCTTGAGCAAATTGGTATCGACAACTCGGGCAGCGTCCGGCTGCGGCACGTGGGATTGCAGATGT
>NZ_JAOWLC010000018.1 GCF_025751535.1 Lentibacter sp. XHP0401 | reverse complement strand
CGCCGCCGGTGAAGTGGGTTCTAAGGTTAGTAGCCAATACCCGCAACCCCTTTTTTCATAAATCTGTCTTTTTTTTAGAATTCCGTATTTTTCCAGTGTTTTCAACACTTTGCTTGGCATCTATTTCGCAAAATTCCGCCTATGCGCAACTTTATTATCCAGCCGCGTCCCTTCCAGCACCACATATAGACTTATCCACAGGCTCGCCTCCAAGGCTCACTTCCATCCCGGATGAATCACTGCCTGATTCACACCAAATCGCCTGCCATTTCCCAAGAGCCATGCGAGTCGCCTCCCGAATTTTACTGAAACCGCTGCTTCAGTTCGGCTTTTCAGGCTATCTTGCGTTGCCGCTCAATGAATCGGCTGCCGATCAACCCCAGAATCACGGCCAGATAGACAATCGGTTCGATCTGAAAGCCCTTCACGAGCATCACATAATGCACAGCCCCCAGAATCGCCGCCAGATAGGTCAGCTTGTGCAGCTTTCGCCAGCTCGCAGCCCCCATTCTGCGAATCGAGGCATTGTTTGAAGTAAGGGCCAGCGGCAGAAGCAGGGCAAATCCCGCCATCCCGACAGTTATATAAGGTCGCTTAACAATGTCGGCCCAGATCTGGCCAACCTGCTGCACATCCAGCACCAGCCAGACACTCAAATGCCCCGCTATATAAAAGAACGAACACAGCCCCAGCGCTCGGCGAAACTTAAGAAGGTTCACACCCGAAAAGCGGCGCAGCGGCGTGACAGCCAGTGTCACCACCAAGAGCTTGAGCCCGGCCTCGCCATAAGCATGTTCCAGCGCCTTGATCGGCTCGACGCCAAGCCCCCCTGTAAGGCCCAGATAGAACAGCCAGAAAACATGCGCCGCACACAGCATATATAAGGGCCATGCTGGCGCACGTTTCAGAAGCCTGTTCAGATGGTCCACAAACGGCCTCAAAACTTCGCTTTAAGGTCCATGCCCGCATAGAGGCTCGCAACCTCTTCGCCGTAGCCGTTAAACATCAGCGTCGGCACTCGGCCGGCAAACAATCCGCCGCCCAACTGCCGCTCTGTGGCCTGTGACCAGCGCGGGTGGTCTACCTCGGGGTTCACATTACTATAGAAGCCATATTCACCCGCGTTCGCCTTGTTCCAGCTGGTGGGTGGTTCTTTGTCTGTCAGCGTGATCCGCACAACCGATTTGATAGATTTGAAACCATACTTCCACGGCACAACAAGCCGAAGCGGCGCGCCATTCTGGTTCGGGATATCTTCACCATAGATTCCTGTCGCCATTATAGTAAGTGGATGCATCGCCTCATCAAGGCGCAGCCCCTCCACATAAGGCCAGTCCAGCACCGGATATTTCACACCCGGCATCTCATCGGGCCGCAGCACCGTTTCAAAGGCCACATACTTTGCCCCGCTCTGCACACCCGCAAGCTGAAGCAAATCAGCAAGCTCGAACCCGTTCCAGGGCACAACCATGCTCCAGGCCTCCACACAGCGGAAACGGTAAATCCGCTCCTCAATGCTCATCTGCGCCATGATATCTTCAAAGGCATAGGCCGCAGGGCGGTCCACCATCCCGTCAATCGTCACACTCCAAGGCTCGGTTGTGAGCGTGTGGGCATTGCGCGCAGGGTCTTCCTTGCCTGTGCCAAACTCGTAGTAGTTACAGTAGTTGGTGATATCTTCCAGCGCATTGGGCGTAAGCTCATCTGCCTTCGCGGCCCCCGCCATCCCGACAAGGCCAAGCCCCGCCGCACCGCCCATAAGCTGGCGGCGGTTCAAAAAGACAGACCTGTCCGTCACGTCGTTGTCTTTCAGGGTGTTGCTCCAGCGAAATGCCATTTCTTGTATCCTCTATAAAATCAGACAACAGATAGCTCCTTACGCGGGCACCTCCAAACCACAGCCTCTCACATCTGCGTTCATTTTTTGTAACTTTTGTAACTTAAGGTATTGCCCAAACGTCGCGAAACAGGAGAGCGAGGCGCCCCTCCTGCTCTCACGTCCTGTCTGAGGGAGACGGTAGGACAGTTGGGTAAATCTCGTTCATAGGGCGCGAGCGTCCGTCATCGCCCACAAGCCGCACATGCCGCCGCCGCATCAGCCGCGGCTCGGTCACACCAACAGAATGCGCGATGGTCTCGACCTCGCTGATAATCTGCTTGGCATAGCGCGCAACTTTCTCGAACTTCTCTTCCACAACCAGCCCCCGCTGCAACTTGGGGTCATGTGTAGTAATCCCTGTGGGGCAGGTGTTCTTGTTGCACTTCATCGCCTGAATGCAGCCAAGGCTAAACATAAAGCCCCGCGCCGAAACAACAAAGTCAGCCCCCGCGCATATCGCCCAAGCCACATCGGAGGGGTTCACGAGCTTGCCAGAGGCAATCATGCGAATGCGCTCTTGCAGCCCATGTTTGTCGCGCAAATCCACCATCAAGGGCAGCGCCTCGCGTATTGGAAGCCCCACGAGGTCCATCAGCGGCATAGGTGCGGCCCCCGTGCCGCCCTCGCCGCCGTCTACAGTTATAAAGTCAGGCGCAGATTCTGGCCCACGCTTAACGATCTCCTCGAAGAACGGTTCCCAAGTCTCTGAAGCGCCCAGCACTGTCTTGATCCCCACAGGCTTGCCGCTCACCTCCCTGATATGCGCAATCATATCGAGCAACTCGCCCCAGTCCCCCGCTTCAATGTGGCGGTTGGGCGAAATGCTCGCTGTCCCCTCGATAATTCCGCGAATGGAGGCAATCTCGGCATTCACCTTCTCGGCAGGCAAAATGCCCCCCTTGCCGGGTTTGGCCCCTTGCGCCAGTTTAAGCTCGAACATCCTGATTTCGGGCCGAGCCGCCAGCTCGCGCAGTTTCTCGTCGCTCAGCTTGCCCTCGGCATCACGCACACCATACTTCGCCGTGCCGATCTGCATGATCACATCACAACCGCCTTCAAGGTGATGCGGCGCGCAACCGCCCTCGCCCGTGCTCAGCCAGACACCGGCCTTGGCCGCCCCAAGGCTCAGCGCACGTACGGCAGGTTTTGACAAAGCGCCATAAGACATGCCCGAAATGTTAAAGAAAGAAGGTGCCATATAAGGCACGCGCGCGTGATGCCCGATCAACAACGGTTCGCTTCTCGCAATCTGGTCGTCCAGCGGCGGAAACGGCGCATTGGTGAATATCGCAGTTCCGGGAACCCCCAAGTTGCGGGTTGAGCCAAAAGCAACAGTGTTGCCCTCTCCGCTCGCCGCATTCTCCACCCACTCGCGCTGCGCACGGTTAAACGGCATCTCCTCGCGATCCATCGCAAAGAAATACTGGCGGAAGAACTCGCCCAGCGTGCTGAAGATGTGCCTGAACCGCCCGATCACAGGATAGTTGCGCCGGATCGCATCACTCCGCTGGGAGCGGTCCATAATATAGAGTATCACCAAAAGCGCTGCGAGAGCGCCCAACACCCAGACAAAAGCCAGTGCCAGAACGTCCAAAATCGAAACCGCAATTTCCATCACATTCCCTGTTTGATATATATCAACGCTACCTTTACGTTCTGCCCTAGAGTGAAGCGGATCGCTCCGCAGGGCAAGCAGCCCAAGCCGTCATCTTAAAAGGATAAAGAAATGCGCACACTTCCCCTTATCATCGCCGCCGCCTGCCTCACGGCAACACAGGCCTTCGCCGCCGATGGCTATATCAGCTATACAACAGACCAGAGTTTTGACGACGTGGTCTTCGGACTCGAAAACGCCATCCTTGATGAGGGCCTCGTGATCGACCATGTTTCGCACACTGGCGACATGCTGGAGCGCACCAAAGCCGATGTCGGCTCCGATGTGACCCTTTTCGAAAAGGCCGATATCTACAGCTTCTGCTCGGCCAAACTCTCGCGGGAAGTGATGGAAGCAGATCCGATGAATGTGATCTTTTGCCCCTATGACATATTCGTCATCGTCTCCCCCGATAAGCCCGATGAAACAACCATCGGCTTTCGTGGCTTTCCCGAAGGCGAAATGAAAAAAGTCGAAGCCCTGCTCGACAGCATCGCCCGTGCCGCGATCGGTATGGAATAAGCAGCGCCTCTCTTTGACGTCGCGAATAAAAAGGGCCGCTCCTCATCGGGGCGGCCCTCCTCTTTAAGTATTAGGTGCTTAATGCACCACAGCGTCGTCGGGCTTGTCACGGTTGGTCGCCCCCACGCGGTCACCGATGATCAGGCCATCAGCCCCCGCGCGCACGGCCACTGTGTCGCCGTCCCTGATATCGCCCGCAAGCAGTGCTTCCGCGAGCGGGTTTTGCAAGGCGCGCTGGATCACCCGTTTCAGAGGCCGTGCGCCAAACACAGGGTCATAGCCCTCATCCGCAAGCCACTTCATCGCGCCGTCATCAAGGTCAAGCTCGATCTTGCGCGCCAGAAGCCGCTTTTTGAGCAGCCCAAGCTGGATTTCGACGATCCCGCCCATATCCTCACGGCCCAGACGGTCAAAGATGATCGTTTCGTCCAGACGATTGAGGAACTCGGGGCGGAAGTGCGCCCGCACCGCGTCCATCACATCACGCTTGGCGTCACCGGCGTCGGCCCCGTCAGGCAACTGGCTCAAAGCTTGCGCCCCGAGGTTTGACGTAAGGACAATCAGCGTTTGCTTGAAGGACACATGGCGCCCCTGCCCGTCGGTCAGCACACCATCGTCCAGAACCTGCAACAGCACGTTAAAGACATCGGGATGCGCCTTTTCAACCTCGTCAAACAGGATCACCTGATATGGCCTGCGCCGCACAGCTTCCGTCAGCACACCGCCTTCTTCGTAGCCGACATAACCGGGAGGCGCACCAATCAGGCGGCTAACGGCGTGTTTCTCCATGAATTCACTCATGTCGACCCGCGTCATCGCGTGCTCGTCATCAAACAGAAACTCGGCCACAGCCTTTGTCAGCTCGGTTTTACCCACACCTGTCGGCCCGAGGAACAGGAAGCTGCCAAGTGGCCGCCCCTCATCGTTCAAGCCGGCACGCGCACGGCGCACCGCATTGGCAACAGCCGTCACAGCCGCGTTCTGTCCGATCACCCGCTTGTGCAAACCATCTTCCATCCGAAGCAGCTTGTCGCGGTCACCTTCCAGCATTTTACCGGCCGGAATACCTGTCCAACGCTCGATAACCTGCGCCACATGCTCCGGGCGCACCGCTTCTTCCACGGTCATATCGCCTTCGCTGGCCTCGGCGGCGGCGAGCTTTTTCTCAAGGTCGGGAATAATCCCGAACCTGATCTCACCTGCGCGCGCAAGGTTGCCTTCACGGGTCGCAATCTCGCCATCGGCACGTGCGCGGTCAAGCTGTTCCTTAAGCTCGCGCGCGCCTTCAAGCTTGTCGCGTGCGGCTTGCCAGTTGGCGGTCATCTCGTCGGACTTTTCCTGAAGGTTACTCAGATCTTTCTCAAGCCGCTCCAGACGGTCTTTTGAAGCCTCGTCATCTTCAGCGCGCAGGGCTTCCACTTCGATCTGCATTTGCAAAATCTGGCGGTCCAGCGCATCAAGCTCCTCTGGCTTGCTATCCACTTCCATACGCAAACGGCTCGCCGCCTCGTCCATAAGGTCAATGGCTTTGTCCGGCAGAAAACGGTCGGTGATATAGCGGTTTGAAAGTGTCGCCGCGGCCACCAAGGCAGAGTCAGAAATCCGCACACCATGGTGCAACTCGTATTTCTCCTTGATACCCCGCAAGATCGAGATCGTGTCTTCCACAGTCGGTTCTTCGGTAAACACTGGCTGGAAGCGCCGCGCGAGGGCCGCGTCTTTCTCAACATGCTTGCGGTATTCGTCGAGCGTTGTCGCGCCAACACAGTGCAACTCACCGCGTGCCAAGGCAGGCTTGATAAGGTTCGCGGCATCCATCGCGCCATCGCCCTTGCCCGCACCCACAAGCGTGTGCATCTCGTCAATAAACAGGATGATCTCGCCGGCCGCGTCCGTCACTTCGTTGAGAACCGATTTCAGCCGCTCCTCAAACTCGCCGCGATACTTCGCACCCGCAATCAAAGCGCCCATATCAAGCGACATAAGCTTCTTGTTGCGCAAAGATTCAGGCACATCGCCGTTCACAATGCGCAAGGCAAGCCCCTCGGCAATCGCGGTTTTACCCACGCCCGGCTCCCCGATCAGAACAGGGTTGTTCTTCGTGCGGCGAGACAGAACCTGCATAGTGCGGCGGATTTCATCGTCGCGGCCAATAATCGGGTCAATCTTGCCAAGGCGCGCACGCTCGGTCAGGTCTGTCGAGTATTTGCTCAACGCCTCGTAGCTGTCTTCCGCACTGGCGCTGTCTGCCGTGCGACCCTTGCGAATATCGTTGATTGCCGTGTTCAGGGCCTGCGCATTCACAGCGCCTGCGTCCATCGCGTCTTTCGCCGCCGATTTCACCATCGCCAGCGCCATCAAAATGCGCTCCACAGGGACAAAACTGTCGCCCGCTTTCTGCGCAAGGCTCTCGGCCTCGCCCAGCACTTTGGCCATTGATTTATCAAGATAAGGCTGGCCCGTGTCACCGCTCACCTTGGCAATTTTGCCAACAGCTTGGTCCACGGCGTCTTTCACGCGGGCAGGCGCGCCACCCGATTTGGTTATGAGGTTGCTCGCAAGCCCCTCACTGTCGTCCATAATTGCTTTCAGCAGGTGTTCGGGCATCACCCTCTGGTGATCTTCCCGCATAGCGATTGTCTGCGCAGCCTGCAAAAACCCGCGCGAACGCTCCGTGAACTTTTCAATGTTCATGGTCTTTCTCCTTTTATAAGCCTTCCCTGCTGGCGCACCCAAAAGAGGCATACGTCGCGTCGGGAACCTTGGAATAAAAATGGGGCGTTCCTGCCACCTCTTCAAGAGCTCTCCCTACAAAAAGCACATCGGCGGAATTTCGCAAATGCTTACAACTTGACTCACCTTTGCGTGAACACCCTCTTTTTATGGAACGGAAACCCCCCATCTCACGTTTTACGATCAGGGCTGAACGCCCGGTTAATAAGGAGGACGATCATGTCTTACGGTAAAACGCGCATTGCACGCATCCGCTACAACCTCGAGTTTTCGGGCTATGAAGCGATTGTCTTTATCCAGGATGCAGGAGACACCTTCAGTTATCCCAGCTTTGTCGCTGCCCCGCTTGATGCGGAATACGCTCTGGTGATGAAACAGATTTCAGACAAAGCGCTGCGCAAACACCGCTCCAAAAATCCGGGTCTGCGCTCGCAGTTGCGCCGCCTCACATCCATCCCTCAGGCCCCTGAGCACCCCCCGCTCGCTGCTTGAGGCATCAGGCTCCTTCACAGCACGCGCCCTTGACGCGGTTCCCAAACCCCGCAACAAGGCGCAAACCCGCTGTGAAGGAGCCGCCCTATGTCCGATCTCGTAACTGACGACCGCCTGATTGTTGCCCTCGATGTCCCCAATGCCATCGCAGGCATGGAGCTCGCCGCCAAACTCGGCGATGCCGTCAATTTCTACAAAATTGGCCTCGGTATGCTCACAGGCGGCGGCCTTGCGCTGGCGCAAGAGCTGAAGGACGAGCACGGCAAGCGCATTTTTCTTGATATGAAGCTCTTTGATATCGGCGCAACTGTCGAGGCCGCCGTGCGTGGCCTCGCGCAGTTTGATCTCGATTTCCTCACAGTCCACGGTGACCCGCATGTCGTGCGCGCCGCCAAGGAAGGCGCGGCAAATTCCGATATGAAGATCCTCGCCGTCACGATCCTCACATCCCTTGACCGCGAAGATCTTGACGCCTCGCTCATCAAGGAAGGCAATCTGCAAGCGCTGGTGCTGGAGCGCGCGGGCCGCGCCTTTGAGGCCGGAGCCGATGGTGTTATCGCTTCCCCTCAAGAAGCCGCGCTCATCCGCGATCTGCCTGATTCCGAGGGCAAGCTCATCGTCACCCCCGGTGTGCGCCCCGCAGGTTCCGCCTTGGGCGATCAAAAGCGCGTCGCAACCCCTGCCAAGGCAATCACTGACGGAGCCGACCACATCGTCGTGGGCCGCCCGGTCTGGCAAGCGAAAGACCCCGCCGCCGCCGCCCGCGCCGTTCTGGCCGAACTGCCAAAGCGCTAGGCGCAGCGCCAGTCATCGCACCGGTCATCGCATCAGTCTTCGTTAATATCAGTATCCCAGGTCTTCACCTGCCCCTTGCGCACGCCCATCGTGCGCCTGAGACCATACCAGCCAACAAGCGAAAATACCGCAAACAGCGCCAGCGTTATGGTAAACGAACCGCCGAGATAAGCCCCCAAAGGCCCGCCCACTGCCAGCAACACGCCAACACAAGCCGCGCCGATAGCAAAGCCCAGCAAGATAAACCCCGGCGCCAGAATCTCTAAAATCCCGAGGCCCAGTGCCACTGCAAGCCAGACCCACCACAAGGTCCAAAGTGCGTCTGAAGCAACCACTTCCATCACTTACCGCCTTTCAGCATACCAAAGGCGTTCTTGAACGCATCCACAGCATCTGCTGGCAAAAAGATGGTTTGCTTGCCAGCGCCTGCTCCAACCTTGGCCAAGGCATCAACCTGCTTCAAAGCCACCTGATACTGCGCCGCTTCCAGCCCGTTGTCGGCAATCGCCTGAGCCACAACACCTGTCGCATAAGCCTCTGCATCGGCCTCGATCCGGCGTGCCTTGGCAATCTGCTCCGCCGCATAAAGCTCCGCATCCGCGTTGAGCTCGACCGCGCGTTTCGCGCCCTCGGCCCGTGTCACCTGTGCGCGCCGCTCGCGCTCCGCATTAAGCTGCTGCAACATCGCATCGCGTGTGGCTTGGTCGAGGTTCACATCCAGAATCTCGGCCCGCGTCACCTCAATCCCCCAGTTATCAACCTGATCTTCAACAGCCGTCTGTATCTGTCCGATCAGGCTCGAGCGGTTGCTCTGCACCTCATCCAGCTCCATCTTGCCGATCTCGGCGCGCACAATCCCCGCCACCGTGGTCGCAATCGCCGCATCCACGTCGCGAATGCGATAAACCGTCTTTTCAGGCTCCAGAATGCGGTAAAACACGCTGGTTTCAACCTGCACCAAAACGTTGTCTTTGGTAATCGCATCCTGTGACGCCGTGGGAAGCTGGCGCTCCAGAATACTCACCTTATGGCGCACCACATCAATAAACGGGACAATAAAGTTGATCCCCGGCCCCAGCACCGATTTGAGCCGCCCGAAGCGCTCAACCACATATTTCTCCGATTGCGGAACAATCCGCACACCGAGAAAAATCGAAATAATAATAAACGCCGCAATCAGTAAGACAACGAGGTTACCGCCCAGCAATTCTGTCAAAATCTGTTCCAAACTCATCTCTCTCTCCAAAGCTTACTTCAGATATGCGCTGTGATGGCGCATTTTCCAAGTGGAATTGAATAAAATGCAGGCGTAAGAAGAACCATGCCTAGCCTCTGTCGCGATTGCTTACACCCCTTTGAAACGGGCCCACGCTGCCCCGCCTGCCGCAGCCCCCGCGTTGCGGCCCACCCCGAGCTTTACGATCTCGCCATCGCCCATATGGATTGCGATGCCTTCTATGCGAGCGTGGAAAAGCGCGACAATCCCGCGCTTGCAGCGAAGCCCGTCATCATCGGCGGTGGCCGCCGCGGGGTTGTCTCCACAGCCTGTTACATCGCGCGCATCCGCGGTGTGCGCTCTGCCATGCCGATGTTTCAGGCGCTCAAACTTTGCCCCGAAGCCGTTGTCGTGCCGCCCCGAATGGAAGCTTACGTTGAAGCCTCCCGCGCCATCCGCAGCATGATGGAAGAACTCACCCCGGAAATAGAACCGCTCTCGCTCGATGAAGCCTTCATGGACCTCACGGGCACAGCCCGCCTGCACGGCCATCCTCCCGCCGTCATGCTCGCACGCCTCATCAAACGGATGAAGAACGAGCTTGGCCTCTCGGGTTCCATCGGCCTGTCCCACAACAAATTCCTCGCCAAAGTCGCCTCCGATCTGGAAAAGCCCAAAGGATTCTCCATCATCGGCAAGGCGGAGACAGCCGATTTTCTACGCGATAAACCCGTCCGCCTCATCTGGGGTGTCGGCGCGGTCTCTCAAGCGGCGCTCGACACAGCAGGCATTCACCTTTTCAGTGATCTTCTGCGCTGGAGCGAGGTCGATCTGACAGCCCGCTTCGGCTCCATGGGAACACGCCTCTATCACCTCGCCCGCGGAGAAGACCACCGCCGCGTCAGCGCCCACGAACCGGTAAAGTCGATCTCGAAAGAAACAACTTTCTTCGAGGATACATCCGACAAAGACCTCCTCGATGGCCACCTATGGCGCTTGGCCGAGCAAGTCTCCGATCGCGCCAAAGCCAAAGGCTTTGCCGGCCAAACCGTCACGCTCAAGCTCAAAACCGCAAACTTCAAAAGCCTCACCCGCCGCCAGACTCTTCACGATGCCACCCAAATGGCCGACACAATCTATCGCACCGCCCGTGCCCTCTTTGATCAGGCAGGCGATCAAGGCCCCTACCGCCTCATCGGCACAGGCCTCTCGGGCCTCGTCCCCGCCTCCGATGCCGACCGCTCGCACGACCTGCTCGACGAGGGCGCCGCCAAGCGCTCCGATGTCGAACGCGCCACCGACAAAATCCGCGAAAAATTCGGCAAAGACGCCATCCTCAAAGGCCGCGCCCTACGCTAGGCACGCTCCCCCCGCTCACCTTCCTGGCTCCGCTCTTTCTTATTGCCACAAATATCCCGGGGGGCGCGGGGGGCCGGCCCCCCGCCGGAGCGATTTGGCGCAGCCAAAACGCAAACCCTGCGTCCGCACACTGTCCATACTGGTGTATGCACAGCCAGCCACACGCACGGCCCTACCCTTTTTCCGCCGCATCCCCCAACATCCGCACTTCCCGCTGCGGGAACGGAATCGAGATATCGTTTTCCTGAAACTTGTCCCAAAGCGCGAGGTAAACATTACCGCGAATGTTGGTCAGCCCGCCCGTCGGATCCTTGATCCAGAACCGCAGGATATAGTCGACAGAACTGTCGCCAAATCCGACGATATGGCAAACTGGCGCCTTGTGAACCAACACCCGCTCAACCCCTTTGGCGGCTTCAATAGCCAGCGCGCGCACCTTGTGGGGGTCATCGCCATAAGCCGTACCGAAAAAGATATCCAGCCGCACAAAATCGTCCGAATGCGACCAGTTCACCACTTGTCCGGTGATCAAATCCTCGTTCGGAATCAGATACTCACGCCCGTCCCGCGTCACAACCGAGGTGTAGCGCGCGCCCAGCGTGTTGATCCAGCCGAAGGTCTCGCCAAGGCTGATCACATCCCCCGGTTTGATTGATTTATCGAGCAGAATGATCACACCCGACACAAGGTTCGAGACCACTTTTTGCAAACCGAAACCAAGGCCCACACCGATTGCACCGGAGAGAACAGCAAGCCCCGTCAGGTCCACGCCCGTGGCGCGCAGCCCGACAAACAGCGCCAACCCGTAAAGCCCGACCTGCGCAAACTTGATGACCAGCACCTGCATACTCGGGCTGATATCCTCGTTGCGCCGCACCCCGCTGGCCATGGATTTCGAGACAAACCGCGCAAGAAACAGCAATACAGCAAGGGTGAAAACCGCCTGCGCCACCGTCCAGAGAGAGAGCCGCAAACTGCCCAGTTCAATGGCAACAGAATCCATAAGTGAGCGGGCTTCTTCGGTGATCCCGAGCACCATCAATGTCGCCCAGGTCCAGCCCGCATATCGCACTAGAGTGCGTAGAAATCCGTTGTTTATCAGACGGGTAACGATCGTGATCACAATCCACGCAAGCGCAAGATTGGCGATAATTCCCAGTATATAGGTGCGTGATGGCCATGTAACCTCCCGCATAACCCAAACCAGCGGAAAGATCATGAGAACAAAGAAAAACAGCCTGAGCCTGCGGTAAACCAACAGCAGGAACCTGAGTTGCCACTTCGGCCAGTTCTCCCGCGAGCGCATCCAGTTGTTAAAGCGCGGCGCAAAAAAACTGGCCAGCAAATGCGCCACAACAAACACCACAAGAGCAATGCCGATCTGATAAGCATTCCACGGCCGCATAAGGCCTTCCAGAAAAACCTGTGCCTTTCCCGCAAGCGAGAGAGCAATCTCCTGTGCCTCGCTCACCACAACTTCGCTCACCTGTCCAACATCAGGCTCCGCTGGCCCGCTGGCCTCCATTGGGTTTGCATTTGTTGCTGCCGTTGTCTCGTTTTCCATGGGCGCTCTTTTTCTTTCCAGAGTTACACGGCTGCGCACGTCGGGCAAGGGCAAGCCTAGCAAACTCTTGCAGTGCGAGCTTCCAGTCTATATCTGCTAAGCCATGACACGGATATTCGACATCGACGACCGCGCGCGCCTGCGTGAGCGATTCTTCTCTGAAGAGCGTCTCGTCGCAGCGTGCCTCTAAGCGCGCTCCCTCACGTCACAACCGCCCAACCCAATTCACAACACGGGAGAGGACCCATGTCCCCCAAAACGCTCTATGATAAAATCTGGGATGCCCATGTCGCGCATGAAGCCGACGATGGCACCTGTCTGCTCTACATTGACCGCCACCTTGTTCACGAGGTCACATCACCACAGGCTTTTGAAGGCCTGCGCCTGACGGGCCGCAGCGTGCGCGCCCCCGATAAAACAATCGCTGTGCCCGATCACAATGTCCCCACAACGCTTGACCGCGCCAAAGGGATCGAGAACGAAGAGAGCCGCATTCAAGTTGAAGCTCTGGACAAGAACGCCAAGGATTTTGGCGTGCATTACTATCCTGTCTCCGACGTGCGCCAAGGCATCGTGCATATTGTTGGCCCCGAGCAGGGCTGGACCCTTCCGGGCATGACAGTTGTCTGCGGCGACAGCCACACAGCCACCCATGGCGCTTTCGGCGCACTGGCCCACGGCATCGGCACTTCCGAGGTCGAGCATGTGCTTGCCACCCAAACGCTGATCCAGAGCAAATCCAAAAACATGAAGGTCGAGATCACCGGCAAGCTGAAGCCAGGTGTCACCGCGAAAGACATTACACTGGCCGTGATCGGCGAAACAGGCACAGCAGGCGGCACAGGATATGTCATCGAGTATTGCGGTGAAGCGATCCGCGATCTCTCGATGGAAGGCCGCATGACCGTGTGCAACATGGCCATCGAAGGTGGCGCCCGCGCAGGGCTCATTGCGCCCGACGAGACAACTTACGCCTATGTCAAAGGCCGCCCCCACGCCCCCAAAGGCGCACAATGGGAAGCTGCCCTCAACTGGTGGAAGACCCTCTACACAGACGAAGACGCCGTCTTTGACAAGGTTGTCACCCTCAAGGCCGAAGACATCGAGCCGGTCGTCACTTGGGGCACATCGCCCGAAGACGTGCTGCCCATCACAGGCGTCGTGCCTGACCCCGCCAGTTTCAAGGGCGGTAAAGTCGACGCCGCCAAACGCGCACTTGAGTATATGGGCCTCACAGCGGGCCAAAAGCTCACCGATATTCAGATCGATACGGTTTTCATCGGCTCCTGCACCAACGGGCGCATCGAAGATCTGCGCGCCGCGGCTGCAATCTTGAAGGGTAAAAAGATCAAAGACGGCATGCGTGCCATGATCGTTCCGGGTTCGGGCCTTGTCCGTGCGCAGGCCGAAGAAGAAGGCCTGGCCGACATCTTCAAAGAGGCCGGCTTCGAGTGGCGCCTCGCGGGCTGCTCCATGTGCCTCGCGATGAACCCCGACCAACTGGCCGAAGGCGAGCGCTGCGCCGCCACTTCAAACCGCAACTTCGAAGGCCGCCAAGGCTACAAGGGCCGCACACACCTCGTGTCGCCCGCCATGGCCGCCGCTGCCGCAATCACAGGCCACCTCACAGACGTTCGGGAGATGATGTAATGGAAAAGTTCGAAAAACTCTCAGGCATTGCCGCGCCGATGCCGCTCGTGAATATCGACACCGATATGATCATCCCCAAGGTGTTTCTGAAGTCGATTGCCCGCACAGGCTTCGGCAAAAATCTCTTTGACGAGATGCGCTACAATCGCGATGGCACCGAGATCGAAGACTTCGTGCTCAACAAGCCCGCTTACCGTGAGGCCCAGATTCTTGTTGCGGGCGATAACTTCGGCTGCGGTTCCTCGCGCGAGCATGCCCCGTGGGCGTTGGCCGATTTCGGCATCAAGGCGGTTGTCTCAACCTCCTTCGCCGACATCTTCTATAACAACTGCTTCAAAAACGGCATCCTTCCTATCGTGCTGCCGCAAGAAGCGGTTGATGTGCTCATGCAAGACGCCGAAAAAGGCGCCAATGCGCGCATGGACATTGATCTTGAAGCCCAGACAGTCACCACATCCGATGGCGAGAGCTTTGCGTTTGAAGTTGACGCCTTCAAGAAGCACTGCCTCATGAACGGCCTCGACGATATCGACCTGACTCTGGAAAAGGCCGCCGCAATCGACACATTCGAGGCCGCGGCCGCGCAAGCGCGCCCTTGGGTCTAAGCCATCAGAAGCGGCCATGAGACACCCTTATGGCCGCTTCACCGACATTTTGATTAAAACTTTCCAAACCTGCCCCTATGGGCTCTCCGGCCAGTTCACACCAAATCTAGTAAAACTGTTTGCGTTCGCCACATTTGTGAACCGTGAATGATGCAATCTCGCACCACTTCCTCCCTTAAAACGCCCCATTTCCAAGCTCTTATCAGTCCATGACTTGAGCTGGGAATCGAAAGAAGGCAAAAATTGGGCAAGATTGAGGCATACCGCCATAAAGAGCGGATTCAAGTTGGAACAAGGACGCGGCATCGTATCGCGACCGACCAAGTTGAGAGGATTGGGCAGTGTTCACACGTGTAACAGGCGCAGCTTTGCGCGCAGTATTGATGGCTTTGCTGGTGCTTATGCCGTCTCTTTTGCTACCCAACGTCAGTGCCGATACAAGCCAGATCACCGTGCTGGTCGCGCTTTTGGCGTTTTTGATGACATTCATCGAATATTACAGCCAATACCCTTCAATCGTTGAATTCCGCTATGCCTCGCCGTTCAACCGGCTGCGCTTTCTGGCGCTGTTTGTTTCGGTCACGCTGCTATCTGTCATTCTGGCCAGCACCTCAGGGTCCGGCGGCATGGCAGGCGTGCTGCACAAAATCGGAACAGCTTGGGGCGGCGCACTTGATTTTCCTTTTTCCCCTGTCCGCCTCATGGTGCTGATGATGCCCGAGCAAGCCTCGGAACAGCTCATCACCTCCGTGCGCATTTCTGCGGGCATTGCTTACATGATCTCTCTGGTCACCCTGCTTGTCTTCGTGACAATGGTCCGCCTGCTCGGCTGGCCCACACGCAATCGCGCCTTCAACGTCTGGATCAACCTCCCCCTGTTTGATCCGACAGCAGGTGGCGATGTCGTCCACCGCCTCAAAAGAGATGCAGGCCTTAACATTGTGTTAGGGATTTTGCTGCCATTCTTGATCCCAGCGATTGTGAAAGCCGCATCAAGCTTCATTGACCCGATCTCGATGCAGAGCCCACAGACCTTGATCTGGATGATGACAGCATGGGCCTTCCTTCCTGCCAGCATGATCATGCGCGGCATCGCCATGGGGCGCATCGCCGAGCTGATCGAGGAAAAGCGCAATCGCGCCTATTCCGAGGTGGAAAAAAACGGAATGCAAACAGCCTCGGCCTAACGCTTCTTACGCTCCTTTTCCTTGCAACACATAGCGCGCCGCTCTGGGCAACAGAGCTGCGCGTTGCCTTTTTCAGTGCGGGCCTTAGCCGCAAAGGCCCCGGGCTTCTCTTGCGCGACATCGGCAAACAAGAGGCACAGGTTCTCGCCGCCCGTGATGTGATCGCAAAAGCCAATCCCGACATCCTCGTGCTCGCAGACTTTGACTACGACGCAGAGCTGAAGGCGCTCAAAGCCTTCGCTGGCCTGCTCGCAGACAAAACCAAGCCTTACCCATACGCCTTCGCCCGCCGCCCCAATACGGGCTGGGCCACCGGGCTTGATATGGACGGCGATGGCCGCCTCGGAACCCCGCGCGATGCGCAGGGCTTTGGTTATTATGCAGGCCAGGGCGGGCTGGCCGTACTCTCTCGTTTGCCATTTGATGAAGCGGGGTTGCAAGACTTCTCTGCCCTCCTGTGGCGCGACTTTCCCGAAGCCCTCTTGCCCACGCACGCAGACGGCGCGCCCTTCCCGTCTGAAGACGCCCTCGCGGCACAACGCCTCTCGCATACGGCGCATTGGTCCCTGCCCGTCACACTTCCCAAAGGTCCGCTCACCCTGCTCATTTCCCAGGCGACACCACCCGTCTTTGACGGCGAGGAGGACCGCAACGGCAAGCGCAACCACGACGAAAACGCCCTCTGGCTGCACCATATCGAAGGCCGTCTCGGCACGCCGCCTGCCGGTCCCTTCATTCTGGCTTTCGGAGCCAATCTCGACCCCGCCGATGGCACAGGGTGGCGCGAAGTCATGCGAAGCCTGCTCGCTCACCCCAAGCTGCAAGACCCTCGCCCCGAGAGCGAGGGCGCAGCACTTGAGGCCACTCCGGCACACCTCGGCGACCCTGCCTTGGATACGGCCGACTGGAGCGAACCCACCAACGACACAGTCGGCCCCGGCAACATGCGCGTCGATTTCGTTCTGCCTTCGGCGGATATCAACGTGACAAATGCGGGGATCTACTGGCCTGCGCCCCCCTCCTCAGGCCACGCGCTCGCCCTCGCGGCCAGCCGCCATCGCCTTGTCTGGGTTGATATCAAACTGCCGTAAAACATCGCGCAGCGGCGTGTCTTCAAACTCGGGCAGAAGCGCCTTCAGCTTGCGCCCCGAAAGCGCATGTGGCGTGTTCCAAAGATAGCGCATCTCGACAAGCTCGCGTGCAAGCTCCCAAAACGGCGCGGCAAGCCGCATCATCCGCCACGGAAACGCGCTATACCTTAGCACGCGCCCTGTTATCTGCTCCATATCTGCCTTAAGCGCATCGAGCGAAAAGGCGTGCCCAGCAAAGGGGATGTCTTCATAGCCCCCCAGTTCGGCACGCTTTTCCGCCAACATCACTGCCGCGCGCGCCCAATCGGGCAGATAGGCATAGGCTTGCAGCGTTGCCGGATCGCCCATCGCACCCACCTTGCCCTTCGCCAGCTTGGGCACAATCAACATCGAAAAGACATCGCCGTTCTTGTCAGGGTCAATGAAATTTCCCGCCCGCAGATTGATCACCTGCACGCCGCTTTGTGCATAGAGCACTTCCATTTCGGCGCGGATCACCCCCTTGCGTGACGTAGGCCGATGCGGCGTGTCTTCCGACCATGTCCCGCCCGTATTCCCGAACACGTACACATTTCCGGGGAGAATAACCGTTGCCCCGCTCGCCTTCGCCGCGGCAATCACCTCTTCGGTGATCGCAGGGATAAGCTCCGCCCAGTTGTGATAGTTTGGCGGGTTCAGCCCGTTGACGATCACATCACATCCCATCGCCGCCTCGGCCATATTGCCAGCTTTGCGTTCATACATACGGCAGCGCCAGCCCGCCGCCTCAAAGGCCCGTTTCGCATGCGCGCCGATCTTGCCGGATCCGCCCAAAATCAATGCTGTCTGTGTCATGTTTCTCTCCTGTGACATCTCTCACAGGTAAGTTGATCCATTCTCTTGTGACTATAAATTGCCATATTTCGCCTATATGCTATTCATATATGAATGGATAATCACATCGCTTCTCTCAACTGGTCGCTGGTTCAGACCTTTCTCGCTGTTGCCGAAGAGGGCTCGCTTTCGGCGGCTGCGCGCAAGCTTGGCCAGAGTCAGCCAACCCTTGGCCGCCAGATCAAACAGATCGAAGCCGCGCTTGAAGCCGAGCTTTTCATCCGTCAGCCGCGAGGTCTCTCGCTCACCACAACAGGCCGGCAGATGGTCGTGCCCGCCCGCCGGATGCGCGAGGCCATGAACAGCATCGCCCTCACCGCCGCAGGCACAAGCGCGCGCGCCGAAGGCACGGTCCGCCTCACGGCAAGCCATGTGGTCGCGCAGTTTTTTCTGCCCGACATCCTCGCAAAGCTGCGCGAGACCCATCCCGCCATCCACATCACACTCATTCCCTCTGACGTTCAGGAAAACCTGCTCTTTCGCGAAGCCGACATCGCCGTGCGCATGTTTCAAAGCTCCCAGCTGGATATCGTCACCCGAAAGCTCGGCGCGCTCGATCTCGGGATATACGCCGCCCCAGGTTATCTCGCGCGCAAAGGGCGGCCGCACTCCATTGAAGACTTTATCGATCACGACATCGTCGGCTATGACAAAAGCGGGCTGATCCTGCAGGGGATGCGCGCCTTGGGCCTGCCCGCCGAGAAAATTACCTTCGCCACCAAATGCGATGATCAGGTGACCTATCTTGAACTTGTGCGCCAAGGCTGCGGCATCGGCTTTTGCCAAACCGCAATCGCACAAGCCTCAGGCCTTGAGGAAATTTTGCCCGACTTTCCCATTCCGCCACTGCCCGTCTGGCTCGCAACGCCCGAGGCGCTGCGCCGTGTGCCACGCATCAGCGTGGTTTGGGAGGCGCTCAAAACAGGCCTTGCACCTTATGTTTCTTGACCCTTCCCGCGGCAGCCGCTAGCTCAGAGCCAAGCTATTCAAACGAGGAACCACATCATGAGCAACCCTTCGCTTCTTATCCTTCCCGGTGACGGCATCGGCCCCGAAGTTATGGCCGAGGTCCGCAAGGTCATCGACTGGTTTGGCAAAAATCGCGATCTCGCCTTTGACGTGAGCGAAGACCTTGTCGGCGGTTCGGCTTACGACAAACACGGCACACCGCTGCATGACGACACGATGGCCAAAGCCCAAGAGGTTGATGCCGTTCTGCTCGGCGCGGTCGGTGGCCCGAAGTATGATGCGCTCGACTTTTCCGTAAAGCCCGAGCGCGGCCTCCTGCGCCTGCGCAAAGAGATGGACCTGTTCTCAAACCTGCGCCCCGCGCAGTGCTTTGATGCGCTGGCCGACTTCTCATCGCTCAAAAAAGACGTGGTCGCCGGCCTTGATATCATGATCGTGCGCGAACTCACCTCAGGTATCTACTTTGGCGAACCGCGCGGCATCTTCAAAGAAGGCAACGAGCGCATCGGCATCAACACCCAGCGCTACACCGAGTCAGAAATCGCCCGAGTCGCCCGCTCGGCCTTCGAGCTTGCCCGCAAACGCGGCAACAAAGTTTGCTCGATGGAAAAAGCCAACGTCATGGAATCAGGCATTCTCTGGCGCGAAGTTGTCACCGAGGTGCACCAAGCCGAGTATGCTGATGTCGAACTGTCGCATATGTATGCCGACGCTGGCGCCATGCAGCTCTGCCGCTGGCCCAAGCAGTTTGATGTCATCGTCACCGACAACCTCTTTGGTGACCTTCTTTCAGACGCCGCCGCGATGCTCACAGGTTCGCTCGGCATGTTACCCTCCGCCTCGCTTGGCGCGCCTATGGCCAATGGTCGCCCCAAAGCGCTCTACGAGCCGGTGCACGGCTCCGCGCCCGATATCGCTGGCCAAGGCAAAGCCAACCCGATTGCCTGTGTGCTCAGCTTCGCCATGGCGTTGCGCTACAGCTTTGATCAGGGCGAAGAGGCCGATCGTCTTGAAAAAGCCGTTGAGAAAGTGCTCGCCGATGGCGCACGCACGGCCGATCTGCTCGGCGAAGATGGCGCAAAACCAATCAGCACCTCCGAGATGGGCGATGCCATCGTCGCGGCACTCACAGCCAGCCTCTAAGGCATTCCCGATAACCAGAAGCGGCTCCGCACCTTGCGGAGCCGTTTTGCTTTAAGCCTTCGCAGGTTTTGGCCGTAGCAACAGGCGGCCATAGATCAAAGCAAACCCGCCAAAAGCGCCGATCCAAAGCAACCCCGAAATATTGTAAAGCAGGCTCGCCGCCTCGGGCCAGACAGCCGCCGCGACCCGCAGGGCAACCGCCCCGATGAGGCCCAGATAAATCGCCAAAGTAGCGGTATCCGCCCGCAAGTCCTGCCCCGTGTGTCCAAGCGTAGCGCGGGTCATCACCGCCACGGTCATCAAACCAAAGGCTCCAGCCATCCAGACATGCTGCGCCCCTGTCACCGTCAGCCACTCTGGCCGCAGAATGCTCACGCCCTCCACAAGCGCGCCCAGTGGAATAAAAGCATAGCCCAAATGCAGCACCCACAGGAGCGGCTCACGCAAAGCTTGCGCACCTTCCCAGCGGATCAACCGTATCAGATGAAGCGCCCCCACAAGCACAAGTGTCACACCCGTCAGCGGATGTGCAGGCACGCCAACCCACAGCGCAAGCGCCGCCGTCGTGGCAACCATCACGGCTTTGTCAAACTGCTGCATCGGCGGCACAGGCAGCCGCACGGCCTGCTGTTTGGCAAGCCAGTTGCGCGTGAAGCTCGGCACAATCCGCCCGCCAATCAGCGCAATCATCAATACAACCGCAGCCACGCCAAGGCGAAGCCCATAACCCTGCGCTGCGTATGCGCCCTGTGCCGCTTCGATATGAAAGGTCAGGTTGGCAACCGTAAACACCGCCAAAAGCACCAGTACCACAAGGTTACGCCAGTTCTTGCCCGCAAGAATTTCGCGCAGGATCACCCCGCCCAAAACGATGGAAAAAGCAAGATCCACCCCCTCGGCAACACCCCCGGGCCACCAAGCCGATGTCGCCAACGCCACGCGACCGGCCAGCCAGATCGCAAACAAAACAGCCAGCCCCCAGCCGACAACAGGCATCCGCCCCGTCCAGTTCGGCACAGCGGTCAGCAAGAAACCGGCAATCACAGCGCTCAGATACCCAAACAAAAACTCATGTGCATGCCATGAGACGCTGTCCAGACTGCTCGGCAATTCCAATGCGTCGGCAAGCTGCGCAATCCACAGGATCATGGCCAAAGCGGCCCAAACCGCACCAAACAAGAAAAATGGCCTGAACCCGTAGGTAAACAAAGCCGGCCCGGTCCATGCGCGCATTTTGTCAGATGTTGTCTTTGCCATGGTCCAGGTTCCTCCCTTGCCTTCGCCGCAACGCTAACATCACATTTCACAGCGCGCGAGGGTAAAGCACAGCTCTCAAACCAGCAGCCCCAGCGCCTCCACCGCCTCGCCCAAAACCGTGCGAAAGAGCTGAACCGCAGGTGAGGTATCCTCCTCCGCCCGCGTCATAATCCCCACTGGCCCCGCTGTTATCCCCGTATCAAACGGCAGCTTCTCCAGCAGGCCACTTTCGATATCGCCCGCCACAACACTTTCGGAAATGATCCAGACCGCCTCGCTCGTCCGCGTCAGCCCGCGGCCATAATCACCCGATACGCTTTCAATCCGGTGAGGCAACTCGCCAACACCTTCAGCAATAAAAAGCCGGTCCACCAGTGGCCTGATCGCCGCGCGCTCGGACGGGTAAATCACAAGCTGGTCCCGCAGCGCCTCAAGTCGCGTTGCCCCGCTGAGGTTGTGTCCTGCGCGCGCAACAAAAACCACCTGCTCACTGTAAAGCGGCGTAAAGCTGGTCCCCGCCATGGTCGCAGGTGGCCCCATCCGCCCGACAACCAGATCAAGCGCCCCCGTCCGCAGCCGCTCCATTAAAAAACCGTGCGGCCCGTCTTCCACCTTCAGCACCGTCTCTGGCTCATGGCTGCGAAACTTCAGGCTCGCCAGTGGCAGCACACGCGCTGCCACGCTCGGCATCGCACCCACATTCAGCGCCCCCGCGCCGCCTTTTTGAAGCCTTGTGACCCCGTCAAACCCCTGCCTCAGCGCACTCAGGCTCGCCTCTGCACCCTTAAGAAAAACAACGCCCGCCGCGCTCAGCTCCACACCGCCGCGCCCGCGACTCATAAGGCTCGCGCCCAGAATATCCTCCAGCTCCTTCAGTATCTTGGAGATCGCAGGCTGCGTCAGCCCAAGCGCCTCGCCCGCGCCCTTAAGGCTCTTCTGGCGGGCAATCTCGACAAAGGCCTCAACATGACGAAGCTTAATGCGGCGGTCCATAACTTTCCTTTTTAAGAAACTATAAGGCTGATTTATTCATTTTACATAACAATTAAGGTCAGTAAACTCCCTTCAACACCACAAAAGGCAAGCCCCATGCGTACCCAAGTCGTCATCATCGGCGGCGGCCCCTCTGGCCTCCTCCTCGGTCAACTCCTTCACACACAAGGCATCGACGCTGTGGTGCTCGAGCGCAAAACGCGTGATTATGTCTTGGGTCGCATCCGCGCAGGCATCCTTGAGGTCGGTATGGTCAACCTCATGCGCGAAGCAGGCGTTGCCGAGCGGCTCGATGCCGAAGGATTCATCCATAACGGCGCAATCATTTCCTACGGCGATGAAGAGTTCGAGGTGAACTTCAAAGAGCACACCGGCACATCCGTTGTCGTCTATGGCCAGACCGAAGTGACCCGAGATCTTTACGATGCCCGCGAGGCCGCTGGCCTGCAAACCGTCTTCAATGTCGAGCAGGTGCAAATCCACGGCGCAGACACCGACAAAGCCTATGTCACCTACGATATCAACGGTGCAGAACACCGCATCGACTGTGACTTCATCGCTGGCTGCGATGGCTTCCACGGCGTCTCGCGCCAGACGATCCCCCTCACTGTGCGTCGCGAATATGAAAAGCTCTACCCTTTCGGCTGGCTCGGCATCCTCTCGGAAACACCCCCCGTCAACGACGAACTGATCTACGCCGCCTCCGAGCGCGGCTTCGCCCTCTGCTCCATGCGCAACGCCAAGCTTTCGCGCTATTATATCCAGTGTTCCCTCTCTGACAGCCCCGAAGACTGGACAGATGATGCCTTCTGGCAAGAGCTCAAGCGCCGCATCCCCGCCCATCACGCTGAAAAGCTCGTGACAGGCCCAAGCATCGAAAAGTCCATCGCCCCGTTGCGCAGCTTTGTCACCGAGCCCATGCGCTGGGGCCGCCTCTTCCTCTGCGGTGATGCCGCTCATATCGTCCCGCCCACGGGCGCGAAGGGCCTTAACACAGCGGCAAGCGATATTCACTATCTCTTCCAGGGCTTCAAACAGCACTACCTTGAAAAAAACAGCGCAGGGCTGGACAGCTACAGTGAAAAAGCCCTCGCCCGCGTCTGGAAAGCCGAGCGCTTTTCGTGGTGGATGACCAACCTTCTACACCGCTTTCCCGTTCAGAATGAATTCGATCTCAAAATGCAAAAGGCCGATATCGACTTTCTGCGCAGCAATAAAACGGCGCAAAGCGTCATGGCGCAGAATTACGTTGGTTTGCCTTACTAGGAGCTTTAAATGACCGACCGTTACACCAAAGGCATGCAAGTGCGCCGCCGCATCCTCGGCGAAGATCATGTCGCCCGTGCCGAGGCTGCCAAAACCGAATTTGACACCCCCTTTCAAACCCTCATCACCGAGACAGCCTGGGGCAATGTCTGGGCTTCTGATGGCATCCCCGAGCGCGAGCGCTCCATGCTGACCCTTGCGCTTCTCGCCGCCTTGGGCAATTTTGATGAAATCCCGATGCACATCCGTGCCACAGCCCGCACGGGCGCGAGCAAAACCGATGTGCTTGAGGTGTTCCAGCATGTCGCGCTCTACGCAGGCGTGCCCCGCGCCAACCACGCGCTGAAACTGGCCAAAGAGACATATGCCGAAATGGAGGCAGACAGATGAAACCAGCCGAGTTCTACCAACGTGATCGCAACTGGCACGCGCCGGCCCTCACGCCAGCTTACAAAACATCTGTCGCCCGCTCGCCGCGCTATTCGCTGATCTCGCTTGAGAACACTCCAAGCGAGATCAGCGGCCCGCGTTTTGGCCACAATGATATCGACCCGCTCGACAACGACCTCTTGAATAATTACGCCAAAGCAGGCGAAAGCCCCATAGGCGAGCGTATCATCATCCATGGCCGCGTGCTCGATGAAAACGCCCGCCCAGTGCCAAACACTCTGGTCGAGATCTGGCAGGCAAACGCCGGCGGACGCTACCGACACAAAAAAGATACCTACCTCGCCCCGATTGATCCCAATTTCGGAGGCTGCGGCCGCACCATGACCGATGCAGAAGGCTACTATTACTTCCGCACCGTCAAGCCCGGCGCCTACCCGTGGCGCAACGGTATTAACGATTGGCGCCCCGCACATGTCCACTTTTCAGTTTTCGGCACGGGCTTTGCTCAACGCCTCATCACCCAGCTTTACTTTGAAGGCGACCCGCTCATCGCCCGCTGCCCGATTGTGCAAACAATCCCCGATCCTGCGGCCATAGACCAGCTCACCGCCAAGCTCGACATGAACGCAACAATCCCGCTTGATACCATCGCCTATCGCTTTGATATCGTCCTGCGCGGGCGGCGCTCGACACTCTTTGAAAACAAGCTGGAGGGGAATTGATTATGAGCAATACGCCCAAATACCTCAAAGAAACCCCCTCCCAAACAGCTGGCCCTTACGTGCACATCGGCCTCGCGCCGGGCGCGGCTGGCTTTGATATCTACCGCGAAGAGCTCGGCCATGACATCGCCGGCCCCAATGCGGCAGGCGAGCGTATCCGCGTCGAAGGCTTGGTCATCGACGGCACAGGCGCGCCCGTGAAAGACGTGCTGCTTGAAGCATGGCAAGCCAATTCCGCAGGCGTCTACGCCCACCCCGAAAGCGCGGGCGACGTTGAAGAAGGCTTCAGTGGATGGGGCCGTGTCATCACCGATTTCGCGACAGGCGAGTGGGGCTTTGACACGGTCAAACCAGGGGCAACCCTTGGTCGCCACGGCCAGATGCAGGCGCCGCACATCAACCTCTGGATCGTTGCGCGCGGCATCAATGTGGGCCTCAATACGCGGCTCTATTTTGACGATGAGGACAACACGGCTGATCCCGTTCTCAACTCTATCGAATGGGAGCACCGCCGCGCCACCCTTGTGGCCAAGCGCACAGGCGATACCTACCGCTTCGACATCCGCCTCCAAGGCGAAGACGAAACCGTATTCTTCGACATTTAAGGCAAATCACATGACCAAACCCTGCATTCTCTGCTGCGCCATCACAGGCTCGGTTCCCACCAAAGCGAACAATCCTGCCGTGCCAACCACAATCACAGAGCAGGTCGAAAGCTCCCTCGCAGCCATCGAAGCAGGTGCAAGCATCATCCACGCTCATGTGCGCAACGCCGATGAAACACCCACCTCCGACCCCGAGAAATTTGCCGAGCTGCAAGCCCAGCTCAAAAAGCACGCCCCCGAGGCGATCATACAGTTCTCGACAGGCGGCCGCTCCGGCGCAGGCCAGGAGCGCGGCGGGATGCTGTCCTTACGCCCCGATATGGCTTCGCTCTCCGTCGGGTCCAACAACTTCCCGACGCGGGTCTATGAAAACAGCCCCGACCTTGTCGCATGGCTCTCTTCCGAGATGGTCAAATACGAAATCACCCCCGAGGTGGAGGCGTTTGACCTCTCCCACATCCTCGGCGCAATCCGTATGCACGAGCAAGGAACACTCTTCGGTAAGCTCTATGTGCAGTTCGTTATGGGCGTCAAAAACGCCATGCCAGCAGACCGCGAAGTGTTCGATTTTTACGTTCACATCATGAAAACCCGCGCGCCAGAGGCCGAGTGGTGCGCCGCTGGCATCGGGCCCAATCAGGTTGTGGTTAATGAATGGGCCATAGCTGCAGGCGGCCACACCCGCGCAGGGCTGGAAGACAACATGAGGCTCGACCGCGACACCCTCGCGCCGTCAAACGCCGCGCTGATAGCGCGCGCAGCAGACCTCTGCGCCAAATACGAGCGCCCCGTGGCAACTCCGGCCCAAGCGCGCGAAATCCTCGGGCTACGCCCCGCCTAAAGCAAACCGCTTGATGACACGAAACTGCCCGCCGGCGTCCTCGCCACAGAGGCAAATCGTGTTCACAGCATACGGCGCGCTCACATCAGGCAGCACCGCACGCAGCTCAGCCTCCGCACTTTCACGTGCAGCTTTCGCCACAGGCCCCGTCAGCGTCAGGTGAAAGCGGAAGTCGTCGAGCACATAGGGGTAGCCCCAGCGTTTCAGGTTCTCCACCTGCCGCTCTGGCATATTAGGCCGCAGCTTGCGCACGTATTCCGCCTCACTCATAGGTGCGCGGAAGGCTTCAAGCTCAAGCACACAGGCGCCGGAAAGCGCACGCAGTGCCGCCGTCTCGCCCTTCGGCACAAGCGCAAAAAAGCTGCCGAGCCGCGCCAGCTCCAATTCAATTTCAACAGGCCGAAGCCCCGCGGCAAGCGCCTTCACTGCCCCCGCCAAACCGCCCTCGCTCTGCCCCTCGGCCAGAGCAAAAGGCGCTTTCAATGTCGCATGAAAGCCATAGCGCGAAGGCTGCGCCACAAGCTCGCGCCCGTTGCCCAGCCATGCCGTGCCAAACGCCCCAAGAGCACCCTCTGGACAGTGATAAACCGCATAACGCTTATACATCAGCGGCCCCGCACTTTGGCCACGATCATCGAAAGCGCAAAGGCAATCGCCGCTGTGCAGACAATGCTTGGCCCCGCAGGCGTATCAAGCCAAAGTGCTGCGCGCAGCCCGGCCACAGCCGCCAGCGCGCCAAAGCAAAGCGACAATGCAATCATGGCCTCGGGGGTGCGCACATGCGGGCGCGCACTCGCGGCAGGAATAATCAGAAGCGCCGTGATCAAAAGCGCGCCAACGGCCTTGATTCCGACAGCCACAACCAGCGCCAGCGCCATGATCAGCCCCATTTCCTCAAGCTTCGTGTTATATCCGCTGGTCTCGGCCAGATCAGGGCTCAAAACCCATGTCACAAGTGCCTGCCAGCGCCAGATAAGCCAAAGAACAACGGCAGCGACAACGCCCCAGATCAGCGCCAGATCAGCGCGAGAAACGGTCAGAACATCGCCGAACAGATAGGCCTCCACCTCCACACGCGGCCCCGCCATCGCCACAGCCACAAGACCAAAAGCAAGCGCCGAGTGTGCAATCACACCCAGCGAGCTATCCGCACTCTGGCTGCGCCGCGTCAGCCCGATAAACAACACGGCAACAAGCAACGCCGCCAGCAAAACGCCGACAAAGATCGAAATATGAAAGCCCAGCGACAGCGCCACACCCAGAATGGCGGCATGCGCCATCGCATCCCCGAAATAGGCCATCCTCCGCCAGACAACAAATGGCCCAAGCGCGCCCGCAGCCAGCGAAACGCCAAGGCCCGCCAGCCCCGCGCGCATCAGAAAGTCATTCAGCATCAGTGGTTTTCCTCATGTTCATGCGCGCAGGTTTCGTCATGCACATGGTCGTGCTCATGGCGGTAAAGCGCCAGCGCGCCCTGCGTGCCGGTGCCAAACAGGCGGCGGTATTCCGGCGCATTGCGCACAATCTCGGGGGTCCCCTCACAGCAGATGTGCCCGTTCAGGCAAATCACCCTGTCTGACGCGCTCATCACCACATGAAGCTCGTGGCTCACCATCAAAACAGCGCAGCCGATCTCGGCACGCAACTCTTCAATCAGCCGGTAAAAGTCGGCTTGCCCCTGTTGGTCCAAACCCTGCGTCGGCTCGTCCAGCATCAAGATATCAGGTTCCACAATCAGCGCCCGCGCCAGCAAAACCCGCTGCATCTGCCCGCCAGAAAGCCCCGTAAGGCTGCGTTGCTTCAACGGAGCTATAGCGACCCGCTCCAAAGCGCGGTCTGCAGCAGCCTCACTCACCCGTCGCGGCACATCCAGAAAGCGGCGCACCGTCATCGGCAAGCTCGCCTCAAGCTCAAGCTTCTGCGGCACATAGCCGATCTTGAGGCCGGCTTCTTGCTTCAACTCACCGTTGCTGGGCTTCAATACCCCTGCAAACATGCGCAAAAGAGTCGATTTTCCAGAACCGTTCGGCCCCACAATCGTAACAATCTCGCCACGCTCGATCGCAAGGTTTACATCATGCAAAACCACTTCCGAGCCGAAGCTTTTCGAAAGCCCCCGCGCCTCGATCAGACTCATGCCTTGTCCTCGGGAATGCACGCAGGGCAAAGTCCCTCCGCCTCGATCACCATCGATTCAATCTGAAATCCCGCCGCTCCGGCACTTCGGCGCAGAGGCGATTGCGGCTCCGCTTCGGCCACAAGTCCGCAGTCACGGCAGATCATAAACGCCGCATCATGCGCACGCCCCGGATGGGAACAGGCCACAAATGCGTTCAGCTTCTCGATACGGTGGGCAAACCCGTGTTCAACCAGAAAACCCAAAGCGCGGTAGGCCACAGGCGGCTTTGATCCAAGACCCTCTGCCGCCAGACGCGCAAGCACATCATAAGCCCCAAGCGCCTCATGGCTCTCCAGCAATATTTCAAGCACCCGTTTGCGCACAGGCGTAAACTGGAGCTTGCGCGCTTCACACACGGCCTGCGCCTTTGCCATCGCCTCGGTTTTGCAATGCGCATGATCATGCGCACCAAATCCGACCGGAGCCGGGGGGGTGGTTTTTTCGGGTTTCATACCTTGACTCATAATGTTATGTTATAACAAATCACCCAACACGTCTACCCACTTTCAGGAGTCACCATGTTAAAGTACCTTACCGTTTGCAGCACCCTGCTCGCAACACCTCTCGCCGCCGAATCCCCGAGAATCGTTACTGATATCCCGCCTGTGCACAGCCTCACCGCCCAGGTCATGGGCGATCTGGGCACACCGGAGCTGCTCACAAAGCCCGGCACATCTCCTCACGGCCACGCGCTGCGCCCGTCCGAGGCCAAGCGCCTGCAAGACGCCGATCTCCTGGTTTGGGTCGGCCCTCTCATGTCCCCGTGGCTCGACAAAGCCAAAGGCGAAATGGCCCCCGATGCGGCCAGCCTTCCCCTTATGCAAGCCGCTGGCATCACCCTTCTCGACAAGCGTGGCGCGCATAATCACGACCACGGGCATGACCATGGCGACGAAGCCCATGAAGCGGCAGAAACGCACGAGGAAGGGCATGATCACGATCATGACGAGCATAAGGACGAACACGCCCACGACGATCACGCAGATGAAGTCGCCGAAGATATCCGCAAAGACTCACATGTCTGGCTAGACCCGGAGAATGCCGTTATCTGGTTGCCACTCATCGCCGAAGAACTCGCCAAACTTGACCCTGACAATGCCGCGGCCTACCGCGCCAACGCAATGGCAGCGGCCGAAGCGATCAAAGCTCAAATCGCCGAAACAACCGCGCGCCTTGCGCCCTTTGAAGGCGGTGAATTCCTCACAGCACATGATGCCTATCAATATTTTGAAGCCCGCTTCGGCCTCACGTCACACGCCGCTGTCACCGACGCCGATGATCAGGATGCGGGCCCTGCACATTTGCGCGAGTTGCTTACAGAAGCCCCCGATTTGGGCTGCTTCGTTACCGAGCCAAGCACACCCGAAGCAAGCATCCAACTCATCACCGAAACGCTCGAAATTCCCGCAGTCGAGATCGACCCGCTCGGCGCAGAGCTGCCCGTCGGCGCAGGCCATTATAACGCGCTGATGAACAATCTCGCTGAAGGCTTCGAAGCCTGCCTCAGGCGCTAACAGGCTTCGGGCTCACGTCACACCTCCCTTAAGCCCGAAACACCTCAGTCAACTTCTTCTGTTCAAAAATACCTCAGGGGGAGTTAGGGGGAGTTTGAGGGGGACGGCGTCCCCCTCAACTGGTCGGATTTGGCAAAGCCAAATCCGAAGCCTACAACGCACGCGACGCGGCCATCTGACAGAGCATTTCGAACATGATCGAAACACCAAGGAAGGCCGTGCCGCCACTGGCATCAAACGGGGGCGAGACTTCAACAAGGTCCGCCCCCACTAAGTTTACACCCGTCAGCCCCCGCACCACCTGCAACGCCTGATAAGAGTTCGGCCCGCCCACTTCCGGCGTGCCTGTTCCGGGGGCAAACGTCGGGTCGACAAAGTCGATATCATAGCTCAGATAAGTCGCGCCTTTGCCTGCAATCTCGCGTGCCTCGACCATCACATCTTCCGCCCCGCGGGCATGAAACTCCTCAATCGGAACGATACGTATGCCCTCGGCTCGCGCAAAATCACGGTCCTCGCTGTCATACTGCGTCCCGCGAATGCCAATCTGGATCACCCGCTTCGGGTCAAGCAATCCCTCTTCGCAAGCGCGGCGAAACGGCGTACCGTGGGTATACATCGTGCCGTCGAAATACGAGTGAAACAGGTCGGTGTGGCTGTCAAAATGGATCATCCCGACAGGTGCTTTTTCGGCCACCGCCCGCAAGATCGGCAGAGATGACAAATGATCGCCTCCCGCCGTCAACGGGACAATCCCGGCAGCGATAACCTCTTTATAAAACGCCGTAATCCGTTGCATGCTGTCGGCAATATCCGCAGGGTTCGGCCCCACATCTCCAAGGTCCGCACAGTTCAGCGCCTCAAACGGGCGTATCCCGCTCACGCCATGCTCCGCCCGGATCATCGTAGACGCATCCCGCAACTGTCGCGGTCCGTGCCTCGGGCCGGGGCGGTTGGTCGTGCCGCTATCCCAGGGCACGCCAATGATACCCACATCCACATCAGCCCAGCGCTCGCTTCCCCGCGCCAGATGCGGCAGGCGCATAAACGTCGGAATCCCCGCAAAGCGCGGCAGGTCCATGCCTGAAACGGGTTGGAAAAACGTATCGCTCATAACAGCTCCTTAAGTCTCTTGCGCGCGGTGACGGGTCCGTCGCCCTGCGCCTCAATCCGCGCAATCGCCGCTTCAATCGGTTCGTAAGCCACCGCCATGTGATGCGCATTGGCATGAAGCAAGGTCGCCTCGTCAGACACCCAGGCCACGTGCCCTTTCCAGAACAGCAAATCTCCGCGCTGAAGCGTCGCATCCTCCGCCAAAGCCTCGCCAAGCCGGGCTTCCTGCATGTCGGAATCACCTGCACAGGCAATCCCGCAGGCCGTGCAACCCGCCTGCACAAGACCCGAGCAATCAATGCCAAAGGCCGAGTTCCCGCCCCAAAGATACGGCGTGCCAATGAGCCGTTCGGCCACAGTCACAGGGTCGGTCTCCGGCTCCATCCCGCTCAAATGCACCAGCGGCACAAACCCCTCGGGGATCTTGGCAAAACCCTCCTGCTCACGCAAAACCCGCAGGGTCGAGCCCATGCTCAGGCTCGCCCGATCAGGGCTTTTAATATCGGCCTGCGTATAAATATGCGTGGCCCGCGCGCTCACACGGTGGGTCGCGTCCCTCACCGCACCGAGGCTCCCGGCAGGCAAATATCCGACATAGCCGTCCAGCGCGCTCTCGACATAGGCCCAGCCATCAAGCTCTTCATACACCTGGACAGCCTGCCCCGACAGCAACTGGCGGTCCCGCTTGCCATCCGGCGCGCGCATAAGGTCGGCAACAGGCACCATCACCTGACGCGCCGCTCCCTCGACAAATTTCTCGGCCTCGACTTGCCCCTGCAAGCGCTCGGCAGCCACGCGCCCGTTGTTCGGTGTTGTGCGACGGTCCATCATAGTTCCAATACCTCTGGCAAGGCTTCAAGAAGCGCACGCGCCGCCATCCCGACGCCCCCCTTGGGCCGCGCGGGCTTGGCCGCAGGGTTCCAGCCATAGATATCAAAATGCGCGTAATTCACATCCCCCGCAAAGCGCCGCAGGAAAAGCGCCGCCGTTATACACCCTGCAAAGCCCCCGCTCGGCGCGTTATCGAGGTCGGCAATACCGGGCTCGATCATTGTCTCGTAAGCCTCCCAGAACGGCATCCGCCAGACAGGGTCTTGCGCCGTTGCCGCGCCAGTTTCCAAAGCACTCACAAAGCCTTCATCGTCAGAGAAATACGGCGCAAGGTCAGGCCCGACCGCGACACGCGCCGCGCCTGTCAGCGTCGCCATCGAGATCATCAGATCAGGCGTGCCCTCCGCACCAAAGGCCAGCGCATCGGCCAGCACAAGCCGCCCCTCGGCGTCGGTGTTGTTAATCTCGACAGTCAGCCCCTTGCGGCTTGTCAGGATATCTCCGGGCCTGAAGGCATTACTGCTCACCGCGTTTTCCACCGCAGGGATAAGCACCCGCAACTGCACCTTCAGCTCCAGCGCCATAATCATATGCGCAAGGCCAAGAACAGTCGCAGCGCCACCCATATCCTTCTTCATCAGCGCCATAGAAGCACCGGGCTTCAGATTGAGCCCGCCTGTGTCAAAGCACACCCCCTTGCCCACAAGTGTCAGCTTCGGCCCGGCCGCGCCCCAGCGCATGTCAATCAGCCGTGGCGCTTGGTCACTTGCGCGGCCAACCGTGTGAATAAGCGGAAAGTTCTCATCCAAGAGCGCCTCGCCGCGGATGACATGAAACTCCGCACCATGCGCCTGCGCCAACTCGCTCGCCGCCGCCTCAAGCGCCACAGGCCCCATATCGTTCGCTGGCGTGTTGATCAGATCGCGCGTCAGCGCCTCGCCCTTGGCAATCGCCTCGATCTTGGCGGCGTTCATACCTTCAGGCGCTAAAAGCCGCGCCGCCGGGGCTTTCGCCTCGGCATAACGGTCAAACACATACTGCCCCAAAAGCCAGCCCAGCGCCTCGGCCTCAAGCTCGGGGCCCTCAAGCGTGCTCACCAGCTTATAGTTCCCCTCGGGCAGCCTCGCCGCCGCCGCCGCCAAGGCAAACCGCCCGCGTTTGCGCGCCGCCACATCGCCATAGCCCGCCAGCGCACAAAGCATGCTGCCGTCGGTCGCGGGCACAGCCAGCGCCTCGCCCGGCTTTGCAGCAAAGCCCGCACCCTTTACCCACGTTTTGACAGGCACGCTCTGCTGCCCAAGCCAGGCTTCAAGCCCGTCCGCCTCCAGCAAATAAAGCGGCGTCGCATCAACATCGACAGAGGCAAATTTCAAGTCCACAGGTTTCAAGTCCACGGGGTAGCATCCTTTGGCTGGTTTCAAAAATCAGCCTAATGCAACTTGCAAACGAGAGTGAACCTTAAACTTCCCCCTCAGATCGAAAGGTCCTGCGCCTGCCATATCTCGGTGAGCGAGCTTTCCCCCGCACGCATCAGCCTTTGCACCACAGCAGCCAGCGCGGTGCTGTCGCCGGCATCGACACATATCAGCACATCCCCCGCAACCCGCGCCAACATGCTCATCCCGATCTGCCCCGCAATCGCACTCATGGAGCGCACGGTTTTGCGCATCATATCAATCTGGTGACTGCGATACAGCCGGTCAACCTGCGCCAGCTTCACAGCCAACTCTTCCATCGCGCGGCAGATAATATCCTCCGCTGCCGCATCACCCAGCTCTGCATACAGCCCCTCAAGCGTCTCTGCGTTCAGCTCTATAGGCTCGCTCATCGCAAGCATCGTTATCTGTTTCATAGTCTCACCCTTTGGTTCTTGCCCCACGGCACGGACCAATATGGCAGGCAAACCCTCGCAAATGGTTTACCTCCAAGCGCGTTTTCTCTCGAATTATCCGCGAATACCGCCTATTCAGGTTCAAACCAAACAGGACAAACCATGCAACACGCCAAACCCTTGCCCTCATACCTTGTGCAGCGCTATCACGGCTGGCACGCCACAACCTATGTTGAAAACGAAGCCTGGTATCGCCGCCTTGCCGATGAAGGCCAGCGCCCGCGTGCCATGGTTATCTCCTGCTGCGACAGCCGTGTGCATGTCACCTCGGTTTTCGGCGCCGATCAGGGTGAGTTTTTCCTGCATCGCAACATCGCAAATCTCGTGCCGCCCTATAAGCCCGATGGTGCACAACACGGCACATCCGCCGCTGTCGAATATGCGGTGAGTGCGCTCAAAGTCGCGCATATCATCGTGCTGGGGCACTCAAACTGCGGGGGCGTTCAGGGCTGTCTTGACATGTGCTCGGGCAAAGCACCCGAGCTGGAAGAGAAAACATCCTTCGTCGGCCGCTGGATGGATATCCTGCGCCCGGGCTACGAGAATGTGAAAGGCCTGCCCGAAGCCGAGCAACCAGACGCGCTCGAAAAAGAGGCTGTGCTCGTCTCGCTGTCAAACCTCATGACATTCCCCTTCATCGCCGATGATGTCAAAAGCGGCAAGCTTACGCTCCATGGCCTCTGGCACGACATCGCCGATGGCGCTGTTGAGCAATATCATCCCGAAACAGGCAGCTTCACCGCAATCTGAGCACTGGCCCGTAAAAAAGCGCGAGCAACACTTCCCTTAGCGAAAATGTCGCCTATTTAGGTACAAATTTGTGAAAAGAAACGAGGGACACCATGGCAGAGATTCTGGCACTGGCAGCTGACAACCTGCTCTCTCCCATCGTTCTCTGCTTTGCCCTTGGCCTTGCCGCTTCGCTCGCCAAATCCGATCTTTCGGTCCCCGAGGCCGCCGCCAAGGCGCTCTCGATCTACCTTCTCTTCGCCATCGGCTTCAAAGGCGGAGTCAGCGTCGCAGCGCACGGGGTTGATCTCACCCTTGGCCTCAGTCTCGTCGCAGGTGTCATCCTCTCGGCCCTCCTGCCGCTCCTGGCCTTCATACTCCTGCGCGCCATGTCGGGGCTTGACAGGCTCAACGCCGCCGCCGTGGCCGGCCACTACGGCTCGATCTCGATCGTTACATTTGTCGCCGCCACCTCGGTGCTCGAAAGCAGCGGAATTGCGGCCGAAGGCTATATGGTCGCCGTTGCTGCCGCCATGGAAGCCCCCGCCATCCTCTCCGCGCTCTGGCTCATCTCGCGTGGCGGGACAGGCCGTATGGACGCAGGCCTCTGGCGCGAAATCATGCTCAACGGTTCCATCGTCCTGCTGGTCGGCGCGTTCTTTATCGGCATGATCACAGGCGAGGACGGCCTCGCCGAAATCAGCAGCTTCGTCGTCGCCCCCTTCAAAGGCGTGCTCTGCCTGTTCTTACTCGATATGGGCCTCGTCGCAGGCCGTGGCCTCGCCAAAGGCGGCAAGCTGCTCGGCTGGGGCAGCATCGCCTTCGGCATTGTCATGCCACCCATCGGAGCGGCCCTCGGCCTGTTGGCCGCGCTCCTGCTCGGCCTCAGCCTCGGCGGCACAGTCCTCATGATGACGCTCTCGGCCTCCGCCAGCTATATCGCCGTGCCCGCTGCCATGCGCGTGGCCCTGCCCGAGGCCAACCCGAGCATCTATCTCACGCTCTCTCTCGGCGTGACCTTCCCGTTCAATCTCGTGCTTGGCATCCCGCTTTACCTCGCGGTCGCCAGCTTTGTCTTCGGAGTCTGAGCCATGCAAACCCACAAAGCCAAACGCGTCGAAATCACCATCGAGAAAATCATGCAAACCCGCCTGACCGCCGCGCTCACAGGCGCAGGTGTGCACGGCTACACCATCCTGCCGGTCTACGGCGGCTCCGGCCGCTCGGGCGAATGGACGCGCTCGGGCCAGGTCAGTCGCGCCGAAGGCATGGTGCAAGTCATCTGCATCGTGCGCGAAGAGCGGCTCGATACGCTGCTGACCGCCGCCTTCAAAGTCGTTGAAAAACACATCGGCGTGGTCAATATCACCGATTGTGAAGTCCTGCGCGCCGAAAGGTTCTAAGCCCCGTCACGGCGCCAGGAATCGCCGCCGCCCCTTCTTTCTTATTGCTCCAAATATCCCAAGGGGGGCACGGGGGGACTGGTCCCCCCGCTTCGGTCGGCATATAGCACAGCGAAAAAACGCAACCCCGCGCTGCAGCACCTTGACCCCCCGCCCCGCCCCCCGATACTTGAGCGTCACGGCCGGGGTGGCACCCCCGCCCAC
>NZ_JAOWLC010000017.1 GCF_025751535.1 Lentibacter sp. XHP0401 | reverse complement strand
ACCGACGAAGAGCGTCAAGGCAATTGCACCGGCACCGGCCGCGCCGTATCCTGCGATCGTCCTTCGTCGCATTAGTCTTCCGGTCCGCGTGCGCCGATGCCAAGGATCGGCACCTCGACCGTCACCTCGCCCCCGTCGACAAAAAGTAGGGTCAGCGGAAAGGTTTCACCTTCCGTCATGGGTTGTTGTAGCCGCATCAACATCGCGTGGAGGCCGCCCGGCTCAAGCGCGACGCTCTCGCCCGGGGCGATCGCGATCTCACCTGCCGGGCTCATGGAACTCACACCTTCGGCATTGGTCTTCGTCTCGTGGATCTCGGGCATCATCGCGAGGGGTGTTGAAAGACCAATCAGCGTCACCGGCTCGTCGCCAGTGTTGCGGATCGTCATGTAGGCGGCCCCGGGGCGGTTCATCCCTATGGAGGCGCGGGACCACGCGCTTTCGACGACGACATCCACGGGTCCGGCCAGTGCGGGCACTGAGAGCCCTCCAAAGGTCAAGAGCGCGGCCAGTGTGCCCGTCATAATAATCTTTTTCATCGTTTTGGTCCTGCCTTTTCCATTCAGCTTTGCACGGCGGCAACTTCCGCGGCCACTAATCGCCGCAGTTCTGCCTCCCCGAACAGATCGAGCGACTTGCCGTTTACAAAGAAAGTAGGAGTCTGGCGAACTCCCACGGTTTCGACGTCCGCACGATCCTGATTCAGGATCGCAACGACATCCGGTGCCAGCATTTGCGTGCGCGCGGCCTCTGCATCGAGTCCGGCAGTGGCGGCGATCTGGAGGATCAGACCGGGCTCAGGCGCGCCGTGCGACGCCCATCTCGGCTGATCCCGCAGAACGGCTTCGAGCACCGGCTCGTAAACGCCTTGCATGCGTGCTGCCTCGAGCACGCGGATTGCTTCCTCGGATGCCTCGCCATGAAACGCGGTGTAGCGGATAACGACGCGGACGGCATCTCCATGCTGTGCCATGATGTCCTTCACGATCGGATGGAAGGCGCGGCAAGCCTCGCAGGCCGGGTCAAAGAATTCGACAATCGTGACGGGCGCGTCGGCAGGTCCGAGGATGGGCGAGTAAGAGCGGATCATTGCGTCCGCGAGTTCCGGCGCAACGGGATCTGCTTCGGCCATCGGGCCGGAGCGGGATGCATACCAGGTGGCTCCGCTGAAACCGGCAACGCCGAGGGCGAGAACGGACAGGATTAAGCCGCGTCGATTCATGTTTGTGTTTCCTTCAATGAAAGTGCCGACAGGAACCCGATCAGCGCGAAGGCGGCCAGCGCCATCAGCGGGATCGGAATGCCGAAGGCCAATTGGTTATCATCGGTGCAAGAGGGGCCGGTGGCCGTGCAGGGCTGGATGCGTTCGGGGATCAGGCCCGCGTAGAGGCCCATGTGCCACAGGGCGACCACGCCACCACCAAGCGCCAGAGCGATGCCATAGCGCCCGACGCTGCCGTCTCGCCACCAAAGGCCGAGGCCGAGAATGATCGCGAGCGGGAACATGAAGGCGCGCTGGAACCAGCACAGCACGCAGGGTGTCTGCCCCATCACTTCGCCGATGAAAAGTACAGCAAGCGAGGCGACGAGGGCAACGATCCATGCCAGCCCGAGGGCGGTTTCTGCGGGTATGCGGTTCATGTCGGTCAGATCCTCTCTTCCATATCGGCGAGAATCTCTTCAGCGGACGTGCCATAGGGCCATGAGTCTGCAAAGCCTGCCTCGGGGTCGAATAGAAACAGATGTGACGTGTGGCCCATTGTGTAGCCATCCGGCGCTGTGGCCTCTTCGATGCGTTCAAAGAAGATCGGAAACGTTTCGGATGTAGCGGCGATCTGTTCGGGCGTACCTGTCAGCCCGATGATGTTCGCATCGAACTGCGGAACGAATTCGGCGAGTGCCATGGGCGTGTCCCGTTCGGGGTCGATGGTTATGAAAATCGGCTGGACCCTCGCGGCATTGTCGCCCAGACCGTCCATCACCGCCGCGACCTCAGACAGTGTCGTCGGGCAGACATCGGGGCAGTTGCTGAAGCCGAAAAATACCAACATCCAACGCCCCGAAAAGTCTTCTTCTGTGCGGACCATACCTTGGTGGTCCGTCAATTCGAATGCGGCGAGAAACGCCGGATCGGTGTCGGTTCGGGCGCGGTCAGCGCGATAGTCCGACCAGAGCAAAAGCCATACGAAGGCAAGCGCCGCGGCGCCTGCTAAAACCCAAAGAAACTTCTGTGCCGATGTAAGGGACAAACCTGCGCGCCTGATTTTGATTCTTGATTATTGTCGCGTTTACATCCTCTAGCTACTAGAGGTTCAAGCGCGAAATCACGTTGTGGCTTAAACTCACGCGTCTGTGAATCCGGCACTTGTCTATTGGGGCGGCAAAACCTACAAAGACTGTAACTTTTTCATGGAGGCGAAGATGCTCACGATCGGCACTCTGTCAAAGAAGACGGGCACAAAGGTGCAGACCATTCGGTACTACGAGCAGATCGGGCTCATGCCCGAACCTGGCCGGACTGAAGGCGGACAGAGGCGCTATGACAATGCACAGCTCGACCGACTGTCCTTTATCCGCCATTCGCGACAACTCGGCTTCTCACTTGATGCGATCCGCGAGCTGCTCGACCTCAGCGACCAGCCCAATCGGCCCTGCGAAGAAGCCGACGCGATTGCGCGTCGCCAGCTTAAGCAGGTGGAGCAGCGCATGGCCCGTCTGAAGGCGCTGCGCACCGAACTGAAACGCATGGTTCACGAATGCAGCGGTGGACGTACCGCCGATTGCAAGGTGCTTGAGGTGTTGCGGGATCATTCCGAATGTTTGACCGAACACGACGAGATCGGTGCCTGAGATGCCTGCCGCGCTTGCCTATCCGCTTGCGGCCTTGGCCGAGATCGCCGGGTGTTTCGCGATCTGGAGTTGGTGGCGCCTCGGCGCATCCGCGGCCTGGCTCGTACCCGGTATTGTAGCCTTGGTGGTATTCGGGTGGCTTCTGGCGCAAGTCGAAACGGTTGCTGCGGGCCGCGCCTTTGCCGCCTACGGCGGAGTTTACATTGCGGCTTCTGTACTGTGGATGTGGCTTGCAGAGGGTCACAGACCGGACAGGTGGGATGCGCTTGGCACAGCCGTTTGCTTGCTCGGCGCAGCTATAATACTGGCCGCGCCACGAACCAATTGAACTTTATGGTTTGAACTTGAAACCGTCTCAAATCGCGATCTCATCGCCCCATAAAAAGGGCTATGCTCTACTTTGGTTGAGACGCCTGACTGACAGCTCCCGGCGGTCGTAAATGGAACTGACCATTATTAATCAATCCGGAACTCTGATCTGCCCGAGAGGTTGAAGGATTATAGTCGACCAAGCGGAATGGGAAGTATGACTGCAGGAAAAGGAGCAAGCGAAAGACGCACCCTTTGGATTGTTCTCGGTCTAAACGTGGGTCTTGCCATGGCCTTTTTTGCGATCGGGGCCTTCGGGGATTCCAGTGCCCTGATCGCAAACGGGCTCGACAACCTTTCAGACAGCTTGGTCTACGCAATCAGTCTGTTTGCATTGTCGCGGTCTGCGAAATGGAAACGTGGTGCGGCGAATGTCTCGGGCTGCTTGCTGATCGTGTTCGCCATCGGGATCCTTTATGATGCTTGGCGCCGCTATGTCGGTGGGTCGGATCCCCTTGGCACCGTTATGATCGTCATGGCGCTGAGCGCGGCGGCCATCAACTCAGTTTGTGTCTGGTTGCTCGCTCGGCTCAAAGATCCGGACGTCAACATCCGCGCGGCCAATACTTTCAGCTGGAACGACTTTGCGGCAAACCTCGGAATCGTGGTCGCAGGTGGCCTCGTTGCCTGGCTGGGAACGAACTGGCCCGACCTAGTCGTCGGTGTGATTATCGCCGGGATCGCGGCCTGGGACGGCGTCAATATCCTACGCGACGCACACGGTGAACACCACAAAGCAGTTCACACGGACAAGTAGTTGCGAGAGATCGTTTCTAAAAGAAGGGGTTGAAGCTACAGTAACTATAGAGACTAGTCTGTTCCAAGACGATTCGAGGAGCGACTCCGTTGCAGATAACCAACCCCCTACTTGCACCCACAAAACTACTGGATTTTGATGCCGCGCCTCTTGCGCATCTAATAGAGAGCCGCAGCTGGCGCGACTTATCCGAATACGATCGGATCGGAGCTGCCTATGATTTCGTTCGAAATGAAATCTCGTTCGGATACAATCGAGCTGACGACATCCCCGCATCCGAGGTACTTTCCGACGGCTACGGGCAGTGCAATACGAAAGGCACGCTCTTAATGGCGCTGCTGCGTGGTGTTGGCGTTCGTTGCCGGTTGCATGGGTTTACGATCCACAAAGGCTTGCAGCGCGGTGTTGTCCCAGAGTTGGTGTATCCGCTTGCTCCAGAGGAAATTCTCCATTCGTGGGTAGAGATCGAATTTCAAGGGGCCTGGATCAACCTTGAAGGCTTCATCCTGGATGACGCTTTCTTCGAAGTCCTGCAAAGATCGTTCTCGGACACGGACAGTCTCTGCGGTTATGGCGCGGGCACGGATTGCCTTGGCGCGCCTCCCGTCGCCTGGAACGGAGAAGATACCTACATTCAGAAAACCGGCATCGTGCAAGATTTCGGCGTGTACGATACGCCCGACGCCTTCTATTTGTCCCATGAGCAATCCTTTGGAAGGCTGCGTGGTGCCCTTTACCGTCATATAATACGCCACTGGATGAATGCGCGCGTACGTGGTTTCCGCAGCGGCCGCCTGAAGACTGACCGACGCGCGACACACGCGCATGAGGAGCCTGCCAATGCCGCATGATCACGGGCACGCGAATATCGATCCGAATTCTGGGGATCGACGGGTTGCGATCGCGATCTGGGCGAATGGGCTACTTACTGTTGCGCAAATCGTCGGGGGCATATTGTCGGGCAGTCTAGCACTTATCGCCGATGCGCTGCACAACTTTTCCGATATGGCCTCGCTTGTCATTGCCTTCGCCGCGCGCAAGATCGCGCGCCGCCCGGCCGATGAGCGCATGACTTTCGGCTATGGCCGGGTCGAAATCGTCGCTGCCCTGATCAACTACACCACCCTGATCGTGATCGGCTTCTACCTGATCTACGAAGGTAGCATGCGCATGATTGATCCACCCGAAGTCATGGGGTGGACCGTCGTCATTCTCGGTGGAATTGCGCTTGTGGTCGACACGCTGACCGCAATGCTGACCTATTCGATGCAGAAGGGGAGCGTGAACATCCGCGCGCTGTTTCTCCACAACCTTTCGGACGCGTTGGCTTCAGTGGCCGTCATAGTCGGCGGGACGCTCATTATACTTTATGATATGCGTTGGGTGGATCCGGCCATCACCATCGGCATCGCGCTCTACATCCTGTATCTGTCCTTCACCGAAATAGGGGGCCCAATTCGAACCCTGATGCTTGGGAGCCCACCAGATATTGATGGAAATGACGTGGTCAGAGCGATCCAGAGTGTCGATGGCGTTGTGAACGTGCATCATGTCCACCTGTGGCAAATGCAGGAGAGCACTGCGGCATTGGACTGCCATATTGTTGTCGAACGCGACCGGATGGGTGAGGCCGACAAAATTAAAGAAAACGTCAAATCGGTGCTGCATGAACGTTTCTCAATCGAGCATTCCACGCTTGAATTCGAAGCGACCGACAATGCGCATCAGGAGGCGCAGGTGTTCGGACACCGCTCATGACGATTGCCCAAGGCATACTAGTGGTCGCAGGCCTGCTGTCCGGTCTGGTTTTGATTGGTGCGCTCTTTTGGTCGATCGCCCGCCCGTCCAAGCGCATCTGGCCTCCAAACAGATATGTCGCGTAGCCCTTAAATGGGCTCTGCCTCACCTTGTGTGGCGGAAGGGTAGCATTCTCGCCCGCAACAATTAGGGACCAGCCCGGCCTTACATTGCGCGTTTGAGGGTTTTCAGGCGGTTGATCTGACCTTCCGCCTGGCCGTTGCTCCAAGACATCTCGATTGCGTTTTTGACGGCATTGTAGTCCCGGTTCAAGGTACGGGCAAAGCACACGATGGGCGCCAGGTCGGTTTCGATCGCGTCGTCGATCCATGCAGGGAGCGGGTCTGCTTGGCGGCCACGCATGATGCCGTTGAACCGCATGGTGAGGCTGCGCATCGTTGTGAAGGCGGGAGAGCCGGCCTTGAGAGTGTCGACTTTCCGCGCCTGATCCGAGGTGAGCTTTCCGCGGGGTTTGATACAAAGCGCGGCCGCGATGACCGGGGAGATCGCGTGCGCGGTTTCCGGGTCCCTATCCGGCTTCAAGATCTGGTGCTCCGAGGAGGGGGCCTTCGTTTGCTGTTCGGCTCGGCGCCAGCCCGCCAGCAGCCGCTGTAAATGCGTCAGGCTCCCGTCGTAACCACGCTCTTGGCTGAGACGGAAAAGGGCGCTTCCAGTTCGAATGCCGTCCTTCCAACTTTGGCTCAGGAACTCTTCAAAGTACCACGGCGAAGTCGGTTTCAAAGCTGCCCGCCTGCGGTTGGGCGGCGTCTCAAACTGCAGCAATTTCGCGATGCTGCGACGCGGGAACCCTGTTCGCTGCCCGATCTCGCTGCAGGGTAAGCCCCTGATTTCGGAGCGCATGGATGGTGGTGAAAATCTCGTCCCGAGACGTCCTGTGCGCGAGGCGGGACTTCAGAAGGCTTCCGGCTGCGGTGATCTTGTCGGCGTCGGACAGCAGCGCCCTGCCGGTCACACGGCCGTGAAGGTTCATCTCCTCTTCGATGGCCTTTCGTAGGTTCTGCACGATATAGAATCGATCAGCGACCTGTTCCGCCTGCAGCACACCTTGCCGGACAGCCTGGGCGTAGAGACCGCAGCGATCTCTGCTGATCACTTCCACCTCGGGATGTCGCTTCAGCCAGTTGGTGCAGGTGACGACATCTCGATCCTCTAGAACGTCGATGACCACGCGACGCTCCAGATCGACAATGATCGTGCCGTAGGTCTGCGACTTCCTTCAGCTCCAGTCGTCGATCCCGATGACCGTCGGAAGGGGCTGCGTCAAAGCCCGTGACAGGCCGGCCCGGAAACAAGCGACGGAGGAGATCAGCGCGGGTGTCGGCAAGCTCGTTCAGCGCGAGGCTGCCGCCCGCGATTTCCGCGAGGACCGCCAGAAGGCCCGTCCCAGCCGATGGCTCCAGCACCAGATCGCGCGCGGTGATCTGTGCTGCAGCCATTGCGGCCAGCCCCATAGGCAGCGGCGTCGAGAACTGCTGGAACCGCTCCATCTCCTCGGACCGCCGCGTATGGGTCGGCAAAAGGCCGGACACCTTGGCAAGGATCGGCAGCAGCGCTGCGGGCGAGCCCGCCCGCGCCAACAGCGCGCGGCCGAATTTCCGCAAGAATAGGACCAGCGCCACCTCGCAAACCTCATAGGCCAGCTTCCAGTCCCAGGCGCCGGTCGCGTCAGAGCCGCCAAAGGCGCGCTCCATCTCAAGGCGCAGGCGCAGCGCGTCGATCTGGAAACCTTGCGCCAGATCAGTCTGCAGCGCTTTGGCCACGCTCAAGATCGCAGCGGCCGTATCGAGGGACGGGATGGGGACAACAGGCGCAAGTGCGCGCTCGGTCGCAAAATGGGCGAGATGGGTCATCGGGAAACTCCGGAATGAGGAACAGGGTCAGGCCCGGACACCCTCTTTCGGGCACCCTCAGGCCTGACCTTCCCCGGCCCTCCTCTTCCTCTCAAACCCCATGATTTCCGCAGGTGGCTTGCTTTTGTTCTTGTTATGTTCTATCTTGAAACCAAGCTAAGAAGGGAGGTCACTGATGGAAAGCACCACTTACGCCCTGCCCGCAACTCCGAAGCAGATCGCCTATGCGCGATCACTGGCACTACGCAATCAGACCCTATTGCCGTGGGATGTTCAGCAGGATCGCCGATCGCTCAGCGCCTGGATTGAGGCGCAGGCCAAGCTGAACCCTGCCGCGCAGGACGACCGCCCAACCTCAAAGCAAGTCGCCTTCGCCGAGCGTCTCGCGCGCATCAAACGGCGCTCCGTGCCGGATGAGTGCTTTCGCGACAAGGGGCTCATGTCGAAGTGGATCGACGGGAACAGGTGAACGGAGCCACCTGGTATCAAGGCACCCGCATTTCGTTGCAGTCTCCGCGCGATTGCAACGTAACAGTAACCCGCACATCGGTTCGGTTGCGACGACCGACCGGTTAACGGCACATCCGAAAAAATCCTGCTTCGATGAATTGCTGTGCCTCCGTATGACCTGGGCACATGGTTCGAACCAACTTCGGAGTGCGGTCCGGTTTGATCACGCCTCTCCGAGCGGCAAGTGCACGACGGCTTCCAGTCCGTGGTCTGGCAAGTTGCGTAGCAAGACGGAACCACCATGTGCCTGAATGATGGTCCGGGCAATCGCGAGTCCCAGGCCGACGCCTCCTGTGTCGCGGCTTCGCGAACTTTCAAACCGCATGAAGGGTTCAAACACAGCCTCAAGCTGATCATCGGGTAATCCTGGACCCTTGTCAGCGATGGATATGATAACCGTCCCCGGTTCCTGCGTCAGGGTCACCTTGGCGACGCCACCGTAGCGGACCGCGTTATCGATCAGATTGCGCAGGGCGCGGTTAAGAGCGTGGGGACGGATGGTCGCGAACAGCGGATCGATGGGTGCGAGGGTTGCGCGGTCGCCCCCAACATCGTTCACCAGATCCGTCAGCATCGAGGTGAGGTCGACCGTGGCAGTGGGCTCTGCCTTGGCGACACCGCGCGCGAACTCCAGCGTGGCCTCGACCATCGCCTGCATTTCCTCGACCAATGCCTTCAGCCGGTTACTGTCTTCGGTTTCGTCCAGCATTTCAATCCTGAGCCGCATCGCGGTCAGGGGAGAACGCAGGTCATGGCTCAGGGCCGCAAGCATATGGGTACGCTCGTTCACGAAACGGGTCAGGCGGTCTTTCATCCGGTTGAAGGCCTGCGTGGTATCACGCACCTCGGCCGGGCCCGTTATCGGCAGCGGGTCCGTTTCAAGCCCTCGGCCCAGCCGGTCGGCGCCAACTGAAAGGACGCGCATCGGGCCAACCACCCGACGCGCAGTCCACCATGCAACCAAAGCGACGGCTACCGCCATCAGCAACAGTGGCAACAAGGCTTGCGGTGAAAGCTGCAGGCCAGGCCGATGAAACATCGTCCGCACGTTCAACCATTCGCCCCCCGCCAGACGGATCGACAGTGTCATCTCGACAGGGTCGGTTCGTCCCGCCATCATTGCTTCGTGCATCGGGCGCATTGCTTCAGGCATGCCGTCGGGCGTGGGAAATGGATCAACGGCAAGGGCATGGACATCGGCCCGGACTTCCCGCTCCGGTTCGCCGAGGATCTGCCGGATTTGGCGCAGAACGACATCCGCATCGCTGCTAGTGTGCGGCGCCTCCGGTTCGGCCCCCAGTTCGAACCGGACCAGTGGTGAATCTGCGGCCCGCAAGATGGAAGGGCGCAGATCGGCGGGGGCGTCGTCCAGCAACAATACCACATTCGCCGCACGTCCTGCCGCCTCCAACCCCAGCGCCGCGCGCACGGCCCGGTTGCGCTCGTCCGTTAGCAACAAAAGGCCCAGTCCCTGCGTGACGGCCAATGCCAGCAACAGCATGGCGAGCAACTGACCCCCCAGAGAATGCGGGAAGATCTGGCGTAGAAAGGAAAGCCGCTGTTTCATGGAAGCGCCCTCACATCGGCGGCCAGACTGTAGCCACCCCCCCATACGGTCGCGATCAATGCGGGCTTGGCGGGGTCGGCCTCGATCTTGCGACGCAGGCGACTGATCTGGTTGTCGATGGTTCGATCAAACACTTGCGACGCGCGACCCGAGGTCAGGTCGAGCAGTTGTTCCCGGCTTAGCACAAAGCGCGGGCGTTCCAGAAACGCCGTGAGCAAGCGGAACTCGGCGGTGGTGAGCGCCACTTCGGTGCCGTCGGCTTCCGAAAGGGTCCGGCGGTCGGTATCCAGCACCCACCGATCGAATGCCAGCCGGCGGCCGGCCAGACTGCCGCCCACGACTTCGGCCCGGTCGGACCGGCGCAGGATTGCCTTGATCCGGGCCAGCAACTCGCGCGGGTTGAACGGCTTTGGCAGATAGTCATCGGCGCCGACCTCCAGCCCCACGATGCGGTCAGTTTCATCACCCAAGGCGGTCAGCATCAGGATCGGGATACCGCCCTGCGCGCGCAGGCGGCGACAAACCGACAGACCATCTTCGCCCGGCATCATCACATCGAGCACGATCAGGTCGAACTGTCCGACTTTCATCGCCGCGTCCATAGCCACGGCGTCTGCGGCCGAAGTCGCCCGCATGCCATTCTTTTCAAGATACCTCACCAGCGCATCGCGAATCTCGCGGTGGTCATCGACAATCAGAATGTTGGGCGGATGGGGCGTCATAATGTCTCCTGATGACATCCTTAGCCGAAGCTGCTGACAGAGCGCACAGAAGATTGTCGCGAATCCTCTTTGCGCTGCTGTTTGCGACAGTTTGATACAAAAGACCGTCCCGGCTGACAAACTTATGGGACACCTGCGCCCCAAATTGGGTTCATCACAATCCAATAGAGGAAAAACAGAATGAAACGTTCAACCAAATTCGCCTTCGCCGCTGTTGCTGCCCTCGGCCTTGGCGCCGTCGCGGTGCCGGTAATTGCCCAGCAGACCCAAATGCAGCACGGCGGAATGGGCATGATGGGCGGCCATGACAACTCGATGGGGCGCGCAATGGGCATGATGATGGGTGGGTCCGGGAGCTACGCGATGGCCACGTTTGACACCGACAGCGATGGCACGCTCAGCCCCGAAGAAATGACAGCGGGCATTCAGGCCGAACTCTCGACCTATGATACCGACGCCAACGGCACACTTTCGCTGGAGGAGTTTGCGGTGATGCACGCGGCTCATACCCGACCGATGACTGTGCGCGCCTTCCAGATGCATGATGCGGACGGCGACGCGCAGGTGACGGACACTGAAATGGCGGCAATGGCTGCGATGATGCAAGACCACATGAGTGGACGGCAGGGCGACATGCCGGGCGCGGGACACGGCATGATGGGCAATAACTGACACACTATTTTCCCCGCCAGTCGCGCGACGCCGCGTGTGGCGGGGCAACCCCAACACAGATCAGGAAGGAACGATGATGAACGGATATGGTATGGGTTTGGGAATGGGCTTTGGCTGGCTCTGGATGATCGTCATCCTTGTGCTGGCCGGTCTCGCAATTGCGGCGTTGATCAAATACCTGCGCAAATAGTGGCTACACTACCTTGCAAAGCCCAAGGCATTTTCGATTTGGGAACGTTGGGCGCCCGGATAAAGTTGAGATAAGTGCGACAATTAATCGGAGGTAAGAAATGAACTACGTACGTTTCTTTGCAATGATCGCGACTTCGACGGTCGTGATGTTTGGATTGATGTATCTCAACACCTACGCGCTCGACCACATCTTCTTCTCGCAAACGCGCATGTGGATGGCGATCTATATGGGTGCGGTGATGGCGATCATCATGCTCGCTTTCATGCTGGGTATGTATTCCAACAAGAGGGTCAATCTTGCGATTTTCGCAGGCGCCGTAGTAACCTTCGCCTTGTCACTCTGGCTCGTTCGAAGCCAGGAGACGATCGACGACATCGCTTGGATGCGGGCGATGATCCCGCACCATTCCATCGCCATCCTGACCAGCGAGCGGGCCGATATCTCGGACCCGAGGGTCCAGGCACTGGCAGATGCAATCATCGAAGCGCAGCTCAGCGAAATCGCTGAAATGAAGCGATATATCGCTGACATCGAGGCGAACGGCGAGGCACCTGCAGGCACACCGCGCGCCGAACTAGAATGACGCCGAAGCCGGATGGAAAGTAGATGTCGCTGCTGGAATCAAAGTCATGAATCGAAAGGAACGACAATGGACTACACGATCAACCGCCTGATAGCGGACGCTGAATTTGACGCAGTCGACGCGCGCACTCGCGCGGCATTAACCGACAAGGGATTCGGCATCCTGACCGAGATCGACGTCAAGGCGACGATGAAAAAGAAGCTGGATGTCGAGATGCCTGCCTATCGCATCCTCGGTGCCTGCAATCCAAAAATGGCCCACGAGGCCATTGGAATTGAACCGCGTGTCGGCGCGATGCTGCCCTGCAACGTCATCCTGCGCGAGGTCGAGGGCGGTGTGGAGGTCAGCGCCATTGACCCGGTGGCGTCTATGCAAGCGATAGACAATACCGAACTGCATGCCGTTGCCGGTCAGGTGCGCGATCTCCTGAAGAAGGCGGTCGAGGCGATCTGAGATGCGCTTGCGCACCGGCATCCTGGCGACGATTGCATTCCTCGGGCTGGTCGCTCTCGGGGTGTGGTGGTTTGCGCCGTCGCTGCTGGTTGATGCCCAGCAGCTTCTGGACCGCAAAACGCTTGAGACATTGGTGGCGCGCGCGGGCCTCTGGGGCCCTCTATTGATCATCAGCCTCATGACCGTTGCGGTGGTCGCCAGTCCCATTCCGAGCGCACCGATAGCCCTGGCCGCAGGTGCTGCCTATGGGCATGTCTGGGGCACCGTTCAGGTGGTGATCGGAGCCGAACTGGGGGCGCTGATTGCCTTCGGTCTGGCACGGGTTCTGGGGCATGATGTCTTGCGGCGAGTGTTCGGTGATCGAGTTGATGCCGGACTGCTCGGATCGCAGAACGCGCTGACAGGAACCGTATTTGCCAGCCGCCTGATGCCCTTCGTGTCCTTCGACGTTATCAGCTACGCAGCGGGGCTCAGCCGCCTGCACGCCTGGCGTTTCGCACTGGCGACGCTGGCGGGCATCATTCCGGCGAGTTTTGTCCTCGCGCATTTTGGCGGTGAAGCTGTCAGCGGCGATATTGGTCGGACCACATGGGCGGTGCTGGGGCTCGGTCTGATCACCGGATTGCCCCTTCTCTGGATCGCAACCAGGCAACACTCTGGAAAGAAAACCTGATGGCAGAAGGCTATAAAGAGAACAGCATCACTCTGCCGGGCGCGGTTGCCATGGGCACAGGTGTGATGATCGGTGCGGGCATCTTCGCGCTGACCGGACAGATTGCTGAGCTTGCAGGGCCATTTTTTCCTCTCTCGTTCGTCGCCGGTGCGATCGTGACCGCGTTCAGTGCCTACACTTACATCAAGATGTCGAACGCCTTTCCGTCGGCGGGCGGCATCGGGATGATTCTGAAGAAAGCCTACGGCCCGACAACGGTCGCAGCCGGGGCAGCACTCCTGATGGCACTGTCGATGGTCATCGCCGAAAGTCTCGTCGCACGGACCTTCGGCACCTACACGCTGCGGGCCTTTGGCGGCGACCCGGAAAGTGTCCTCGTCCCGATCATTGGCGTCGGGTTGATCATCGTTGCATATATTATCAATGTATCAGGCAGCCGCTCGGTCGGACTTCTGTCCATCATCATGGCTGTCATCAAAGTCGGCGGCATTGCGCTTTTCGGAGTCGCAGGCCTCTGGGCGAGCGGCTTCAACTTCGAGGCAACCGGTCAGGATACGGGTGCTAGCGGCTTTGTGGCCTCTGTTGCCCTGTCGATCCTCGCGTTCAAGGGCTTTACTACCATCACCAACAGCGGGGCCGAGATCACCGAACCGCACCGCAACGTTGGCCGGGCCATCGTTCTATCCATCGCAATCTGCGTGATCGTCTATCTGCTTGTCGCCTTCGCAGTCGGCTCCAGCCTGACACTCGACCGCATCGTAGCGGCCAAGGACTATGCCTTGGCAGAGGCGGCCAGGCCGGCACTCGGGCAGACCGGCTTCTATCTGACGGCGGCGCTGGCGCTTGTCGCCACCGCCTCGGGCTTGATCGCGAGCGTCTTTGCCGTCACGCGGATGCTGGCCATGCTGACCGAGATGAAGATGATCCCGCACAGCCATTTCGGGATGCCCGGCACGATCAAGGATCACACTCTGGTCTATACCGTCGTGATTGCAGGTGTCCTGACGGTTTTCTTCGACCTTAGCCGCATCGCCTCGCTTGGGGCTTTCTTCTATCTCGTGATGGACATGATCATTCACGCGGGCGTTTACCGAAACCTATGCCACGAGATCGGGGCACGCGGCTGGGTGATGTTGACCGCGATCGCACTGGACGCCGTGGTCCTGACCGCCTTCGCGGCGATGAAATGGCAATCCGACCCGCTGATCGTCATACTTGGCGTCATCGGCATGGCACTGGTGTTCGCGTTCGTGGGCGTCTTTCTCGCTCGCAATCCCATAGGCGAGACCGATCACGATCAGCATAAAAAATAGCTTGATGTTCCAGTGACTGGATGCCTCACGCTGAAACAAATCAAAAGAAAGTCGGCACGATATGGACCACGATCATCAGCACGCAAAGTCAAACATTCCCGAAGGCGCTGAAACGGCAAAGGATCCGGTCTGCGGGATGACGGTCGCGGTCGGGTCCGATACGCGGCACGCAGAGTTCGAGGACAAGACCTTCCATTTCTGCTCTGAAAAATGCCAGACGAAGTTTGAAGGCGATCCGTGGTTCTACGCCTCGGGCCGCGCCGAAGGGCGCAAGAAGGCCGCACCCGCCAACGTGCAATACACCTGCCCGATGCATCCCGAGATCGTCCGCGACGCGCCGGGGCCTTGCCCGATCTGCGGCATGGCGCTGGAGCCGATGCTGCCTTCGGACGAGCCCAGCGAGGAACTAACCGACTTCACGCGCCGGATGTGGATCTCGGCGACCGCAGCGGTCCCGCTCATCGTGCTGACGATGGGCGAGCTCGTTGGCTTGCCTGTGCGGGACTGGATCGGCCATCAGACCGCCAGCTATCTGGAGTTCGTGATCGCAACGCCCATCGTGCTTTGGGCGGCCTTGCCATTCTTCAAACGCGGCTGGGATTCGATGATCAACCGCGCGCCCAATATGTGGACGCTGATCAGCCTCGGCGTGGCGGCGGCCTATCTTTACTCCATCGTGGCGACGTTCCTGCCGGGCGTCTTCCCCGAAGTCTACCGGATGGGCCAAGGTGTCGGCACATATTTCGAGGCGGCGGTCGTGATCATCGCGCTGGTGTTCGTAGGCCAGGTGCTGGAACTGCGAGCGCGGGAACGCACCGGTGACGCGATCCGCGCACTTCTCGACCTCGCCCCAAAGACCGCACGGCGTATTCTGCCAGACGGCACTGAATACGACGCACCATTGGAAAACATCATGGAGGGCGACCGGCTTCGGGTGCGGCCGGGTGATGCGGTTCCGGTCGATGGCGTGGTGGTCGACGGGCGATCCTCATTGGACGAAAGCATGCTGACCGGCGAGTCAATGCCTGTTGAAAAGGGTCCGGGCGATGCGGTGACCGGGGCCACGATCAACAAGAACGGCTCTTTGGTGATCGAGGCGGGCAAGGTCGGCGCTGATACAGAGCTGGCGCAGATCGTGGCCATGGTATCGAACGCGCGCCGCTCGCGTGCGCCGATTCAAGGCATGGCCGACCGTGTCTCGGCGATCTTCGTGCCGACCGTGGTCGGGGTGGCGATCTTCGCTTTTGTGATGTGGATGAACTTCGGGCCCGAACCGGTGCTGGTCTTTGCTATCGCCTCTGCCGTCTCGGTTCTGATCATTGCCTGCCCCTGCGCACTTGGCCTCGCCACCCCGATCTCGATCACCACAGCGGCCGGGCGCGGAGCACAGGCGGGTGTGCTGATCAAGGATGCCGAGGCGCTGGAACGCATGGCAGGCGTCGATACGCTGATCGTCGACAAGACGGGCACCCTGACCATGGGCAAGCCAAAGCTGACCGATACCGTTACCCTTGGCGATGTCACTGAGACTGATATTCTTTCGCTGGCCGCTGCGCTTGAACGTGGCTCGGAACATCCTCTGGCCGAAGCCATTGTCGAAGGGGCCGAAGCGCAAGGCGCTGCACGGCAGGAGGCTGCGGATTTTGAGGCTGTTACCGGCAAGGGCGTGCGCGGCAACGTCGGCGGGCACGCCGTCGCCCTCGGCAATACCGCTATGATGCAAGAGATGGGCCTTGAGACGACACAGGCCGAGGAAAAGGCTGATGCGCTGCGTGCGGAGGGCAAGACGGCGATGTTCGTCGCGGTTGATGGCGCCCTTGCGGGCATCGTGGCGGTAGCCGATCCAATCAAGGACTCAACCGCACAGGCGATCAAGGAACTACACTCCCAAGGGCTGCGTGTGATCATGGCAACCGGCGACAATGAGCGCACAGCGCAAGCGGTAGCAGCGACCTTGGGCATCGACGAAGTGCGCGCGGGCGTCCTGCCGGAAGACAAGAAAAAGTTGATCGACCAGTTGCGCAAGGATGGCCACAAGATCGCGATGGCGGGCGACGGGGTGAATGACGCCCCCGCCTTGGCAGCCGCGGACGTTGGCATCGCCATGGGCACGGGTGCCGATGTCGCGATGGAAAGCGCAGGCATCACCTTGCTCGGTGGAGACCTCATGGGCATCGTCCGGGCACGCAAACTGGCCCGCGCTACACTGCGCAACATCAATCAGAACCTGTTCTTCGCCTTCGCCTACAACGCCGTCGGCGTGCCGATCGCGGCAGGGCTGCTATATCCCGTCACAGGCTTGTTGCTGTCGCCGATGATCGCGGCGGCGGCGATGAGCCTGTCTTCGGTCTCGGTTATTACGAATGCGCTGCGGTTGCGGCGCGTTGATCTATAGACAAACCAAAAAAGGAGATATGCATGATAACGTTCCACATTCCCGACATGAGCTGCGGCCATTGCAAGGCGACGGTCGAAAAAACGATCCACGCCCTCGACCCGGCGGCACGCATCGAGTTCGATATGGCGGCGCGACGCATATCGGTCGAGAGCAGCACTGACGCGGCGCGTGTCAAGACGTCGCTGGCAGAGGCCGGATATCCTGCGGCTTCGGTCTGAGCCGCCCCATGGTGCGTCGTTCGGTCATCTGCCGTCGGACGCGCTACGCTCCGCTTGGACCTGGCGCTCGCGCTCGGGCCAGTGCGATTTGATATAAGCCAGGATGTCCGCGATTTCTTGGGTGCTGAGCACGTCTCCGAAACCCGGCATGGCACTATTGAAGGTCACACCCATCTGCGCCAGCGCCTCCGCGCCACCAAGGGCGATGTAGGCGGTCAGATCGGCGTCGGAATGATGCCAGGTATGGCCGGTGGCGTCATGGGGCGGCGCGGGGAGACGCCCGTCAGACCCCGCGCTTTGCCAGTCCGGCTGACCCTCCAGATTTCGGCCGTGGCAGACGGCGCAGTTCGTGTCGTAAAGGACGCGGCCGCGCGCCACCGCGGCACCGTCGCGCGCAAACAGATGGATCGCGACCCAGGCAGTCCCCAAAAGGACGATCCCTGCCAGAATGAGGATGCCGGGCCTCAAGCCGGTTCGCCGAATGCGCGAACATGGGCTGAACCGGAATTCCGCCCCATCAGTTGATCCCGTTGGCGCGCTGCAACTCGCGCACATAAGCAACGATTGCACCCAGTTCACCATCCGTAAGCCGTTCTTCTACCGGTGGCATGTCGCCGAACGGCCAGTGATGTGCTCGTACCCCGTTCCGCGCCGCCAGAACGAACGCCATGTCCCCGTGGTGGCCAGGCTCATAGATCTGATGAACCAGCGGCGGTGCGACGCCGTCTTGCCCGGCGGCATTCGTGCCATGGCAGGACGCGCAGACCGCGTTGAAATAAGTTTCGCCTTGCTGCGCCATGGCCGAAAGCCCCTCGGGCACGACGACATCCGCCAAAGGCGCTCCTGCGATCTGCGCGCCGTCCGGGGCAGAGGCGGAAACTGGTTCTTCGGTGGTCTGGCCTTGTGTCCAATACCAGCCGGCCACGGCCATGATGACAACAACGAGTGCGCCGATAAGTCCCTTGTTCATGATACGATCTCCAATCTGTCTTCGCCGACCCTTGCGGCGGGAGTGCGGCACTCTTGCCTCCGGCACTTGGCCATCGGGATAAAACGCGCCTGTGAAATTGTTTCGCCACCGGGGGACATTCTCCTCCGATAGCGGGCGTCTCAGGCTGAGACGGCGAACTCTGTCATCATGCCGGTGAACAGATGTGGCATGTGATGACAATGCAGCATCCAGCGTGCTGCCTCGCCCGCATCAAGTGCGACCGTCACCATCGTCATCGGTGGCACATAGACCGTATCGCGGATCGCACCGTCCAGGCTGCGTCCGTTGACGTTCACCACCTGGAACACATGCCCGTGCAGGTGCATCGGATGCCCCATCATCGACATGTTGTGGAACGTCAGATGCACCCGTTCGCCCGTTTTGGCGGTGATCGGCGTGTGGCTGCCCCAAGTCTGCCCGTTGATGGTCCAGAGGTAAGGCTGCATCGCGCCGCCGAGCATGATCATGTGCGAACGGTCCACCGGGCGCGGTGCCAGCGAAGGCGCGCCTTGCGCCCGTGCTGCTCGCAGCAGCCCCTCTTGCGCGAGATCGATATCAAACGCGCTGCTTTCCGTTTCGGCCAGATCGTCGATCCGGCGCACTTCGGCACCTGCAGTGGCGAGAATGATGCCGGTACGCTCCCTCGCTCCTTCGCGCAGGGCGAGGATCGGGAAGGCACCCGCGTCCGGCAAGTCGATTTCCAGATCAAGACGCTGCGCCATGGCAAGACCGAAGCGTGTGCCCGCCACCGGCTCAACACCGTGACCGTCCACCGCCACCAGACGCGCAGAGACCCCGCCTGTGTCGATCCAGAAGGACGTTGCTGCAGCGGCATTGATCACCCGCAACAGAACACGACCCCCACGTTCGACCGCAATCACCTCTGGGTCGGCGAGCGTGCGGTCATTGGCGAGATAGGCGTCGAAGTCAAAGTCGTTGAGGTCCATGACCATTCCGCCTGCGCCCATCCCGCCCATGGTCATTCCGGGCATGGACATGCCGGAATGATCCTTGCCCGACATCCCGCTCAGGTTCTGTGCCGGTGCGTCCATGCTGCTCATGTCATGATGGGCAGCGCCTTGCGTGATCTCGGCCAACACCTCGGCTGCGGGGCGGAACGCGAAGTCGTGCAGGAACATCACGACCTCCTGCCTATCAGCAGTCAGATCCTCGGGCCGCCGCACGATCAGCGGGGCGGCGAGCAGACTCATCTCCTGCACCGGCACATGACTGTGCATCCAGTGCGTGCCGGGCATCGGCGCATAGTCGTAGCTGCGCGTCTCGCCGGGCTGCAAAAGCGTCATCGGCAGGTTCGGCACGCCGTCCTGTGCGTTGGGCGGGATCTGACCGTGCCAGTGGATGATCGTCTCCTCGTCCAGAGCATTGGTCAGATCCACGCGGAATCTTTGACCGGGGTCGAGGAACAGTCCTTGCCTGCCCATTCCATCGGTCAGGCCCATGACGGTGGCGGCGCGACCACGGACGTCGATCACCCGCGTCTGTGCAGTCAAGGTAAGGGGTGTGGTTTGCGCGAAGGCCAAACGCGGTAAGGCGGTGGTGGCAGCCAAGGCTGCGGATGCAGCCAGAAAGCCGCGGCGTGTCAGTTCATGTCTCATTCTGAATAAATCCATCATGCCCCCAAAGGGGCGCATCGGTCAGAAGCCGCAGCACGGCTCCGCGTGTCAACCGTTCATATGGATTTGGGAGGGCGGTCGGCCGGATCGCTGGGGCGCCCGCGTAAAACGAGGGACACCGCAGCCCGATGCGAAATCGGGCGAAATGCGATAGGCACCGCGTCCGATGACGTAAACCAGATTGCAATTGACCCGAGGCAGGCGACTGCACAGGCTCCGGGCATTGCATGATCCGGACCGCCGCAATGCTCCATTGCATCGGAGTGACCACTCACCACAGTTTGTTCATTGTGACAAGACACCGACGTTCTCTGCATCTCGCCAGCCATTGCCGCATGCGGAAGTACGCCGAAAAATGCGACGGCAATCGCAAGCAAGAGAGAAAAGAGATGTCTCGGCATTAACCAATTCTGCATAAAGTCAGCGACTTTCTAGGGCTTGCCGGGGTTTTCCGCAAGACACGATGCCGTTTACAATAATTTGGTGCTGATCCCGTTCAGGCGGTTTGATAGAGCGAATATTCAAACACGCCTTGAGATACGGAGAGATTGTATCTTCCGCCGCATGATTGGCCCAGTTACCCAAGCCGTCGCCCAGCCTCAGTAAAGGTGTATTCGTTAACGATGATCTCCTCCTCGATGACTTCGTCGGAGTTGAGGTCGTCATATTCAACCTGAAGCTGGCGGTAAAGCCACCGGGCAAGGTCGCGCAGCGCCTTGGTCACGATCTCCTCCTCGTCATCCGTTGGTGGCTGCCAGGTTGTGCTATCGCGTGTGACATCCACGGACATGGTATACTCGTGGGCGTGGCGGCCCCGGTGGCTGGCTTCGGCGCAGAGCTGATAGAAGTTCCGCCGCCGGATAGTCTGCAGCCGGTCGGCGATGCCGTGCAGGGTCGCGTCCTGTGGAGCGTAGTTGCGGATGCGTTTCTAGCTGAGGCCTGTGCCGGATCATCAGACTTGCAATTCGGTAGCATTGCAAGCATGGACTATCCGCCATGCTGTGGCGTATCGTAGTCGATAGCGATGCAAATCTATAGCATTGCATATTTTATCTTAATGCCATACTGTGGCATGGCGGAATGACCGCAAATGCAAGATCACAGGTTGGTAGATGTCAGTTACTCGAGCGAAGCAAAGACAGGCCCAAGAGAGGATCAACCAGGCTGCCAGCCTAGCGAAGTCTCTTGCAAAGCCGATCGGCGGCTGGATCGCCACCTTCCAGGAAGCGATCGGAATGAATGCCCCGGCCCTTGCTGAACGCCTCGGGATTTCACGAAACAACATCTATGCCGCGATCCAGAACGAACAGGCCGGAACCATCTCCGTGAACCAACTGGAGAAGATCGCCGAAGCCATGGGCGGCCGCCTTGTCTATACAATCATCCCGCGCGAAGGCCCCGTTGAACAGATCGTTCTGGCCCAAGCCCGTGCGAAGGCACGACGCATTATCCAGCGCACCCGGGCGCATATGGCTCTCGAGGAGCAGACAGAAGGTTTGCGCAGCGAAGCCGAGATGATCGAGGAACTCGCCGCCGACATCATCCGTGAAGGTCGACGGGATTTCTGGCAATGACGCTCGAGCTTCACGAACCTTGCGGCGCCACCCCCCTGACGCCCGACGAGTTGCTTGGCCTCAAGGCCAAGCACATTGCGACGCGCGGCGAGCTGAACGAACTCGAAGGGGAGAACATCATCTCAGGCCTTACCTGGCTCGACCGGCGCCCAAAATCGTTTGACGTCCTGACAGATGCCGCGGTGCGCGAAATCCACAAACGCCTGTTCGGGGAAGTCTGGGACTGGGCAGGCGTTTTCCGTCTGACCGACAAGAACATCGGGGTACCGGTCTGGCACATCTCAACAGAGCTGCGCACCTGCCTCGATGATGCGCGGTACTGGCGCGACCACAAAAGCTTCGAGCCGCTGGAAGCCACGGCGCGCCTGCATCATCGTCTTGTCTGGATCCATCCCTTTGCGAACGGCAATGGACGTTGGGCGCGGATCATGGCGGACGCCTACTTGGCGAAGATCGATCCGGATATCTTCCTCGACTGGTCTGGTGGTGGAACGCTGAACGCCGAAAGTGCGCACCGGTCAGCCTACATCACAGCACTCAGAGCCGCCGATCAGCACGACTTCGAGCCATTGGTGGCACTCGTGCGGTCACTCGCAAGGTAGCCGTCCCCCCCGACAGGCAAGATGGCGTGGCGGTTCACCCGAACCGCCGTCCTCCTTTGGTGAAGGTATATTCGTTGACGATGATCCCCTCCTCGATGGCGTCGTCCGAGGTGAGGTGGTCATACTCGGCGTGAAGCTGGCGGTAGAGCCAGCGGGCAAGGTCGCGCAGCGCCTCGGTCACGATCTCTTCGGCATCCTCGGTGGGGGGCTGCCATGTCGCGCTGTCGCGTGTGACGTCCACGGACATGCTATATTCGTGAGAGTATCGGCCCCGATGGCTCGCCTCGGCGACAAGCTGGTAGAAGTTTCGGCGCTGCACGGCCAACAGCCGGTCGGCGATGCCATGCAGGGTCGAATCCGTCGGGGCATAGTCGCGGATGCGCTTGTTCGCGCCCTTGGCATGGCGGAAATACCCTTCAAAGCACGCGCCATCGCCCTGACTCCAGAAGCCGGAGAACCAGATGCAGGGTTTCTGGCGCGTGCCGCCGCCCATCAACCGAACGGGCGTGGTTTTCAGGCGGATGCCGAGAATTTCGCAGACGCGCTCGAAATCATCATAGACCGCATCCCACCAATCGTCATGCGGCCCGAGTTCACGATACCAACTGCGGGCCAAGTCTTTGGCCGCGTCGGACAGTTCCGGGAACTGGTAGACCGTGGTGCAAATGATCTCAGGCATCGACCTCCTCCCCGATTAGCGCTGCGGCAAGCCATTCATTGGTATTGGTCCAGCCGATTGTCGTGCGTGCACCAAGATCGATGACATGTGCGCCACCGCCGAACGCATCCAATCGGGGTCGTGAACAGGTGTTGGCATACTCAAATCCCCAGAGACCGGTCAGATCGAGGTCTTCGGCAAGCCGCAGCACGAAGGCGATAACGCCTTCGACGTCGCCGCTGTCGTCGTCGTGGATCCAGAGAACGCTGCTCTCAGGCCCGTCTTGTCGTGACAGCTCAAAGCCACTGAACCGAGGATCGTCGGTTAAATCATCCTCGTCGCGCAATTGGACAAAGAGTTCGATCGCACGGATGGCGTTTGCAGATGTGCCCACATCGATGAGGCACGAGAAGTGGGTGAAATAGTCAGCCATAGGGGTCTCCAGATGGAAAGAAGCCCGGCCGAAGGGCCGGGCAAGGTTTGGGGGATGGACTGTATTGGTGCGGTTGGACCCAACGATCAGCCGGACCGGGGTTCCGCAGGTGTTTGCCGCGCCGCATGCTGGCGGAGCATGTCGCGGTAGAAGCGCTTGCGCGCCTCTCGAAAGCTGCGCACCGCCAAGGTGTCCGGATGAAGGGCGCGGATCGCCGCGCGGACGACGGCGCAGGCGGAAGCCGTCGTTGGCACGTCGAGGCGCAGATAGGCGGGGTCGCTCATTTCAGGTGCCCTCCGCCACGACTGAGGTTCTATGCGGATCAACCTGCGCCTCAATCTTCTCAGCCCGGCCCATCCAGGGCTCGGGTCGGATCGTCTTTACCCAGTCTGCAAAGCTGGGGATGAAGCCGAGGTCTTCCTTCACGTGCTGTTCGCCCACCCAACGGGTCGGGATCACGCGCCCTGTCGAAAGGGTCAGCGTCGGGCCAAAAATCGTCTCGGCCATGAAGATGCCCTCGGCATGGTGGCGCAGCGCCCGATGCCGGAAGTCTGCTGTGATCTGCTTGCTGGCATCGAACCAGGTGTGCACGGCCAAGGTATCGTCGACTGTGCCGCCCCATTTCTTCACCGAGGAAAGGGCGTGATGATAGGGATGTGCCATGCTCGCCCCCTCAAAATTCATGATTGTAGAGTTCGGACGAGGTGAAGCGCTCGTTGAACTCCAGATGGATGCAGCGCGCCGCGGCGTCGAAACAGAACTCGCCATAGGCGCCGTCGTTGTTTTCCCATCCTCCGTGGGTGTCGCTGAGAAAATCGTAGGCCATCTGCTCGACGACATCTTCGAGCGAAAGCTGCCGCATCTCGACCTCGGGAGCATCCCATGTCAGCGCGGCGTAGGCGATCTGGGTCCTTGGGAAGTCGACGGCCGTCTCGCCGACCCAGGCCGAAATGCTCTCGATCTGGCCACTGTCCCCGTAACCGTCGAAGACCACAGTGACATGGGTGATGCCCGCCGCGGCAAGACCGTCAAAAAGCCGCTCTTTGTTCGCCGGACGCAGGGCCGTGACCCGAGCATCGCGTTCTGCCTGTCGCGCCAGCATCGCGGCGAAATCGATCCTGGACGGTGCCATCGGCGCGGCGAGGGTAGGTTCAGTCTGGGACATGGGTTTTCTCCTTGATAGGTGGAAGGGTGTGAACCACGGGGCTTTCTCTCGTCCCCTCAAGGTTCAAACCTTCCCCCCTGCCCTCCTCTGCCTCTCGGGCGTCACGCGGCGATCCGCAGGGCGCGGGCCGCGAAGGTGCGCCAGAGCGGATCGACAAGACGCGCCTCAAAGAGATCGGCGCGGTGACGCAGCCGCTGTGCAAGATCGGGCTCGCGCCAGTCGGCGGCGCGAAGAGATTGCGCCCGCAGCTCACTCGCCTCACGCACCACCGCCCGGGCCTCGGAGGCATTGGCGACAGGATGGCACCAGGCCACAGCGCCGTCGCTGGCGGCCCCGGCCAGAACGAGGCGTTCGTCACGGTCGAGGATCGCCAGGATTTGCAGTGCATTATCGGGCGTGAACTGCTCTGCGTGATCGATCGCACCCTGCATGGCCTTGGCCAGAGTGGCGAAACGATCGAGAACCTTTTGGCGGGCCTGCCCCGACATCATGGCGGCAGGCGCTCGGGCTGCCATCGTCAGGGCGAACGGCAAGCCGTGATCTGCAACCGCACTCGGGAAGCTCGGTGTAAAGCCGGTTTGGCGTGTGGTCGGCGGGACTGGGAGGGGAAGGTCAAACATGTGAAAATCTCCGACGGCGCGGGAAGCCTCTCTCCCCACCTCATCCGTCAAAAACCAAACCGCCGCCCTCTTCCTCGAAGGGGCGGCGGATGATGAAAACTTATGTCGGCAATGCGAACCTTTCCGACGTTCGGCATAGAACTTCCAAGGTCGGCTTTGTTTCTAAGCTATAGTTGCCTCGGCGGCATCAGGAAGAAGGCAGCAATATAGCATGACCCAGTCTCTTAACCGGCTAGTGGAACGGCAAATCCTGAAAGCCCTCGCAGAGGGCAAATTACGCGGCCTTGAAGGCGAGGGGAAACCGCTGCCCGACCGCTCGGGCGAGGCGTTTACCGATATGGCGACAGCAGTGGCGGTCCGCATAATGGCCGAAGCAGGCACACTGCCCGAGGAATTCAAGATCAAGAAGCTGCTGGAGGCAGCGAAGCAAAGCTACAGGGAAGCAGAGGGCGATGACGCCAAACGCGTTGCAATGGCCCTGATCGCCGACCTGCAGCAACGCTACAACATAGCCGTAGAAGCAAGACGGCGGTTTATGGGAAGTTAGCCGGAAACGTCCACCCGTCTGCTGCGCAGCATCTGGCGAAATGGGCTCTTCACGGCGATTTCAGTGGGGCGCCGGCGAGGCGCCCCAACTCAGGTCACCCCACCCGGTCGAGGAGCTTCTTCGCGCGCCCTTCCATGTCGAGCCGCGCGTCCTGCTGGGGTTTCTCACGCGCCAGACGCGTGATCCCTTGCACAAAATCGAAGATGCTCTCGGGCGGATGGCCCTCTTCCATCAGCACCTTCTCGATGATCTTGCCCGACTCCGCTTTTGAGAATCCGCGCTTGCGCAGGAAGTCCGCGCGATCCTCGTCGCTGCGTGCCACGATCTGCTGTCGCGCCGCCTTGATGCCATTCATGAAACTCTGCGGCGAGGAATTGGCAAACCGGGTCAGCGCGGGCGCTGCCTCGTGGGCAAACCGGGAAGCTGCGTATTTCGAGTGCCGGATCTTGATCTCCTGAAAGTCCTCGACGCCCCAGAGATTGCGGTTCTGGCAGACCGCGCGCAAATAGAAGCTGGCCATGCCGAGCGTCTTGGCGCCCACCTCGGAATTCCAGCAATAAAAGCCCCGGAAATAGAGATCGGGGGAGCCATCGGGCAGCTTGCCAGCCTCGATCGGGTTGCGATCGTCGACCAGGAACAGGAAGACATCGCGGTCCGAGGCATAAAGCGTGGTGGTATCACGGCTGATTTCGACATCGGGATTGTAGACCCCGGTCGACCAGTCGAGCACGCCCGGCACCTTCCAGCGCGTGTCACCCGTGCCATTGCCGGCGATGCGCTGCACCGCCTCAACCAGCTCATGGTCATGGATCCGGCCATAGTCAGGACCGGTGACGGCACGCAGTTCCGTGCGGCCATCCTCGGTCTCGAAGGTCTTCACCTGCTCGGCGCGGTGATTGGTCAGACCGTATTGCAGGTTGATCCCCGCCAATGGCGCGGGCAGCTGCCGCAGGTAGGAGGCCGGCGCGCCGACGATGCTGGCGAGCTGGCCGAAGGCCCAATGCGTGGGCGCGACCGGCTCCTGCGCTTTCGGCAAGACCAGGTGCAGCCGCTCGGCGCTGTCGCGGGCGGCCTCGACCCGGATATCGGCGGTCTGCACCACCCGGCTGCGGCTGCGCTCGGAGCGACCCTTTACGCTCGCCCAGAGATCGTCGAGCGACAGATACCGCTCGTCATCGGGCCGGTTGAACCATTCGGACGACACCCGCCCGTTCCGCTCACCCCGGCTCACATCCACCTTGTAGCCACCCGTCCGTGCGGGCTGCACAGGGTCCAAAACTTCCACAATGCCCATTGGCTATTCCTCCGTGATAGGCGCTGGAAGCCACTCTCCCAGCCTTCAACCCATCGCGAAAGCAACCAGCCTCGCTCTTACTCTCAAACACAGGCTGAGATGGGAGCGCCGCCTGTCGGCAAGCAGCCCGGCGCAGACACAGTGACACCGGGCGCTGATCTAATTGTTCGGGCGAGACTTCAAGCTGGCCATTGCATCAAGGAAGGCCTGATCCAGCACCGGATCATCCCATTTGCCAGCGACAGCCATCCAACGATCAAGGTCATCCCGGAAACCCGGATCATCGCTCTTCATGTGAAACGTGAATAGGCGATTGACGATTTCCTGCATCAGGCTTGCCATCTGGACGTCGTCGATATGGGCGGCCTCAAACCATGGTATTTTCCGACCCTCCGCATCGATCACGAAGACATCGGAATAATCCCCCGTCCTGGTTATCGGCACCTTGCCTGCGTGCAGGTCTTCGAGGTGTGTATTCCGGATGCAGATCAGCGCCATGATCTTCGCAAGGTTGGCCGCGATGCGGTCTTCGTCAGCGGGTTTCATGGACAAATCCTCATATGATAGCGAAACATCGACCGCTGGCTTTTCTGGCACGAAGCCAAGATCATTCGTTGAGATAAGCCGTCCAGTTTTGCCGCGCATGCACAATACGCAGCACGTCCAGCCAGCTGTCTTCGATCCGATAAAGGATAAGATGGGACCCTGAGCGGTACACCCGCACCGGTGGGCGAATTTCAAGTCGTTCGCGCGCGATTTCAGGGTGTCGAACCAGCAGAGACATATCACTGACAATCGCGCGGATGTAGGTTTCAGCCTGGCCAACAGACCAGATGCTCAGGGTGTAATCCCAGATCGCGTCCAGATCGCTTAGTGCTGCGGGGGACAGTCGGTATTCAGTGACCTTTGGTGTCGGCATTCTGATCTCGCTTGCGGGCAAGGAATGCTTCGACATCCAAATGCCGCGCGGGACCACTGGCGATGCCCTCATCGACGAGCTGTTGCAGCTCCGCAATGGCGCGGTGGCGGTCCTGGTCCCGGCGAATTAGATCGCGCACGTAGTCACTGGCGTTGCTGTAGCGCCCATCCTTGGTTTGCGCCTCGACCCAGGTCTTCATCGGATCGGGCAATGAGACATTCATCGTGGCCATGGTCTTGATCTCCTTTCTCATGAAGATGGCATAGATTGCCAAAGTTTGTCAATAAGTGCGCCAGCGCCAGACTGGACCTAACCGGCTACGGCGCTCCCCGAACCCGGCGGGTTGTCCCGCCGGGCCCGAGGGGGAGACCCCGTTCCTCAGAACGGGATCTCGTCGTCGCGGTCGACCAACTCGGGGTCTTGGCCCTCGGCCGATTTCAGACGGCTGAGGAAGTCGACCTTCTCGGCGATGATCTCGCAGCCGTAGCGGTCATTGCCCATGCTGTCGATCCACTTGCTGTAGTGGATACGGCCGTGGACGAGGACCTTCATGCCCTTTTCGCAATGCTCCGCGACCGTCTTGCCGAGACCGTTGAAGCAGGTGATGCGGTGCCATTCCGTGTCCATGACCCGGTAGCCGTTGTCGTCGCGCAGCACGCGACCTTCCGAGAGGCGGGGGCGCGAGGTGGCGAGGCTGAAGTTGGTGATCTGGGTGCCGCCCTGGGTGGTGCGGGCTTCGGGGTTCTGACCGATGTTGCCGGCGAGGATGACGATGTTCTGCATGATAAGCTCCTGTGTTTCCTGTCTTCGGGACCGTCCCTTCGACAAGACCCTGAAAAAGCCCGTCGGGTGACGCGTGCACGGTGGACAGCATGGACGCCGGAAACCCCCAGAGGACCGGGGTGGAGCGGGCAGCCCCAAAGGGGCAACACGGCCCGGGCTGGCGCGGGGTTGCGCGCAGGAGACCGAACGGGATTAGGGGATTGTCAGTCGAAGGAAGGACCCAGAGGACAGAGAGGCGCAGAGAGCACATGCCGGACCCTGTCATCTTGCCAGTCGGACCTATCTGAACCTAATCCCTGCACCACTCTGGCGGCGACTGCTGATAATCAACCCCCGCCAACCGTGGCCACGTCTAACCGGAGTTGTGGGCTATGCCGACGCTGGCATCGATACCGGAGCATTCAAGACACGAGGCTCTGCATGGCTGATTGCGGTCTCGCGGCGCTGTCACTCAAGGATCTGGAGAAATGCAGAAGGGCGTCGGCTCGGCTATCTCCACCTGTGAGGATCGGCAGAAGGCGGAAGCCCGCGCCAAGGTGGAAGCCTTCGCTCGGGATCTGGGCTATTTCCTTGCCGAACTCGTCGGCACAGATACGAAAACCAAGCGTGTGCCTGCCCCGGTGAAGTACCGTCACACTGAGAACCCTGCGCTCACCTGATCCGGTCACGGGCGCAAACCGCAGTGGTTCGTGAAGGCGCTGGCTGTTGGAAAATCGAAGGACGATCTGGCGGCATGAAGGCGCTACGCGGCCGGATCATTTTGGATTTGACGGCTCGACTGCGGGAAACTCGAACGCTGTCTCGTCGGGTTTTGGCCCCATCACACGAGTAGGCAGATTGGGAGCAGGCGCATAGCCGCGGTGGTGCCCTTTGACCAGAACAACTTTGCCGCTGCGGTAGTGCCGCTCATGCTCGGCAACCCAGTGACGCATGGGTCCGTTGCGCGCGTCTTGGGTTTGACATTCGAATTCAAGGCGAGCGGTCCTTTCCGCCATGTGCGCGGCGGCCTTCGGGCCAATCCGGATCGTCAGATGTGATTTCTGGGCACCAAGGATCCAGGACTTGCCAAACTTCCGGGCAGTCTTCGTGTTCTTGCTGGTGAATGTCTCGGTTTCCGTGGGGATGATTCCGCCCAGATCCGGCGAGTCAAGCATGGCAAAGAGCGCGTATGGAATGAAGAGATCGTAGCCAGTTTCAACCTGATGCACCGTGCGTCGACCGTTGATCATTTCCATCGTATCTCCGCTCCGCACGCGGAAATCGACCACGGAACGGCTCAGCTCGACTTCGACGTTATCATAGTTCAGCTCTCCTGCCGGCGTTCGCTTGACGAGCAAGGCGCAGATCGGGTCGACGACACGCGAATTCTCACGGCGATGGAACATCGTGATGCGCAAATGGTGCTCGTTACGATCATCAAGCAGATAGCCGCGCAAGCCGGTGCCTGACGGCTTGTCGTCATACCTAGTCACAGAAGAAGCCCGTTCGAAGCGTGCGACGCCCAGCTCTCGATCGTCGAACTCTACCCAAACGACGTCAGCAGGTAGTTTTACCTCACCAAGGATCGCCATGGCCGGTAGACCGGTTTCGGCTGCCTGTTTGGCGACAGCGTCATGTAGAGAATCGGCGTAGGCTGCTGCTAAATGATCGAGAAGGTACACTTTGGCCTGCTGCAGTGCGTCGAGCGCATGCTCGCGAAAGAGTTTCAGGTCTTCGGACGGCGTGAAGTGCCAAACCAAGTCGTCAGCGGGAGCCGATTTACCCGCCAGTGATGATCCATATAACGAAATCAATGATTTATAGAGCATACTGTGGCACCTCAACCCGACACAGAACAGCTTGCGGCGTAGCACGTCCATGTTCAAGCGGCTTTCGTAGGGCCATCGAGTGCCGTGACGTGTGCTCCAATCGCGTCAGGATAGCTATGCCGACCATTGTTGGCTCATTTTGACAGTCGGCCGGGGCCGTTGACAGTTGAAAGGGTCGGATCGGTGACCCTGCCCCGACGCCGAGCCCTTTTCGAAACCGTGGGCCTAAGCCCACGGGTCGATCTCAACCAGCACCTGAACTTCGTCGCCGTCGATTTCATCGGCGGGAATGGCGCCATAGGTTCCATCCCCGGCTTGGAAGACGACGATCGAGACCATGAGGGTGGCGGCGAGGGAGGCTGCGAAGGCGTGTGCATCTTTGCGGGACATCTGTTTGGCTCCTGTCTTGGAGGCGGGGGACCATCCCCCGCGCGACAGGACCTCGCAGGCCCGAAGACTGGCTGACATCACCGGGTGCGTTCGGCTCGCCCGAATCCACCCGGCGGCACGGGCTCGCCCGTAGTCCGACCCCTCGCGGGTTGATCTCGAAGACAGGATTCGGGCCAAGGAAGGGAATGGCGAGCGGGGGATGGTGCCCTGACGACTGGAGCCTGTTGTCCCGCTGATGCTTGGAAATGCCGCCAGCTTTCCGGCCAGGCTCTTGGTTGAAGACGTCCTTGCTTGGGGATGGCTCCCTTGGTGCCCCGCGACTTCGCGGGGCAAGGTTGTGATGGATGAGAGGCCCGCGCTTTGGCGGGCCCCTCGGTTTCAGTTGGGCTCAGGCTGCCACATCCGTGCCCCCTGCCCTATCGCTGTTTTCATCGCCGACGATTTCAAGCCGCGCGTTGCGGTATCCTTCCTTGGCGATCCAAAGCTCGGCGGCGGTGACGGAGGCGGCCAGATGCAGCAGCTCGGAGTTGCCGCCGAAGTCGAGAAGCACGCGGACCTGCCCGGGCTTCGGCTCCTCGGCCACCTCAAAGACGAGGGCGCTGTCAGCCGAATGGCTGCGCATGATGGTCACGAGAATGACCCCGTCCGAGGAGAAGTTGCCTTCATGCAGCGTGAAGGAGGCCGGTGCCGTCCAGGTCGCGTAAGGCCGGGGTGGCTCCTTTTTCACAAGGCGGCCGACACCGTTCGACCGCTCCCAGGCCGCCAGCTTCTTTGTGAAGCGTGCCGGTGGCTTGGGACTGCCGTCGGTGTAGCGAATGAGCGCCCCGAGGGGCGCGGTGTCGATGATGGTTGTTGCAGACATGATTCCTCATTCTGAATGCGAGTAACTGCACTCATCTTATTGATATTGTTACACTATAGGGTGATTGAGGGCGGAATATCCGCCCCCCGCTGGATCACGCTATTCCGCGGCCAGCATCGACGCGCCTTCAGCAGGCAGGGCATCCGTCAGAAATGCGGGAAGGTCAGCTTCACTGACGCTATCAGCCGCTTCGACATCCACCCCTTGCCCTTCGGCACAGCCCTCACCGTCCAGCGCCACGAAATCGTTCCGGCGCAGGACCTCGGGCAACCAGCCGCTGCCTTTCAGCAAGCGCGCGGCCTCACTGGCCATCTCGCCTTTTTTCAGGTGATCGAGGAGCTGGGCAGTCCCCTCCCCTTTGGCCTCGCGCACGGCCTCGAGGATGCGGGCCTTGGGCACGCGGTTGAGATAGGTGTCGACCGTCGGCTCCCAGCCCGCCTCGACCATATCGAGACCTGTCGCGCGCGCCACGAGATCGGCATGCGCCATCCGCCGGGTCAGACCGCCAGCAGAGATGCCTGCTCCGTATGGGTTCACCTTCTCATGCAGCGCGTTGACGCCGAAGCTGAGGCAATGCGCCAGCAGAGCCAGACGGCTGCCCTGGTCGAGGACCGTCAGATAGTCCCAGAGCGCTGCATCGTCGCCAAGCGGCAGATCGGCTTCCCATTCCGCATGACGCTCGTCGACCAGCTTGGCCACCACGCTGTCCTTCAGATCGGGCGCCTGCGCCGACATGTAGACGTGACGCACTGAGGCTTCGAGACAGCTTCCCGAAGCAGAGGAGGTGCGGAAGGTGTCCGTGACGAGCTTCAGCAGCAGCAGCGTCAGCGCCACATCCGGCGAGCGCCCGATCACTTCACGCAGCGCCAGCGTCCGGTGGGCCGTCAACTCCATGACCAACCGCTCGGGCAGTGGCTTCAGCGCTCCGTCATCCTCATCCTCCGGCAGGTCGCCACCAATCGGCTGGCCACCCGACGTGATGACGGTTCCGCCATGAGCGGCACTGCCATGGCCATCGGTGAGATCACGATAATCCCCCTGCCCCGACACCGCAGGATCAGTACCATCCTGGACCGCGGTTTCGTCAACGGGCTCATCCTCTGGACGCACATAGCCGCGATAGACTGCCAGCGCGCCGTTGCGGTCGAGCGTGACGAACGCCCCTGCCCGCCCGATCTCCTCCGCGTCGAAGATCAATGGCCGGGACTCGATCTTTTCCATCTCCGTTTCCAACACGCCAAACCGCGCGTCGATCTCGTCGGGGATGTCATCCTGTCCCGCGTATTCCTCTTCGAGCTCACGATACTCGGCGAGCAGCTTGGCATGAGCCCCACCTTCGTCATCCGTCATTGGTGCCGGATCGCCGGACAGGGTCCGCAGGCCGTGGCTGTAGCCGTAGGGCAGGTCAAGCGCGACCTCGATCCACTTCCAGCCCTCAACCGCAACCGTCTCAGCCTCGGCCTGGAGTTTTTCCTTCACCAGCCGATCGAGCAGGGTAGGGTCCTCGAGCCAACCGCCGTCATCGCCCTGGAAGAGGTCGTGCAGCATCGTGCCGCCCGCCGCTTCGTAGGCATCAACACCCACAAAGACCGCACGCCGGTCGGACGCCCGAACCGAGGTCTCGGTGAGCATGCGCCGGATCTGGAATGGCTCCTTGTTCCAGGATGAATTGATCACATCCCAGACCTGAACCTGACGCGCGTGATCGGGGTTCACGGTGAAGGCCATGAGCTGCTCCAGCGTCATGCCATCCTCGGCATAGATCTCAAGCAGGGCAGGGGCGACAGAGGCAAGTTTCAGGCGCTGCTTCACGATTTGCGGCGTCACGAAGAAGGCGGCAGCAATCTCTGCATCGCTCTGACCCTTGTCACGCAGGGACACAAACCCGCGGAACTGGTCGAGCGGGTGCAGGGCGACGCGCTGCATGTTTTCTGCAAGGGAATCGTCCTCGGCCAGGATGTCGGACGCAGCATCGCGCACGATGCAGGGAATGGGCGTGGTCTTTGCCAAACGCTTCTGCTTCACCAGCAGGGACAATGCTTGGAACCGACGGCCACCGGCCGGGATTTCGAACTTGCCGGTCTCGGTGCCATCGTCAGCCAAGACGGGCCGCACGCTCAGGCTCTGCAACAGACCGCGGCGGGCGATGTCTTCGGCCAGTTCCTCGACGGACACGCCAGCCTTGATGCGCCGCACGTTGGACTGGCTCAGCACCAGCTTGTCGAAAGGGATATCCCGGGACGGGGACAGGGTGATTTTCTGGACAGCTTTGGTCATCAGATCTTCTCCACGACGGGGGCCGGAAGCCACTCTCCCGATCTCACTTCCCGTCACCCTCAAACCAACACTCCTTTCCCTCTCGTTGACGGTGTGGTTGCCAAGAGTCGACTTAACAGCTGTTAAGTCATGCCAACTCAGCCCCGACCCCGTCTGAACTTAACAGCTGTTAAGCCGCACTTCGCCGACCGATCAGAGCCATAACCATCGGCCCGCAAGAGAATTCGCCCGCCGCAGCCTTGGACGTCAGCGCCCGCAAGTACCCACCCGGTGATCTAATGTCGGCAAAGCGTTCCAACATAGCCACAACGACGATCGAGGCCTGCTCTGGGCCCATACAGCGCTGCGCTTCTTCCCAAGCGGAAACACTGATCCCCATGGCTGGCCGTACGTGGCAGGCCGCGTCGAAGAGCTGGTGCCAGTGTCGGATATCACCCTGATAGAAGGTCTTGAGCGACGGACAGCTTGCGATCACTAAGTGGAGTGGGATCTTCGGCACCCGCCTCATGTCCGGTTCTTCAACCTCGGCCTCAGGCTCACATGGATCAGCTTCTGGCGCGCCGGCCGCTGCCCCGCCTTTCTCTAAGGCAGGTTCAAGATCTATAGATTCTTTATTTGAATTATGATGGTGGCGCTCAAAATGGGCATCATTGGTGTCCATTTCTTCTGTATCAGGGCCATCAATCACGTTACGTGCCTGATCGAGAAGGCTCTCCAATTCTGTCCGATAGGCAGATAGATCCGCGAGCGAAAGCTTGCGGCGAAGAGCTCGGGCTGTGAGAACCGCCGTGTCGCTTAGCTGATCCCATAGGCCGAGCCCGGGCTGAATCTCTTCACCGAACTCCGCCAGAGCGGCCAGGTCGCGACGCATGAGGCTTACCACCTCTCTAAGCCGCCGCACTCGGTCTTCGGCCTCACGCACAGCCTCTGCGGCCCGTGCAATCTCCTCTGCCCGGCAATAGAGCGGGGAGAGGTCGAAGCCGAAGGCCACTCGGTCTTCGCCACGCTTGCGTACATAGCGCTTCCCGTTGGGGCTATCGCGCCGCATGAGCAAGCTTGACTCTACTAGTCGGGCAAGGTGACGACGCATCGTCGAGCAAGGCATGCCGTTCAGCCGCTCGCAGATCGCCTTGTTGGATGGAAAGACAACCATTTCCGTGTTTCCGCCAAGCGCATCATCCGGAAAGAAACTGAGAAGCCCCTGAAGCACGGTCAAATCGCGCTCAGAGACCCCAAAGGCGGCCTGCGCCTTTGACAGCTCGCGCAGAAGCTCCCACTTGTTGACAGGCTTGCCCGGGACAGATGCCTCGGGCCGCTCGATCACGCGCAGATGGGCGTGCGAGATCGGCCGCATAAACGGCGAAATTGGTGTGTACTCCATGAAAATATTCACGAAGGCAAAATTTGAGTGGCCCGCGAATCGCTTTGCGCTTGCGGGAGAGGGGCCAGATCGCTACATTCAGAGGTGCGAAAACTGAAGTTTTGTAGCGGGCTGGTCCCGTTCGAAACCTAATAAAGGTCTCGTGAAGCTAGCTTCTCGGGGCCTTTTTCATTCTTGCCTGTATCGTGCCTCCTTTTTGTTGGTTGCTCTTCCTCAGTCTTCTGATCGCTTCCAGCGCTCATGAAGCTCGGTAAGCAGCTGGGGGGCGTTGCCCTCAAGCCAGCTGACAAATTCAGTGTCCTCGGACTTCAACTCGAGCTTGAGTTGCTTGCCACGGCGTCCGGTCGTGACGGTTGCAGCACCGACCCCCGGAATGACCATTTCGGGCTGGCTGCGCGCGCGAGTCGAGGAAGTGGAGTGCTCGGTCCTCCCCGCCGCAGAAAGGACCGCCAAAAATGCCCGGTCGGACTTCTCATCTATTCCACCCGAATGGATCGACTTGGTTTCATTGGCCAAGGCTGCGAGTCGCTCGTGGTCCACATCTGCAGCCCCAATACACTTCTTGAGTTCCTCCCATCGGGGTCGGCCGATCCCAGGTGCCGCACCGATGGCCAGGACAAGATCTTCTCCTACGGCGCGGACAACGCTTAGCAACTGCGAAACCCCGGCCTCGGTCAGATTGAGAACCTCGGCAACACCCTTGTTGGTGCGTTCTGACTCGCCCAGGTGGTCTCCATCAAGCAAGGCAGCGGCTACGAGCGCGCGTTCGATAAAGCTCAGATCTCGCCGCTCCTGGTTTTCCAGCAACTGATCGCGAAGCGCCTGATCGCCCTCCATTTCCGTGACAATTGCGCGGACCTTGATCCCAAGTTCTCTGCAAGCCTCAAGGCGACGGCGGCCATAGATCAGGCTGTAGCGATCATTCTCAAGTGGGCGCACTAGGATCGGAACACGTTGGCCGTTCTTGAAAATCGAAGCCCTCAGACCCTCGATCTCGATCTGAAGTCGGTCATCTAGCCGACCTGCAGTCTCTATATGACCGGGGTCGATTTCGAAAACACCACCTCGGAGCCTGCGCCCCTCAAGTGCGTCGGGCGCGTTGCGCAGGGTCTGCAAGGGCAGACCAAGTTTAGGCTTTCTTGCCATTGCGTCCCCACGTGTTCTGAATGATCGCAGCGATCTCGTCGTTGACGCCGTTCATGGAATCGATCGCGCGATCGAAAGTCTGGCGCGTGAATTCCTTCTTGTCGGCCTCATAGAGCGTCTGCTTTGTGAGCCCCGCATCCGAAATCGCAGTCGATTCGACCATGTGATTGGTCAGAACGGACCTGCCGAAAAGCCCCCGGATGAAGGCAATGACCTCAGTTTGCGGTGCGTCGCCCACCTTGTAGCGGGTTGGCAGGAAACGCAGCCAGTCAAAGCGAAGGTTTGCGCCGGCGTCCCGGATGACGCCAAGCAGATCAGCGGTCATGCGCAAAAACTGCGACATAGACATGAGATCGAGCATCTGTGGGTGAACGGTGACAAGCACCCCGGAGGACGCCGACAAGGCAGACATGGTCAGGAAGCCAAGCTGCGGCGGACAGTCGATGACGACGACGTCATAGTCTGCTTCAACACTATCGAGCGCATCACGCACACGGGCAAAGAACGCGCGGGCGCCGCCTCGCTGGATGGCAGCCGGCGTCTCATGTTCGAATTCCATGAGCTCTAGGTTCCCGGGGATAAGGTCGAGGCCTCGGATGTAGGTTTTACGGATTACTTCCGAGATCGGGACCGGTTCATCATAGCGAACTGCGTCATACAGCGTTCCACCCTCCATCAGGTCCAGCTCAGGCTGGATGCCATGCAGCGCGGAAAAGGATGCTTGGGGGTCCAGATCGATCGCAAGGACACGATATCCCTTGAGAGCCAAGCGCTGCGCAAGGTGAGCTGATGTTGTCGTTTTCCCCGAGCCGCCTTTGAAGTTCACAACGGAGACAATCTGAAGCTCGTCACCGGCACGACGCCCCGGCACGTAGGTCCCAGGCTTCTTCGCGTTTGACTCTAGGGCGTGGCGGATCTCCCAAATATCATCGAGTGTATACCGACGGTGGCTGCCCGCGGTGGTTTCGACGTCAGCGATCTTTCCTTCTCGATGAAGCTTGCGAAGGTAGGTATGATCGACGCCAAGCAACTCTGCCGCCTCGCCGCTAGTCAGGCTGCGCATGACTTTCTTGGCGTCGGGAGGGAAGTGGGCCGCACGTTGCGCATGAAGGTTTGACGCGAGAAGTTCTGCGTAGTGCCCGATGGCAATGTCCAGGTCCTGCTCAGCTTCGCTCATCTCTGCCTCGATTCGTGGGCGCGTTTTTTATGTGATCGCGCGTTATTTATCGAGACTATTGCCCGAGCTATCAGATTCGTGCAAGCTCTTTCTAGATATGGTGTGGTTCAACCACACAGACACAAGCGCAGGCACTACTCAATTCAGTCAAGCAACCCAAGTTTCTCAGCGCGTTCCAGTAGCATTTTCACCGATGACGGCTGCCACTTGGACCTTCCGCGCGGTGTCCGCTCACGCATAGTCTCCAGCCGATCACAGATGGCCTGTAGCGTCATGTCGGGTTTGGCGCCCTTGATGCCTGCGACAATGGCGGGCAGGCGATCGTCCGTTTCGCGGCGTCCGGCACGCCTTAGCACTGTTTCTGCTAAGAAGCCGTCGCGCACATAGGCCTTCACGGCACGCAGCAGGCGGCTTTGCGTCCAGCGACGCGCCTCTGGCAAGGGGCCGTTGATGATGCGCAGCACATCCTCCCAAGCCATATCAGGGCGCAGCCGGCGTACATGCGGCACCCAGTCTTGCGCGGTCTCGTTTAGTCGTTCCATATATCCGTCCTGCCGCGCCAGCCGCACCTTGCGCTGTGCGGCAGGGTCTCGCGCGCGCAGGCCCGGATTGCCGCCCACGCGTCCTTTGGTCCTTGCGCTCGCCAAGCCGGCCTTCGTGCGTTCCCGGATCAGGGCGCGCTCAAACTCGGCCGCAGCACCCAAGACTTGCAGCGTGAACTTGCCCTGCGGCGAGGCCGTGTCGATCGGGTCTTGAATGGAACGGAAGAACGCGCCCTTCGCCTCAAGCCGCTCGATCACCTCCAAGAGATGCGACAGTGATCGCGCCAGCCGGTCGATGCGCACGACAACCAGCGTGTCGCCTTTCGCCACGCGCTCCAACACGCGGGCAAGCACCGGCCGCGAACGATTGCCGCCAGAGGCGTGCTCTTCATGGATCTCGACGCATCCTGCAGTTTGCAGTGCCTCAGACTGGGGCAGGGGGGTTTGATCCTCGGTTGAAACGCGCGCGTAGCCTATCAATGGCATCAAAACAGGCCTTTTGCAGTTTCATATAGCGGCACTAAACGACCGTTTGTAAACAGATGCAATGGCGCGCTCTGTGGCGTTGTTCATCATAAAGCCGTTGGTTTCCATACGCTGAGCGCGATCAGAGAAATCTCGCAGACCACCGAGCGCGCGTGCTATATAAGGTGTGCAGGCGCACTCTGACAAAACACTTGGGTAAAATGCAAAAGTGCCGTATTTTGCACATATGAAGCCTCAAGTATCCACGCAGTATGATATTTTTGACGACCCTCTAGTGGATGAGGAGGGGCTCGAAGAGGCGTCTGAGGACGACCTGTGGTTCCTGCCCGGTCCGATGGAAGTGGAGCCGGATTATCTGCCGCCCGGACCGAGGGCAGAGCTGCGTGAAACCGCAGTCCTCGACGATTGGCGGAAGGCAGAGGCAGGCAATGCCGCCCATCTCGCCCGCGTGGCTGGCCGGATTGGCGCACTGGATGACCGTCTGCACCGTGGTCCGGAGGGCTGGCGGCACAGGCTCGCGCTGATGGAGGCGGCAGACCTCAGCTGGTTTGCAGGCGACCGAATTGGCCCGGATCGGCTGGCGCTTTGGATATCCATGCGCTTGTCCGGGGTGCAGGACGACACCGCAGCGCTCGCACGTGTCGGATGGGCGGTGCGGCGTCTGACAGGCGGTCCCGGCCCAGAGGTGGACCTATCCGCTTTCCTCGATCGCCGTGACCCCGAAAACATGGCGGATGAAGCCGAGCCCTTTGCGGATCGCGCGGGCGGTTGGCTTGACCTGATGGCGCAAGCCGCCGACCTGCACCCGATCACACGCGCCTGCATGGGGTTTCACATCTGGAGCCTTGCGGGCCTCGGGCAACAGGGCGACCGGATGGAAGCCGCGGTTACTGCCGCACGCATTGCCGCCAGCGAAGGCCCGAGTTCGAATGGGGGGGCCATCTTTGCGCCTCTGGCTACACGCGGGGCAGGGGGGCTGAGCGCCAGTGGCCCATCGGCTGAGCGCTTAGAGCGTTGGCTCGAGGGAATGGAAACAGCATGCCTGACAGCAATGCGACACCTCGACGATATCCAGACATGGTCAGCTCGGGCGGAAAACATGATGGCCCCGCTCTCTGGGAAGACACCACCAGCATTGCGTGCCGTGCTGACCGAATGGCCCGTCGTCTCCGCCCCAATGGCCGAGACCCTGACCGGTGCCAGCCGGGCCGCCGTCCAGCGAAACCTCGCCTGGATGGAAACGCGAGGCCTGATCCGCGAGGTGACTGGGCAGGGACGATATCGGATGTGGCGCACCACGACCTAAGAGATGAGCGTCATCGCTCGGTATCCTGACGGGTGCGTGCCAGTCGGCCAAAGTTCCGGTAGGAGGAGGCAAAGCCCGCCGGAACCTTGGCAATCGAGGTGCTCGAAGTTGGAGATACTCCTCGCCAGTGCGCAAGGTCGCTGTGGCCGGCGCTTCCATGCGGTTGTGCCTTCACCATCTATGATTACTGGTGAAGGCGGCGAGCAAGACGCCCGGTATTTTGGACACTGCGCGGCCCTGTTTGTCGTTGCTGCTTTGCCTGCCCCCGTCACCGTGCAAGTCAAAGTTCACCATACTGGCGTTCGCGGCTCAGGCGAAGCGGGCGATATGGCCTTCCTCCATCGCCAGCTTCGACAGGATCTGACTCTGCAGCAACCGTGGTCTCGGGAACAGGCCGGGTCAGGCTGGGCGGCGCGCCGATCTTTTCGTAGTAGCGGATGGTAAATTGCGGATCACAAGGATCGTGTGTGTTCACGAAAATATGTCCTTGAACCTCTAGCCACTAGAAGTCTTATCTAATCAAAGTGAACAGATACCGTTCTTGCCATAGATTGCTGGTGGGAACCGAAAGGGTAAGACATGCTGACAAGACGACACTTCATTCAAACAACAACGGCGCTATTCTCCGCGTCTGTTTCCAGCCCCCTGTTGGCCGATACCTGGCCCGCCGAGGCACAGAAAGCTGAATGGGACGCGCAAGTCACGCCGCCCGGATTCGATCCGGCCACGTCAAACCCTTGGGGCCTACACCCGCGCTTTTTGCCCCAGCGCGTGGTCGCGAAACCCGGACTCGTGCCAGGAGACATCCATGTCGATGCAGTCGCGCGGTATCTCTATCATATCGAGGAGAGCGGGACCGCAATGCGCTACGGTGTGGCCATTGCCCGGGGCAACCTATATGAGCCGGGGGTCTACACGATCAAACGCAAGGTGAGGTGGCCGCATTGGACGCCGACCCAGAAGATGATCGAGCGGGATCCGGAAAACGCACGATGGGCCGACGGGATGGAACCCGGCCCCGAAAACGCTTTGGGATCACGAGCCATCTATCTGTACGTCGGAGACCGCGACACTTATCTTCGAATACACGGCACGCCCTATCCGCGAAGTATCGGCGGTCGAGCCAGTTCGGGTTGCGTGCGGATGGTCATGGCTCACATTAACGAACTTTATCCCAACGTTGAGATCGAATCGACGGCACATTTGTACTCAGCGGAGGACAGTGTCACCGCGCGAAGTTGAGTGTGGTGCGTAGGTCTGAGGCGCGTTGATGCAACGTGTGGCGCGTCCTCAAGCTTCGCGTGCCACGCAGATCGGATTACCATTCGCCGTGCGCAACGGCAGCAGCGTCGTTTCGACCGGCCCGCTGTGTTCGTACCAATAGCAGCCGTCTTCCGGCATGAGGCGCGCCGTTGCAACATCCTGATCCGGAGCGGCCATCGCAACCACGGCTTCGGGAACGTTGCCCGTCTGGTCTGCCGTGTCGTTCGGCCCTGTCGGCTGGATGGCGCATCCTGTCGTGAGCAAAAGCGCCACCGCAACCATCATTTTTTGCTTCAGCATCAAAACCTGCATCGAGTTTCCTTTCCTTTCTGTTTTTCTTAGTATCGGCTCTTTATGCCTCACGCCGTGATTGAGGCTGTCGTCGGATCGTCTAGCAAGAAAACAAACGGAAATACCACCGAACTTTTCTCTTGAAGCTCTAGCTACTGTAGGGGCTATGTCATGACAAAGCACCCGAATCCAGAGGTCCGTTCATGCCGTCCGACACCCACCGCCACGATCACGATCACGCCGAAGATGCCCAGGCAAGCGGCGGCAGTTGCTGTGGTAGCGCCGGAACGTGCGGCGACATCGCACCGACGACGCCCGCCCCAACCGGCGGGCGCAGTTTTCAGGTGTCCGGCCTCGATTGCGCCGAGGAGGTCGCGATCTTGAATAAGGTAATCGGCCCACAGATCGGCGGGGCCGAGCATCTCGCGTTCGATGTGATCAACGGGAGGATGACCATTCTCGACAGCGCAAAGAGTGTATCGGACGACGAAGTTGCGGAACTTGTCGCGAGCACCGGCATGACCGCGAAGCCGTGGAATGCCGAGAACGCGTCGGTCGACCAAGCGGCCCATCTTGCACGACAGCGGCTGTTTACAGCTCTCAGCGGCGGCTTCTGGGCGGCGGGTTTTCTCTGGCACATCGTCGAGACAGGTATGGGCGGGGCGCTCGGCCTCTTCGCGGGGCACGGCGAAGCGCCGATGCCGCTGGCCGAGGCAGGGCTTTTTGCAGTTGCTATCCTATTCGGCGTTTGGCTTGTGGCACCGAAGGCATGGTCGTCCGCACGTCGGCTGTCGCCCGACATGAACCTGCTGATGGTTGTCGCAGTCGCCGGAGCCATCGGGCTCGGTGAATTCTTCGAGGCAGCGACAGTGGCTTTTTTCTTTTCGCTGTCCCTCTTTCTCGAAAGCTGGAGCGTTGGGCGCGCGCGGAACGCGGTGTCGGCGCTCCTGGATCTTGCGCCACCCACCGCGCGCGTGATCCGCGATGACGGAAGCGAGACCGACATGCCGGCGGCGCAAGTCGCCGTAGGCTCAAGCTTTATTGTACGCGGTGGCGACCGTATCCCGCTCGACGGCCTGGTGACGGGTGGCGCGGGCGCGGTCGACCAGGCGCCGATCACCGGCGAAAGTGCTTTGATACCCAAAGAGGCCGGAGACGAGGTCTATGCGGGCACGATCAACGGCGAAGGTACACTAACGGTGCGCGCCACGAAGGCCGCCTCGGATACCGTCTTGGCCAAGATCATCCGCATGGTCGGCGACGCTCATGCCCGCCGCGCGCCCGTGGAACAGTGGGTGGCAAAGTTCGCCCGCATCTACACGCCTATCGTCATGGCTCTCGCCGTCGCAATTGCGCTACTGCCGCCGCTTATCTTCGGCGGAGCCTGGGATTACTGGTTCTACAATGCCCTCGTGCTGCTGGTGATCGCTTGCCCATGTGCTCTGGTCATCTCGACCCCTGTCTCCATCGTCGCAGCGCTCACCGCTTCGGCGCGGGCGGGCGTCCTCATCAAGGGCGGTGCCTATGTAGAGGCGCCGGGCAGGACGACGGCGCTGGCCATGGACAAGACCGGCACAATCACCATGGGCCAGCCGGAAGTGGCGGCGGTGCACCCGCTGGGCGGGGCTTCAGCGCAAGATCTGATGACCCTCGCCGCAGGACTGGAGGCACGTTCGTCGCACCCTTTGGCGCGTGCCATTCTCGCGCGGGCGGAGGCCGACGGCGTCAAGGTGTCCGCCGCAGAGGATACCCGCACCATTCCCGGCAGGGGACTTGAAGGACGCACTGACGGACGGTCGATCTGGCTGGGGTCGGACCGGTTTGCCGAGGAGAAGGGTTTCGGCGACGCCATTCCGAAGGATCTGCGGGAGCGGATCGAAGGCGCCGGCAGCACCCTTGTCGCTGTCGGCGATGAATCCGGTGTGACGGGCATTCTTGAACTGCGCGATCGCATCCGCCCTGATGCCAAGGGCATCGTGGCGCAACTTCACGCGCAGGGCGTGAAGACCATCGTCATGCTGACCGGTGACAACGAGCGAACAGCGCGCGCCGTTGCCGCCGAGGTCGGTATCGACGAGGTGCGCGCTGAGCTTCTGCCCGAAGACAAGGTGACAGCCATCGAAGAACTGGTCAAAACTCATGACATGGTTGCCATGATCGGCGACGGGGTGAACGATGCTCCCGCAATGGCGCGCGCGCATTATGCCATCGCGATGGGTGCGGTTGGTTCTGACGCGGCAATCGAGACGGCGGACATTGCCCTCATGACCGACGACCTCGGCAAGGTGCCTTGGCTGATCGGTCATTCGCGCCGGACAATGTCGATTATCCATCAGAACATCGGTATTTCCTTGGCGACCAAGGGAGTTTTCGTTGTCGCTACCGCGTTCGGAATGGCATCGATGTGGGGCGCTATTGCAGCCGACGTGGGTGTGTCATTGCTGGTGGTGGCGAACGCCCTGCGCCTGCTCAACAGCCAAGAGGCCAAGGCACCGCCGTCCGGTGGCGAGCAGGTTGGGTCACAGATGGCAAAGGCCGCGCTTGCCCACGGACATTGATCACGCAGCATTTGCAAGGTAACATAATGTCCATATCAGACCTCACGAAAGAGGCATCGAGCAGTGAAAACCATCCGATTTCCCCGCCGCGCCGTCCTGTTGGGTGGCTTAGCGGCCTTTTTGTCGGGCTGTGCCGGCAAGTTCCGCAGCTATGACGGACCCGAAGTGACGCGACTTCGGCTCTACAAGGGACAGCGTTTGCTTGTTCTCGACGGATCCGATCGCGTGCTGCAAACCTATCCGATCGGGCTGGGCTTCGCTCCTCAGGGTCACAAGCAATTCGAGGGAGACGGTCGGACCCCGGAGGGCACCTACATAGTCGATAAGCGCAACCCTGAAAGTACGTATCATCTTTCAGTTGGCATCTCTTATCCAAATGAGGCCGACATCGCCTTTGCCGCAGCGCAGGGCCTTTCCCCCGGCGGCGACATCTTCATCCATGGTGGTCCACGCCCCGGCATCGACCCGACGGACATCCGCGACTGGACAGCTGGCTGCATCGCAGTCACAGATCGGCAGATCGAGGACATCTATGCAATGGTGAAGGACGGAACGCCTATCCACATCTTTGCATGACGGTCTTTCTCATGCGGCGGTAGTTAGCCGTCGCATTGGCCGCCAGAGCCCAGCTCCACGAAGCCAAGATGAGCGCCAGCAACATCCCGTCCCCGAAAAGCGCATATGGCGTAGGCGGCTGCGCTGAGGGAAGATCAGCGTCGATGATGCCCCTTTCCCCTGTATCGAGCCGCGCAATGATCTCTCCGTTCGCGTCGATGACCGCAGAGATGCCCGTATTCGCGGCTCGGATGACAGGAAGGCCTTCCTCTACGGCGCGCATACGTGCGGAAGCCAGATGCTGCTCGGGTCCGATGCTGGTTCCAAACCAGGAATCGTTCGTCGCGTTAAAAATCCAGTCGGGTCGGAACATGTCGTCGACCACATGGCCCGGGAAAATGATCTCATAGCAGATCGCCACGGCGACCAGCGGCATACCCGGAAGCGCAAGGGTGCGCGGACCCGGTCCGGGCGTAAAATCGCCCAGCCCCGCCGTCAGCCGCTCGATCGGCAACCAGCCGCGGAATGGCACGTATTCGCCAAAGGGCACGAGATGGTGTTTCGCGTATCCGGTCAGGATCTCACTGTTATCGTCAAAAGCCTGGACGGTGTTGAAATATCGGGTGCCATCCTCACTCGGTACACGGTCTGGCACTCCGGTGAGCAGCACGCTGCCGTCCGGAAGCGCAGCCGCGATACGGGATCGCGCCTGGGCATCCTCATCGAGGAAACCGGGAAAGGCGGTTTCCGGCCAGAGAAGAACGTCGAAATCGCCGGGCTGGGTTGAAAGCTCGATATAGCGCGCGAAGGTCGCCTCGCGGTTCTCGGGCGCCCATTTCTCCGCTTGGGGTACGTTGCCCTGAACGATGCGCAGGTCGACATCCGGTGGCTGTGGTGCATCCGACTGGAGGCGAAGCGTGCCGATGGCCCACATCGTCACGATGCCGGCCAGCGGCATGAGCGAGATGATCAATCGTTGTCGCCTGACCGCCATGAGAGCCGCGCCGGGGAGTGCCGCTACGAACACGGTGAGAAAGCTTAGCCCATAACTTCCCACCCAGGCGGCGTGCTGGCGAAGGGCGGCGTAATCAACAAGAGCGTAGCCGGCGAGGTTCCACGGAAAACCTGTCAGAACGTGACCGCGCAACCACTCGGCCACGGTCCAGGAGGTCGCGAACAGGAGGCAGGCCAGGAGACTGCCCATGGCTCTGCGCCGCGCGATTTCGACGAAGAGCACGGCGGCAATGGCCGGGAAAATCGCAAGACCTGCGGACAATCCCGCGACGGCCGGGATCGCCAGCGCCCCGAAACGCTCGGCCTCGACGTAGAAACTTTCCGCGATCCACGAAATCCCGAAACCGAACTGGCCGAGACCAAACGCCCAGCCGACGAGAAAGGCACGCCCGAAGGAGAGGTCGCGAAGACCGACAAACAACGCAGAATAGGCACCGGGAGCAAGCAGGAGAATCGAGAAAGGCGGGAAGGTTAGGACGGTCAGCGCCCCGGCGGCGAAACCAAGCGTCATCCGCGAGAGCAGAGGTTTGCGCAGAGCGAAGCAGTTCAGAATTACCGGCTTCACGACTTGATCGGACGCCGCGCACTGATCCAGGGTGCGGCCAGCAAGAGCCCCACGCCACTGACGACAAATACATCGGCCATGTTGAAGGCAGGCCAATGCGTTGAGTTGATGTAGAAATCCAGGAAGTCCGTTACAGCCCGATATCGCACACGGTCAATAACATTGCCCAAGGCTCCACCGATGATCGCTCCGAAAGCGAGCGTTTCAACCGCATTTTCGGCGCGAAACAGCATAACCCCCAGCCAGCCGCAGATGGCAAGAGCGAGAGCTATGAGGCTCCACCATGGTGCGCCGCCAAGTAGTCCGAAAGTGACGCCATCATTGCGATAAAAGACAAGGTTAAAACCTGGAAACACGGCGATTCCAGTGCTTAAGGAGGCCGCATTCGCCACAACAATGGCTTTTGTGATCTGATCGATTACGAAAGCGGTAAGCGCCGCAAAAATACCGATCACCGGAGATAGTTTATGCACTGGCATTGCGTCACCCCAACCAAACATCGAGAAAAAGCATCAAAACGAGCCCGACGGCCAAGCCGAGCGTTGCCTTGTTCTGATGGCCGCTGCGATGGGTTTCGGGGATGATTTCGTGGCTGATGACATAGAGCATGGCGCCTGCGGCAAAGGCCAAGCCCCATGGCAGCAGCGGTTCCGACAGTGTGATGATGCCCGCCCCGAGCAAACCGCCAATCGGCTCGACCATGCCCGTTAGCGCGGCGATGCCCCATGCGCGCAGCTTCGGATATCCTTCGCCCAACAGGGATACCGCGACGGCCAGCCCTTCAGGCGCATTCTGAAGCCCGATGCCGATAGCGAGTGGCAGACCGCCCTCCATACCTCCGGAACCGAAGCCAACTCCGACCGCGAGGCCTTCGGGGAAGTTGTGGATCGTGATCGCGATGATGAACAGCCAGACCCGCCGTAAGGACGCCGCTTCGGGCCCTTCGCGTCCCGTTCTGAAATGCTCGTGCGGCAGCCTTTCATTCATCAATGCAACGGCCCCCATGCCCAAAAGGATGGAGACGCAAACGATGGCCGCAGGCATCGCGCCGTTTTCGAACATCGGCTCCGCCGCATCCAATGCCGGGATGATCAGAGAAAAGAACGAGGCTGAGAGCATGACGCCGGCAGCGAAGCCGAGCGACAGATCGCGCGTCGCCCGCGACGGGATGCGCCCGAACAGCACGGGAATTGCTCCGACTGCCGTTAGCGATCCGGCGGCAAGGCTTCCGAGAAAGCCGAGCATTATCGGAGACAGGTTTTCCATAAGCGGGCCAGATTATCCTTCGGCGTAGCTTGAAAAGACTTCGGTCGACCCGTTCTCGCGGATGAGGAAGACATCATAAGCTTCACGGTTTTCTTCCGGCCCCATGCCGGGCGAGCCATAGGGCATTCCCGGAACGGCGAGGCCGACAGCGTCCGGGCGTTCCTCAAGAAGGCGGCGGATATCAGCGGCCGGGACATGGCCTTCAATCACGTAGCCCTCTATGAGCGCGGTATGGCAGGAGACCATGCGCTGCGGCACGCCGTTGTCGAGCTTGAAACGAACCAGCGACCCGCCAAACATGTTCTCGCCCGTCGGCGCGAATCCGTTTTCCTCGAGATGGTTCATCCAGGACAGGCAGCAGCCGCATCCGTTGGTCTTGCGGACGTCTATCGCTGTTGCCTCTGCGAGGGCCTGGGCCGCCGGGAACAGGGCGAGCGCGATGGTCAGAGCTTGGGTCATGCGTTTCATGGGTCAGAGCCTTTCGGTTGTCGTCTGGGCAATTTCGCTGTCAAGGTTTTCAGTCAGAAGCGCGCGCGCCTCGGTCAGACGCAACAGCGCGGCGGTATCATCCACCTCTTTCTCTGCGGCTTCTGCGAGCCGGTCGTCAGAGAGAGGGTCAGTCGGACGCCCATCTACGAGGACTTCGTAGTGCAGGTTGGGACCTGTCGCTGTGCCGGTTGCGCCAACGCGGCCGATCACATCTCCCGCCGCCACGCGTTGGCCCTGTGTTAGGCCCTCCGGCACGGCGCTGAGATGCGCGTAGCGCGTCATGGTCTCGGAGCCGTGAGAGATTTCGACCACGCGTCCATAGCCGCCTCGCCAGCCGATGAAGCTAACCCGGCCCGGTGCCGTCGTCCGTACCGGCGTCCCGCTTGCCGCGGCAAAATCGACGCCGGTGTGCATCCGGACGTTTCCGTAGACCGGATGTGTGCGGCGCCCGAACACCGAGCTAAGGCGCGCGCCCTCGACCGGCTGTGCAAAGACGCGAAGCGCCTCGCCATCGACGTAGATCGTCGCCTGACCGCTGCCGTCGTCCGGCCAAACGATCTCGTAAAGCGAATCGCCGATTTCCAGTGCGGCGAAGGCGAGGTCCGGCTGTCCGATCCTGTCATCGCCGACGCGCGTCTCGCGCCAGAGAAGCCTTAGTGTCTCGCCTCCAGCCATCTCACGGCGGAAATCCACGGTTCCACCCAGCATTTGCGCAAGGTCCACGGCAAATCGGGCGGGGATGCCGGCATTGTCGAGTGCCGCGAAGATCGAGGTGTCGATCACGGCCTCCCCAGCAAGGGTTACGATCTCCGGATCCGGCGCCACGACCTGCGTGGACACCTGCTCGCCAAAAAGCACCTCGATCCGCACCCCGTCCTCGACGGCGAGCGAGACGGTGCGGGGGCTGCCATCCATAGTCGAAACAACAGTGACCGAATTCCCCGGCCGCAACCGTCGCAGATCGTATTCCGCGCCAAGTGCAAGGGCGACTTCCGCCCGGTCGGCTCCCGCAAGACCGGCTTCGGAAAGCAAGGAGTCGAGCGTTTCACCAGAAGAGATGTCGCGAGACCAAGTCAACAGGGGCGGTTCGATCGCCTGCATCGGCCTGTCAACAACAGCGACCTGCAGCAGGGGCAAGGGGCCGAGGCGGGGTGTATCTTCCGCCCACGCCGTAGCTGGCAGCGACAACGGAATGTCCAGCCTCCGGGGAGCTTCAGGACGCTGGGGCATCCAGCTACCTGCCTGGGCAAGTTCTGGCGGCACGGGTTCTTTCGACAGAACATCGAGGAAGGCGATAGCCGCCCCCGAAACGGTCCCCGCAAGCGCGACACCTGCCGCAAAAGTTCTGAGCCTCATGTCGCCCCCTCCGTTTCTTCTTCCAACGCGCGGCGGATCTTCGGTACCGCGAATTCCCTCGGTTCATGATAGTCAATCATGGTGACGAACCGTCCAGCAGCACCGAACAGGAAGACGCTGGCCGTGTGGTTCATCGTGTAGTCGCCGCCTTCCGTGGGCACCCGCTCGTAGGCAGCGCGGAAGCCGTCCGCGATGCGCGCAATCTGCCCCTCCGGTCCCGTCCAGCCGCGGATCGCTGGGTGGAAATAACTGACATATTCTGCCATCGCCTCGACGGTATCGCGCTCGGGATCGACCGTGATGAAAACCACGTTTAGCTGTTTGGCTTCGTCTCCTAAATCGTCGAGCCAACCTGAAATGTCCGAGAGCGTGGTCGGGCAGACATCGGGGCAGTAAGTGAAACCGAAGAACGCCATCGTCGGTCGCCCGATCAGGGTTTCCGGCCCGACCTCGTTGCCTTCATGGTCAGTCAGGCGGAAATCCATCTCGGTCAGAGCCATAGGCCGCTGCCCGATAGGTTCGGGCGCACCGGGTCCGTCGACCCGCCACCAACCGACGAAGAGCGTCAAGGCAATTGCACCGGCACCGGCCGCGCCGTATCCTGCGATCGTCCTTCGTCGCATTAGTC
>NZ_JAOWLC010000016.1 GCF_025751535.1 Lentibacter sp. XHP0401 | reverse complement strand
TGTCCCCCCCCCCCCCCCCCAACCCCCCCCCCCCCCCCCCCTGTTTTGGGGCGGCCTTCGGCGCGGGGGGGGGGGGGGGGGGGCCCCCGGGGCCCCCCCCGCCCCCTTGGGTGACGCACGAAGTGCGGCGCAATACCTTAGAGCTGTCGCGACTTGGCTTTTGTTGCGTTTTGGATATTTAGAGCAATAAGAAAGATCAGCTCCGGCTTACTCAAAGGTCCACCCGCGATCAGGCTAACGCGTCAATCCTTGTCGCAAATACACGCCGAAGTCGAAAACAGGACAGACCACTCCTTCCCAAGCGGCAGTCTGGCTGAATGTTTGAACGCCGTATCCCCGAGTGGCTCCGCCACGCGCCAGCCCCCTCTGTGCATGGTTTCGCTCTTCTTGCGGGGCTTGAAGGCGTCACTCGTGGTATGCTCATTTCTGTTTTTCCTATCGCGCTTTACGAGGCCCTTGGCAGCGCCTCTGCTGTGAGCGAAGTCTATTTCTATATTGGCCTTGCCTCGCTTGCTGTCGGCTTGCTTGTGCCCTACCTCAACCGCTTCATTCCCCGGCGCTGGCTTTATGCGCTTGGCGCAAGCCTCTTTGCACTCGGCTGCGCTTTGGCCATCGTCCTTGGGCCGCACGGCATTGTCCCTGCCCTCGCGCTCAATGCCATGGCCACTGTCATCACCTTTGTCTGTTTCAACGCTTATGTCCTCGACTACATCAAGCGCATCGAGCTTGGCCGCAGCGAAACATTGCGCATGGTTTATTCCGCTCTCGGCTGGACAGGTGGACCCCTTATCGGCATCTCGCTTTACACATGGTGGCAACCGGCGCCTTTCATCCTTTCGGGTGCTTCGGCCCTCACCATGATGGCGATCTTCTTTTACATGCGCCTTGGCAACGGCAAGCTCATCACCCGTGCGCGCCGCGCCTCGCCCAATCCTCTCGCCTTCCTTGCCCGCTTTGCCGCACAGCCCCGCCTTATTGCAGGCTTCTCCTTTGCGGTCATCCGCTCCTGCGGTTGGTGGGCCTATGTCGTCTACCTGCCGATCTACGCGGTGCAAAACGGCCTCAGCGACCAGCTTGGCGGCTTGCTTCTATCCATCACAAACGCCACGCTCTTCGCCTCGCCGCTCATCCTTAAACTGATGCAAATGAGCTCCGTCCGCTTTGCTGTGCGCACAGGTTTCATGGCAGCGGCCCTGCTGTTCGCGCTCGGGGGCTTGCTTGAGTCCTTCCCGCCTCTGGCCCTCGCCGCTCTGTTCCTCGCGTCGGTCTTTCTCATCACCCTCGATGTCTGCGCAGGCCTGCCCTTCCTTATGGCGGTCAAGCCATCGGAACGCACCGAAATGTCAGCCGTCTATTCCTCCTATCGTGATGTCTCGGGCATCCTCACGCCCGGCTTGTCCTGGGCCGTGCTGCTGGTTGCGCCTGTGTCGGGGATCTTCCTGCTCACAAGCGGCGCCTTCATTTGCGCTTGGATCATCTCAAGCACCTTGCACCCCCGCCTCGGCGCGCGGCGTCTTGTGCCTGCCGAGTAGTGGCGCACGCTGCATTGAACTAATTCCACTTCACACTTTTCGATTTAGGCGGTGCACGGTTTGTGCACGCAGGGTGCACATGTTTCACCCCCTGGACTCAACCGCTTTCGCTGCCATTAACCAAGCTGCACGGCACGTTTACGCCTCAGCCATCTCCGAGGTAGTCTTTCAGCGCGCGCGGTGGGTTGGCAAACAACTCTGCCGTCTCTCGCGGCGCTTCAGCAACACCATCGGCAACCACAATCACGCGCTGCGCAAAATGCTTCGCATCGCGCGGCTCATGGCTCACCATAAGCACAGCGCGCCTATGTTCGCTCGCAATTTCGCCAACCAGATCAAGCATTTCGCGGCGCAATGCAGGGCCAAGCGCCGCAAAAGGCTCGTCGAGCAATAGCAGCGGCTTGTCTTGGCAAAGCGCTCTCGCAAGTGCTGCACGGCTCGCCTGACCGCCCGAAAGCTGGGCAGGCTTGCGCGCCTCATAGCCTTTCAACCCGACCCGTTCCAAAGCCCCCATAACGCGCTCATTCTCCGCAGCGCTCAGCCTTAAGCTCACATTAACGCCCAAGGCTGCATTCTCGTACACGCTCAAATGCGGGAAAAGGTTCCCCTCCTGAAACAAGTTCGCCACCGGCCGCGCGCTTGGTGCGTTTTTGGTGATGTCCTGACCCTGCCAAAGCACCCGTCCACGCTGCGGCGCTATGAACCCGCCGATGAGCGCCAGAAGAGTCGATTTGCCCGCGCCTGACGGACCGATCACGGCCACCCGAGCTTCAGGCTCAAGGCTGAAATCTGCCGCAAGCACAAATCCGTCCTGCTCGTATCTCACATTCTCAAGCGTCAGCACCGCGCCGCCCTCCCCAATCAAACACCGCAAAAAGGCCAAAGCTCAGCATGACCAACAAAAGCGCCGCCCCCGCTGCCGCCTCCATACGGTAGGCCCCCATCAGGCGATAAACCTGCAACGGCAAAGTGGCGGTTTCCCCGTCGGCAAAAAGCGCGATAACGCCCAAGTCGCCCATAGAAAGCGCCGCTGCCAGCCCCGCCGCAAAGCCAAGGCTGGCGCGGATCTGCGGCCATATCATCCGCCGCATACGTGCCAATCCGCGCAGCCCCAAAGCATCGGCAAGCTGGCCAAAGTCTGCCTCCGCACGGGCATATTCAGGCGCAATGATCCGCAACGCAAAGGGCAGCGCCATCAAGGCATTCACCAACATTGTAATAGGTAAGGCAAGCGCCTGCGGGCTCGCGTAGGGGTTGATCAGAAGGAACAATCCGGTGCCCAAAACAAGAGGCGAAATCGCCAAGCCCAAAAGCCCGATCACCTCGGCGGCGCGCCCCTGTGCAGAGGCCAGCGCAAGCGCCGCTGCTATACACAAAACAGTCGAGCAAAGCGCAATGATGACCGAGGCCAACGCCGCGCTCCAGGCCGAAGCAGGCAGGCTCAGAACCTGCCCCGCACCGCGCACAGCAACCATCACCAGAGGCAGCATAATAAACAATACGGCAAGCCCAAGCACCAGCCCATCCTGCACTCTCAGCCAACGCGCGCCCGCATCCCACCTTTGCCGCACAGCACCCCGCCCCGCTCCAAATCCGGCCACCCGCCCAAGCTGTAGCGCGATAAGCCCCACGCCAAGCACCAGAGCCAACTGCACAAGCGCCAAAAGTGCCGCCCGCCCAAGATCAAACTCCAGATGAAACGCCTGATAGATCGCAAGCTCCAGTGTTGTCGCCGCAGGTCCGCCACCAAGCGTTAGCGCTACAGCAAAGCTGCTGAGGCATATGAGAAAAACCACCAGAAGCACAGCGGGCAACCGTTCTTTCAGCATCGGCAGTTCCAACCGCCGCATCACCTCTCGCGGACCCATCCCAAGGCTCGCCGCTAGGCGGAACCGCTCCTGCGGAATACTTTCCCAGCCTTGCAGCAAAAGCCGTGTTGCCAGTGGCAGGTTGAAAAAAACATGCGCCAGGACAACTCCGTGCAGCCCGTAAATTTGTACTCTTGGCAGGCCCAGAGCGCTCAGCCCCTCATTCAAAAAACCGCCTTGTCCAAAAACTGCCAAAAGGCCCATCACGGCCACAATAACAGGCAAAATAAACGGTGCTCCCATAAGCAAAACAAGCGCGCCCCGTCCATAAAACTGCCGCCGCGCAAGGGCGCGTGCCACAGGCACAGCCAACGCTGCGCTAAACAAAGCCGAGAGAACCGCCTGCAAGATCGTAAACTTCAGCGCCGCCCAATCCGCCACCACCAGGGCCTCTGGCCATCCCGCGCGCAGGCTCACAGCCCCGATAGGAACCAGCACCAACAAGAGCACCAGCGCAGCCGTTACCGCGCTGGTGGCCTTGCTTATTGCGACAGCGCGGCGCGCCATTCTTCCAAGGCTTCCGCACGTATTTCTGCCGCCTCATCCGCCGACAAAAGCAGCGCCTTTTCCGGCTGCACAAGGCTCTCGAACCCTTCAGGCAAACCCGCCTCAGGAGTCACGGCTGGATACATCCAGTTGGTCGTCGGAATGACACTCTGGAAAGCATCCGTAACCATAAACTCAAGGAAACTGTCGGCCAGTTCAGGCACATCACTCCCGGCCAATTTGCCCGCCACTTCCACTTGCAGGTAATGCCCTTCCTCAAACAAAGCCGCCTTCTTGCCATGGTCGTCCTCGGCAATCATATGGTAAGCGAGCGATGTCGTGTAAGACAAAACCATGTCCGCCTCACCCTCCAGAAACAACCCATAAGCCTCTGACCAGCCCTTGGTCACGGTGACGATATTGTCCGCAAGCCCTTCCCAGATCGCAGGAGCTTCCTCACCATAAGCCGCCTTCACCCACATGAGCAGGCCAAGCCCGGGGGTTGATGATCGCGGGTCCTGAATAAGGATTCTCGCATCACTCCCGGCCAGCGCCTTAAAGCTTACAGGCGCATCAAATTCCGCCTGGTGGACAAAGGCAAAATAGCCCCAGTCATACGGCACAAAAAAGTCATCCGCCCAGTCCACAGGCAGGCTATATTCAGCACTCACAGAATGCGGCGCAAACAGCCCCGTTTCCTTTGCCGCCGCCGTCAGGTTGGTATCAAGCCCAAGCACAATGTCTGCTTCGGTGCGCGCGCCCTCAAGACGTAGCCGCGAGAGCAGCCCCGCGCCGTCCCCTGCCGCGACAAACTTCAAATCACAGCCACAGACCTCTTCAAAAGCCGCCTCAATCTGCGGCCCGGGGCCCCATTCTGATACAAAACTATCGTAGGTATAGACAACAAGTTCAGGCGTCTCTGCCGCTGCGATTCCCGCAGCCGACACAAAAACTCCCGTAGCAAATGCAAGATGTTTCATCTCATCCTCCTCATATTGCGACGGGCGGAGATAGTGGGATGAATATCCGACCTTCCCTCCGCCGGTCCTAACCGGTTCAGGTTCAACGGGTCCGCTTTCGCATCTCAGCTCACATGAGCCCCCCGAGGTAAGTTCAACCTATGCAGCCCGCACGCGCTGCACAAGCCCTGTCTTTTTTCTTGCCAAAAATATCCCGGGGGGAGCGCGAGGGGGGCTGGCCCCCCTCGCACGGATCGGATTGCGCGCAAGCGCAATTCGACATAAACCTCAGCGCAAAGGAGCCGCCCCATGAGCCTAAACACATTCGGACACCTCTTCCGCGTCACCACATGGGGCGAAAGCCACGGCCCCGCCCTCGGCGCCACAGTCGATGGCTGCCCCCCGGGCATCCCGCTCACCGAAGACATGCTGCAAGTCTGGCTCGACAAACGCCGCCCCGGTCAGAACAAAAACACCACCCAAAGGCAGGAAGCCGATCAGGTGCGCATTCTCTCGGGCGTCTTTGAAGGCGTCACCACAGGCACGCCGATCCAGCTGATGATCGAAAACACTGACCAGCGCTCAAAGGATTATGGCGAAATCGCACAGACATTTCGCCCCGGGCACGCAGATATCACATATCACCAAAAATATGGCCTGCGCGACTATCGCGGGGGTGGCCGCTCCTCGGCCCGCGAAACAGCTGCACGCGTGGCCGCTGGCGGGGTTGCCCGCGCAGCTCTCAAAGCCCTAGCCCCCGAGCTTGAGATCAAAGGCTACATGACAATCATGGGCGAAATGGAGATCGACCGCTCCAAGTTTGATTGGGCCGCGATCGACCAGAACGATTTCTGGATTCCACAGGACGAGGCTACAGCCAAAGCATGGGAAGCCTACCTCACGCGCGTGCGCAAAGACAAAAACTCCGTCGGCGGCGCCGTTGAAATTGTCGCGCGCAATGTTCCTGCAGGCATTGGCGCTCCGATTTACGCCAAGCTCGATACCGATCTCGCCGCCGCGATGATGAGCATCAACGCTGTGAAGGGCGTCGAAATAGGCGAAGGCATGGCCGCCGCCCGCCTCTCTGGCACAGATAACGCCGACGAAATCACCATGGGCGCCAACGGCCCCGAATACAGCTCCAACCACGCGGGCGGTATCCTCGGAGGTATCTCTACGGGGCAGGATATTGTCGTCCGTTTCGCCGTGAAGCCGACCTCGTCGATCCTCACGCCGCGCGCCTCTATCAAGCTTGATGGCAGCGCCACCGAAGTTGTCACCAAAGGCCGCCACGATCCTTGCGTCGGCATCCGCGCCGTGCCTGTGGGCGAAGCGATGATGGCTTGCGTGATCCTTGATCACATTCTCCTGCACCGTGGCCAGGTCGGCGGCGCTATTGGCGAGACCCGCGGAAAAATCGGCTGATATGCTCGCCGTCCTCGGTATCACCCTTCCCATCTTCGCTGCCGTGGCGCTTGGCTATATCTGTGTTCGTGGCGGGCTTTTCAAACCCTCCGACATGCGCCTTTTCGGCAGCTTCGTGCTAAACGTATCCTTGCCCGCGCTGCTTTTTCTGGCTGTGGCCACCCGTGATGCGCTCGAGGTTTTCAACCTGACCTATATCGCCGTTTTCGCCGTTGGCGCACTCCTCACCATCGCCGCTTCTTACACCGTTCTCACCCTGCTCAAAACCTCCTCCAGCCGCCGCGCTGTCGCAGTCATGGGCACGTCCTGCCCCAACTCGGGCTTCATCGGTTATCCTCTGATGCTGCTGGCTTTCCCCGATGTGGCGGGGCAAATTCTTGCCCTCAACATGCTGGTGGAGAACTTCCTGATTATCCCGTTCTGTCTCGTGCTTTTCGAGCTTTCTAAAGAACGCGGCAGCGCGAGCATTCCCCGCCTCGTCGCACAAATCGCTCTCAATGTTCTGCGCCGTCCGATGGTCATTGCGCTACTTCTTGGGCTTACAGTCTCGCTGCTGAAGCTCCCTCTCCCCGAGCCGCTCACTCGCACAACCGGCCTCTTCGCGGCCTCGGCCTCGGCGCTGGCGCTCTTCTCGATCGGCGGCGCACTTGTGGGTTTGCCTTTCAAGGGTCATCGCGCGCTCGCTGCACTCACAGCCACGGGCAAGCTTTTGCTTCACCCTGCCATGGTCGCCCTCGCGCTTGCTCTGGCAACAGCACTCGGCCTGCCACCTCTCAGCCGCGAGCTGGCGGCAGCGGTCGTGCTTTCTGCGGCGGTTCCGATGTTCGCAGTTTACGCGATCTTTGCATCAGAACTGGGTCACGAAGGCATGGCCTCTATCGCCCAGATGGTCGCCACAGGAGCCTCTTTCATCACCCTCAGCGCGCTGATGCTCTGGCTGCTCTAGGAAGCCACCGGCTTTTGCTTTGAAAGCTGAACCGCAAGAATACCCAGCGCAATGATAGCCACACCGAGGAAGTCGTGCCAATCGAGCGCTTCACTCAGCACAACAGCTGCAATGCTGACCCCGATGAACGGATTGAGAAAGTGAAACGTCGCCGCCTTAACCGCGCCGATGCGATCAACGAGCAGGAACCATATCAAAGTCGCCCCCAGCCCCGGAACGAGCGTGGTGTAGATAAATGCCAGAACCAGCGGCGTGCTCATTTCCATATGCGGCGGCTCCAAAGCCAGCGCCGCCAGGAACAGCGCAAAAGAACCGACAAGCATCTGCAAACCGACAACCATCAGAAAGTTCCCCCCCGATGTTGCTCCGCGTAGCACAAGCGTCGCTATCGTCAGCGCCAGCACCCCGATCACACAAAGCCCGAGGCCGTAAAGATCGACCCCGCCACCCATCCGCGCACCCATAATGATGCTCACGCCAATCACACCCGCAATAAGCCCGGCAAGCGCCAGGGGCTTCACCTTATCCGCAAAGAAAAGCCACCCCGCAACCGCGACAAGCAAAGGCATGGTCGAAGCAATAATCGCAGCGAGTGACGCCTCGATGGTCTGCATCGCTACAAAGTTGAGCCCAAGGTAGAGCGCGTTCTGACAGAGGCCAAAAACAATCGTTGCGCGCCACTGATTACGTGTCAAATTCCACGTCTGCCCCATCAGTCGTGCAATCAAAACACCCAGCAAACCCGAGATCAGAAAGCGCAACGACAGCGCCCAGAGCGGTGAGGCATATTCCACAATTATCCGCGCCGAGGTAAACGCACTTGACCACATGAAGGCAAATGCCACGCCCATAAAAATTGCTCTGATGTCCACGCGTTTTGTCTCCAAATACGAAAAAGGGCCGCCTCTGGGGCGACCCTTTCGTAAACTTGTGAAACATTCAAGCTTCGTAGAAAGGCCTTAGCCGTTCACGCTGTCTTTCAATGCTTTCGCGATTGTCATTTTAACAACCTTGTCAGCTTCTTTTTTGATTTGCTGACCTGTGGCAGGGTTACGGACCATACGCTCTGGACGCTCACGGCAATAGATTTTGCCAACGCCTGGAAGGGTCACGGCACCGCCGCCTGAAACTTCTTTGGTGATGATCGCGATGATTGAATCCAGCGCGCCTGTCGCTGTCTTCTTGTCCGCACCCATTTCGTCTGCGATCGCTGCAACAAGCTGGGTCTTTGTCATTGGTTTTGTCATTGGATAGTCTCCTGTAATTGCCCGATCTTGGGCCCCATCGGCGTCATATAACTGTATGAAGCGCGGCAACACAACGAATTGTGTGCCAAAACCTCAAGAAAAACTGCATTTTGCGGCGATTTTCTGCCTCTAAAGGAAGGCAGTTTCGTTAAAACTGCGTAATTTGCGGCTATGCAGCCGTTCCAGAGGCATATCACGAAGCGACTCCATCGCTTTGATCCCGATCATCAAATGCCGCTCAACCTGTGATTTATAGAAATCGCTGGCCATTCCGGGGAGCTTCAGTTCGCCATGAAGCGGCTTGTCCGACACGCACAAAAGCGTCCCGTATGGCACACGGAAGCGGAAGCCATTGGCCGCAATCGTCGCGCTTTCCATATCAAGCGCAATGGCACGACTCTGGCTCAGGCGCTGCACCGGGCCATCGGTCTCGCGCAACTCCCAGTTGCGGTTGTCGAGGCTGGCCACAGTCCCGGTCCGCATAACGCGCTTCAAGTCATACCCTTTCAGGGCCGTCACATCCGCAACCGCCTCTTCCAGAGCAATCTGGATTTCTGCCAGCGCCGGAATAGGGACCCATACAGGTAAGTCATCATCCAGCACCTTGTCTTCGCGCAAATAGGCGTGCGCCAGAACAAAGTCACCCAGAAGCTGGCTGTTTCTCAGCCCCGCACAATGCCCCACCATAATCCAGGCATGTGGGCGCAAAACAGCAATATGGTCCGTGGCCGTCTTGGCATTCGACGGGCCAACGCCGATGTTCACCAGTGTAATCCCGGAGCCGTCTGCACGCTTGAGATGATAGGTCGGCATCTGCGGCTGTTTCTCTGAAATTTCCAAAGGCGCATCCGCCTCGGTGATCGCGGCATTGCCCGTGCCAACAAAGCTGGTATAGCCGCTTGCCTTGTCCGCCAGCATGGCCCGTGCATAGGCCTCAAACTCGTTTACATAGAACTGGTAGTTCGTGAACAAAACGTGGTTTTGAAAATGCTCCGCCTCTGTCGCCGTATAATGCGTAAGCCGCGCCAATGAATAATCCACGCGCTGCGCCGTAAAAGGCGCAAGCGGCTCCGCGCCAGCTTCTCCGCCCTGAAATGTTCCGTTGACGATATCATCATTCGTTGTGCTCAAATCAGGCACATCAAACACATCACGCAAGGTAAACTCTGCCGCGCCTTCCTGCGGCACGGAAATGCGTGTGTCATTGGCCACAGCAAAATGGATCGGAATAGGCGTTTCCGAATACCCGATCTCTACAGGCACACCATGATTTTCCATAATCAGCTCAAGCTGCTGAATAAGGTAATTACGAAACAGATCAGGCCGCGTGATCGTTGTCTCGTGCCGCCCGGGCTGGGACACATGGCCATAACTCAGCCGGCTGTCGATCTGCGCATAACTCGTCGTTTCAACCCGCACCATAGGATAAAATGCCCGAATCCGCCTGTCTTTTGGCGGTGTCTTCATCGCCTTGGAAAACGCTTTGCACAGAAAATCGCAAGAAGCTTCATAAAGCACCTCAAGACGCGCCACAGCCTCACGCGCATCTTCAAAGCGCTGGAATTCGCCCCGTTCCGGTGTCACAAATTGTGAAGGCATGTGCCACTCCTCGGCTTATAAAACGAAACCGGCATACGCCCCGCGCTGCCGGATTTGGCCAAAGGTTGGCACGAAGCCCCGAGTTGTTCAAGGAGCCAAACCATGACCATGCCCAATCTCACCCACTGGCAAGAGCGCGTTGATCTCGCCGCCGCCTTCCGCTGGACAGCACGGCTCAATATGCACGAAGGCGTGGCCAATCATTTCAGCCTCGCCGTAAATGACAGTGGCACGCGCTTTCTGATGAACCCGAACCAGATGCACTTCTCGCGCATCAAAGCTTCCGACATGCTCGAGATCGACGCGAATGATCCTAGCACGCTCACAGGCCCGAACGCACCAGATCCGACAGCATGGGGCTTGCACGGCGGGCTGCACCGCGCCTGCCCGCACGCGCGCTGCGCTATGCACGTGCATTCGATTCACGCAACCGTGCTGGCCTCCCTCGCTGACAGCCGACTCCCGCCCATTGACCAAAACTGCGCCACGTTTTTCAACCGCTATGTGATTGATGATCACTACGGCGGCCTCGCTTTCGAGGAAGAAGGCGCACGCTGCGCCGCGCTCTTTAAAGATCCAAAACAAAAGGTCATGATCATGGGCAACCATGGCGTGCTGATCATCGGCACGACAGTGGCGGAAACCTTCAATCGCCTCTACTATTTCGAGCGCGCAGCCGAAACTTACATCCGCGCGCTGCAAACAGGCCAGCCCCTTCGTATTCTGCCCGACAACATCGCCGAAAAAACCGCGCAGGAGATCGAAAGCTACCCCGAGCAGGACACCCGCCACCTCGCAGAGCTCAAAGCCATCCTCGATGAAGAAGGCTCCAGCTACGCCTCGTAGCCCTTTCTTTTTGCCATAAATATCCTGGGGGTCCGGGGGCAAAGCCCCCGGCGGGTCGGATGCGAAGCATCCGAACCCCCTAGACCAAACGCTCGTCCCTCGGTCTCAGCCCGAACTCCGCCTTATACGCCCGCGCCATCGCACTGGAATCCTGATAGCCCACACGCAACGCCACTTCCGTCATCGGCAGATCGCTCTCCTTCAAAAGCTTTCGCGCGGCCAGAAGCCTGAGGCGGCGGTAAACAGAGCGCGGAACAGTCCCAAGCTCCCGCTTCATCCGCGTCTCGAGGTCTTTCTGGCTCCGCCCGATCCGCCGCGCAATTTCATTCATCGGCAAGGGCTGCTCGATATGCTCCTGCATCAGCCTGATCGCCCGCGCCACAGAACGCCCGCGCGCCACGGGCACATCTTGGGGAGTCCCCTCGTCAGGACTCATAAACAGTGTCGCCAGCTCCAGCCTCAAAGCTTGCCCATGGCGCGCGCCGATGCGGTGGGTCATCATATCAAAGGCAGCTTGCGCGCCCGAACATGTCACGCGATCCGCCTCCTCCACATAGCGCGATCGCTCGGCTTGCACCTCGGGAAAAGCCTCTGCAAAGCGCTCAAGCTCCTCCCAGTGAATCGTCGCGCGCCGCCCGCTGAGAAGCCCCGCATGGGCCAAGAGCCAACTGCCCGTATCAAACCCCGCCATCACTTTGTAACGCTCCGCCGCCGCCCTCAGCGCGCGCCGTGTGGTCCCGCTGGCGTGGCTGGCAAAGCCATAACTCGGCATAACAACCAGCATATCCCCGCGCTGCCCGCTCAGCGCCCCATGCGCAGCCACCGACATTCCGCTCGAAGATGTTGCGGCAGCGCCATCCAGCGTGAGCAAACGCCAGCGGTAAAGCTCGCGCCCCGCCAGCGTATTGGCCGCGCGCATCGGCTCGATCGTGTTGGCCAGACACAGCCCTGAAAAGGCATCAAACAAAAGCACGTCAATCTGCTGCACTGCAGCGTTCTGATTTTTCCAAATCTGCATGATTCTTTCTAATTCTGCATGGTGAGTTTGCGCAAGCCCCTTAGGCTGGCTCAAAACCAAAGACAGGACAGCCCCATGTATTTCGCGCCCACCGAAGAACAACAGATGATCATCGAAACCACCCGCGCCTTTGTCGAAAAGGAGCTTTACCCACATGAGGCGTTTGTCGAGCGCACAGGCCATTTGCCGATGGAACTCATTAAAGAGATTCAACCCAAGGCCATGGCCGCAGGACTTTATGCCGCAAATATGCCCGAAGAGGTCGGCGGGGCAGGGCTCGATACGCTCACATGGCTCATGTATGAAAAAGAACTCGGCCGCGCAAACTATGCGCTCCACTGGACCTGCGTTGCGCGGCCCTCGAACATCCTGCTCGCAGGCTCCGAGGAGCAAAAAGAGAAATATCTCTACCCTTGCATCAAAGGCGAAAAATGGGACTGCCTCGCCATGACAGAACCGGGCGCAGGCTCGGACTTGCGCGGAATGACGGCGACGGCAAAAGAAGACGGCGACGACTTTATCCTCAACGGCACGAAACACTTCATCTCTCACGCCGACATCGCCGATTTTGCTATCGTCTTCATGGCAACAGGCGAAGAAGAAACCCCGCGCGGCAAGAAGAAACTGATCACCGCGTTCTTTGTCGACAAAGGCACACCCGGCTTCACTGTTCGCGAAGGCTACCGCAACGTGAGCCACCGCGGCTATACCAACGCGGTGCTGGAGTTTGACAACTGCCGCCTACCCCGCTCCGCCGTTCTGGGTGAAGTGCATAAGGGCTTTCAGGTCGCGAATGACTGGCTCGGCGCGACGCGCCTGCAAGTCGCCGCCACATCCCTTGGCCGCGCCGAACGCGCCTTTGAGCATGCGCTGGCCTATTCCGCCGAGCGCAAACAATTCGGCCAGCAAATCTCCAAGTTCCAAGGTGTCTCTTTCAAGCTCGCTGATATGGCGCTCGAGATCAAAGCGGCCAACCTGCTCACTTGGGAAGCTGGCTGGAAGTTTGACCAAGGCTCTGTGACAGAGGCCGATATGTCGATGGCCAAGCTGAAGGCCACCGAAGTTTTGGCTATGGTCGCTGACGAGGCGATCCAGATACACGGCGGCATGGGCCTTATGGACGAATTGCCGCTTGAACGGATCTGGCGCGACGCGCGGGTCGAACGGATCTGGGAAGGCACTTCAGAGATCCAGCGCCACATCATCAGCCGCGACCTGCTGCGGCCGCTCGGGGGCTGAAGTATTGCGCTTTGGCTGTGCCAAATCGCGGTGGTGCGAGAGGGGCCTTGCCCCCCCTCGCGCTCCCCCCAAGATATTTTTAGCAAGAAAAAGACATAAACATGAGCCGCGATCTTTTCAGACTTTTGAACCCCCGCGCCATTGCCGTTATCGGCGGCGGCGTCTGGTGTTCATCCATCATCAAGGCCGCTGAAATGATCGGCTACGACGGGGAGATTTTCCCTGTGCACCCTGAAGGCAAGGTGATTGCAGGGCGGCAGGCCGTGCGTTCTCTAGCCGAATGGGATGGGCCGATTGATGCCGCCTTTATCGGAGTGAACCGCAACGCGACAATTAGTGTGGTGCGCGAGTTGCGCGCGCTCAAGGCTGGCGGAGCAGTCTGTTTTGCGAGCGGGTTTTCCGAGGCCGGGGCCGAGCTTTCCGACGGGGCCGATTTGCAGGCAGAGCTTGTGGCAGCGGCAGGTGAGATGCCGATCCTCGGGCCAAACTGCTACGGCTTTATCAACGCCCTCGAAGGGGCCGCGATTTGGCCGGACCAACACGGCTGCAAGCGCGTCGAGCGTGGTGTGGCGATCCTTGCGCAAAGCTCCAACATTGCCATTAACCTTACCATGCAAAAGCGCGCCTTGCCGATTGCCTATGTCGTCGCTTGCGGAAACATGGCGCAAACTTCGCAGGCGCAGATTGCCTTGGCCTTGCTCGATGATTCGCGCGTGAGTGCGATTGGCCTGCATATCGAGGGCTTCGGTGACACCGCCGAGTGGCACGCGCTGGCGCTGAAGGCTGCGGCAAAAGGCATCCCGCTTCTCGCGCTCAAGGTCGGCAAATCTGAGCATGCCCAGGCGGCGACTGTCTCACACACCGCTTCACTTGCAGGCAGCCATGCCGGCGCAAACGCGCTCCTGAAACGCCTCGGCATTGCCCGCGTGCCAGACATCCCCTCATTTCTGGAAACGCTCAAGCTTTTGCACACAGTCGGGCGGTTAGACCACCCAAGCCTTGCCACTGTCTCCTGCTCCGGCGGTGAGGCGAGCCTTGCGGCAGATACCGTGCATGGCCGCGCCTTGCGCCTCCCGCCACTCTCTGCCCCCCAGCGCACAGCGCTTTTTGAAGCCCTTGGCCCCAAGGTAGCACTGGCCAATCCGCTCGATTACCACACCTACATCTGGCGCGACACTGCGCGGATGACCGATACTTTCGCAGCCCTCTCGGGCCCCGAAACGGGCATCACACTTGCCATTGTGGATTACCCACACACAGATGCCTCCGACTGGATCTGCGCCACCGACGCAGTGCTTGGCGCGGCCAAGCGCACGGGGCGGCCTTACGGAGTTGTCGCCACCCTGCCCGAGCTTATGCCGCTTGATGTGGCTGCGCGCTTCATGGGTTCGGGTGTTGTGCCTTTCATGGGGCTGACCGAGGCGATTACGGCTGTTGAGGCCGCCGCCCAGCCAAGCATCATTGCGCCTGAGGCGCCTCTTGCGGGCGGTGCGCTCGGTTCCGCCGAAACGCTGAGTGAACATGCCTCGAAAGCCGAGCTTGCCCGCTTTGGCGTGCCTGTGCCCGCATCACTGAGGATCACCTCGCTTGGAAGTCTGGACACACAGCTTGCCAACCTCACTTTTCCTCTCGTGCTCAAGGCCGAAGGTATGGCCCATAAATCGGATTCGGGCGGTGTGGCACTCGGCCTTACAACGCCTGACGCAGTGCATTCCGCAGCAACCAAAATGGGCGGTACAAGCTGGCTTGTCGAGGAAATGACTATCGGCACAGTCGCCGAGTTGCTCGTTGGAGTCACCCGCGACGAGGCCCATGGCCTTTTGCTGACGTTGGGCGCTGGTGGTGTGATGACCGAGCTGCTGCAAGACACCGTCTCCATGCTCCTACCTGTCACGGCGCAAGGTATAAAACAGGCTCTAACAGGGCTTAAATGTGCCCCTTTGCTCACAGGTTACCGTGGCAAGCCCGCCGCCAATATAGAGGCGATCACGCAGGTGATCCTGAGTGTGCAAGACTATGTCGTTGCACATGCGCCGCTTATTGGGGAAGTTGAAATAAACCCGCTCCTCTGCACGCCAGACCGCGCCGTTGCTGTGGACGCCCTTATCAGAAAGGCACTCTCATGAGCCCCTCAGAAAGCCCCGTCAAAACACGCCGTGAAGGCGGCATCCTCGAAGTTACACTCGACCGCCCGAAAGCCAACGCGATCGACCTCGCCACAAGCCGCATCATGGGCGAAACATTTGCCGCCTTCCGCGATGACCCCGAGTTGCGCGTCTGTATCATCACCGGTGCTGGCGAAAAATTCTTCTGCCCTGGATGGGACCTCAAAGGCGCAGCCGATGGTGATGCGGTTGATGGCGACTACGGCGTCGGTGGCTTCGGCGGGTTGCAAGAGCTACGCGACTTGAACAAACCGGTCATCGCAGCGGTAAACGGCATCTGCTGCGGCGGCGGTCTGGAATGGGCGCTTTCAGCCGACATCATCCTCGCTGCCGAGCACGCCACCTTTGCGCTGCCCGAAATCCGCTCTGGCACTGTGGCCGACGCTGCCAGCATCAAGCTCCCCAAGCGCATCCCCTATCATATTGCGATGGAACTTCTGCTCACGGGCCGCTGGTTTGATGCCGAAGAGGCGCACGGTTGGGGCATTGTGAACCATATTCACCCGTCTGATGCGCTCATGGACCAGGCTTGGGAGATGGCACGCCTGCTCGCCTCCGGCCCCCCGCTCGTCTACGCGGCAATCAAAGAAATCGCGCGCGATGCGGAAGACAGCAAGTTTCAAGACGCCATGAACCGCATCACCAAGCGCCAGTTGGCCAGCGTCGATATCCTCTATGGCTCTGAAGACGGCCTGGAAGGTGCGCGCGCCTTCTCCGAGAAGCGCGATCCAGTCTGGAAAGGCCGCTAAACAGGCCAAAAGCGGCAAAAATCCACCACTTTGCGGTTGCAGCATTTGTTGTGTTGCCACCCATAGCCAATTAACCATATCTTAATATTGTTTTGTAAAAACTATCTGTCGGAAATAGCGCATTTTCTCGTAAACGGTTCGCGGCGCGCAGTGGCATTTAGGATTTAACGAGTTAGGAATTTTTCAGCTATGTTGGCCCTCAAATTTGCGACGCGCCTGAAACGCCCCCAAAAGCGCCTTATTTTTATGGTGCTCGACACACTCATCGTTCCTTTCTCTCTTGGTGTTGCTCTTCTCGTTCTGGGTGCGGGGGCCTTGGCGCAAGCCTCGCAGGTGTCTCTCGTTCTTCTGGTCGCGACACTCATGGTAGCCGCCGCGCTCTCCAGCAACTTTCTGGGCCTGACTCGAATCAAGCTTAACTCCTACGAAATGCAAGGAATTCTGCGCACCGCAAAATTCGCGGTCTCACTTGGCGTTATGGCATTTGTGCTCAACCTCGGCGTAGGCGCGCTCAACGGCTATGCCGTGTTTATCGTTTTCACCATGGTTCTGATGCTCTCAACCGTGGCCATGCGCATGATCTTGCGTCAACTTCTCATCCGCGCCTACCAGACAGGCGGATCGCGCACGCGCATTCTTGTTTACGGTGCGTCGCAAACCGGCCAGCAGCTTGCCATGGCGCTGCAATCTGATGAGAGCCTCGAGCTTGTTGCCTTCATAGAAGAAAATCCGACGCTGCAAAACCTGACTATCGCAGGCTTGCCCGTATATTCTCCGCTCAAACTTGCCGATCTGGTCCGCTCCGAGAACATTGACCGCATCGTTCTGTGCCTGCCCTCCGCATCACAAACCGAACAGGCGCGCCTGGCTTACAAGCTCCGGTCTCTCGGCTGTGAGGTTCACTCGCTGCCCAGCTTTGCGACCCTGCTCAGCAAGGGCACCATCGGCTCCAAATCAACGCCAGTGGTCATCAACGAGCTTCTCGGGCGCGGGCACCTTTCTCACGAGTTACCGCGTGTGGCAGAAAGTTATTCCGGCAGACATGTGATGATTACTGGCGCAGGAGGCTCCATCGGCTCCGAGCTTTGCCGCCAGATCGCCAGTTGCTCGCCCAAAAGCATCATCCTGATAGATCACTCCGAGCTCGCGCTCTACACAATCCACAAAGAGCTTTCGGAAACTCCCGCCGAATTCAAAATTGTGCCGATCCTTGGATCTGTCACCGACAAGCGCCTGATCGAACATACGCTGCGCGCGCATGACGTTGATGTCATTCTTCACGCCGCAGCCTACAAACACCTGCCGTTGGTTGAAGAAAACGCCATCGCAGGGCTGGCAAACAACGTGCTCGGAACCAAGATTGTCGCTGAAGCCGCCCGCGCCGCTGGCGTCCGCCGGTTTACTCTGATTTCCACAGACAAGGCCGTGCGCCCCGTCAATGTTATGGGCGCCTCCAAGCGCCTTGCCGAGCTTGTGGTGCAAGACCTCGCTTCGCGCAGCACAAATACGCGCTTTTCGATGGTTCGCTTTGGCAATGTCCTCGGCTCATCAGGTTCCGTCATCCCGCTCTTCAAAGAGCAAATCGCCCGTGGCGGCCCACTCACACTCACGCACAACGAAGTTACGCGCTACTTCATGACAATCTCCGAGGCTGCCCGCCTTGTTCTTCTCGCCGCGTCCTATGCGCGTGGCGGAGATGTATTCGTCCTCGACATGGGCAAACCTGTGCCCATCGCCAAATTGGCCCGCCAGATGATCGAAGCTTCCGGCTATTCGGTAAAAGATAAAGAGAATCCCCACGGCGATATCGAAATCGAGGTGACTGGCCTGCGCCCCGGCGAGAAGATGCACGAAGAGCTGCTCATCTCGTCCGACATGCTCACAACCCCTCACCCCAAAATCCTCAGGGTTCAGGAAAGCGCGTTATCAGAGATCGAAGTGGCCAATGCCCTGCGCGATATCCGCAGCGCCGTAGAGCAGTATGACGAAAGCATCGCCCGCTCTATTGTGACCCGTTGGATCACCAAAGACACGGCACAAGCCGAGAAGGCTGCCGCCCCGCTGAGCAGCTAACCCGCAGCATTACTCTTCGCGAAAATAATCGCGCCGCCCGATAGAGACATAGGCATCAAAGCCCGCCTTCTTGGCGTCTTGTTCCGAATAGATATTGCGCAAATCGGCAAGTTTCGGCGCGTTCATCTTCTTGGCAATTTTCTTGAGGTCCAACGCGCGGAACTCGTTCCACTGCGTCAGGATCACCATAAGGTCGGCATTCTGCGCCGCTTTATATACATCTTCCGCCCACTGCACACCGGGAAGCAACGCCTCGCCTTCGTGCCGTCCCTGCGGGTCCACAACGCGCACTTTCGCACCACCGCCAATCATCGCAGGCACAATCTTCAAAGCTGGGCTCGCGCGCATATCGTCAGTGTTGGGCTTGAAAGTCACGCCAAGCACAGCCACGATCTTGCCGTTAAAGCTCCCGTCCACAAGGTCGAGCAGCTTCTGGATCATCCGGTCCTTGATCTCTTCGTTCACCTTAATCACCGTCTCGGTGATCTGCATGGGCAAGCCGTGCTCCTGGCCGATCCGCGCCAAGGCCTTCGTGTCTTTCGGAAAGCACGAGCCGCCATACCCCGGCCCCGCATGGAGGAACTTGTTACCGATCCGCCCGTCAAGCCCGATGCCCTTGCTCACCTGCTTCACATCCGCCCCCGTCAGTTCGCAGAGTGCCGCAATTTCGTTGATAAAGGTGATCTTCGTCGCCAGAAAAGCGTTGGCCGCATATTTGATCATCTCCGCACTCTCAAGATCGGTCGTCACAATCGGAAAGTCGCGCAAAAACAACGGGCGATACACCTCACGCATAATCTCGTCAGCGCGGTCAGATTGCACCCCAAGAACCACACGGTCAGGCTTCATAAAGTCGTCAATCGCAGCGCCTTCACGCAGGAATTCGGGGTTTGAAGCCACGTCAAAGTCAAGCGTCGGATTGGCCTTGCGCACCGCCTGCTTCACCTGACGGTTCGTGCCCACAGGCACGGTCGATTTCGTCACAATCACAGCATACCCCGTGAGCGCTTGCGCAACCTGCTCTGCCGCCGCCATCACATAGGTCAGGTCCGCATGGCCATCGCCGCGCCGCGTCGGGGTGCCCACAGCGATAAACACCGCTTCCACATCCTGAACCGCAGTCTTGAGGTCAGTGGTAAATGACAGCCGCCCCGCCGCCACGTTTTTGGCCATAAGCGCATCCAGCCCCGGCTCGAAGATAGGCACTTCGCCACGCTTCAGCATCTCGATCTTGTCGGGGTCCATATCCACACAAACAACATCATGCCCGAAGTCCGAAAAGCACACACCAGAAACAAGGCCAACATACCCCGTGCCAATCATCGCGATCTTCATCTAACTGCCCTTTATTTTTATGTTCTTTTTAAACAGTTTTCGCAGCGGTCTACGCCCCTGTCAACGCAGCACAAAAACCACGCACGACCTTGGCGCAAAAAGGTAACGATTGTCTTTCACGCCCTACTCTTCTTCTGTTCAAAATACCTCGGGGGTGTGGGGGTAGAGCCCCCACATGGTCGGATTGGCGAAGCCAATTCGAAGCCTAAAGCGATACTTCAGGCACGAAATCAGCTGGAATGGTATCTATCCCATCCAGAACCAACGCAGCCATCACTCGCGCAACTTCGCACGCCATCCCAAATCCGATCTTGAAACCGCCATTGGCAATAAACGCCCCCTCCTCAAGCGGATGCCGCCCCAACATCGGCGCACGGCTCTTCGCGCGTGGCCTCAGCCCTGCCCAACGCTCCAGTATTTTCGCCTCGCGCAAAGCGGGCACAGCCGCAAAAGCCTTCTCCAAAACCGCATCAAGCTGCGCATCTGTGCTGTCCGCCTCCGCATAATCGCGCTCGCTGGTCGATCCGATGGCCACCGTCCCGTTCCAATGCGGCACGATATGCACAGTATTGGCAAAAATCTGCGGCGCCTCCCGCATATCAAACTCCAGAAGTGCCCCTTGTCCCTTCACGGCATTGCCCACGGGCCTGCCAGAATGTGCCGAGAGCCGCTCCAAATCATGCACCCCCGTCGCCCAAACAACCTGCCCCGCGTCTGTCCCGTCACGCAGAATCTCTCCGCCCCGCGCAACAATCGCCGCGGCCAGCGCCTTGCAGGCCTGCCGTGGAAACATCCGCGCCGTAAGCGTATCGTGCACATATAGTCCCGTTTCGCTTTCGGGCAGCGGCCCGCTCAGCGCCTCAGCGCTCACAACGCACCAATCGGCCTTCCCCCGCCAAAGCTCTCTCGCCGTTTCCTCTCGCGCCTGCGCAAGCTCCACAGCGCGCGCATCCGCCAAAGGCTGCACACGCCCCGTGCGGGCATAACTCGTCTCTATTCCTGCATAATTCTCCACATTCTTCCAGAAATCCTCTGCCGCAATCAGGCTTTGGAACTGAAACTCTTTCTTCCCGTTCCAGTTCTCCGGTACATGCGGCGCAAGCGCGCCTACAATGCCGCCGCTCGCACCACCGCCGGTTCCGTTCGGATCGATCACCCGCACCCGTGCACCTCGCTCAACGCAGGCCCAGGCGATAGACAGGCCGAATATCCCGGCACCCTTCACAGTCACGTCCATCCTTGCCATTCCCTCACAGCGGTTGCATGGTCATTCAGTTACGTCTCTATCGGATTTGCCACAGATGAACCAGCCAGCCGAGCTCACTTGGCGCGACGGCCAAGTGCCCGTCTCGCAGCGCTTTGACGACCCGTATTTCAGCCTTGAGAACGGGCTGGAAGAGACCGGCTATGTCTTTCTGGATGGCAATGACCTGCCCACGCGCTTCCGTGATGGTTTTCACATCGCCGAACTCGGCTTTGGCACGGGGCTCAACCTGCTCGCCGCCCTCAAACTCTGGCGCGATACAAAGCAGGCAGGCAAACTTCACTTTACCAGCTTCGAGGCCTTCCCGATGAAGCCCGAAGATATGCTCGCCGCTCAAGCCGCCTTCCCTGATCTCGCCACACTCAGCACCGAACTGGCCCCGCAGTGGCACACGGGCGCAACCGCTTTTGAAACCGACGATCTAAAATTCAATCTCATTCTCGGTGATGCGCGTGAAACAGTCTCTAACATGGCCCAAAAAGCCGATGCCTGGTTTCTTGACGGCTTCTCTCCCGCCAAAAACCCCGAGCTCTGGGAACCGCAACTCATGGCGCAACTCGCTGCTCAAACCGCAACCCAAGGCACAGCCGCTACCTATACCGCCGCAGGCTTCGTGCGCCGCGCTCTGGCCGATGCGGGTTTTGAAGTGACCCGCCGCACAGGCTTCGGGCGCAAACGCCACATGACCACAGCAAGGATGCCGTAACATGGCCGAAAACAACACCCGCCTCGGCATCTGGCTGATGATCGCCACAACCTTTGTCTTCGCCGTGCAAGATGGTATCTCGCGCCACCTTGCCGCCGAGTATAACGTGCTTATGGTGGTGATGGTCCGCTACTGGTTCTTCGCGGCTTTCGTCACAACCATTGCCTATCGCAAAGCTGGCGGCATTCGCGCCGCCGCACGCACAGAACAGCCGATTTTGCAGATATGCCGTGGCCTCATCCTCGCCACCGAAATCTGCGTGATGATCTACGCTTTCACACTCCTCGGCCTCATAGAATCACACGCCGTCTTCACAAGCTACCCCCTGCTCATCGCAGCGCTTTCAGGCCCGATCCTCGGCGAGGCTGTCGGTTGGCGGCGCTGGGCTGCTATTTTTATCGGCTTCGTCGGGGTGCTGATCATCCTCAAGCCCGGCTTTGGCGTTTTTGCGCCCGCCGCCATTGTCCCACTTGTCGCGGCCTTGCTCTTTGCCCTCTACGGCCTGCTCACCCGCTTCGCCGCGCGCAAGGATACAGCCGCAACCTCGTTTTTCTGGACAGGTGTTTCAGGCGCCGTGATGATGACAGCCATAGGCCTCAACTATTGGGAGCCAATGGCGCGGCCAGATTGGATCTGGATGATTACGCTCTGCTTCACAGGCGCTTTCGCGCACTGGCTTCTGATCAGAACCTACGAGGTCGCCGAAGCCAGCGCCGTGCAGCCCTTCGCCTATCTGCAACTGGTTTTTGTCAGCTTCATCGGCGTTCTGGTCTTTGGCGAAAGCGTCGAGGCCAATGTCGCCATCGGCGCGGCGGTTGTTGTCTGTGCGGGCCTGTTTACGCTCTGGCGCGCGCAGGCCAAAGCACAGGCCAAAGCGCAGGAAGAGGCCTAGTTGCCCGCTCGTAGCGTTGCACCGACAAGCTCCTGGCTAAACGGCACAGGATGCGCCGCCTTGCCCATCCGCGCACGGTATACAGGCAAGCTCTCCGCCACGCGCATTACATAATTGCGTGTCTCGTCAAACGGGATGCTCTCGATCCAGTCGATCATATCCACCTCGCCCTTGCGCGGGTCTCCCCGCTCGCTCATCCAGCGGTCAGGCCGCGACGGTCCCGCATTATAGGCCGCCGACATCATAACAACATTCCCGTCATAACGCTCTGAAAGCGTGGCAAGGTAGGCCGAACCAAGGGTGACATTATACCGCCAGTCACTCAGAACGCGCGCGCGCTCGTATTCAAGCCCAATCCCCTCAGCCACTTCCTTGGCCGTAGCGGGCATCACCTGCATCAATCCAAGCGCGCCCACGCCGCTGGCAACAGAGGGGTCAAACTCGCTCTCGCGCCGTGCAATCGCAAGCGCCATCTCCATTGGCACAGGCAGCGGCATCTCCGTCATCGGGTGCAACGCGTAGTAATGCGCAGGCAAAACAATCCCACGGCCCGCCGCATCCTTGCCGAGCATCACAGCCAGATGCGGCGCGCCCAGATCGGTGGCAAAGTTGCCCAGCTGGCCCAGCGTGGTGCGGTCCGCATCCTCGGCCATCGCAAGAATAAACTGTTCCGCCAAACTCAGCATATTGTTCTTCACAGCCAGTTCGACAATCCGTGCCAGATCACTCTTGGCAAAAGCTGCGGCTTGCCACGCAGGGAAATACTCAGCGCCCTTTAGGGCAATATCAGAGCCTAAATTGGCCCTCTCCGCCGCCAAAAGCCCGTAAAAGCTCGTCTGGTGCTGCCCACCTGCCTTATAGGCCGCAAGCGCTTCTTCGGTGCGGCCCAGCTTCTCAAGAGCCTCGCCCTTCCAAAAGCCCGCACGCCCCAGCGAAATGGGCGACTCGACCGTCTCTTTCATCCGCTCGAAATGCGCGAGTGCTTTCGCGGCGTCATCCAGTTTTTTCAGTGTCAGATAACCGCCAAGCCACTCAAGGTCCGCATAGGCGCTACCATCAAACAGCCCGTGGTTGAGACTCAGCGCATAGGCTGTCTTAACATCGCCCTCGCGCATGATCTGGCGTACAAGGCTACGCCGCCAGCCAGACCAGCGCAAAGGCTCGCCAAGGTTTCCCGCCGCGCTATTGGAAATCATCAGCTTGATCGCGCGCTCTTTGCTGCCGCGGTGGTAGTGCCAGAGAAACTCCTCATAAGCGAGGCCCGGATGCCCTCGCAAATCTTCTGGCACGGCTGCCAAAAGCACTTCGGGGTCGGGCGCACCTGCGCGCAAACCCTGCCGCGCCTCGGCCAGCGCGCGCTGATCGGCGCTCACCAAAGGCAGCATACGTCGCACATCGTCCGACAGGCCGCGCCACAGCACCATATCCAGCCGCGCCTCATGGTGCGGGGCGAGCAAATCGGCGTGTTTCTCCAGGTATTCCGCCTGCAAGGCATCATCCATATCAAAGCTGCGCCACGCCATAACAAGCGTCGCCTCCGCTTCACCACGCTCACCTGCTTCCAAAAGCGCCTCAACATAGCTCAAGACACCGCGGTTACTCTGCGCCGTATGGGTTTTAAAAAACGCCAGCCGCTCGGCATTGCTTGCCTCGGCAAAGGCGTCTTCACTCTGCTGGCCCAACCGCTCAAGCCCGGGCCAGTGCGGATAATCGCGCAAAAAGGCCAAAACCTCCCCGGCGCTGCCCTTACCGGCCCGCAGCTTGATCCATTGCATGAGCACGCGCGCCTCGGGAGCGGCCTTTGCAGCCAGCATATCCGCCGCCGCCCAATCACCTCTCCCGGCAGCGTGCATCGCACTGCTCAAAGGGCGCGGCGCTGCGAAAGCCTCGGCAAAAGCGGCAATAGGCAGCATGGTAAGACCCGAAAGAACAGCGGCTCGCAGAAACATCTCTTGCATTTTCCCTTATGAGACAGGATAGAACAGGCCCACCATATCCTGCAATTCAGCGCCCCTCCAATCACGAAAGGCGGCGCACTGCATCAAAGAAGTTAAAAGGAGCGTATCATGTTCAAAGGATCCATGCCTGCATTGGTCACGCCGTTCAAGAACGGTGAGCTGGATATAGATACACTCAAACAACTGGTCGAGTGGCACATCGGCGAAGGCTCGCACGGGTTCGTTCCTGTCGGCACAACGGGTGAAAGCCCCACGCTCACACATACCGAGCATGACAAAGTCGTCGAGGTCGTGGTTAAAGCCGCCGCTGGCCGTGTTCCCGTAATCGCGGGCGCCGGCTCAAACAACACGCTTGAGTCGATCCGCCTCGCGCAGGCCGCTGAAAAAGCGGGCGCAAACGGCATTCTCGTGGTCACGCCTTATTACAACAAACCCACGCAAGCGGGCCTTATCGCCCATTTCCGAGCGGTGCACGATTGCTGCAATCTACCGATCATTATCTACAACATCCCCGGCCGTTCGGTTGTCGATATGTCCCCCGAAACCATGGGTGAGCTCGCCGAGTTGCCACGCATCGTAGGTGTCAAAGACGCCACTGGCGACCTTTCCCGCGTGCCCAAGCAGCGTATCACATGCGGCAAGGAGTTCATCCAGCTGTCAGGCGAAGATGCAACAGCGCTCGGCTTTAACGCTCACGGCGGCATCGGCTGTATCTCGGTCACGGCCAACGTGGCCCCCAAGCTCTGCGCCGAGTTCCAGACAGCAACGCTTGCAGGTGACTACGCCAAAGCACTCGAGCTGCAAGACCGTCTTATGCCGCTGCACATCGCGATCTTCAAAGAGCCGGGTGTTTCAGGCGCAAAATACGCGATGTCCCGTCTGGGCCTCTGCAAAGCCGAGGTGCGCCTCCCGCTCACGGCAGTCAGCTCCGAGACAGAAGCGCTGATAGATGACGCCCTGCGCCACGCCGGTTTGCTCAACTAAAACATCGCCAGCGTCACACCCGCCGCGCTCAGCTTCGTTCTGAGCGCGCGGGCCATATCCACGGCTTCTGGCGTATCCCCGTGCAAACAGATCGTGTCGATCTTCGCCGCAATCCGCTTGCCGCTCTCCGCAATAATCGCATCTTCGCGCAGCATGTTCAGAATGCGCTCTGCCGCCACATCGGCGTCATGCAGCACAGCGCCCTTCTTTGAACGGTCCACAAGCGTTGCATCATCCTCATAAGCGCGGTCGGCAAATATCTCGCCGGCCCAGTTTGCGCCAAGACTTTCCGCAGCACTCTGCTGCGCCGTTTGTGCCAGCACCATCAGGATAATCTCGGGGTTCACCCGCAGCGCCGCCTCATAGCAAGTCTTTGCCAGCGTCGCGTCTTCCGCACACATATTCGCCAGTGCCCCGTGCAATTTGAAGTGCCGAACGCCCGCACCCACGCTTCTGGCCATCCCCTCAGCCGCGCCAAACTGATAGGCAATCAGGTTGCCCAGCTCTTCTGCGCCAATATTAAGCCGCCTGCGCCCGAAGCCCTTCAGGTCTGCAAACCCGGGGTGCGCCCCGATGCCCACACCGTTTTTCGCCGCCAATCGCATGGTCTGTGCCATCACATCAGGGTCACCCGCATGAAAGCCGCAAGCAATATTGGCCGAGGTGATGACATCAAGCAGCGCTGCATCGTCGCCCATGCGCCAAGGGCCAAAGCCCTCGCCCATATCCGAATTGAGATCTACCTTCATGACCATGTCCTAGTCCTCCTGTCCTGTAATCATCCCGCTGATCAGCTGATAGCTGAGCAGGTCGCTCATTTCTCTGGGGTCACGCACCAAAGGCTCTGATGCGTCTCTAATCCTGCGCAAAAGCTCTTTTTCTGGAAGGTAGAGCGCATCCGCTTCCTCAAGCGAAATCCGCTCAAACCAAAGCTCGGCCCCCGCGCTCGCCTGCGCAATGCGCGGCATATCCTGCGGAATCACCGCACCAATCCGCGGGTAGCCGCCCATCGTCTGATGCTCGGCCAGCAACACAAACGGCTCGCCCTCTCCCGTCATCTGGATATCACCGGGCACAATCACTTCCGAAACAATGCCAAGTTGCCCCTCGGCGGCAAAAGGCGCGCCCTCATGCTCAAGCTTGGCCGCTTGCCTGTTGGCATGTCCGCTCTTGGTAAAGCGCGTGGCCTCAAAGGCCGCCAGCATATCGGCGCTGTAAAGCCCCGTCTGCGGCCCCGTAACAAAGCGCAAGCGCCCGCCGTCAAACCGCGCATCAGGCTTCAATCGTCTTGGTGGTTCACCGGCTTTGGTATCGTCCCCCAGCAGCAGAACATCCCCCGCCTGAAGCGCCCGGCCAAGCCCGCCAGTAAAGTGCGCCGAGCGGTGACCAAGCGTCAAATCAGTCTCTATTCCACCGCCAAATGCAATATAACCGTAAAGGCCTCGCCCCGTTGGCCGCAGAGAAAGAACCTCTCCCGCCTCAAGTTTATGGCTCGCCCCCCACTGCAAGGCGCGCCCGTCTGCATCGGCAAGCATGGGCGCTCCCGTCAGCGCAACCCGTTGGGCAACACTCACACCCAGCTTCACAGACGCGCTCGGCAGTTCGATCGCCGTCAGATCAAGCCGCTGCCCCAGCAAAGCCGCCGCTTCCAGAATGGCTACTCTGTCCATCGCCCCACCGCGCGACAGGCCAAAGCGCAGATAGCCCTCACGGCCAAGGTCTTGCAGGCTCGCGTTCGGGCCAATCTGGTGCAGCGTCAGCTCAGGCATCACTCGCCTCCTCAAGCTTTGCTCCACCCATAGGTTCAGTCTCTAACATGGCCCAATCGTGCTCTGATACCGCAGGGAAGAGCACCTCGTCCCCTGGCCTCAGCGCAAAGGGCTGTGGCTCTTTCGGGCGAAACAGCTTCATATGCGTGGTCGCGATATGCCGCCAGCCTGTGGGTGTCTCGTTTGCAAAAAGGTTGAGCTGCCGCACCGCCAGCACAAGCGCTCCCTGCGGCACACGGGGGGAAAGCTCCGTCTGTCGCGGCACATCCCAACGCTCGGGAAGCATCCCCAGGTAAGGCTGCCCCGGCGCAAAGCCGATAGCGAGCACACGCACGCGCACCTCGCTCAGCTCCCGCACGGCGGCCTCTTCAGACACACCCACAAGCTTTGCCACCTCGCCAAGCTGCGGCCCCGCCGCACCTCCATAAAGGGTCGGCACGCGCCAAAGCCGTGGTTTGGCCTTGTTAGTCTCTGTTTTCCAGTCGCGACTGCTCAGAAGCGTTTGCAATTTCGCCACCAGATCTGCCCGCGTAATCCGCAGCACATCAAAACGCACAAAAACCGAAGCCAGCGCTGTCGAAATCTCGACAACGCCTTCAACAGCTTCCGCCTCAAGGGCCTCGGCATAGCCTTGAAGCGCTTTGTTCGCCGCATCATCCAGGCGGTCGGCAAAGCGCACAAGGTAGCCTTCAGTCCCGATCGGGGCAATTTGCGGCATTTCGACCATGGTTTTCCTATCCGAAACTTTCACACCCCAATCTCACGCATGATGTCGCAATTTGAAAGTGCTTATCCGCAAATGGGCCCATGGTCAGCACTAACCCGCGCCACTATGCAGATGAAAAGGGGAGCACATGCTCGAAATCTGGCAAGGCATACAGGCCGCGTTCTGGCTGATCGTCACATTTGACGCCGATCTTTACGAGATCGCGGCGCGCTCCTTGTTTGTGACGTGCTCTGCCGTGGCCATCGCAGCACTTGTCGGCCTGCCACTCGGCGCATGGCTCGCCGTGTCGCGCTACCGGTTCCGCCGCTTCGTCATCGCCATGCTCAACGCGCTCATGGGGCTGCCCCCCGTCGTCGTAGGCCTTGTGGTGTATCTCATGCTGTCACGCTCCGGCCCCTTCGGCGTCATGGGTCTTTTGTTCACCCCATGGGCCATGATCATCGCGCAGGTGATCATCCTCACACCGCTCATCGCGTCCATCGCGCACCAGTCTATCCGCGATCTTTGGGCCGAATATCACGACCTGCTCATCTCGCTCAACACAACCCGCTCCCAGCGGATCAAAACCCTGCTGTGGGACAGCCGCCGCGCCCTTCTCACCGCCGCGCTGGCAGGCTTTGGCCGCGGCATAGGCGAGGTCGGCGCAATAATGATCGTTGGCGGTAACATCGACCATGTTACCCGCGTCATGACAACGGCAATCGCACTCGAAACCTCCAAGGGCGATTTCGCGTTGGCGATCGGTCTGGGCTTCGTGCTCATTGGTCTCGCCATAGCTGTCAACCTCGCGCTGCATGTTCTCTCTGGCACGGAGGTGCGCGACAGATGGTAAGCATCCCTCCCCTTTCCGTGCAAAACGCTTCCGTCACGCGTAACGGCAAGCGCCTTCTCGGCCCTGTTGATCTTGAGATCATGGCAAACGGCCTCACAATCATCCTCGGCCCCAATGGCGCAGGCAAAAGCACTTTGCTCAGGCTTATGCACGGGCTGGAAAAGCCCTCCGGCGGCCGCGTCCGCTTTGCTGCGCCGCGCGCCGAAGCTTATGCGCAGCAAGCCTTTGTTTTCCAGACACCCGTGATGTTGCGCCGCACCGTTCTAGGCAATCTCACCTATCCGCTCACACTCCATGGAACAAAGCGCGCCAATGCCGAAAAGCAGGCTCTAATATGGCTTAATTCTATCGGCCTTGCCGGCCACGAGCACCAGCTCGCCAGCGCGCTTTCAGGCGGCGAACGGCAGAAACTGGCCCTCGCCCGCGCGCTTATCCGCGCACCGCAACTGCTCTTCCTCGATGAGCCTTGCGCCAACCTTGATGGAGCCTCCACCCGCGATATCGAGCGCCTCATCCTTGAGGCGCGTAACACAGGAACCCGCATTCTCATGGCCACACACGACCTTGGCCAAGCCCGCCGCCTGGCGACTGATGTTCTCTTCCTCAACAAAGGCCGTATCACCGAATCTGCCAGCGCAGAGAGTTTTTTCAACAGTCCCAAAACCCCCGAGGCGCAAGCCTTTCTGAAAGGAGACCTAGTCTTATGATACGTTCCATCCTCACAGCCGCAGCACTTTTTGCTTCGGCCAGCACCCTCGCCGCCGACACACTCAAAATGGCGGTAACAACCTCGTTTCACAATTCGGGCCTGTCCGAAATCCTGCTGCCCGAAATCCAGAAAGACATCGGCCTTGAAGTGCAGCTCATCGTTGTCGGCACAGGGCAGGCCATCCGCCTTGGCGAAGCGGGCGATGTCGATGCGATTCTCGTGCATTCGCGTAAAGCCGAGGAAGCCTTCCTCGAAGGCGGCTTTGGCACGCACCGCCGCGAGATCATGTATAACGATTTTGTTCTCGTCGGCCCGTCGGATGACCCTGCCAAAATCGCTGGTGTAGAAACAGCCAAGGAAGCGCTCACAGCCATCGCAGTAAACGAAGCGCCATTTGCGTCGCGCGGAGATGACAGCGGCACGCATAAAATGGAACTCGCGCTCTGGAATACCGCAGGCATTGACGACACCAAGCGCGGAACAAGCTGGTATAATGAAGCCGGCGCAGGCATGGGCGCCACACTCAACACAGCCGCAGGCCTCAACGCCTACGTGCTGACAGATCGTGCCAGCTGGCTCAATTTTGGCAACAAACAGTCTCTAACATTGCTCTTTTCAGGCGATCCTGTGCTCTTCAACCAATATGCCTTCCTCCCTGTGAACCCCGAAATGCACCCCCACGTGAAGCACGACCTGGCGATGAACCTCGAAAACTGGCTCACAAGTGCGCGTGCCGCAGAGCTGATCAACAGCTACACTATCAACGGTGAAACGCTCTTCACCTTCAATGCCGAGCAGATGCTCAAGGCCGCCGAGTAACCCTTGCGCCTTCAAGGGCCTCGCGTAAAGTGAGGCCCTAATTCGGAGGCGCGCATGGTCGGTTATCTCACTCTCATTCTTTGCTGCCAGTTGTTCGGTGAGGTCATCGTCGGCGCGCTCGGTCTGCCTGTTCCCGGCCCTGTGCTTGGCATGGCCCTGCTCTTCATCTTCCTGCTTGTCCGTGGCCATGTTCCCGAGGCTCTCGGAAGCACAGCCGATGGTCTTTTGCGGAATATGTCGCTTCTCTTCGTGCCAGCCGGCACAGGTGTCATCATGCACCTCACGCTTCTTTCAGAAGCGCTCGTTCCGCTCTCTCTCGCCGTGGCAATCAGCACCTCCGCCGCCATCATTGTGACTGCCCTCATGATGCGGTTTCTCAGCAAGGCGGCGGCCGATGAATAACCTATCCGAAACATGGGTCTACCTCTCCGCCTCCCCGCTCTTTCACCTCACGCTCACGCTTGCCGCCTTTCAGGCCGCCAGCTTCGTTTTTGAAAAAGGCGGGCGCAATCCTCTACTCAACCCGGTGCTTGGCGCGGTCGCAATCGTCGTCGCCGTACTCGCCCTCACGCGCACAGATTATTTCACCTATTTCGAAGGGGCGCAGTTCGTTCACTTCCTTCTTGGCCCTGCCACAGTGGCGCTCGCAATCCCGCTTTACCGCCAGTGGCATCATGTGCGCAGCTCGTGGCTCGCCATAGGCGCAAGCCTCCTCACGGGCTCGCTTGCCGCAGTGGCCTCTGCTGTGGCCGTGCTCTGGGTCGCGGGCAGCTCCGAGGCGCTCATGGCAACCATAGCGCCCAAATCGGTGACAGCTCCTGTGGCCATGGGCATCGCCGAAGAGCTGGGCGGCCTACCCTCGCTCACCGCCGTGCTTGTCATCGTGTCAGGCATCTTCGGAGCCATGTTCGGCCCGCTCCTGCTCAATCTCATTGGCGTAAAAGACTGGCGCGCCCGTGGCCTTGCCATCGGCACAGCCAGCCACGGCATAGGCACAGCCCGCGCCTTGCAAGTCAACGAAACAGCAGGCGCATTTTCCGGCCTCGCCATGGGGCTCAACGCCTTGGCAACAGCGCTTTTGTTGCCAATCCTCTGGGGGTTGTTTTTCTAAGGCTTCCGTGCGGCCATCATATCGTGCACAGCCGCCATGCCGCGTTCCACCATCGCGCTCACTTCACCGGCATGAACGTGCAGCGCCTCCACGACCTCGGGGTCATCCGAAGTCTGGATCACAACAATCCCCGCCTCGGTAATGTCCATCTCGGTCACAATGCTCGCGCGCCGCTCAAACAAGATGTCAAGCGTGGGCGACTGGATGATCACCTCAGGGTCGCGCCCCATATCGACACGGTCGATCATCCCGATCACATGGCTGGTGACAACACCCATCAGCTCCTCGTCTTGCCCAAAGGTCACCGTGCGGATGCCGTTCGGCAAGTTTTCAACGCTGCGGGAAATCTCCTCAAAACGGTTGAACATCACGGCGAGTTCTTCGCTCTCCTCAGCCGTCGCATCACGCCCCTTGAGGCCGGGCATATTGACCATGTCGTGCTGATGCCCCGCGCCGTGGCCATGCCCGTTCATATGCTCCGCGTACCCGCGCATCTGCGCAAAGCCAAAGCCCACAACCATCGCCAAAAGCACCGCTGCAAAACCCACAAACAGTTTTGATTTCACAACAGATGGCATAGCGCCCCTCACTGGTTGAACACGCGGCTGGGGTGCAACTCGCCTGCCTTATACATGCCCACGGCAACAGCCTTGCCGTCAAGACTCGCCCAACATTCCTCGCCATATTCGACGTCAGCGGCAAAGACCATTCCGGGGTTCCCGTTGCGCAGCTTGGCCGCGCCTTCTGCGGTGGCTTTCACTTCGGGCAAGTCTTCCAGCCCCATTTCGAGCGGCTGCACATAAGCGTCAAGCTCGGGCGTTTTCGCCAACTCCTCGATCTGCTCATAGGTCAGCCCGTTCTCGGCCTCAAACGGCCCGGACCAGACTCTACGCAGGCGCAAAACATGCCCCTTACAGCCCAGCGCTTCACCGAGGTCGCGCGCGATCGAGCGCACATAACCGCCTTTGCCGCAAACCATTTCCAGCGTCACATGGTCCGCATCCGTGCGTTCAACCATTGTGAGTTCGTCCACATACAAAGGCCGCGCCTCCAGCGTAATGTCCTCTCCCGCACGCGAAAGCTTGTAAGCGCGCTGCCCGTCCACTTTCACAGCCGAAAACTTCGGCGGAACCTGCTCGATATCACCCACAAACTTCAGAAGCGCTTCCTTGATCTCCTCGTCGCTTGGTCGCGTGTCAGAGGTGGCAATCACTTCGCCCTCGGCATCGTCCGTGTTGGTTGCCTCGCCAAGCTTCACATCAAACACATAGGCCTTCAGCGCATCTGTGATGTAAGGCACCGTCTTGGTCGCCTCGCCCAGCGCCACAGCAAGAACACCTGTCGCCTCGGGGTCAAGCGTGCCCGCATGGCCCGCCTTGGCAGCATTCAGCGCCCAACGCACCTTGTTCACCACTGCGGTTGATGTCGGCCCCGCAGGCTTATCCACCACGAGCCAGCCCGAAATATCGCGCCCTTTGCGTTTACGTCCCATATATCCCTCGTAAATTTCAGTCGGCGGCTTCAACCACACCCACAATCGGCCCCAGTAAAAAACCCGCGTCCGCGCGGTTCAAATCGGGTGCATAAATCCGACTCACATTGCCGTCAAAGTAAAGCGCCTGCGGCAGCTTCAGCCCGTCACGCACAAACATTCCCATCTCATGAAAGGTCACCCGCCCGTTCGAGATCACAAACACAGCGCGCGTCCCGTCCTCGGATGTAGCAACCCCGTTGCGCACATAGCGGCTGTCACTGTCAACGAGAAACCGCGGGTGCAACTTCCCGTCAATCACAAGCATCGGCCCGCTTTGGGTTGCGTATTTACACTGCGGTTTCTCATCTAAAAACCGCATGGTCTCGATCACATCGGCGCGCCCTTCTCCAATGCAAAACACCCCGTTCGGCAACAGCCCGAAGTTGCCCGGCCCTGCATTGGGAATCACTCGCATAAGCTCTTCGCCATCCTCAAGGTAATGGCCCACAGGCGAGCGGTCTTCGTGATACATCCCCGCGTTCATCGCAAAGCCAAGCCGCTTGCCCTCGGGTTTCAAAGCGCTGTCCACAGTAAAGAACTGCCCCAGGAGCTTGCCGCTTCCGTCTTTCAGAAACAGCCGCATCTCTTCCTGCGTGGCGTCCACTTCGCAAATTGTATAGGATTGCCCCTCATGCACGCGGTCTGCGCACTGCACAGCCACAGCCCCGCTTGCAGCCCACGCCAGCACAAGCGCCAGCGCAGCTCTAATCTTCAAGGTCACGCTTCACCTCATCGCGCTCAAACATCTCGCGCGTGGCATCCATCTGGTCAAACGTCTCATCAAGCCGAAAGCGCAAATCAGGCGTATATTTCAAGCCGACTTTCTTGCCGATAATACGGCGCAGCTCGTGCTTGTTGCGCGCTAGAAACGCAACAGCATCCTCACGCCCGATTCCGCCCAAAGGCATCACATAAGCCGTGGCAATCTTAAGATCGTTCGAGCAACGCACCTCGCCCACCGTAATAGACAGCCGGTTCAACTCGGGGTCATGGATATCACCCTGCGCCAATACCTGTGCAAGCGTGCGGCGGATAAGCTCGCCCACGCGCAGTTGCCGTTGTGTGGGGCCAGCCCCGTCTTGAAAATTATTCTTAGCCATGTGCAGCACCTAATCGTTCTGCAAAGCTTTGCCAAGCGTCCATGCCTGCGCTATGAGCAACTCAGCAAGAATTTACCGGAGTTTTTCCATGTCCGATCTGCCAGGAATAGTCATCACAGGCGCAACAGGCCGCATGGGCCAGATGCTTGTCAAAACAGTCGTGCAGTCAGACAAGGCCCGCCTCGTCGGCGCAATAGAGCGTGAAGGAAGCGATGCCATAGGGCAGGATATCGGCCTGCTCTGCGGCCTCGGCGAGGTTGGCGTGATGGTGGAGAGCGACCCACTGCCAAGTTTTGCGCGCGCCCAAGCGGTGATTGATTTTACCGCGCCGTCCGCCACACTCGAGTTCGCCGCTTTGGCCGCTCAGGCCCGCGCCGTGCATGTCATCGGCACAACAGGCATGTCTGAGGCCGAAATCGCCAAGTTAGAGCCTGCTTCTCTCCACGCCGTCATCATCCGCGCAGGCAACATGAGTCTCGGAGTCAACCTTCTCACACAGCTCACCAAAAAGGTCGCCGCCGCTTTGGATGAAGACTACGACATCGAAATCATCGAGGCGCATCACAACCAAAAGGTCGATGCCCCGTCAGGCACCGCCCTTATGCTCGGCGAAGCCGCCGCCGAAGGCCGTGGCATCTCGCTCAATGATGTGCGCGAAAGTGGCCGCGACGGCCTCACAGGCGCACGCAAACGCGGCGATATCGGCTTTGCCGCCATTCGTGGCGGCGATATCGTGGGGGAACATGACGTGATGTTTGCAGCCATGGGCGAGCGCATCATCCTGCGCCACATCGCCTCTGATCGCTCGGTTTTCGCCCGTGGCGCTCTCAAAGCCGCTCTCTGGGGTCAGGACAAATCCCCCGGCCAATACGACATGATCGACGTTCTCGGCCTCTAAACCTGAAACCCCTTCACCCTTTTTTCTTGCTCGAAATATCCTGGGGGTCTGGGGGCAAAGCCCCCAGCGTAGCGACCCAGCAAAGCTGGGGCGCAATCCCTCAAAAATCAATCGCGATGCCTTTTTTCTCCCAGTCACCATAGCGCGCAGGGTCAAGCCCGTCGCGTCCGCCAAGCTCCTTGGGCCGCGCTTTCATCTCGGCGTCACGCGCCGCACGGCGCTCTTCGGCCTCGGCCAGCGCCCGTTTCGCGGCTTCCGGCAAGTCTTTCTTCTCCGACATGGCATATTCCTTTCAGGCTCGCCCTGATATATGCCGCAGGCAACCCAATGCCAAGGACGCCTCATGCCCACACCCCGCCAAGCCGCGCTTTCCATGCTCAATCAGGTTCTCAACGAGGGCCGTCTGCTCTCTGAATCTGCCGCCCTGCGTGCACTTGAAGGCCTTGATGGAGCTTCAAAAGCCCGCGCCATGCGGTTGGCCAACGAAACTTTGCGCAACCTCGAGCGCGCCGACAAGATCCTGAAGCCCCACCTGCGCAAAGCCCCCGCGCCCTATGTGATGAACCTTCTGCGCCTGTCCACAATCGAGCTCGCCCACGGCGGTGATGCCCACGGCGTGGTCAATGAAGCGGTCACGCTTGTGTCCAGGCACAAGAAATACGGCGCCATGAAAGGGCTGGTCAACGCGGTCCTGCGCAAGGTCGCCGCCGAAGCCCCCGAGAAAGTCAAAATCCTGCGCGCGCCCCGCCTGCCCAAATGGCTGCGCGGCCCGCTTGCGCAGGCTTACTCAGCCGAAATCGTCGGCGCGATGGAAGCCGCACACCTCGCAGGCGCGCCCCTCGATCTGTCAGTGAAATCCGATCCTGAAACATGGGCGCAAAAGCTCGGCGGCACGCTCACCCCCTTTGGCTCTGTCCGTCTCGCCGACGCAGGGCAGGTGACGGCGCTTGAGGGCTTTGAAGCAGGCGACTGGTGGGTGCAAGACACCGCCGCCGCTCTCCCCGCCAAACTGCTCAACGCCCGGTCAGGCGAAACTGTCCTCGATATGTGTTGCGCTCCGGGCGGCAAAACCATGCAGCTGGCCAACACCGGTGCAACCGTCACAGCGCTTGATGCCTCCGAGGCCCGCTTTGCGCGCGTTACCGAAAATCTCGCACGCACACATCTCAAAGCCAAAGTCCTTTGCGAAGACGCGCTCACGCACGAGGGCACATATGATGCCGTGCTGCTCGATGCCCCCTGCTCCGCCACAGGCACGCTCCGCCGCCATCCCGATCTGCCACACGCAAAAACGGGCGATGATTTCGGCGCGCTGATCGAGCTTCAGGCGCAGATGCTCGCCCACGCCTCAACCCTCGTCAAAAGCGGCGGAAGGCTGGTGTTTTGCACCTGTTCGCTTTTGCCCGACGAAGGCGAAGTGCAAATCGAGGATTTCCTCGAAACCCACCCCGAGTTCACCGCCGATACCTCTGTGCTCGCACATGACGGAATCAATCCCGAATGGATCACCGAAGAGGGCGGGCTGCGCCTGCGCCCCGACTACTTCAGCGAGATCGGCGGCATGGACGGCTTCTACATCGCTGTGCTGAATCGCGCCTAATTCGCCCTGCGCGTTTTTCTGTGGTGACCAATGCCGCCTTGGTGTGTAAAGTCACCCTTAAAGACGCCGAAAAGAGCGCAAGAGGCACAGCAGTATGTCACAACAAGACCCGCTAGGCACGTTTATCGCGCGCTTTTTCAACCGTGTTGCAGCGCGCAGCGGGGCCTATTCTGCCGCGCCCACGGCCTTCATCTCCTCTCCCGAGCCGCGCACCATCGGCATGTTCGCACGGGGCAAACAGCTCATTGCAGGCAACTACCTTTTCGCTGGCCAGCTCCTCTCCGGCGCGCGGCTCGAATTCTGGGATCTGCCGCAAGCCGGTGCCGAGTTTCAGGCCGAGGCCCACGGCTGCGCATGGCTTGATGATCTGGCCGCAGTCGGCGACATTCCCGCGAGAAATTGCGCGCAAACATGGGTCTGGCAATGGCTTGAGCGTTACGGGCGCGGACAGGGCGTTGGCTGGACACCCGATCTTACAGGCCGCCGCCTTATCCGCTGGATCAACCACGCATTCTTTCTGCTGCAAAACAGCGAAAAAGCGCAATCCGATCTGTTCTTTCGCTCCCTTGCGCATCAGACCAACTTTCTGGGCAAGCGCTGGCACGCCGCACGCCCCGGCCTTGCGCGGTTCGAGGCGCTCACAGGCTTGCTGTATGCCGCGCTCTCTCTCGAAGGCATGGAGCGACATATCCCTCCCGCGCAAAAAGCCCTCGCCCGTGAATGCGCCAGCCAGATTGATGACATGGGCGGCTTATCCACCCGCAACCCCGAAGAGTTGCTGGAAGTCTTCACCTTGCTCAGCTGGTCTGCCCTCGCGCTGCGCGAAACGGGGCATCACGTCACCCCCGAACATGAGGCCGCGCTTCTGCGTATCGCGCCCACCTTGCGCAGCTTGCGCCATGCCGATGGCGCTCTGGCGCGCTTTCACGGTGGCGGCAAAGGTGTCGAAGGCCGCTTGGAGCATGCGCTCGCTGCCTCCGGCGTCAAGCCCGCAGCACCTGAAGGTCTCTCGATGGGCTACGCCCGCCTCTCCGCTGGCCGCACCAGCATCATCGTCGATGCCGCCCTGCCGCCACAGGGCAAAGCCAGCCACAACGCCCACGCCTCCACACTGGCGTTCGAGCTCACATCAGGCCGCCGCCCGCTTATCGTCAACTGCGGCTCAGGGGCCTGTTTCGGGGCCGATTGGCGCCGCGCAGGCCGCGCCACACCCTCCCATAGCACACTCTGTATCGAGGGCGTCTCCTCTTCCCGCCTCACCAGCCCCTCCCGCGACGGCTCCGAGCTGATCTCTTCAGGGCCAACCCATGTGCCCGTCGAAATCAGCAGCGTGACCGATGGCATCCGCTTTCAGGGTGGTCATAACGGCTGGGCCAAAACCCACGGCCTCACCCACGCGCGCACCCTCGAGCTCACATTCGATGGCCGCGGCCTCGCGGGCGAGGATATGCTCTTCGCCGTGGAGGACACCGAGAAAGCCACCTTCCAGAAAGCGCTCGATCACGGCGTCGATGCGGGCCTCCTCTTCCAGATCCGCTTTCACCTTCACCCCGAAGTCGACGCCGCAATCGATATGGGCGGCGCGGCCATTTCTCTCGCCCTGCGCAGCGGTGAAATCTGGGTTCTGCGCTGCGAAGCCAACGCCGAAATGAGCGTCGAACCAAGTGTTTACCTTGAAACAGGCCGCTTAAAGCCCCGTGCGGCAAAACAAATCGTTCTATCTGCCCGCGCAATGGAGTATGCCACGCGCATCCGCTGGTCGCTGGCCAAGGCGCATGACAGCGCCATTGCCCTGCGCGACATAAGGCGCGACGATATTGATCTGACCTAAGGACTGCTGCCAAATGACTTCGTCAACGACTTCCCACTCGCCCATCCGCCGCGCGCTTCTATCTGTTTCCGACAAAACCGGCCTCGTTGATCTGGCCCGCGCCCTTGCCGAGCAGGGCGTCGAGCTTCTCTCAACAGGCGGCAGTGCCAAAGCGCTCCGCGAAGCCGGCCTCGCGGTGAAAGATGTGTCCGAAGTCACAGGCTTCCCCGAGATGATGGATGGCCGCGTCAAAACATTGCACCCGATGGTTCACGGCGGCCTCCTCGCCCTGCGGGACGATGCGGGCCATAAAGCGGCAATGGACGAACACAACATCGCCCCGATCGACCTTCTCGTCGTCAATCTCTACCCCTTTGAAGAAACCGTCGCCAAAGGCGCCGACTATGACACCTGCATCGAAAATATCGACATCGGCGGCCCCGCCATGATCCGCGCCGCCGCCAAGAACCACGCCTTCGTCAACGTGGTGGTCGATGTCGAGGATTATGACAGTCTGCTTGGCGATATGGCGCAGCACGATGGCGCAACCTGCCCCAAGTTCCGCAAGAAACTGGCGCAAAAAGCCTACGCCCGCACAGCCGCCTATGACGCCGCCGTCAGCACATGGATGGCGGCAGCCATCGGCGTTGAAACACCCCGCCGCCGCGCCTTTGCAGGCACATTGGCCCAAACACTCCGCTACGGCGAAAACCCGCACCAGAAGGCAGCGTTCTACAAAGACGGCTCTTCGCGCGCAGGCGTGGCCACAGCCACCCAGCACCAAGGCAAAGAGCTCAGCTACAACAACATCAACGACACAGACGCCGCGTTTGAGCTGGTCAGCGAGTTTGCACCTGCCGATGGCCCCGCCGTGGCCATCATCAAACACGCAAACCCCTGTGGCGTTGCCCGCGGCGATACGCTCATCGAGGCCTACAAACGCGCGTTTGACTGTGACCGCACCTCTGCTTTCGGCGGTATTATCGCGCTCAACCAGACACTTGACGCCACGACAGCATCAGAAATTTGCAATATCTTCACAGAGGTTGTCATCGCCCCCGATGCCACCGACGAGGCCCGCGAAATCTTCGCCGCCAAGAAAAACCTGCGCCTGCTCACCACAGGCGCTCTCGCCGATCCACGCGCAGCTCAGCTCAGCTATCGTCAGGTGTCCGGCGGCTTGCTCGTGCAAGACAAAGACAATGGTCACATCACGCTGGATGATCTCAAGGTGGTGACAAAACGCGCCCCCTCCGAGGCCGAACTGGCCGATATGCTCTTTGCGTGGACAGTCGCCAAGCATGTGAAATCAAACGCTATTGTCTATGTCAAAGACCGCGCCACAGTCGGTGTGGGCGCAGGCCAGATGAGCCGCGTTGACAGCTCGACAATCGCAGCCCTCAAAGCCGCGCGCATGGCAGAGGAATGTGGTTTGCCCGAGAGCCTCGCCAAAGGCTCTGTTGTGGCGTCCGATGCGTTTTTCCCCTTTGCCGACGGCCTTTTGGCCGCCGCTGAAGCAGGCGCAACAGCCATTATCCAGCCGGGTGGATCAATGCGCGACGATGAAGTCATCAAAGCAGCCGATGAAGCAGGTTTGGCAATGGTCTTGACCGGTATGCGCCATTTCAGGCACTAAAGGTCGAAGCAGTACAATCAGGGCGGGAAACGCTCAAAGGCAGGAGAGCGCCGATGCGCATAATGTTTTGGGTCGCCCTAGCGACCTTTGTGATCGACCAGATCACCAAATACTTTGTGGTGCACTGGCTCAATCTGGCTCAGAGGCTCTCGATAGATGTCTGGCCGCCCTTCCTCAACCTGCGCATGGCGTGGAACTACGGTGTCAATTTCGGCCTTTTCGCCGAAAACAGCGATCTGACCCGCTGGGTTCTGGTCACTGTGGCCATCATTATCTCGGCCGCTGTCTTCATCTGGATCTCCAGAGAAGAGCCCAGCACACCGGGGCAGATCTCGGCAGGGATGCTCGTAGGCGGCGCTTTGGGAAATGTGATCGACCGTATCATGTATGGCGCGGTGGCCGATTTCCTGAACATGTCCTGCTGCGGGTTTAATAACCCGTTTTCCTTTAATATAGCTGATATAGCGGTATTTTTCGGGGCAGTGGGCCTCGTGCTTTTTACATCGGGCGAGACAAGTAAAAACCCTTCGTGACCTCGTCCTAAAAACAGGGTAAGACAGGGCCAACTTAATTGGGGGTGCATAATGCGCGTGCCACATCTTTTGTTCATTCTGGTCGCTTCAATCGGCCTGTCCGCCTGTTCCGGCGATGGTCGCGATATCTCGATGCGCGCCCTCGACAAACCAAATGAAGGGCCGGACGAGTTCAGCATCTTGCCCGGCAAAGCTCTTGAAGCTCCTACTGATTACAGCACATTACCCGCGCCAACGCCGGGTCAGGCCAGCCTGACCGATCGCAACCCCAAAGGTGAAGGAATCGCGGCGCTCGGCGGAAACGCAGCAAGCCTGACACCGCAAGGCGTGCCTGCGTCCGATTCTGCCTTGGTCAACCACGCCTCACGCAACGGCGGCTCCTCCAACATTCGCGGCACACTCGCCGCCGAAGATGAAGCCTTCCGCACGCGCAAGTCACGCTTCACCAAAATCCGCATCGTCAAAACCGACCGCTATGCGCAGGCCTACAAACGCCAAACGCTTAATGCTTATGACGCATGGTATAAATACCGTCGCACAGGCGTGCGCACACCTGCGGCCCCGCCCCGCGGCGAGTGATCCTTTTCTCTGTCACATCTGCGTTAGCGCGCACACGCGCGCTTGATGCCCGCGTGCGCAGCCCTATGTTTATCCTAACATTTCTCAAGGAGTGATCCGATGCGCGCCCTCTTTCTGACCGTTGCCGCAAGCCTCGCACTCGCCCTGCCTGCACAGGCCGAGCTAAAAGACGCCGTCACAACCTTCACGCTCGACAATGGCATGGATGTTGTGGTCATCGAGGATGACCGCGCCCCCGTCGTCACCCATATGGTCTGGTATCGCGCCGGCTCCGCCGATGAATGGCCCGGAACCTCGGGTGTCGCACATTTCCTTGAGCACCTGCTTTTCAAAGGCACCGATACGCTGGCGCCGGGTGAACTTTCCGCAACAGTCGCGCGCAACGGCGGAACCGACAACGCCTTCACCAGCTACGATTACACAGCCTACTTTCAGCGCGTCGCCGCAGACAGGCTCGAGCTGATGATGCGGCTTGAAAGCGACCGCATGGTCAACGTCCGCCTGTCTGAAGAAGACATTCTCACCGAACGCGAAGTCATCATCGAAGAGCGCAACCAACGCACCGAGAACAGCCCCGGCGCACTCTTCCGCGAGCAAAAGAACGCCGCGCAATATCTCAACCACCGCTACGGTATCCCCGTTATCGGCTGGCGTCACGAAATGGTCACCCTCGATCTTGACGCAGCGCTGGCCTTTTATAAACGCTTCTACGCCCCGAATAACGCGATCCTCGTGGTCGCTGGCGATGTGAAGCCAGATGACGTGAAGGCCCTGGCCGATCAATATTACGGTGTGTTAGAGCCTAACCCCGAGCTCTCCGAGCGCGCGCGCCCCTCCGAGCCGCCCCAAACCGCCGAGCGCCGCCTCATCTTCCGCGATGCCCGCGTTGCCCAGCCCTATGTAAGCCGCAGTTACCTCGCCCCCGAGCGCGACGCAGGCGCACAACGCGAGGCCGCGGCCCTCACCCTGCTCGCCGAACTCCTCGGCGGTGGAAGCACAAGCTACCTCGCCGAACAGCTCCAGTTCGAAACCCGAAAAGCCGTCTATACCGCCGCCTTCTACGATGGCGAATCACTCGATGACACAAGCTTCACAGTCATCGTCGTTCCCGCCGATGGCGTCACCCTCCCCGAGGCCGAGGCCGATATGGACAAAGCCATCGCGGATTTCGTCGCAAAACCCATCGACATGGAAGCGCTGGAACGCATCAAGATGCAAATTCGCGCCTCGCAAATCTATGCCCGTGACGATGTCGGCAATCTTGCCAATGTCTACGGCAGCGCGCTCGCCAGCGGCCTCACCGTGGCCGATGTGCAGGAGTGGCCCGAGGTGCTTCAGTCCATCACACCCGATGAAATCATCGCCGCCGCCAAATCGGTGTTCAACCTTGATCGCGCCGTCACAGGCTATCTGATGAAAGAGAAAGAAGACGCATCATGAGAGCTTTTCTCGCCGCCTGTTTCAGCATTGCCCTCGCCCTCCCCGTCATGGCCGAAGTCACCATCGACGCGTTCAAAACCGAGGGTGGCCTCACCGTCTGGCATGTCGAGGAAAACAGCATCCCCTTCGTCGCGCTTGAACTGCGCTTCAAAGGCGGTGCATCGCTTGATACGCCCGAAAAGCGCGGCGCAATCAACCTTATGACAGGCCTCATCGAAGAGGGCGCGGGCGATCTTGACGCCCGCGAATTTGCCAAGGCCCGCGATGCCCTCGCCGCCTCCTTCTCCTATTCCGTCTATGACGATACCCTCACAGTCTCCGCCAAATTCCTCTCCGAAAACCGCGCCGAGGCACTGGAGCTTCTGCGCCAATCCCTCACCAGCCCCCGCTTTGATCAAGACGCCATCGAGCGCGTCCGTGCACAAGTCATCTCGGGCATCCGCTCCGATGAAAAAGACCCAAGCTCAATCGCAGGGCAAGCCTTCGATGCACGCATTTATGGAAGCCACCCCTACGGCTCCGACAAAAGCGGCAGCATCGAGACAGTCTCCGCTCTCACGCGCGATGATCTTCTCGCCGCCTTCAAAGCAACTGTGGCCAAAGACAGGCTCTATATAGGCGTCGTCGGCGATATTTCCCGCGACGAACTCGGCCCGATCCTTGATGCGCTGCTCGCCGGTATCCCCGACACAGGCGCGCCCCTGCCCGCCGATGCCACACCCGCGTTTGACGGCGAAACAGTCATCATTCCCTTCGAGACACCCCAGTCCGTCGCTATGTTCGGCCAGCCCGGCGTCCCGTTTGATCACCCCGATTATTTCGCCGCCTACCTGCTCAATGTCGTCCTCGGTGGCGGCGGGTTTGAAAGCCGCCTCATGCAAGAGGTCCGCGAAAAGCGCGGCCTCACCTACGGGGTTTACTCCTACCTTGTCGATAAAGACGGCGCAGATGTCTGGCTCGGCTCGGTTCAGTCCGCCAACAACCGCGTCGGTGAGGCCATGGAAGTGATAAAAGCCGAGTGGGCACGGATGCAGAGCGAAGGCGTCACTGAAACAGAACTGGAAGACGCCAAGCGCTACCTCACAGGCGCCTATCCTCTGCGGTTTGATGGCAACGGCCCGATCGCCAACATCCTTGTCGGCATGCAAATGCAAGGCATGGGGACCGATTACATCGCCACCCGAAATGACCGTGTGAATGCGGTAACGCTGGAGCAAGTCAATCGCGTCGCCCGCGAATATCTCAAGCCGGAGCTTCTCAGCTTCACAGTCGTCGGCCAGCCCGAAGGCCTCTGAGGCGCAGCCCACCCCGCTCTTTCTTATTGCTGTAAATATCCAAGCGCACCGCAGGCCAAACTGCGTCGCGTTGGCGGCGGCAAGCCTCCCGCACGCCGCATTAACTTAACTCGCGTTAATACGTTTCCGATTTCGCGGTGCACGCATGGTGCACGGCATGTGCACGCATATCACCCCCCTGGAATGAGCCGTTTCCAGCGCCGTTAACCAAGCTGAACGCTGTGTGGCGTGGAAGTTAATCCACCGCTTCCCTCACTCCCCGTAAGGCACCCAAATGGTCTTCACATCCGTCGCCTGAGCAAGGAATTCCCGGCCCTCACCACTGGCACCAAACCAGTCGCGCGCATAGCCGTTATTAACCCATGTGCGCTTCAAATTCGTGCCACTTTCCGCCTCGATTCCGGCAGAAATATCGCTCGATGAAAAGCTCCAGACAGCATCCACATCCATGTGGCTCGCCAGCGGCTTGGCCAGTTCGCCGTGTCTCCCTGTCAGCAGGTTTACAACCCCCGCAGGCACATCGGATGTCTCCAGAATCTGCGTCATATCCAGCGCCTCCAGCGGGTAGGCCTCACTCGCCACAAGCACACATCTGTTGCCCATCGCAAGCGCTGGCCCCATCACCGAGACAAGCCCCAAAAGCGGGTGCGCATCATCACAAAACGCGCCCAAAACACCTATCGGCTCACGCATCGCCAGCGCCACCCCGCGGATCGGAACACCCTTGACCGCACCGTCATATTTATCCGCCCAAGCGGCATAGGAAAACAGCCGTTTCACAGAGGTCTCAACTTCCTTAGCGCCGCTCTTTCCGCCCTTCATCGCGTCAATACGGCGGGCAAATTCCGCGCCGCGCGCTTCAAGGTTTTCGGCCATATAATAAAGGATCTGCGCGCGCAAAGCCCCCGTGGTTTTGCTCCAGCCAGCCGCCCCGCGCGCGGCCTCGACAGCGTTGCGGATATCCTTTCGGCCCGCTATCGGCGCTTGCGATACAAGCTTGCCGTTTTTCGCAAAAATCTCGCGGCTATAGCCGCCATCAGGCCGCACCTGCTTGCCGCCGATATAGAGCTTTTCGGTGCGGTCGAGCACGCCGCTTTCCAGCCCGCCTTTGCCCGCATTCGGCTCGACTTTGGACAGCGTTTTCAGCTTGCCCTTGGGCTTCGTGTAGGCCTGCAAGCCTTCCCATCCGCCCTCGCGCCCAAACCCGCTTTCGCGCACCCCGCCAAAGCCGGCAGCCGCATCAAAAAGGTTGGTCGCATTCACCCAGACAACCCCCGCCGCAAGCTTGGGCGCTATGTCGAGAGCAAGGTTCAAATTCTCGCTCCACACCGTCGCCGCAAGCCCGTAGCGCGTGTTGTTGGCAAGGCTCACCGCCTCGTCTGGCGTGCGGAAGGTCATGGCCACCAAAACAGGCCCGAAAATCTCTTCCTGCATCAACTTTGAAGAGGGCGAAAGCCCCGTGATCAGCGTTGGTCGATAGAAACTCCCCTCCGCTGGCAGCTCCACGGGTGCCGCGTAAAGACTTCCTTCATCATTGCCTGCGATCATGCCTTCAATCAATTTCAGCTGCACAGGGTCCACAATCGCCCCAACATCAATCGACTTGTCCATAGGCGAGCCGACCCGCAGCTTGTTCATCCGAGCTTTGAGCTTGGCATAAAACGTCTCTGCAATACCCTCTTGCACCAAGAGGCGTGAGCCAGCGCAGCAAACCTGCCCTTGGTTAAACCAGATCGCATCAACCAGCCCTTCCACGGCTGAATCAAGGTCTGCATCGTCAAACACAATGTAGGGAGATTTCCCGCCAAGCTCCAACGTCAGCGCCTTGCCGCTCCCCGCCGTAGCCGCGCGTATCTTGCGGCCCACTTCGGTCGAGCCGGTAAAGGCGATCTTGTTGATATCGCTGTGCTTTACGATCATTTCACCAACAGCGCCATCGCCCGTGACAATGTTGATAACCCCCTTGGGAAGCCCCGCCTGACGGCAAATATCGGCAAACAAAAGCGCGGTCAGAGAGGTGTATTCTGCTGGTTTCAACACCACAGTATTGCCCATCGCAAGCGCAGGCGCGACCTTCCACGCCAGCATCAGAAGGGGGAAGTTCCAGGGGATAATCTGCCCGCAAACGCCCAGCGCCTCGGCGTCAGGCAGCTCGCTTTCCATCAACTGCGCCATGCCCGCATGATAGTAAAAATGTCGCTGAACAAGCGGGATATCAATATCGCGGCTCTCACGGATCGGCTTGCCGTTGTCGAGGGTTTCAAGCACCGCAAACAAGCGGCTGTGCTTCTGGAGCAATCGTGTAATCGCATAAAGCACCCGCGCCCGCCCGTGGCCGCCAAGCTTCTCCCATTTCGGCTGCGCCTTGCGCGCCGCAGTCACCGCCATATCCACATCCGCAACGCTCGCCTGCGTCAACGTTGCCAGCGTCTCGCCGTTGGCCGGATTGCGGCTCAAAAAGCCCTCTCCCGCCTCGGTAAATGCGCCGTCGATGAAGTGCCCGAACCGCGCGCCATTATCGGTGATCCAGGCAAATGCCTCCGCCGCGCTCTCGGGCGCTTCGCCGTAGTCCATACTCTCGAAGATCTCTTTAACTGTCATAGCCTTACCCCGCCGCATGACGGTATGAGGCCGAGTAGGCCCCCGTCACATAATGTTCCAACTGCCGCTCGATATCACCCAGCAAACTTGATGCCCCAAAGCGGAAAAGATCAGGCTGAAGCCATCTGTCGCCCAGCTCTTCTTTCATCAGGCTCAGGTAGACCAAGCTGTCCTTCGCTTTGCTGATCCCGCCTGCGGGTTTGTAACCGATGCGAATACCCGTCGCGGCTTCATATTCCCGTATCGCGCGGATCATCACGAGGCTCACAGGCAGGGTCGCGTTAACGCTTTCCTTGCCTGTCGAGGTCTTGATAAAATCGGCTCCCGCCATCATGCAAATCAGGCTCGCCCGCGCCACATTGCGCAGGCTTCCAAGCTCGCCAGTCGCCAAAATCGCCTTCACATGCGCGTCACCACAGGCCGCGCGAAAGGCGCGCATTTCGTCGTAAAGCGCCTGCCAGTTCTGCGTCAGAACATGCCGGCGCGAAATCACGATATCAATCTCGCTAGCCCCAGTTTTCACGCTCTCTTCAATCTCTTTCACGCGCAGATGAAACGGCGAAAGCCCCGCCGGAAAACCCGTGCTCACAGCAGCAATCGGGATACCTGACCCCGCCAGAGCCTCCACCGCAGGCGCGATCATATCGTGGTAGACACAGACCGCGCCAACAGTGATCGGCCCCATGCCGAGCGCCTCAAGAATATCCTCGCGCACAGGCTGGCGCGCCTTGGCACATAGCCGTGCAACCCGCCCCGCCGTGTCATCTCCCGCAAGGGTGGTCAGGTCAATGCAGGTGACCGCCTTCAAAAGCCAAGCCGCCTGATGCGCCTTCTTCACAGAGCGTCGCGCACCCAGCGTTCCCGCCCGCCGCTCGATCGCTGATGTGTTGGCCTGCACTCGCGCCACCCAATCCAGATCAAGCGGCGAGCCTTCGTTGCGCCGCTCGGTTGTCTGGGGCAGTTGCGCCACCCGTCCTTGCTCTTTCATGTTCATCCCATCGCCCCTTTGGCCTTCCTCAAAAGTCTCACGCGCTTGGCCCAAAGGCAAGCACAGAGCGCAAAATGCTATCTGCGCAAAAACTGCACAAACACCGCGAAGCCCCTGCACATGCGCCCCCGATACAGGGGGCAATCAAACAAACTTGAGGACAGTAAAATGAAAACATTTCTTATCCGCGGCGTGCCCAATTCCGTCCAGATGGACGGCTGGTGGATGTCAGAGCCGCCGCGCGAAAATACGCCCAAAACAGGCACAACAGATCAACCTTTTTTTCCCCGCATCATAGCACTTCTCGCCCTCGTCGTTGCGGGCGATGCGCTCACATGGCAGGCTGAGCCGGGCCTCTCGCTCGCTCTTTTCGGGATGCTCGTCTTGCTTGCCCTCTGGTTCCTCAATGGCTGCAAAGGCTGGGGCGGTCTCATGGTTTATACGCTACTGGCCCTGCCTCTCATCGAGCTGGCGCAGGCGCTCTCGCTCGCCTTCTTCGGCCTCGGCCTCGTACTCGGCGCAAGCTGGATCGCACTGGGCGGCTGGCAAGGGGTCTCCCGCTGGCTCACAGCTGCCTTGCGTTTCGTGCTGAGTGCGCCAGGCTCTGTGCTGTCCGAAATTACAGAAACAGCACATCGCGCCACATCTCACCGCCCCGAAACATCGCTTACCTCCCTTTACAAAAGCTGGCTTCTGCCGCTCGGTTTCGGCCTCGTCTTTGCCTCGCTGCTTCTGTCAGCCAACCCGATGATGGAAAGCTGGTTTGCCAGCCTTTCTCCCGCCAACTGGATTAGCCCCGAGGCTGTTTCACGCCTGCTGTTCTGGTGCGGCCTCGCCATCGTCACGCTGCCGTTCCTCACCGCGCCGCAAATGCAAGAGCGCCTCAAGCTCGGCGTCTCCGGCCCTCGTCTGCCTGCCGCTCCCGCTATGCTCAACGCAGGCTCCGTTTGCCGCTCTCTCATCCTGTTCAACGCGCTCTTCGCCGTGCAAACCCTTACAGATATCGCATATCTCTGGGGCGGCGTTGCCCTCCCCGATGGGATGACATATGCCACCTACGCACACCGCGGCGCTTATCCTCTCCTCGCCACAGCGCTGCTCGCGGGCGTCTTTGCACTCCTTGCCCGCCCCTTCACCGAAGGCAGCCAAGGCTTGCGCATCGCGTTGCTTGCATGGGTCGCGCAGAACGTTTTTCTCGTGCTCTCTTCCCTCCTGCGGCTTGAACTCTACGTTGCCCAATACGGCCTCACCCACCTGCGCATGGCCGCCGCAATCTGGATGATCGTCGTCGCCCTCGGCCTCGCGTTGGTTATCTATCAGACCCTGCGCAACAAGCCTGCCGGCTGGCTCCTTGGCCGCGCCGCGCTTCTCGGCCTCGCCGCGCTCTATATCGCCAGCCTCATAAGCTTCTCCGCTACAATCGCGCGGCACAATCTGGGCAAGGAAGTGGTGCTTGATCCCGTTTATGTCTGCGCGCTCGGCCCCCATGCCCTTCCCGCGATCATCGCCTTTGAGAAAGCACGCGGACATCGTCTCTGCTACAGCTACAAACCCGAAGCGCACGAAATTACAGACTGGCGCGAATGGGGCTTTCGGGACTTCCGCTTGCAAGCTAGCCTAGCAACACTGTCAAAGTCCGAGGAGGCCACCACATGGCCAACATACTGATCATCGACGATGATCCGCAGATCCGCGATGTCCTGCGCATCACGCTCAAGCAAGCGGGCCATACCGTGCGCGAAGCAGGCGACGGAGCGGAGGGCTTGGCCAAAGCTCTCAACGGTCAGGACGATCTCATCATCCTCGACATTGGCCTCCCCGCGATGGACGGTATAGAGCTCTGCCGCCGCCTGCGTGCGGAGAAGGAAACACCCGTGCTTTTCCTCACCGCGCGAGATGACGAGATCGACAAAATCATCGGCCTCGAAATTGGTGGTGACGATTACGTGACAAAGCCCTTTTCCCCGCGCGAGCTCACTGCCCGCCTGCGCGCCATCCTCAAACGCAGCGGCGGCAACAGCAGTGCCCACGGCCCTCTCATACGCGGCCTGTTGCAAGTCGACGCGGCCAAGCACCTCTGCCGCTTCAAAACGCAAGATCTGTCTCTCACCCAGCGTGAAATGGCGCTTCTATCATTCCTCATGGCGCGGCCCGATAATGTCTATTCCCGCGTTCAAATCTCCGATGCCGTCTACGGCCCGACCATCCATGTGTCTGACCGCACAGTCGATAGCCACCTGCGCAACCTGCGCGCAAAGCTGGCCGAAAACGGAGCAACAGACGCAATCGAGACGGTGCATGGCGTCGGCGTCAGGATGGGCCCATGTCAGGGGGCGTAAGGCAGCGCATCATCCAGAAGTGGCGTCCGCCCCTCGCGCTCGTCATCGGCGGCACACTTGCCGCCGTGCTCTGCCTGCCGCTCCTTGGCATTGGCTACTTCAAGCTCGCAGGCAACATCCTCGGCTGGGGAGAAACCACCTGGCTCATCGGCTGGCTGGCTTTCCTGTCAACCGCACTTCTCGCATGGCTTCTCTGGCGGCTGGTGCTGCGCCCTGTCTATGCCCTCACGGCCTATGCCAAGGCGGTGAAGGCAGGGCAGTCTGATGCCCCCCTCCCACCGCACTTCGGCACACCGGAATTCACCGCGCTTGCCGCCTCGGTCGATGATATGGCCAAGTCTCTGCAAAACCGCGAGGCAGGCATCCGTGCCTATTCCGATCATGTCACCCATGAGCTGAAATCGCCCCTGACAAGCATCACCGCCGCCGCCGAACTGCTCGAAGCCGGCGTAGATGATGCCGACGATCGCGCACAGCTCCTCGCCTCGATCCACACGTCGTCGCAACGGATGCAGAGCCTGCTCAACAGCCTGCGCGCCCTCGCTGCTGCCCGCGCGCCCTACGGACGAGGGCCAACAAGCTTGCCTGATGTGTTGGGAGGTATCCCCGAAACGCTTAAAGTCACCCTGCACGAAAACGAGCCGCTCCCGTTTGACGCCACTGGCCTCACCGCTGTGCTCGAACAGCTCGCCCAGAATGCGGCCAGCCATGGCGCGACAGAACTTCACCTTTCGGCGAAAGACAGCACCCTCACAATCGCTGACAACGGCAAAGGCATCGCCGGAGGCGACCGCGCCCGCATCTTTGATCCGTTTTTCACAACCCGCCGAAACACTGGCGGCACAGGCATGGGCCTCGCCATCACCCGCGCCATGCTCGAGGCCAACGGCGCAGAAATCACGCTTCTACCGTCCGCGGCAGGCGCCAAATTCCAGATTGTTTTCTAAACCCGCGTCACCCAGGCCGCCTGCGCGCGCAAAGCTGCTTCATAACCATCCGCCAAAGCGCCTTCACCCATCAAGCGCACATCAGCGCCCAGCCAAAAGGCCCGCGTTGCGGCAAGCTCTGCTCCAATCAAAGCGCCAAGAGCTGCACCGCTTTCGCCCGCAATCTCGGCGCTGCGCAACAGCCCCGCCAACCGCTCCGGCTGGCTCATCACATCGGCCACGGCCGCATCATCAGGCGCACCTTCCACGCCCAAAGCCTGCGCCAGACGCCCCGTGAGAAACGATTGAAAGCTTACAATCTCACCTGCAGAAATCTGCACCCAATGGCTCACATCACCCACAATCAGGACCACTCCGCCCCACTCGGGCAGCGCCTTCAAATAGGCCGCAACGCGCTTGCGCTCCTCCATAGGAAGCAGCCCGCGCGGGCGCTCCTGATGCAGGTCACACCAGAGCCCGTTTTCAGGCACAGCCTTCGCAGGAACAGTCTCTAACTTGGCCAAAATCGCCTCCTTAGCTTGCAATAAACGGCGCGTCGATCTCGATCATTACAGGCCCGCTTTGCCCCGCCTTGGGCATAAGTGCCTCGCGCAACGCTTCAGGCTCTGCCGCAACTTTCGTGTAAGGCATGCCGCAACTTGCCGCCACATGCCCGAACAAAGGCGGTTTCGGATCACATCCGACAACATCAATATCCGCGTTTTCCATCGTCAGTTCGATCTCGCCATATCCTCCATTGTTCCAGATGATAAACGTGATCGGCAGGTTTTCCTGCGCGGCGGTCATAAGCTCGGGCAGCGTAAATTGCGCGCCGCCATCACCCGCAATCACAACCACGGAACGATCAGGCTGCGCAAACTGTGCGCCAATCCCCGCAGGAATCCCATAGCCCAGTGCGCCAAAACCCGTGGCTGCATTGAACCAGCCACCAGCCATGTCGTGATCGTAATAGAGATTGCCCGCATAAATCGGTTGCGTGCTATCGCCCACAATCAGGCTCCCGGGGCGCGCATCCCGGATCACATCAAGCAGGCCACACATCAGACGGTAGTCATCGCTCAATTCGGCCCAGGCCGCCTTGCGCGCAAGTTCTGCGCGTTCGGCGCCGTCCGCAATCGGCTTGTCGCTCACAGCATCCAAGAGCGCCGCAAGCGCCGCGCCCGCATCGGCCTTCAGGGTCATCTCGGCCTCATGCCGCGCCAGTTGCTCTGCGCAAATATCAATCCGCGCGAGGCGCTTCATCTCGGGCATATTGCCCAGCGCATACATGTCATAATCCGTCGGGCCAAACTCTGTGCCAACGGCCAGCACCATATCGGCCTCCGCAATCACGGCGCGCACGGCGTTCAGGCTCGGGCTCGCAGGAATACCCAGCGGATGCCTGTGCATCATGCCTCTGGCATTCACCGTCAGCACCACAGGCGCGTCCAGCTTCTCGGCAAGCTGGCCCAACATGTCCTCGGCCCGTTTGGCTCCGCCACCTGCCAGAACAACCACTTTCTGCGCACTCATCAGCGCCTCGGCCAGCTTTGCAATCTGGCCTGCCTCTGCAGCCATCGGCTCAGGCAACTCAGGCGCTTTACCCACTTTGCTGTGCTCGTGCCTGGCCACATCAATCGGAATTTCGATATGATACGGCCCGCCGCGTTCAGCAGCCATCCCCTCGAAAGCTGCGTCAATCGCGGGTATCAGGCTCTCGGAATTCTCCACCTGTTCCGCTTTAATAGAGACTGTTCTTGACATGGCCAACTGGTCGGGAAGTTCATGCAAGCAGCCAAGACCTTTTCCCAAAGTATGGGTCTTGTTCACACCCGAAACGACAAGCATGGGCACACTATCGGCACGCGCCTGCGCCATCGGTGTCAGCGTGTTTGTCAGCCCCGGCCCGGTAATCACAAACGCCACCCCCGGCTTACCCGAGGCCCGCGCATAGCCATCAGCCATAAACCCTGCGCCCTGCTCATGGCGCGGCGTAATATGCGCAATGCCGGAGCTTGCCAGCCCTCGATACAGCTCAACCGTATGTACGCCGGGGATACCAAAAACATGGCTCACCCCATGAGCCTTAAGTCGCGCAACCAGCGCTTCTCCAACTGTTGGCATTTGTGCCTCCTAACCCTGTGGTGTCATTCCGCGCCGCGCGCGGCCGCGCTCAATTCCAAGCCGGTGTTCACGCAAGATGATGATCACTCCCGCCAGAATGATAAGAGCAGCACCGCCAATGGTGCGCGCATCGGGAATTTCATTGAAAAAGAACATGCCGATAAGAATCGCAAACAGCATCGAGGCATAGTCAAACGGCGCAACGACAGAAGCAGGCGCAAAACGGTAGGCCGAAGTGAGGAATATCTGCCCCAACCCGCCCAGCAACCCGGCCATAATCAAAAGCACAGCCTCCTGCCCTGACGGGATCACCCAGCCGAATGGCAAAGTGAGCAGCGAGAGAAACGCCGAGGTCACCGAGAAATAAAACACGATCGCCGAGGTCTGCTCTGTCGCCACCAGCTTACGAATGTATATCTGCGCCAAAGCCGCACACAGCGCACCCGTCAGCACAAGCATCGCGCCAAGTGCGGCTGTTTTTTCAACGGTATCACCCGAAAATGCGCTCAGTCTCGGGCCTAAAATAATCAATACACCAAACATCCCGAGCGCAACTGCGGCAAGCCGGAAGACACGCACCTGCTCGCCCAGAAACATCGCCGCCAGAATAACCGTAAGCAAAGGCGCGGCATAGCCGATCGCCGTCACCTCGGGCAGAGGAAGCAACCCCAGCCCCGCAAAACCAAGACCCATAGCCGCCGTGCCGACAAATCCGCGCCAGAAATGCCCCATGGGCGAAGCTGCCTTCAACCCGGTGCGCAAATCGCCCCGCATGACCAACCAGGCCAGAATAACAGGCAAGGCAAAGACCGAGCGAAAGAACACAGCCTGCCCCGCCGGCACATGTTCCGCACTCGCCTTGATGAGCGATGCCATGGTGATAAACGTGACAACTGAACAAAGCTTGAGAGCGATGCCTTTGAGCGGGTTCATGCGGTTTCCTTTTCCTGCCCGACCTTGCGCATCCCTCACGCGAAGGTCAATTCCCCTCTTGCGCCCAAGCGCCCAAAACAGCACCATCACGCAGCAATTTCGAGGGTTCCCATGACAGACAACTACCTTTTCTCGCGGCTCACCGCCTATGCCGAAGCCCACCCCGACAAGCCCTTTGCCGAGCAGCCCTCTCAGCCTTCGCAAAGCTATGGCGAAACACTGCAAAACGCCCTGCACCTTGCCGCCGTGCTCACCGAAGCAGGCCTCACGCCGGGCGATCGTGTGGCCGTTCAGGTCGAAAAATCTCTCACTGCCATCGAGCTTTACCTCGCCACAGTCGCGGCAGGCGGTATCTTTCTGCCTCTCAACACAGCTTACACGGCAAGCGAGCTTTCCTATTTCCTCACCGATGCCTCGCCAGGCATTGTGGTCTGCGACCCTGCGCGCGAAGCCGAAATCACCCCACTCGCCGGCAAGGCGCATGTCTTCACCCTCGCTGCCAACGGCAAAGGCTCCCTCACAGGCGCACTGTCAGATGCGGTCATCACTCCGGTGCCCCGCAACGCCGACGACCTCGCAGCAATCCTGTACACCTCCGGCACAACAGGCCGCTCCAAAGGTGCGATGCTGAGCCACGGCAATCTCTTTTCAAACGCCGAAAGCCTGCAAGGTTACTGGCAATTCACCGATCAGGACGTGCTCATTCACGCGCTGCCGATCTTTCACACCCACGGTCTCTTTGTGGCCACCAATATCGCCCTCGTGTCGGGCGCAACTCTGCATTTCCTGCAAAACTTCTCACCAGAAAGCATCATCGCAGCCCTGCACCGCGCCACTGTGCTTATGGGCGTGCCCACGTTCTACACCCGCCTCTTGCAAGATCCGCGCCTCACCCCCGAACTCTGCGCCAACATGCGCCTGTTCGTGTCAGGCTCCGCCCCCATGCTGGTCGATACCCATGAGCAGTGGCAGGCCCGCACCGGCCACACCATCCTTGAGCGTTACGGCATGACCGAAACCAACATGAACACCTCAAACCCATACTCGGGCGCGCGCCGTCCCGGAACGGTCGGCCTGCCTCTGCCCGACGTTGAATTACGCATCATGGACAGTGACGGCGAAGTTGCTCAAGGCGAAATCGGCACAATTGAAGTGCGCGGCCCCAATGTCTTCAAGGGCTACTGGCAAATGCCCGAAAAAACAGCCGAAGAGTTGCGCGCAGATGGTTGGTTCATCACCGGAGATCTCGGCATAATTGATGACCACGGCTACATCAGCATCGTCGGTCGCGGCAAAGATCTGATCATCACAGGCGGCTTCAACGTCTACCCGAAAGAGCTCGAAAGCCTGATTGATGATATCGATGGCGTCCTCGAAAGCGCCGTCATCGGCGTGCCACATCCCGATTTCGGCGAAGGCGTCGTTGCCGTGGTTGTTCCGTCAGACAAGGCCCTCACAACCGAAGCTGTCCAAGCGGTCACAACCGAAAAACTCGCGAAGTTCAAACAGCCAAAGCATATCCTGCTTCTGCCCGAATTGCCCCGCAACACTATGGGCAAGGTTCAGAAAAAGGCCCTCCGCGAAGCCTACGCCAACCTCTTCACCTGAACGCCCGCAGCTCTTCTTCTGTTCAAAAATACCTCGGGGGTCTGGGGGCAGCGCCCCCAGCCGGTCGGATTGCGCGAAGCGCAATTCGAACCCTAGTCAGGCGCCAGCATATACCCGGCCCCGCGCACCGTCTGCAAATAGCGCGGCTGCTTCGGATCGCGCTCAATCTTGCGGCGCAGCCTTGTGATCTGCACATCAATCGCGCGTTCCTGCGCCTGCCCGTGGTCACGGCCCAGTTCCTCAACAAGCGTCACACGGCTGATGGCCTCACCCACTGAGGCCGCAAAAATCTTCATCAGCTGGTTTTCCGTCGCGGTCAGCCTGACAAGCGCGTCCCCCTCCCAAAGCTCTCCCCGCTCAATATCATACTGATACCCGCCCAGCCCAAGCACCTTGGGGCGCACAGCCTCAACCACAACTTCAGGCATGCGCCGCAAAATCGCGTTGATCCGCAGCAAAAGCTCCTTCGGCTCGAACGGCTTGGAAAGATAGTCATCCGCGCCTGCCTCAAGCCCGATAATACGGTCTTCCGTCTCGCCCTTGGCGGTCAAAAGCAATATCGGCACTTGCGAGGTTTCCCGCACAGCACGCGTCAGGTCAATTCCGGTCTCACCGGGCATCATCACATCCAGAACGATGAGATCAAAGTCGAGCCCCGCCATAAGCCGCCGCGCATGCGCCGCGTCCCGCGCTCCCGAAACAAGAAAACCCGCCCGCATCAGAAACTTCTGCAAAAGCGTTCTGATCCGCTCGTCATCGTCTACAATCAAAAGATGCGCGTCTACTTCACTCATTCGCTCTTGTCCCTCAGCGCACCGTATTTGCGGCGCAACTCCTTCTCCATCATCGCTTCCAGAACCTGCCTGAAACCGCGCACAGCCTCCGGCCCCGCCGCGCGGTAAGCGTCCCGCATCCGCGCCCGTTGCACCTCCGAGAGCTGACGCTCCAGTGTGCGCCCCTCTTCCGTCAGAAACAAGTGGCGCTCGCGGCGATCGCTCCCGCCAACCTTGCCTTCCACAAGGCCATCCTCCATCAAGGTGCGCAAGACACGGTTAAGTGACTGCTTCGTCACACCAAGAATTTCCAGCAGGTTCTTCACAGTCGTTCCGGGCGCACGGCCAATGAAATGCACAGCGCGGTGATGCGCACGGCCATAGCTCGTGTCACGCTCACGGTTCAGCTCTTCCAGAATGCGGTCCGGGTCGGCGGTGAAACCGCGATAGGCAAAGAACATACCTTCGATACCCTGCTGCAACTGCTCGTCTGTCAAAAACAACAGGCTCTCGCCGCTGACTGGCTCACTCATAAAATTGCCTCCCTCAGTTCGTCCAACAGTTTTATGTCAGCTTTATTGACATTCCAAGACGCAACTGGTAGCGATTCTCAGTTTTTACGCAACTTTATGTCCGTTTCGGACGTTGTTTGCGCAATATTACAAAATGGCATGCGGAGGAGACCACTATGTCAAGCTATGATGACCGTGACGGCAAAATCTGGATGGACGGCAAACTCGTCGACTGGCGCGATGCCAATGTCCACATTCTAACCCATGCCCTTCACTATGCCAGCTCTGTCTTTGAAGGCGAGCGCTGCTACAACGGCAAGGTTTTCCTCAGCCGCAAACACTCCGAACGCCTGCTCAACTCGGGCAATCTGCTCGACATGCCGATCCCCTACACAGTGGATCAAATCGAAGCGGCCAAACGTGAAGTGCTTGATGCCAACGGCCTCACCGATGCTTATGTTCGCGTGGTTGCATGGCGTGGTGCCGGCGAAGATATGGGTGTTGCAAGTTCACGCAACCCTGTGCGCATGGCGGTGGCCGCATGGGAATGGGGCAGCTATTACGGCGATGCCAAATTCAAAGGCGCCAAGCTCGACATCGCCAAATGGAAGCGCCCCTCGCCCGAGACAATCCCGACAGCCGCCAAGGCCGCAGGCCTCTACATGATCTGCACCATGTCCAAACACGCCGCCGAGGCCAAGGGCTGCTCCGATGCGCTCTTTATGGATTACCGCGGCTATGTGGCAGAGGCGACAGGAGCCAACATTTTCTTCGTCAAAGACGGCGAGGTCCACACACCCGATCCTGACGCAATCCTCAATGGCCTCACCCGCCAGACCGTGATCAAAATGCTGGAAGAACGCGGGGTCAAGGTCCACGTGCGCCACATCATGCCCGAAGAGCTTGCAAGCTTCGAGCAATGCTGGCTCACAGGCTCGGCTGCCGAGGTCACACCCGTTGGCCAGATCGGTGATTACACTTTCGAAGTGGGCACACTCACCCGCGAAATCGCCGAGGCCTACGACAAGCTCGTGCGCAGCTAAAAGCCCCCGAAGCAACGGTCCTTCCCCCAAAGCCTTTCTTATTGCTAAAAATATCCTGGGGGGTCCGGGGGGCAAAGCCCCCCGGCGGGTTCGGGGTTTGCAAAACGAAAACCGAAACCCCATTTTTTAAGCCCCGGGACAAACCGCGCAAGCGTTCCCAAAGGCGGCGCACAAATTCGGGCGGAGCCAGCCGCGCAAA
>NZ_JAOWLC010000015.1 GCF_025751535.1 Lentibacter sp. XHP0401 | reverse complement strand
AATCAAACCAACTAGATGAGCCAAACTCTCTCTTAGTTTAGGCCGCTCTTGGACCCAAAAACTCTGACGACGGACACGTCCTGCCCAGAATATCTGGCTGCGGCGCCTGGATAGCCCGAGGCGCGGTGCAGCCGGGCCTTTGGCGGCAGGGATGGACCCGTCAACAGGGGCCGAGAGCACAGCGAGCTTTTCGTTCAAAGCTTCGGGAATGAGGAACCGCTCGCAAAGCTCTTCGCGCAGGGCGTGACTGTCTGTGCAAATGCCGTGAAGCTTGTCAAAATGTCGGTAAAAGTGCCGCACGGGGTAGCCTGTCCAGAAGCCCATCGAGGTTTGCTCGGCACAGAACAGCCCACAGATCACGCGGGTTTCGGCGGTGAGGCTTTGCCCGTAGCTCACCAGCATCTCCCAGAACGTGCGGCTGTTGATGTTGAACACGGCTTCGCTGTGAAGCGAGCGGAGAAACTCGAACAGGACCCGCTCTTTTTGCGCGTCTTGCGAGCGGATATCGGAAAAATCGACAAGCCGCACACCCTCGGGCAGCCGCCCTTTGGGCAACGCACCGCCCCCCTCTGTCGTGACGACAATCACTTCTTCGCTGCCGTAAATATCGGCGAGTGCATGGGCCAGATAGCCTTCCATCCGCCGCCCGCTGCCCCAGCGGGGGCGGTTGACGAGCACAACAGCCTTGGCCCTGCGCTGGCCTGCCCGCGCCTGCAAGCGCAGCAAGTCGGTCGTGCGGTTGATCACAAGGTCGGAGTTGAACGGCGCAACACGTGGCGCAAAAGCGCTGGGCCATGTGGCGTTGAGCAGGGGCTCAAGCGCTGCGGCGCGCAAGACCTGCTGGCCGAGTTCACCATGCTCGAGCCTGCGTCGGAGGCTGGCCTGCTCGCCCTGCAAGAGGTGTAGCGCATTCTCTGTCGTAAGGCTCATCGCGCCTGCCAGATCGTCAAACGCGCCAAACATTGCCGTTGTGTCTTCTATAGGGCAGCCCGCCATGACCCACGCGCCGAAGGGCGACAAACCGCTTTCGGCTTGCTCGGGGTGGCGCGCGCTGTAGCCCAGCGTGTCAAACATCGGGGTAGGGTTGCGGCCCTCAAGGGCGCCCGCGCGCAGGTAATGCGCGATCGGGTCTATGTTTTTGTAAATAATATCAGGGTTTTGCGTGAGGTAATAGGCAATGTCAAAATGCGGTTTGATGAGATGATACTCAAACCCGTAGCGGTGCCCCCCCGAATTGAGCCATGCCGCGAGGATCTGGATGTGCAGCTTTTCACCATAATGCGGTATGGCACTTTTGTCGGCTATTTCACGCGCCATCAGCTTGCTCTTGGGGCGAATGCCGGAAGACTCGTATGCGTCCTGCAAGGGGCCGGCCTTCTGCGCTTCAAGCCCCGCTTTGCGGCCTGTTGTGAGCCAATGGGCAAAGAGCGTCTGGCCGTTCAAAGCCTGCTCGCCCAGTTGTGCGTCGTAATGAACGGGGTCAAAAAACGGATGTGGCGTGCGCCCTTCGCCTGCGCCAGCGCGAATATAATGCGCAATCGGGTCTAGCCGGTGCGCCATGATGTCGGGGTAACGTAGCAGGTAGTAAGGAACGTCAAACTCTGCCTTGAGCAGGTCGTATTCTTCCGAGTATCCCTTGGGCCTTTGCGCCGCTTCGGCCGCAGCGAACACCTGCAAAATTTCCTGCGGAATATGGGCGTTGGCGCTGGTTCGGGGCAAGCTTTGCGCTGCAATATCAAGCTTGGACACAGGCAATCCGCCGCTCACACTGCGAGACGCTTTTGACGCAAGCCTTCGGAGAGGCTGTGGAAGTTTCAAACTGTCACCCCTTCCTCGAACACGCCAAACGGAAACAGAAAATTGCACGGCTTTTACAGAATAAATTGTATAGGTAGCAACGTGGAGGCTCGCAAGGTGTTAGCGTTCCTTCTGGCCAATCCGGAAAAGCTAATCTAGTGTCCCCAAGCAAAAATACGTCCGGTGTGGATGAGGAGAATTTACTTGGTTGATTACGTGTTGTGTCGCCCCAAGGGTGGGCTGAATGATATTTTGTGCCAGATTGAAACCTGCTGGCAGTATGCCGTCGCTCACGACCGTAAGCTTGTTGTCGATACGCAGCAGTCAGGGCTGCTGGACGATTTCTCCAACTACTTTGAAGTTAAAGGCGAGTATGCGGATATCGCCGAGCTAGATATATCTGCACTGGAAAATCTGGCCGCTGACGCGTCATGCTTTCCAGAATTCGCAAATGTAGATGCGGCAGCCTATCGTGCTGTTTTTGACGCGCCAGCCAGAAATTATATCGAGACGGAAAGCGGCCAGAAAATTACGTTTGATTTTGAGCAGTCTTACCCGCACGAGCTTTTGATTCATCATCAATGCGGCGGCGGTGCTCACTCTATCGACCTGATGAAACGTCTGCAATTCACGAAAGAGACTGCCGAGCACGTCAAGGCTGCTCTCGCGAAACTGCCTGAGACCTATATCTCCATTCACGTGCGAAACACCGACCTCGCGACCGATTATAAAACGTTTTTTGCCAGCCTGAAAAAAGCGGTCGACGGGAAAGACATTCTGGTGTGCTCAGATGACCGCGCTTGCGTGGACTACGGACGGGAATATTTCGACAATTCACGCGTTTTTTCAGTTTCGGACATTCCCGAGACGGGCGGCAAGCCGCATTCATATGAATGCTAGTCTCGACAGGTATAGCGCCAACATTGATATGTTGGTTGACCTATTCTGCCTCGCAAACGGGCAGGCGCTGCACTTGACCCGTGTTGACAGAGGCTTCTTGTCTGGTTTCTCAAGGCTTGCGCAAAGCCTGAACAGAAACCGCGATGTTTTGGACAGCTTACTGTCCTGATCTTTGTGCGGCTGGCCAGAGGCAAGCCTCTGGCCAAATACGCCTAGCCGCGCAGCGCGGCCAAGGTCTCTATCGCTTCTTCGATCGGGTAGTGATGGTTGCCGATGAACAGCCCGTGCTGGTCGATATACTCGGCATTGCTCAGCGCGCCGTGAACCTCGTGTTCGATATGCTGCATCACGGGGTTTTTCGTGAAGTTCCCTGCCACGATGGGGCGGTTTTCAAAGCCCAGCTCATCCAGCTTCGCGACCAGTTCGGCACGTGTCATTCCTGCATCGGGGCGCATAACCATGGAGAAGCCGAACCAGCTGCTTTCGCCGATTTCTTCCTGCACATAAAACAGCGGGTGGTTGCTTAGCTTTTCAACAAAGGCCGCCCCGTTGGCGCGGCGGCCCGCAATCAGCGCAGGCAGTTTCTTGAGCTGCTCACGGCCGATCGCACCCGACATTTCGACAGGGCGCAGGTTGTATCCGGGCAGAACGAAATTGAAGCTCTCTTCAAAGGCGTTGTCGCTTTTCGTGCCTGTCACGCGGTTTTCTTTGGGTAGATGGCGGGTCCAGCCATGCGAGCGCATCGACAGCATGATGTGGTAAAGTTCCTCATCATCGGTTGTGACAATACCGCCTTCCATCGTGGAAATATGGTGCGAGAAAAAGCTCGAGAAGCTGCCGACATGGGCAAATGTGCCGGTGTGTTTGCCCTCGAACTTCGCGCCCATGCTTTCGCAGTTGTCTTCGAGCAGAACGATGTCCCGCCCGCCGATGATCTCTTGAATGCGGGCAAAGTCGTTGGGGTTGCCAAGGAGGTTCACAATCATGATGGCGCGGGTGTTGTCGGTCACAGCCGCGGCCAGCGCATCCAGATCATAGTTGAGCGTGGCGCGGTCGATATCGACAAACTTCTGCACCAGCCCGTATTGCGAGAGCGGGTAGTATGTTGTCGGCCAGCTGACGGCAGGCACGATGATCTCGTCACCCTTTTTCAGGCGGAGCTTTTCGTTCTGGGTATAAAACAGCGCGCCGGTCATGAGCAGGTTGGCCGAGGAGCCAGAGTTGACCATGACCGCATATTTGGAGCCGAAGAAAGCGGCGAACTCGTCTTCAAAGGCGCGCACTTCGGGGCCCATGGAATACATATCTGAAGCAATAACGCGCTGGATCGCATCTTGCTCGGCTTGGTCCCACGACGAGGTGGCAAGAGGAAAGCGTGCAGTCATGTTAAAGCGTCTCCAAGAAATACTGATAAGTTTTTGCAATACCCTCATCGAGGGATGTTTCGGGTTGCCAGCCCCAGGCGGTCTGGCGTGAGGTGTCACAGAGCTTTTGTTTCATGCCCACAGGTTTTGAAAGGTCATGCACAAAGCGCCCCTCCCAGCCGATATTGCGCGCAACAGAGGCGTAATAGTCATTCACCGAATGGTCGGTTCCCACACCTGCGTTCATAAGCTCGGGCATGTCTTCAAGGTTGTCAGCGGCCTTGAAGATAAGCGTTGCAAGATCCTCGACATACATGAACTCGCGCCGCGCCATGCCATCGCCCCAGATTTCGACTGCAGGCTCGTTTGACAGCTTGGCCTCGTAAACCTTGCGAATGATCGCCGGCAGCAAATGCGATTTTTGCGGGTCAAACTTGTCGTGCGGGCCATAGAGGTTGCAGGGGATAAGCGTTTTGTATTGAAACTCCGGCGCTTCACGGCGGATAAACTGGCAAAGCCGCAGGGCCACGACTTTGGCAAGCGCGTAGCCTTCGTTTGTTGGCTCAAGCTCGCCCGTGAGGATCATCTCTTCGCGCAGAGGGTTTGGCGCGGCGTGTGGGTAAATGCAGGTTGAGCCAAGGTTGATCAGCTGGCGCACACCGGCTTTCCGCGCGCCCATGATCACGTTGCGCCCGATCATCAGATTGTCATCCAGAAAAGACAGGGGCGCCGCCATATTGGCTGCAATGCCACCGACTTTTCCAGCAGCGTGCACAACAAGGTCGGGCTTTTCAGCCGCGATGTAGGCCTCGACAGCGCTGGCGTCCATCAGGTCAAGTTCGCGGCTGGAGGGGTGTAGAATGTCCCAGTTCGCAGCCAAAGGATGGGCCAGCACATTGCGCCCAACCATGCCGCTGCCACCCGTCAGAAAGAGTTTACCTCGCACGCCTCAATCCTCCCGTGAAACATGCGTCTCATAGCCGTGATCTGACAAAAGCCGTGCGCGCTGAGCGGCACGCAGGTCTTCCGCGACCATCTCGGCACACATTTCCTGAGCGGTAATCTCGGGAACCCAGCCAAGCACGTCTTTGGCTTTGGTCGGGTCACCCAAAAGGGTTTCCACTTCGGCGGGCCGGAAATAGCGCGGATCGATTTTTATAACGACATCGCCCGCTTTCAGGGCCGGAGCCTTGTCGCCCGTGATGGACGCGACTGTGGCGATTTCGTCAACACCCTCGCCGGAAAACGCGAGCTCGATGCCGAGCTCACGGGCGGACCACTGGATGAACTCGCGGACGGTGTATTGAACGCCTGTCGCGATCACGAAGTCATCGGGGTTGTCCTGTTGCAGCATCATCCACTGCATGCGCACGTAGTCTTTCGCATGGCCCCAGTCGCGCAGTGCGTCGATGTTGCCCATGTAGAGGCAAGGCTCGATGCCTTGCGCAATGTTGGAGAGGCCGCGGGTGATTTTGCGGGTCACGAATGTTTCGCCGCGTCTCGGGCTCTCGTGGTTGAAGAGGATGCCGTTGCAGGCATACATCCCGTAAGATTCACGGTAGTTCACCGTAATCCAGTAGGCATACATTTTGGCCACAGCATAGGGGCTGCGCGGGTAGAACGGGGTTGTCTCGCGCTGGGGTGTTTCCTGCACAAGCCCGTAGAGCTCGGAGGTTGACGCCTGATAAAAGCGGGTCTTTTTTTCAAGGCCGAGAAAGCGGATCGCCTCCAGAAGCCGCAGCGCGCCCATGGCGTCTACATCGGCGGTATATTCGGGGGCCTCAAAGCTGACCGCCACATGCGATTGCGCGCCAAGGTTATACACTTCGTCGGGCTGCACTTCCTGAATAATGCGGGTCAGGTTCGAGCTGTCTGTCAGGTCTCCATAGTGCAGATGGAACATTGAGTTATCGACATGCGGATCCTGGTAAATATGATCAATGCGCTGGGTGTTGAACAGGGAACTGCGGCGCTTGATGCCGTGAACTTCATAGCCTTTGCCAAGTAGGAATTCGGCCAGATAAGACCCATCTTGACCTGTGACACCAGTAATCAACGCTTTTTTCATGCGAAACCTCCTAAATTAAGCTTTACCTAGGGAATGGGATGACTTTAAGCAAGCCGCAAAGCCATGGGCTGCGACGCTAAAACCGTGTTTCAAAACGGGGTGCGCGGCCTTTACCGAGCTGTAATTCTGGCTCGGAATGGCCTAAACGGAGCAGGCTGGTTAAGATGGGTGTATTCGCATACGCATCTGGCGGACTTTGAGTAGATTATTTGGAGAGTGGTTTTGACAAAGATTACACCTGTTATTCTGTCTGGCGGGTCAGGCACGCGCCTTTGGCCTTTGTCGCGCAAGAGCTTCCCGAAGCAGTTTGTGCGCTTTGCCGGCGAGCATACTTTGCTGCAATCCGCTGCCCTTCGCATGGCGGGAGCGGAGTTTGTCGCTCCGATGATTATCACAGGCTCCGATTACCGTTTTATCGTGACAGAACAGCTTTTGGCTGTTGGCATTGATCCGGGCACAATCATGGTCGAGCCGGAGGGGCGCAATACGGCTCCCGCCGTTCTGGCCGCAGCCCTTCACGCTGTAAAAAGTGATCCTGACGCCGTTCTGCTTGTCGCACCGTCCGACCATGTGATCCCCGACGCTGAGGCCTTCCGTGCCGCCGTGCAGCGCGGGCTTGAGGCCGTAAAAGCGGGCCGCCTTGTCACCTTCGGCATTACCCCTGACAAGCCCGAGACAGGCTATGGCTACCTTGAGTTGGCCGAAGCTCCCGAAGGCGATGAAAGCCCCAAGCCGCTCTTGCGCTTTGTAGAAAAGCCCGATGCCGCGCGCGCCGCCGAGATGCTTGAGGCGGGCAATTACCTCTGGAACGCGGGCATCTTTCTTTTCGCCGCTGCCGATATGATTGCCGCCTTCGAAGCCCACGCGCCCGAGATGATAGCGCCTGTTCAGGCCGCTCTGGATGATGCCGAGATTGATCTTGGTTTCCTCAGGCTCGCCCCTGCTGCATGGGCGGATGTGCCTTCTGATTCTATCGACTATTCAGTGATGGAAAAGAGCCCGCTCCTGTCTGTCGTGCCCTTCGGTGCGCGCTGGTCCGATCTGGGCAGCTGGAGCGCTGTGCAGGATGAAATGGACGCTGATACAAGCGGCGTTGCGCTGTCTGGCAACGCTACGGCGATTGAATGTGAGAACACGCTCCTGCGCGCGGAAAGCGCCGATCAGCAGCTTGTCGCCATCGGCGTCAGGGATTTGATCGTTGTGGCGATGGATGATGCCGTGCTGGTTGCCGACAAGACACGCGGTCAGGATGTGAAGCGCGCGGTGCAAGCCCTCAAGGACAAGAATGCAACGCAGGCCGAGCTTTTCCCGATGGATCACCGCCCATGGGGCAGCTTCGAGACCCTGGCTCTGGCCGAGCGTTTTCAGGTCAAGCGGATCGTGGTCAAGCCCGGTGCGGCGCTGAGCTTGCAAAGTCATCATCACCGCTCTGAACACTGGATCGTTGTGCACGGCACAGCCAAGGTCACGGTCAATGACGAGGTCAAGCTCGTCGCCGAAAACGAGAGTGTCTATATCCCGCTGGGTGCAAAACACCGCATGGAAAACCCCGGCAAGCTGCCGATGGTTCTGATCGAGGTGCAAACAGGCTCATACCTCGGCGAAGATGACATCATCCGCTACGAAGACATTTATGCGCGCGGGCAGGGGGCCAAGGGCTAGGCCGGCACGGCCAAAAGCTGTCCGCTGCTCTGCCCTGTAATGCGGGCCACAACGATGCTGCCCTCGTTTTGGGCGGCATCAAAGTGCACTTCGGTGAACTGCTCGGTGCGACCCATATGGGCGTTCTCCATAAGCACAGAATGCTGTTTGCCTAGCTGCACAGTTAGGTGGTTGGCCACACGGCGCTCGCCCGCGGCCCTGAGCATAGCTGCGCGCTCTTTGATCGCCGCGCCATGCACAGCAGGCATCCGCGCGGCTGGCGTGCCTTCGCGCGCGGAGTAAGGGAAGACATGCAGCCAAGTCAGCTGGCAGTCGTCCACCAGCTTGAGCGAGTTTTTAAAGTGTGCTTCCGTCTCGGTTGGAAAACCCGCGATGATATCGGCGCCAAAGGTCATTTCAGGGCGCAGCTTGAGGGCCTCTTCAGTGAAGCGGATTGCATCGTCGCGCAAATGTCGCCGCTTCATACGCTTCAGGATCAGGTCGTCACCATGCTGCAAACTCAGGTGCAGATGCGGCATGAGGCGCGGCTCGGTCGCGATAGCTTGCATGAGGTTGTCGTCAGCTTCAATCGAATCGATCGAGGAAATGCGCAGGCGCGGCAAGTCTGGCACAAGTTTGAGGATACGCATCACTAGATCGCCAAAGCGTGGCTGGCTTGGCAAATCAGCGCCCCAGCTTGTCAGGTCCACTCCCGTGAGCACAACCTCATTGAAGCCACGCCCCACCAGCCGCTTGATCTGCTCGACAACAACACCGGCAGGCACAGAGCGCGAATTGCCGCGCCCGTAGGGAATGATGCAAAAGGTGCAGCGATGGTCACAGCCGTTCTGGACCTGCACATAAGCGCGGCTGCGCGTGCCGAACCCGTCAATCATATGGCCCGCCGTCTCGGTGACCGACATGATATCGTTGACGATCACCTTCTCGGTTGTGCCGATCAGATCTGGCGCAAGACTTTGCCATGTATCGGGCTGCATCTTTTCGTGGTTGCCCACAACGCGGGTGACTTCGGGCATCTGTGCGAAGGTCTCGGGCTCGGTCTGTGCCGCGCAGCCGGTGACGATGATCGGCGCGTCAGGGTTCTCGCGGGCGAGCTTGCGAATCTCTTTTTTGGCCTTGCGCACCGCCTCGGCCGTCACCGCGCATGTGTTGATCACCTGCACATTGGCAAGCCCCGCTTCTTGCGCAAGCTCGCGCATCGCCTCGGTCTCATAGGCATTGAGGCGGCAGCCCATCGTTGTGAAAACAGGCGCGCTCATAGCCGCCACACGCCGTCAAAAACATGCGCCGTTTCGCCTGTCATCCAGACGCCATCGTCGCGCCAGTCAATCATCAGTGTGCCACCGTCCAGCTCAATGCGTACGCGGTGCCCCGTGAGGCCCAGCCGCGCTGCCGCCACAGCCACAGCGCAAGACGAAGACCCGGAGGCCTGCGTGATGCCCACGCCACGTTCCCAGACCCGCATACGGAGATGGTCGGGGCCGATAACGCTGGCCACTTGCACATTGGTGCGCTCCGGGAAAAGCGGGTGATGCTCGTGCGCCGCACCAAAAGCCTCAAGTGAAACCGCCTCGGCATCAGGCACAAAGAAACTGCAATGCGGATTGCCCATGCTCGTGGCCACAGGCGCCCCCTCGATCGGCAGCGCCAGCGTGTCAGCCTCCTGTGCCAGCGGAATATCCTGCCAAGACGTCATCGGCTGGCCCATATTGACAGAGGTTAGGCCGCCGCCCGCATCCAGCGCATAGAGATCGCCCCGTGCCGTGGTGATATGTAGCGCTGTTTTGCCTGTGTCACGCATCACATGATGCGCAATACAGCGGGTCGCGTTGCCGCAAGCGCCTGCCTGAGAGCCGTCACTGTTCCAGAAAGTGAGGTGAAAGTCGGCCTCGGGCGCATCAGTGATCTCGGCAAGCTGGTCGTATCCGACACCACGATGCCTGTCGCCCATGGCGCGGGCCAGTTCGGCTGTCATGATTCTATTCTGCCCGCGTGAGTCGATAATGACAAAGTCATTGCCCAAACCGTGCATTTTCATGAAGGGAATATGTGTCGCGCGCGTGTTCATAAGCCGCATATACGCCCGCTCATTGACAGAATCCAGCATCTGCCTCGATTTAGTGATTTTCGGGGTTGACCGCCCCGCCTCCTCTTTCTAGATAGACCGCCTAGTGGGCCGTTAGCTCAGTTGGTAGAGCAACTGACTTTTAATCAGTAGGTCGATGGTTCGAACCCATCACGGCTCACCACTTTTTCTCTGATAGTTTTGATAATCAGGTGCATAAGTGGTGCGCCTTTTGGCGGCGGGCTAACTGGCGGGCTCTATACACATATTTGAGATTGTCTTTGTCGCAGGAGGGGACGCAAGCTGTTGTTTCAATTCACATCGCTTGACTGCATATAAATAAGGCTATCGGTGTAAATTCCATCAACACCGGCGTCGGCTAATTTCACGGCGATACTGGCTGAGTTTATCGTATAAATCCAAAGCGGAATGTCTATGTTTTCGAGCAGTTCAGCGCGGTCCAAAGTCTGGCTGTTTGCGGCGAAGGTTATTGCATAGAAATCGAGGCTTTTCAGCGCTGCAAGAACGCTGGCATCGTCGTAATGATCAGCGACCCATAGCAACTTATCATATCCTATTGCTTTGATCTCCGAAAAGGTTTCCAGGTCGTAGACCTCGACGATGACGCGATACTTGAGATTGGGATATGAAGCTGCGAAATCTGTTAGGATGCGCTGCGTTTCCTTTTTTACATTCAAATTCACCAGTGTGTTTGGATGGGTTTTCATCCACGCCGCGAGTCCGTCCAGATCAAGCGCTGTAAGGCCGTGCCGCATAGTGAGGGCATTGAAATCTTTTTTTGTTAAAAACGGTTCACCGTCATTTCTGTAGGAGTTAATCCAGGCGATCGGAGAAAGGCGGTACCATTTTCGCAAACCCGGCCCCCAATCATGGAGCAGAACGGGAGAGCCATCGGAGGTTAGATGAACGTCGACCTCAAACATGCTCAATCCATGATCATAGCCCCTCGTTAGCGCTTCAAGGCTATTTGAATATGCGCCCTCGGGCAGGCCGGCACCTGCATGCGAAATAAGGATCATTTCTCGCGATGTGCTTAAGGCCGTGGGCGGTGGTACATCATATTCATCCGGTTCCGTTGGCAAAATAAGCAAGATTGCCAGGATGACCGACAGCAAGGCAGCGATATGTGTCGGGCGCAGCCGGGACGGAGATATTTCGTTGAAATTCATTGCCTGACCGTCTGTATTTGATTGGTGTGTTGAGAAACACCCTGTAAAATAATGTTATGTAGACAACCGGAAAAATTGTCCATGCTGCCGCCTGTGACGGGTTCACCCGAACCTTTCCAGCCCCGCTGATTCCCCAATACTGCCATAGAATAGCTGTTTTTGGGCGCGAGCTTCACTCGGAACATCTAAATCGTGAGGCTCATTTTGGAAAACCACCGCACATCACCTATAGCACCGATGGTCCGGTGGTCGAATTATGTCTGTATTGGTGTTTTGACTGTGCTCAACATCGGAATTCTGACGTTCAGCCGGGCCGAGATCGTGACAGCTAAACTGCCTGAGTTCTTTTTGCAGGGTCTCATTCTGCTGGCGATATTCGTGGCCGCCCGGCGCCTGTTGGAGCAAGCTGCGCAGCCTGCAAAATCTCTTGTGCGCCTTCACTACGCGTTTGAAGGGCTGTTCTTTCTTCACATTGCATGGCTCAATCTGCGGTTACTGAACCATCTCTCGATGATGATACCTTTTCCTTATGTCGACGACTTGTTGGTTGGCTGGGACCAGGCTTTGAACCTGAACTGGATGGCCTATTTCGAGGCGGTCTACTCACGGCCACAGCTCTTTCAGTTGTTGGATGTTTCCTACACGTCGCTGACTTTCCTAAGCCTCGTAATTTTGCTTTTGCTGGTTTCCGTTGGCTATATCGAGCGCGCTCGGGAGTTTATTGATACGTTCATGATCACAGCGGTGGTTTGCATCGTTGTCGGCGCGGCTTTTCCGGCCAAAGCCGCTGTGCTCACCCTTTTTCAGGATCTTTCGCTTTTCAAACCAATGGGTTGGGTGCCGGGTGCCTATCACCTTCCCTATATGGAAGCACTGCGCGACAGTTCGACAGCGACAGTCCTTGATCCTGCCAGAATGCCCGGGTTGGCCACGTTCCCGTCTTTCCACACAGCATCCGGGATTCTGATTATCTCGGTGTGCCGGAACACATGGCTCAGCATTCCAGCCTGGCTTTACTCAATCGTTATGATCTCCTCGACTCCTGTGCTCGGGGGACATTACTTTGTTGATCTGATTGCAGGGATGTTTGTCGCTCTGATGGCCATCAAAATGGTGCACCGTTTCAATGGAAAAAGCAGGGCCTCAGCCCAGTTTCAACAAGGGCGCGCTTGCGTGGCAGCCTGACGCGCAACGGCTTGTTTTCCTGTCAGAGCGAAAGGTTTTCGATGCCTGAAAGCTCGAAAACCGGAACCAAACACGCGAGAACGCCATACGTTATGTAAGGCGTTCTCAATTGCCTGTTATGTTACCAAAGCTCGTCTCCAGGTGCCGGATAGGCACATCGCTGGTTGTGGGGAAGGGCGCTGTGATTGTCATGAAAGCTTCATAAAACTTTTACGTTAGCATTACAGTGGCTCCGTATTTGGTCCTCACGGTCGCAGCTGCGGCCGATGTAAATCTAGGAGCAAACATGTCTTACTTGAAACTGACCGCGTCTGCATGTGCGGTTGCTGCCATCTCCACAACAGCGTCCTTCGCACAGAGCCGTGACGGTATTCGCATTGTGGGTTCCTCAACAGTATTCCCGTACACGCAAGCAGTTGCCGAGCAGTTCGCGAACAACACAGGTGCTCCGTCGCCTATCGTTGAATCCACTGGCACAGGCGGCGGTATGCAGATCTTCTGTGGTGGCGTTGGTGAAGCCCACGCAGACATCACAGGCGCCTCACGCGCGATGAAAGCATCCGAGTATCAGCTTTGCCAGGACAATGGCGTGACTGATATCACAGAAGCCCTGATCGGCTTTGACGGCCTGTCTGTTGCTGTTTCACGCGCCAACGAAACCGATTGGAACTTGACACTCGGCGAGATCTACCTCGCACTTGGCGCACAGGTTCCTGTGGATGGCGAGTGGGCCGACAACCCCTACAAAATGTGGAACGAGATCAACCCCGATCTGCCCGAAGTCGCGATCCTCGCCTACGGCCCCCCCCCGACATCAGGCACACGTGACGCATGGGTCGAGCTTGCAATGCACGCAGGCTGTGAAGAGCTGGCCTATGTAAAAGACGGTGGCTTTGACGGTGATTGGGTTGGCGACAACTGCTCGCGTATGCGCACAGACGGTCCGTTTGTTGAAGCCGGCGAAAACGATAACCTGATCGTTCAGCGCCTCGAAGCAGACGCAAACGCATTCGGTATCTTCGGTTACTCGTTCCTCTATGAGAACCTCGACAAGCTGAAAGGTGTTCAGATCGAAGGCGTAGAGCCAACAATCGACACGATTGCAGACAAGTCCTACCCTGTGTCGCGCCCGCTCTACTTCTACATCAAGAACGCGCACCGCGGTGTTATCCCGAACCTGAACGAGTTTATCGAAGAGTACATGTCGGATGATGCGCTGATGACAGGTGGTTACCTCTCCGAGCGTGGCTTGGTTCCGCTTGCAGAAGCCCGTATTCACGAGCTTCAGGAAGCTGTTCTCGGCGGTGTTGCGATGAAAGCACCAGAATAAGGCTGTCATGGCCTTTGAAAGCCCGGGGCAGAACTTCTGGCCCGGGCCTCTCCTTTTCAGCGAGTATTCCCGATGACAACTTTGGCTTTCGCTATTCTTCTTGCCGCCTGCATGGTTGCCTATGCCCTGAACCGACGCGCAGCAACGGGCCTGCGCGATGGTGGGCAAAGGCTTCACTCCGTGTCCGGCTATCACGGCCTTTTCGCTCTTTTGATGATTCTGGTTCCGGTTCTTGTGGTCATTCTTTTGTGGCTGGTGCTGCAAGGGGCTGTTGTGAATCGGTTGGTCATGTCGAGCCTTCCGGAAGGAACGCTGGACGGATTGGGCAAGGGTCAGGTTGATCTGATCCTCGCGGAGATCCAGTCTATCGCTGGTGGCCGCGTCTTTGGCGAGCCCGAGGTCTGGAAAATCGCTGCCGCCGAGCGGTTCAGCGGTCTATTGCAATCTGCCGCGCTGGGCCTCGTTCTTGTCACGGCTCTGCTGAGCCTCGCTATCATGTTTTTTGCGCGCAGCAAGGTTTCTGCCGAGTTCCGCGCCCGCCAGGGCGCCGAGAGGATTATCTCGGGCCTCATGATCTTCTGCTCGGTTATCGCGATTTTCACGACAGTCGGGATTGTTGCCTCGCTGGCCTTTGAAACCGTCAAGTTCCTGAAGCTGGTCCCGTTGACAGACTTTCTGTTTGGCACAAGTTGGGAGCCGCAAATCCCGATCCGTGCCGATCAGGTGGCGGCTGAAGGTGCGTTCGGCTGGCTCCCTGTCATCGTCGGCACGATCGTTATCACCATCGTCGCTATCGTCATCGCGATCCCGATTGGCCTGCTATCGGCGATTTACCTTAACGAGTTTGCACCAAAACCGGTGCGGTCTGTTTGCAAGCCGATCCTTGAGGTTCTCGCAGGGGTTCCGACAGTTGTTTACGGCTTCTTCGCGATCCTTGTTGTCGCCCCCGCGATCCGCAGTTTGGGCGCGGCTTGGGGCATTGATGTTGCACCGAACACTGCGCTTGCGGCAGGTGGGGTTATGGGGATCATGCTGGTTCCCTTCATCTCGTCTTTCGCCGATGATGCGCTTTCGGCTGTGCCGCGTGCGTTGCGTGACGGCGCGCTTGCCCTTGGCGCAACCCGCGCTGAAACGGTGATGAATGTGCTCTTCCCTGCGGCGATCCCCGGTATCGTCGGGGGGGTCTTGCTGGCCGTCAGCCGCGCGATCGGTGAAACCATGATCGTTGTTATGGCTGCGGGCCTCATGGCAAACCTGACACTCAACCCGCTTGAGAGCGTCACGACTGTCACGGTTCAGATTGTCACGCTGCTGATCGGGGATACATCGTTTGACAACCCCAAGACGCTTGCCGCTTTCGCGCTTGGGATGATGCTGTTCATCGTCACGCTCATTATCAACATTTTCGCGCTCCGGATTGTCCGGAAATACCGCGAAGCATACGATTGAGGCCTAGCTCATGACCGATATTTCACACGGCTCCGCTCCCCAGACAACAATCGACAAAGTGCAGGCCTCTTTGGCGCGGCGTCATCGCAAGCAGTATATTCTGCAAGGCTTTGGTATCGTAGCGATCAGCATCGCCTTCCTGATGCTTTTCATCCTTCTCTGGTCGCAGATTGCGACGGGCTACAAGGCCTTCATGCAAACCAATATCACGCTGGAAGTGTTTGTTGACCCCGAGGAAGTTGATGCCGGAAAACTGCCGCGCGGTAACTTTGATGATGTGCTCGTGGCGGCGCTGTTGCCTTATCTGCCAAATGTAGATGCAAGCAGCCGCGCCGACGTGCGCACCGCCAGTGGCATCTTCTCGAACGGGGCACAGTTTTACCTGCGGAATCGTATCGTTGAAGACCCTTCCCTGATAGGCCAGACGATCACAATGCGGGTTCCGGTGTCCGATCCGTATGACCAACTCTATAAAGAGCTGGTTGATCGCGACACGCCCGAGAACCTGCGCCGCCTTGATAACACTCAAATTTCCAACTTCGACCAACTGTATGAAGCGGGGGTGATCACGTCACGCCTCAACACGGCGCTGATCACCAACGCCGACAGCCGCTTCCCCGAGCTTGCGGGCCTCAAGGGGGCGTTGCTGGGCTCATTCTGGGCGCTTCTTACATGTTTTCTGATCGCGTTTCCTTTGGGGATAGGCGCGGCGGTCTACCTCGAAGAGTTCGCGCCGAAGAACAAACTCAGCGACTTTATCGAAGTTAATATCAACAACCTCGCCGCCGTTCCCTCGGTTGTCTTCGGCCTGCTTGCACTGGCGGTCTTTATCGGCTGGTTCGGCATGCCGCGCTCCGTTCCCTTTGTTGGCGGTCTCACACTTGCGTTGATGACCATGCCGACAATCATCATCGCCACGCGTGCGGCCCTAAAAGCGGTTCCGCCGTCCATCCGCGAGGCTGCATTGGGTGTGGGCGCGTCAAAGCAACAGGTTGTCTTTGGCCACGTTGTTCCGCTGGCGATGCCCGGAATCCTGACCGGAACGATCATTGGCCTTGCTCAAGCCCTGGGTGAAACAGCGCCGCTTCTGCTGATCGGGATGAACGCGTTCATCACCTCTGCACCGGGCTCGCCCTTTGACAGCTCGACAGCGCTGCCCACCCAAATCTTCATCTGGGCCGACAGCCCCGAGCGCGGCTTTGTGAGCCGGACATCAGCAGCGATCCTCGTGCTGCTGACCTTCCTCATCGCTATGAATGCAATCGCCATCTACTTGCGCAGCAAGTTTGAACGCAAATGGTAAACTCGAAAGGAGAGGCCATGGATGACCTCAGAGTAGTCACTCGTGATATTGACACGCACGCAACCAAGATCAGCGCTAAAAACGTTCAGGTTTACTACGGTGAGACCCACGCGATCAAAGATGTAAACGTCGAGATCAAGGAACACACCGTGACAGCCTTTATCGGGCCGTCAGGCTGCGGCAAATCAACCTTCTTGCGCAGCATCAACCGGATGAACGACACGATTGATATCTGCCGCGTCGAAGGTGACATTCTGATCGACGGTCAGGACATCTACGACCGCAATATCGACCCCGTTCAACTGCGCGCGCGTGTCGGAATGGTGTTTCAAAAGCCGAACCCTTTCCCCAAATCGATCTATGACAATGTTGCCTACGGCCCGAAGATCCACGGCCTCGCAAGAACAAAAGCCGAGCTCGACGAGATCGTCGAGAAATCACTGCGGCGCGGTGCCATCTGGGACGAAGTCAAAGACCGCCTGCATGCCCCGGGAACAGGCCTTTCAGGCGGCCAACAGCAGCGCCTTTGTATCGCGCGTGCCGTGGCCACAGAACCGGATGTGCTTTTGATGGACGAGCCTTGCTCGGCGCTTGACCCTATCGCGACAGCGCAGGTTGAAGAACTGATCGACCAACTGCGCGAAAGCTACACTGTTGTCATCGTTACGCACTCGATGCAGCAAGCGGCGCGTGTCAGCCAGAAAACAGCGTTCTTCCATCTTGGAAGTCTGGTCGAGTACGGCAACACCGACGAGATTTTCACCAACCCGAAAGACAGCCGCACCGAAAGCTATATCTCTGGCCGGATCGGATAGGAGCATCACCATGTCGACACAACACATCGCCAGCGCTTTTGACCGCGACCTTGAAGGCGCCCAAGCCAAGCTTGTTAAAATGGCAGGCTTGGTCGAAGATGCGATGGACCAAGCGGCCCAAGCCCTTGAGACAAATGATCTGGCAAAGGCCGAGCTCGTGCGCAAAAACGACAGTGCCATTGATGCGCTGGATGAGGACATTAAGCTTGATTGCGCCAAAATCCTCGCAACCCGATCTCCGACAGCCAGCGATTTGCGCACCGTTCTTACGGTTATGAGCATCAGTTCCAATCTGGAACGATGCGGTGACTACGCTAAAAACATCGCCAAACGCACAACTGTTATTGTCGATGCAAAACCGGTTGCAGGAGTCGCCGCTGCGTTGCGCGGCATGCAGAGCACGGTCATTCAGATGATCCGCGATGCGCTTGATGCCTACATCAAGCGAGATGTGGCGCAAGCCGAAGATGTCCGCGCCCGCGACCATGAAGTTGACGAGATGTATAACACCCTGTTCCGCTCCTTGCTGACGCATATGATGGAAGATACGCAGAATATCACATCCTGTATGCACCTGCATTTCATCGCAAAGAACATCGAGAGAATGGGCGATCACACCACATCTATTGCCGAGCAGGTGATTTATCTTGTGACAGGTGAAATGCCCGATGAAGACCGCCAGAAAGGCGATTTTACGTCAATGGCTGCCCCTGCAGAATAAAGCAGAAGATGAGCTTTCCCACCTGCCCCGCAAGGGGCGGGTTTTTTGCGGCAACTGTAAACAATAAAACCTGTCACAACATTGTAGCCGGCCAAAGCGAGCCTCGCGGCAGATTTTGAAACCTTGGGAAAAACCATGAAAACGCTTACAGCCTTTACAGAAGTGGCCCTGGGTTCTCGACCAGTCAGCAGCCATGCTAACATGGATCAGGGGCTCATTTAAGCTGCCAATTCCATGGGTTCTGTTTTGCTTTCATAGACCTCGTCGGGAGGCCATATACCATGTGTCGAATGGGGGCGTCCGGCGTTGTAGTCTGTCAGTCAATTGCTGATCCGCACAAAGCCTTTGTTGTTGATGCTGTGAAGCTGCCACACGTTTACAAAACTTGATCCCGCAGCTCATTCGCCTACATAGAGTCGTAATGAGCAGGACATTCACCAGATGACAAAACTCCCCGATTTCGCCTTTGACAACAGTTATCACCGCGAGCTTTCAGGCGCCTATGCACAGTGGCAGGGCGATAAAGTTCCCGCGCCGCAAATGCTCCGCCTCAATGTGGCGCTGGCCGAAGAGCTTGGCCTTGATGCGGATGACCTTGCAGGCGAGGCAGGCGCGCTTGTCTTCTCGGGCGTGCGCGCGCCCACAGGGGCAGCCCCCTTGGCCATGGCTTATGCGGGTCACCAGTTTGGTGGTTTCTCGCCCCAGCTCGGCGATGGCCGCGCGATTCTTGTCGGCGAGGTGCTCGACCGCTTTGGCCGCCGCCGCGATATTCACCTGAAAGGTTCGGGCCGCACACCCTTTTCCCGTGGTGGCGATGGTAAGGCCGCGCTCGCGCCCGTCCTGCGCGAGTATCTTATTGGTGAGGCCATGTATGGCCTTGGCATCCCCACAACCCGCGCGCTTGCTGCCGTCACCACGGGCGAGAAAATCCACCGTGACACAGGCGCAAAAGATGGCGCAGTGCTCGCCCGCGTGGCTTCCTCTCACCTGCGCGTGGGTTCGTTCCAGTTCTTCGCTGCGCGTGGCGATGCGGAGATGTTACGCAAACTTGCCGACTATGCCATCGCCCGCCATGACCCCGACCTTGTCGGCACCGAGGGCCGCTATCTCGCTTTTCTTAAAAGCGTCACCGCACGGCAGGCCGAGCTCGTGGCGCAATGGGTCAATGTCGGCTTTGTGCACGGCGTCATGAACACCGACAACATGACCATTTCTGGCGAAACGATTGATTATGGCCCCTGCGCCTTCATCGACAGTTACAGCCCGAAGGCGTGCTTCTCCTCGATAGATCAACAGGGCCGCTACGCCTTCGGCAACCAACCCAACATCGCCGCATGGAACCTTGCACGGCTGGCCGAATGCCTCCTTGGTTTCATTGATGCCGACGATGACAAAGCCATCGCGCTAGCCACTGAAGTGATCAACAGCTTCCCCGCGCTCTATCAGGCTGCATGGCTCAAAGGCGCGCGCAAGAAGCTGGGTCTCACGTTGGAAGAAGAGGGCGATCTCGCCCTCGCCAATGGTTTCCTGATGACACTTCAGGGCCAGAATGTAGACTATACTCAAGCCTTCCGCGCCCTCGCCGGGGCGGTCCGAGGCGACAGCGCCCCCTTGCGCGCGCTCTATGATGACCCGGCCCAAGAGCTTGATACATGGCTCGCCGCCTACCTCAAACGCTCCGCCAACGAGTCCACAACACCAGAGGCCCGCGCCGATGCCATGGACGCGGCCAACCCGCTCTACATCCCGCGCAATCACATGGTTGAAGAGGCTCTGAAAGCCGCCGAAGAGGGTGATATGGTTCCCTTTGATACCCTTCTCAAACTGCTCCAAACTCCCTTCATGGCACAGCCAAACGCAGAGGCTTATACGCATCCGGCCCCCGAAAGCTTCGGCCCATACAAAACATTTTGCGGCACATAGCCTTTCTTATTGCCGGAAGTATCCTAGGGGGAGGATTCAAAAGCTCTAAAGCTTTTGAATCAGGGGGACAAAGTCCCCCAGCGGGGCGATTTGCCGAAGGCAAAGCGCAATCCCTAAAGGCTCAACACTTCCGCCAAAACACTCACCGCCAGCTTACGCGCATCCCTGACCGATGGCACAAGCCCGATCGGCCCTTTGAGCCGTGCCAATGCGTCATCGGAAACGCCGAGCCGATGAAGCTCCATCCGCCGCATCTCTGCCGCGCGCATACTTCCCTGCGCACCGATGTAAAGCGCATCACTCGCCAAGGCCTGCGCCAGTATCGGTGGCTCCCATTCGTGGTCATGGAAGAACAAAACAACAGCACTACGGTTGTCGATGCCCAGCCCCTCAGGACAATGCGCATGGGTCAGATGCCGCGTGGCACATCCCGCTGCCGCCACGGCTGCAAGTGTCTCCTCGTCGGGTGAAAGCACAAGGTTGGGATAGCCCGCCGCCTGCACCAGCCCCGCAAACGTGGACGTCTCCGGCCCTTTGCCAAAGATAAAGAAGTAAATTTCGGGCTCGATCGCGACGCTGAACACATCGCCGGTCCAGCCGGTCCGCCCTTCAGGCACCGCGCAGATATTGCCGCTGCGCTGGCTTACTTCCAGCACACAAGCCTGCCGTGCCAAGTGATGGGCGAGCAGTTCCTGCAGCACCGCCACATCAGGTCGCGGCACGAGCATTATCTCAAGTCCGCCACCACAGGGCAGCACAATATCCGCAAATGGCGAGCCCTTCCCGTAGCGCACCGTATAAGGCGCACCGCTTTCAAGCGCCTTGCCCGCGTGGAGCGCAATATCCGCCTCAACACAGCCGGACGAAAGCGTGCCAACGCGCCGCCCGTCGTCCATCACAGCCATCATGGCCCCAAGCGGACGATAAGACGGCCCTTCAACATGGGTGATCACACAAAGCACACCCGCGCCGCCCGCCTCGGCAAGCTGGCGGATCGGCTCAATTACACTGCTGGCGTCAAGCGCTGGAACGCTCATGTTTATGTCCTTTTTGTCAGGCGCGTTAACCTCGCGCTAACCTTGTTTTGGCAAACCCGTCAACAACGGGTGATCATCCGCCGAAGAATTTGGCTCAAATGCGTCATATGCAGGGTGTCATCCGTTCACCATTCAATCGGCTTATGCGCATAGTCAAAAAACTGCCCGCTTTCCTCGCGCTTCAGTCCCAGCATCACCTTCACAAGATTCTTCGCCGCAGTTTCCGCGCTCACGGTGCTGTGCCGTTCCGCATAATCAGCAGTAAAATCTGTCGCCACAGTCCCGGGGTGCAGAGCTGCCACAATGGCTTCCTTATGGCTGCGCCCCAGTTCGACAGCTGCACCGCGCACAAGCTGGTTTGCCGCTGCTTTCGAGGCACGGTAAGCATACCATCCACCAATCCGGTTGTCGCCAATCGAGCCCACCCTTGCTGTCAAGACAGCTAGTACAGAACGGCCCTTCTTCGGCAATAGTTTCGGGGCATGACCAAGCACATAAGCAACCCCGAAGGTATTGACCTTGAAGACCTCTTCAAAGCTTTTCTGCCGTATATGGCTCAGCGCTTTTTCGGGGGCCGCACCCTCGGAAGCCAGAATGCCGGAAGCCATAAGAACCAGCTGGAATGGCCCCTCCAGCGCGCCCAAATGCGAGTCCACATTCGCTTGCTCGCGCACATCAAGCCCGTCCATGGCGCGCGACAACCGCGCAACATCCCAGCCGTGCGTTTCAAGTTCATGCGCTACAGCCGCGCCAATGCCGCCAGACGCTCCGATGATCAGGGCTTTCTCTCTCATGTTCTCACCCTAAGCCCACAATCAGTCATTGCAAGTGGCCAAAGATCGACAGCTTAAAGCTCCACTTGCAAATGAGAATGATTTGCAATAACAGTTTTTTGACTCCACGAGCAACACATGCCAAGACACTAACAGGAGACAAAAATGATCCGCTCACTCGCCTTCTCAACGGCTCTCTTCACGGCTTCGGCCGCCTTGGCCGAAGACAAGCTCAAAGTTGTCACAACCTTCACGGTGCTTGCCGACATGGCGCAAAACGTGGCAGGTGAGGCGGCTGAGGTTGTCTCCGTCACCAAGCCCGGCGCCGAAATTCACGGCTACTCGCCGACCCCCCGTGATATCGTCCGTGCCTCCGATGCGGACCTTATCCTGTGGAACGGTCTCAACCTCGAGCTCTGGTTCGAGCAGTTCCTCGCCAATCTGGGCGATGTCCCTTCCGCCACGCTCTCTGAGGGCATCGAGCCGATCTCGATCGGCTCTGGCAGCTATGAGGGCAAGGCCAACCCGCACGCGTGGATGGGGCTTGAAAATGCGCTCATCTACATCGCCAATATTGAAAAAGCCCTGAGTATGGCAGACCCTGACAACGCTGCAACCTACCAAGCCAACGCAAACAAATACGCGGGCGAGTTGCGCGAAACACTGGAGCCGCTCAAGATTCAGATCGACACGATCCCCGAAGACAACCGCTGGCTTGTCACTTGTGAGGGCGCCTTCAGCTACCTCGCGCGCGACCTCGGCCTGCAAGAGCTTTACCTCTGGCCGATGAACGCCGACCAGACAGGCACACCCCAGCAGGTTCGCCGCGTGATAGACGGCGTGCGCGAACACAAAATTCCCGCCGTCTTCTGCGAAAGCACGGTCAGCACCTCGCCCGCCGAGCAAGTCGCCCGCGAAACAGGCGCAGCCTACGGAGGCGTGCTCTATGTCGATAGCCTGAGCACAGCAGACGGCCCCGTGCCAACCTATCTTGACCTTCTCCGCGTCACCACAGAAACGGTCGCGAACGGCCTCAAAGGAGCCAAATAATGCAAGGCATCTGCGCCAGCGGCGTCACCGTCACCTACCGCAACGGGCACACGGCCCTGCGCGATGCCAGCTTTGAAATCCCCCGTGGCACGGTCACAGCACTTGTCGGCGTGAACGGCGCGGGCAAATCAACGCTGTTCAAGGCGATCATGGGCTTCGTGCCGATCTCCAAGGGCGAAATAACGCTTCTCGGCAAGCCTGTAAAAGAGGCGCTCAGATCAAACCTCGTCGCTTACGTGCCTCAAGCCGAGGAGGTCGACTGGGCCTTCCCTGTGCTGGTCGAAGATGTGGTGATGATGGGCCGCTACGGCCACATGGGCTTCCTGCGCCGCCCGAAGCAGGCCGATCACGATGCGGTTGATCTCGCTCTCACCCGCGTCAACATGCAAGAGTTTCGCAAGCGCCAGATCGGCGAGCTTTCAGGCGGGCAGCGCAAGCGCGTTTTTCTCGCCCGAGCGCTGGCGCAAGAGGGTCAGGTGATCTTGCTCGACGAACCGTTCACAGGCGTCGATGTGACGACCGAAAACCAGATTATCGAGCTCCTCGGTGAGCTGCGCGATGAAGGCCGCGTTATGCTTGTTGCAACGCACAACTTGGGCTCTGTCCCCGAATTCTGTGACCGCACAGTGCTGGTGAAGGGGACTGTTCTGGCCTACGGCCACACCGATGAGGTCTTCACTCGTGACAACCTTGAAGAAGCCTTCGGCGGCGTGCTCCGTCACATTACAATCGGCGGCGACACACTTCACGAAGACAGCGATGAGCGCGCCGTGACCATCCTCACAGATGATGAACGCCCCTTCGTGCAATACGGCGAACAGACACAACGGCAGGAGCGCGAGCAATGAGCTGGCCTGTATTTTGGCTAGAGCCTTTCAGCTACAGCTACATGCTCAACGCGATGTGGGTCTCTGCGCTCGTGGGCGGCGTTTGCGCGTTTCTGTCGGCCTATCTCATGCTCAAAGGCTGGTCGCTCATCGGCGATGCTTTGTCCCACTCCGTCGTTCCCGGTGTCGCCGGGGCCTATATGCTCGGCCTGCCTTTTGCGCTGGGGGCCTTTCTCGCAGGCGGCCTCGCGGCAGGGGCCATGCTCTTTCTCACAGAGCGCTCGGGGCTGAAGACCGATGTTATCATCGGCCTCATCTTCACCTCGTTTTTCGGCCTCGGTCTTTTCATCGTCTCGGTTTCACCTGTGAGCATTGATCTGCAAAGCATCACCATGGGCAACATTCTTGCCATCACCCCTGAAGACACGCTCCAACTGGCGCTCATCGGCGGCATCACCCTCGCGGTGCTTCTGGCGAAATGGAAAGACCTGATGGTTACCTTCTTTGATGAAAGCCATGCCCGCTCAATCGGGATGAACCCCGCACGCCTCAAGGCGATGTTTTTTGTGCTGCTCTCTGCTTCCGTGGTTGCGGCCATGCAAACTGTCGGCGCGTTTCTCGTGATTGCCCTTGTCGTCACGCCGGGGGCCACGGCCTATCTGCTCTGCGACCGTTTCCCGCGGCTCATCTTTACCTCTGTCGCTATCGGCACGGTGACAAGCTTTATAGGCGCCTACGCGAGCTACTTCCTCGATGGTGCGACAGGTGGCATCATCGTCTGTTTGCAGACCGTGCTGTTCCTTCTGGCATTTGTCTTTGCGCCCAAGCACGGCAGGCTGGCCGCGCGCCGCAAAACCCGCCGAGCGCTGGAGTAAGTGGCATGAGCGAACTGCTTCTCCCCTTCCAGTTTCCATTTATGCAAACAGCCTTCCTGATCGTCGCGCTCATTTCTGTGCCGACGGCGTTGCTCTCTTGCTTCCTCGTCCTCAAAGGCTGGGCGCTGATGGGCGATGCGGTGAGTCACGCGGTGCTGCCCGGTATCGTGCTGGCCTATATCCTCGGCGCGCCGCTCATCCTCGGCGCTTTCGCCGCCGGCATGGTCTGCGCGCTGGCCACAGGCTACCTCTCCGAGCACAGCCGCGTGAAGCAAGACACGGTCATGGGCGTTGTCTTCTCGGGCATGTTCGGCCTCGGGATTGTGCTTTACGTGAGCATCGAGACAAACGCACACCTCAATCACATCCTCTTCGGCAACATGCTCGGCATTTCCACGAGCGAACTCTGGACCACAGGCATCATCGCCGTGCTTGTCTCGGCTGCGCTTCTGATCAAATGGAAAGACCTGCTCCTGCACGCCTTTGACCCCGCCCAGGCGCAGGCCTCGGGCCTGCCCGTGCTCTGGCTGCACTATGGGCTTCTCACAGCTCTTTCGGCCACCATCGTGGCGACACTCTCTGCCGTGGGTCTCATTCTTGCCATCGGCCTGCTCATCGCCCCCGGTGCGATTGCGTTTTTGCTGGTGCGCGAGTTCCGCACCATGCTCTGGGTCTCGGTGCTGGTTTGTCTGGGGTCGTCGCTCTTGGGTGTCTATCTCAGCTTCTTCATTGATAGTGCCCCTGCTCCAACCATTATTCTCATTCAAACGGCGATGTTCATCATGGCGTTTGTGCGCAAGCTGGCGCAGAACAAGGCGCGTTCGGCTGTTTGAAGCTTCGAATTTTCGCTTCGCGAAAATCCGACCAACTGGGGGACTAGTCCCCCTGATTCAAAAGCTTTAGAGCTTTTGAATCCTCCCCCTAGGATATTTTCGGCAAGAAAAAACCTAGATACGGAAGATAGGCTGGAAGAGCTTTGGCAGGAATGAATTGAACTTCAACGAAGCATCCGTGGCTGCAAGGCAAATACAGGCCTCGCCTTTTTCCGCGATAGGCTGGTGATCCACATCATCGTCCGCAACTTCAACATCGCCCACACCAAAGCGCCCGCCTTCATCACTGAAAGCCCCTTGCAGCACCAATGTCAGCTCGAGTCCTCCATGGGTGTGTTCAGGCATATCAAGTCCCGGCGGAATATAGAGCAAGCGCACGGAGCCTGATGTGTTGTGGCTCAGGATCGACTGGCGCACGCCACGACCCAAGGGCTTCCACTTTGGCGGGCGGCCCTTGAGGGCCTCCATAACAGGAGCCGGGAAAATACCGGAGCGCTCGTAGACAGGCGCCTCTTCCACAGCATCGTCCAGCATGGCCATGACGTTGTTGCGCAGATCTCCAGACAGTTCAGCGCCCTCATGGGCCTCCATAACGGCGCCGCCAGCCATCTCGTGCGCGGCTAGCCGAGCGCGGCATTCATCGCAAAGCGACACATGCGCGGCAACGACAAGTGCGAAGGGTTCGGGCAGACGCCCGCTGGCATACTCCAGCATCAGCGCATCGGGGATATGATGTTTGATCGTCATGTCTTGCGTATTCCGTCCAGTTCGTGGCGCAGTTTCTCAAGCCCGAGCCTGATGCGCGATTTGATTGTCCCCAGTGGCAGGCCCGTTTCGGCCTCTATCTCGCCGTGTGACAGCTCTCCGAGATAGGCTTTTTCAACCATCTCTCTTTGTGCGGGCTTCAGCTTGGCCAGCGCTTGTTTGAGTGCGCTCACCTCCTGTTCAAGCCCGAGTGCCTCGGCGGTGTTCTCGTCGCCCGCTTCGCTCTCGGCTTTCAATGCCTCGGGCATAGGGCGATTTTCCTTGCGCAGAATATCGATCTGCCGGTTCCGCGCTATCTGGTAGAGCCAACTCGACACTTGCGCGCGTGTCGGGTCAAACAGATGCGCCTTGCGCCAGAGCGTCAGCATCACGTCCTGCACCATGTCTTCGGCCTGGCCGGAGCTGAGACCGGATCGCATCGCAACTCCTTTCAGCCGCGGGCCGAAATGGTCAAAGAGCTTGCCGAAAGCCCGCTTGTCTCTCTGGTCGCGCACCGCAAGCATGAGTTCGGTCTCTGTAGAGTAAGTCTTCAAATTCGGTTCACCTTGAACGGGAGGAGAAATGCGCGTTCTTTCCACCCTAGCAAGAGGCGGAGCAGGTGCAAAGTCGGGTTGTGTTTCAAGGTGCAACATAACCTCATTACGCCGTCCTTTCGTGACCGGATCATTTTTTTATCTCTCATTATGATCTGCCCGTCAGAACGGCGCGTAACCTCTTCATATTCAAGCGGAGTTCACATGTCTTTTGATGCACCACCCCCCAAGCGCCAGCGGATTGCCATCGTCGGCGGCGGCATTTCCGGCATGGCTGCGGCCTATAAACTTTCCCCCCGGCATGACGTAACGCTTTACGAGGCCGCGCCGCGCCTTGGTGGACATGCCCGCACCAAGCTTGCAGGGCTCAAGGGGGATCAGCCGGTTGATACGGGGTTTATCGTGTTCAACTACGTGAATTATCCGCACCTCACCCGCATGTTCCATGACCTTGATGTGCCGGTCGAAAAATCAAACATGAGCTTTGGCGCAACGATTGACGAGGGCCGTGTGGAGTATGGTCTGCAATCGCTGGGCAACCTCTTTGGCCAGCGCCGCAACGCCCTCCGCCCCGGTTACCTGCGGATGATCCGCGATATTCTCAGGTTCAACGCCCGCGCCGAAGCAACGGCCACTTCAGATGATATGACAATCGGCGAGTTGATGGATGAGCTCGGCCTTGGCGCGTGGTTTCAGCGATATTACCTTATGCCCATCTGCGGCGCGATCTGGTCAAGCCCCACGCAAGAGATCCGCGATTTTCCCGCGCGCTCCCTTGTGCGCTTCTTTTCCAACCATGCGCTGCTGTCAGCCACCAACCAGCACCAGTGGTATACGGTTTCGGGCGGCTCTATTCAGTATGTCACAAGCCTAGAGCGTCACCTGCGCGCCACAGGCGTCAAGCTGCGCACCGCCACCCCTATCAGTCACGTAAAGCGCGATGCGGATGGCGTGACGATCAACGCCAAAGGCGGCACGGAGCGTTTTGATCAGGTCATCATGGCGTGCCACTCCGACGATACGCTGAAGCTCCTCGCCGATCCGAGCGCTGAGGAAACACGTATGCTCGGCGCCATAGGCTATCAGGACAACCGGATGATCCTGCACCGCGACACAGACCAGATGCCCAAGCGCCGTGCGTGCTGGTCAAGCTGGGTCTACAAAGCCAATGGCAGCGTAGAGGCCCCCTCTATCGGCGTGACCTACTGGATGAACCGCCTGCAAAACATCCCTGAGGCCGATCCGCTCTTTGTATCGCTCAACCCTTACAAACCCGTGCGCGACGCACTGATTTATGATACAAAGACATTCCGTCACCCTGTCTTTGACGGGCCCGCTCTGAAGGCTCAACAAGAGATCAAGGCGGCCCAAGGCACACGCAACACATGGTTTGCCGGCGCTTGGTTGCGGCACGGGTTTCATGAAGACGGCTTCGCCAGCGCCGTGCATGTCGCGCGCGAAATAGAGCGCAGCGCAATCGAAAGCGTTAAGGTATGAACTTCGCGCCGGAACACATTGCAGGGGCCACAACCCACGCCCGCCGCGGCAGCGTCCACAACGCCTTCCGCTACGGTGTGGACTATGTGCTGATTGATCCTGAAGCACCCTCGCGGCTAGGGCTGTTCTCGCGCAACCGCTTCAATCTCGCTTCGGTACACGACAAAAACCACGGCGGCGCGCCGAAAGAGGGCAGGGGCCTGCCGTGGGCCAAAGAGGTTTTCGCACGGGAAGGCCTCACGCCAAGCCGCATCCTTTTGCTGACGCAGCCAAGCTTTCTCGGCTATGTCTTCAACCCTGTGAGTTTCTGGCTCGCCTTCATGGGGGCCGATCTTGTGGCCGTGATCGCCGAAGTGTCAAACACTATGGGAGACCGTCACAGCTATGTCTGCGCGCGCGAAGGCTTTGCGCCTATCCGCAAGCAAGACCGTATCGTGGCGAAAAAGATCTTTCACGTCTCGCCGTTTCAGGACGTGCAGGGCAGCTACCTATTCAATTATGACATTACGCCCACGCGTATTTCGATCCGCATCGCGCACGAGAATGGCGAGGAGGGGCTGATTGCAACTCTTTTTGGCCCCCGTGCGCCGCTCACAAACGGCGCCGTTCTGCGCGCGGCGCTGCGCCGCCCGACTGGCCCCTTGCGGGCACTGGTGCTCATTCACTGGCAGGCCGTCAAACTCTATTTCAAAGGCGCGCGCTTTCGCAGCCGCCCTTTGCCACCGGAAAAGGAAGTAAGCTAATGGGTTTTCTCACACGTCGCGTTGCGCATGATTTCCTCGATACTTGCTCGCAGATCGACGAAGGCCGCCTTGATATCGTCACCCCCGAGGGCCACCGCCACAGCTTCGGCAACGGCGGCGGAGCCGAGGCCGAAATGGTTATCCATGACTGGTCCACCGTCACAGCCATCGCCGCGCGCGGCGATGTCGGCCTGGGAGAAACCTATGTGGCGGGCCTCTGGACAACCCCGTCTATCGAAGCGTTGGGCAGCGTTGCCATTGCCAACCTCGCCACGCTTGAGCTTTATGCCTATCCAAACCGCTGGAACACCCTCAAGTTTCGCACGGTTGATCGTATCCTGCGCGCCAATTCCATCAAAGGTGCGGCGCGCAATATCAGTTCGCATTACGACACTGGCAACGAGTTTTACCAACTCTGGCTGGACGAGGGCATGAGCTATTCCTCAGCCATTTTTGCCCACGGCGACAATGATCTGACCCGCGCCCAAAACCGCAAGCTGGACCGTGTCCTATCGCGCCTTGGTTCTGGGGAGTCGGTGCTCGAAGTTGGCTGCGGCTGGGGCAGCTTCGCCGAGCGTGCCGCCGAAGCCGGCCGCAACGTGACAGGCATCACCATCTCAAAAGCTCAAAAAGGCTATGCCGACGCCCGCCTCGATGGCCGCGCTGCTATCGAGCTTTGTGACTATCGCAACACGCAAGGCACATACGACAATATCGTGAGCATCGAGATGATCGAGGCCGTGGGCGAGCGCTATTGGCCAAGCTACTTCGCCATGCTCAAACAACGCCTCGCAAGTGAAGGCCGCGCCGTCATTCAGGCTATAACCGTGCCTGACTCCTACTTTGATATCTACCGTTCCAGTTCCGATTTCATCCGCCAGTATACCTTCCCTGGCGGTATGCTGCTCTCTGACGCGGTCATCGCCGACGAGGCCCGCCGCGCAGGGCTGAAAGTGACACAAAGTTACGCCTTCGGGCAGGATTATGCGCAAACCCTGCGCATCTGGTCAGAGCGGATGGAAGCCAACGTGAAGCGGATCAAGCAGATCGGCTACAGCGATGCGCACCTGCGCAGCTGGCAATTCTATTTACAGATGTGCGCCGCCGCTTTCGGGATGCGCCAAACCGATGTTGTTCAGGTCGAGCTGTCTCACGCGCATAAAAGGTAACATTTCATGATCACCCTCCTGCTCTGTGTCATCGCCGGTCTGGCGCTGATCGCCTTTCGTCCGGGCTTTTCCTTCAAAAGCCAGAAGCCCGATGACTACGCCGCCAAAACGCCGGTGATTGATATTCGCACACACCTTGTCGGCAAGCTTGAGTCCGAAGGAATGATCTATGGCCCAAGTGGCCGCGTTGCCGCCCGCTTCACCGCAGAGTTCACAGGCGAATGGGAGGGCAACACAGGGTCACTCGCCGAAGAGTTTCTCTATGATTCAGGCAACCCCCAGTCGCGCAAATGGCATCTGACAATGGGCGAAAACGGTGCTTTTACCGCCACAGCCAGCGATGTTATCGGTGAGGCCCGCGGCCAGCAAACAGGCAACGCTGTCTCCATGCGCTACAAAATCCGCCTGACAGAAGAGGCGGGCAGCCATGTGCTCGATGTGACCGACTGGCTCTACCTCATGGAAAACGGCAATATCCTGAACCGCTCCCAGATGCGCAAGTTCGGCATAAAAGTAGCCGAACTCATCGCAACAATGAGGCCGGTTAAATGAAATTCGCAGGCAAGAAATACTGGCTCGTCGGCGCAAGCGAAGGCCTCGGCGAAGCACTGGCGCACAAGCTCGCAGCCGAGGGCGCACACCTTGTCCTTTCTGCGCGCTCAAAGGACAAGCTGCAAGCGCTGGCCGACAAACTGCCCAACGCCACAACCGCGCCGCTTGATGTCACCGATAAATCCTCTGTGGCCGTTGGGGCCCAAAAGGCAGGCGCAGTCGATGGCGTGGTCTACCTCGCGGGTTATTACGACCCGATGAGCGCCCAATCATGGGATGCAGACAGCGTTGAGACGATGAGCGCCGTCAATTTCACTGGTGCGCTGCATGTGCTCGGCCATATCGTGCCGCAGTTCACGGCGGCTGGCCGAGGGCACATCGTTCTCATCGGCTCTCTCGCAGGTTATCGCGGCTTGCCCGGCTCTATTGGCTACGGCGCATCAAAAGCCGGGCTCATGCACATGGGCGAAACGCTCTATGCCGATTTGAAGACAACCCAGATCAAGGTTCAAAATATCAACCCCGGCTTCATCAAAACCCGCCTCACAGCGAAGAATAAATTCAACATGCCGCAGATCATGACCCCTGATGAAGCCGCCGATCAGGTGCTGAAGGCAATGCGGAAAGGCCGCTTTGATACAGCCTTCCCGCGCCCTTTCGCATGGCTCTTCAGCTTGGCACGCTTCACCCCGCGCGCCCTCTGGCTCAAGCTTTTCAATTAAACCTCAAATCGCCATCCAGAGCTGAAACAGCAATCCGCTGGCAAACGAACCCGTCAGCGCAAGCCCGAGGTAAAGCAAAAACACCTGCCGCTTGACCAAGGCCCAGACAGCCACAGCCGCTGGCAAGGAACTGACACCCCCCGCCACAAGAAAGGCCAGCCCGGCCCCCGGCGCCATGCCTTGCTCCATCAACCCGCCCACAAGCGGCAGGGCCGCGTAGCCGTTGAGGTAAGCAGGCACGCCCACAAGCGTGGCAATCGCGATGGGGGCAAGCCCCGTTCCGCCAAGGGCGCTGGCCACCAGATCGGCAGGCAACCACGCCAGCATCAGGCTTTCGAGCAAAAACGCCAACGTCAGCCATTTGGCTAGAAAAAGCGTGGTCTTCAGACCCTCGCGCCAAAACTTCGTCACCCGTGGGTTCTCGCGCCAGAATGTCCAGACAACAGGCTTCACCGTGCGCACATTCGAGGCTCCGCAGCCGCCGTTGCCGACACCTTCGCGCAACGGGTCGGCAAGCCCGCCCGCCCGCGCAACCATATGCACAACAAAGCCGCCAAACACCCCGAGGCCAACCGCCGTCATCGTCTTGGCTATGGCAAATTCAAAGCCGAGCACACCTGTGGTGAGGATAAACATCGACGGGTCCATTACGGGCGAAGCCAGCCAAAAGGCCATGACGGCCGACAAAGGCACGCCCATCGCCAGCAAGGCCGCAATCAGTGGGATCACCCCGCAGGAGCAAAAGGGCGAAAGCCCGCCCGCGAGAGCCGCAATCAGGATCATAACCATTGGCGAGCCGGTGAAAGCCCGCGCGATAAGCCCGTCTGCCCCCGTCGCGCCCGCATAGGCTGCAATCCCGATCGAAAGCAAAAGGAAGGGTGCAACATTGAGAAGGTTCTGCGCCGTAAAGGCTGCACTCGTCGCCCCCTGCTGAGAATCGACAAGAAACAAAGCCGCAAGCAAAGCGGCCGAAAACAGCCAGACTTTCTCACGGTTCCAGAGTGTGTGGAGCACCACGGCCAGGGTCGAGCGGGGCGGCAGGCTTTGATCAGTCATTTCGATATCCTTAGAAATCTGGTTATATTAAGCTGAAGAAAAATCGGCGCGCATATCACGCCGCATCCTCCTGTGTGAGCTTGACCCCGACACAGCACTCCGCTGTCAAAAACGAAACGGTCTGGTTCATCACGCCAAAGTCCACACGGTTCACAATCTGGCGGCCCTGCCGCTCCTGCTCTACAAGCCCCGCCTCCACAAGCGCGCCCAAATGGTGCGCCAGAGTGGACGCGGCCATGCCAAGGTGCTGGCCAATCTCGCCCACGTTCAGCCCGTCATTCCCCGCCTTCACAAGAAGACGGAAGATAGCAAGACGGGTTTCATGGCCAAGAGCGGCAAGGGCGAGGGCGGCTGAAGTTTGTGTCATCATGGGGTGATTCATAACTACATTTCTAGTTATGTCAAGAATGTTGCAAAAGCAGTGTTCCGAACGCCCCGTTAACTTAATTTCCGTTAACCAAATCCTGAATCGCGCGGTGCACGGGTGGTGCACGCATTGTGCACGGGTTTCACCCCCCCGGGAATCAGCGGCTTTCAAACCCGTTAACCCCACCGTGCGCAGCCTTACCGCTTCACAACTTGTTCGCCGCCAAGCCCGCCCAAAGCCTGTATCAAACCCTGCGTGTTGCTCACTTCGAACTTCTTCAAAAGCTTCGCGCGATACACCTCGACAGTGCGGTAACTCAGGTCAAGTTTGAGAGCGATTTCCTTGCTCGTCAGCCCGTCGGACAGGTGCGAAACGATCTCCCTCTCGCGCCGCGTGAGCGGCTGGTAGGGACGTATCTGGCTCAGGTCGGCAAAGCTCCAGACCGCCCGCATCAAAGGCTCGTCAGGGGTAAAGCTATGCCCCCGCGTGCGGCACCAGAACAGGCTGCCATCCTTGCGCGCCATAATGCGTTCGTCCCAGTAAGTATTGTGTTCTTTCAAAGACTTGATCCCGCGGTCGCGGATGTTGTCAAACTCTTCGTCGCTCGGGTAAAGCCGCGCAAATGTCTGTCCGCGCAGGTCATCGCGCTCATAGCCGAACATAGCTGCGAAGGCGAGGTTACAGTCGCGGATCACACGGTTTTCGGTCACAACAAGGCCCACTGGCGCATAGGTAAAGGCCAGTTCGTCAAAGCACCCTGTTTCAAAGCTTTCGTCGATACGTGTTTTCACAATATTGCGCAATCGCAGCCTCTGAGCGACCCTCTCTTAGCACGATTGTATGCGAGCGCACCCCCTGTGGCAACGTCACAGGGTCTCGCACAATCACTCAGGGAGGAACAACATGAAACCACTTATCAAAACGGTGTTCGGCGCCGTCGCAGGCCTTGCTATGGCCACAGCCGCATGGGCCGAAGAGCCCATCAAAATTGCTCTCGTTCACGGCATGTCGGGCCACGCTTTCGAGGCTTTTTCCAAGCAATCCCAGACAGGGTTCGAACTCGGAATCGAATACGCAACCAACGGCACAGGCATGGTCAAAGGCCGCAAAATCGAGCTGATCATGAAAGACACCCAGTTCAAGCCCGATGTCGCCCGCGCCGTTCTGGCCGAGGCCTATGGCGATGATGATGTTCTGCTGGCCGTCGGCGCCACCTCTTCAGGCGTTTCGCTGGGCTTGCTGCCGATCGCGGAAGAATACGAAAAACTCCTGATCATCGAACCCGCCGTCGCCGACAGCCTCACCGGCCCCGATAGCAACCGCTACGTCTTCAAAACATCGCGCAACAGCTCGATGGACATGCAAGCACAAGCCATTGCTTTGCAACCCGATGAAAACCTTTTTGTGGCCACTCTGGCAGAAGATTACGCCTTTGGCCGTGACGGTATCAACGCCTTCAAATCGGCGCTCGATGGCTCGGGTGCTACTGTTGTCACAGAGGAATACATACCCCAGGGCACAACCGATTTCACAGCCGCGGCCGAGCGCATGTTCAATGCTCTGAAAGATAAGGAAGGCCGCAAGGTTATCCTGATCTACGTCGCAGGCGGTGGAGATCCGATGGGCAAAATCAAGGCCATGCAGCCCGAGCGTTTTGACATCGAAATCTCGACAGGGGGTCACATCCTTCCCGTGCTTCCGACATACAAGCGCGTGCCCGGCATGGAGGGCGCGATCTATTATTACTACGAAGCGCCAAAAAACGAGATCAACGACTGGCTCGTGAAAGAGCATCAGGCACGCTTCGACGGCCCGCCAGATTTCTTCACTGCCGGTGGCATGTCAGCTGCGCTTGCTGTGGTGAAAGCTCTTGAAACAGCAGAAGAACTCGAAACAGAAGCGCTGATCACGGCAATGGAAGGCATGAGCTGGGACACACCGAAAGGCGAAATGACGTTCCGCGCTGAAGACCATCAGGCGCTGCAATCCATGTATCACTTCAAGATCAAAGTGGATGATGCAGTCGAATGGGCAATCCCCGAGCTGGTCCGCGAGATCAAGCCGGAGGAAATGAACATTCCGATCGGCCGCAACAACTGATCGGCCAACCCTTGGCTCTGGCGCACCACGCGCGCCGGAGCCTCTTTTCAACTCCAACCAAATTGAGAGCCTTATGCGAGCCTCTGCGTCCGAACCCGCTCTGGTGACAGAAAATTTGACAATCCGCTTTGGCGGGCATGTTGCAGTCAACGCTGTGAGCTGTGCGTTCAATCCCGGTGAGCTGACCGTCATCGTCGGCCCGAACGGCGCTGGCAAAACCACTTACTTCAACCTCATTTCAGGTCAGCTTCCCGCCTCCGAAGGCCGCGTTTTGAAAGGCGGAGAAGATATCACCCGCCTTGCGCCTTCGGCGCGCGCCCGTCGTGGCATCGGCCGCGCATTCCAGCTGACCAATCTGTTTCCTGCTCTCACGGTTCTGGAAAACATCCGCCTTGCCGTGCAGGCGCGTTCTGGTCACGGGTGGCGGTTTTTCAGCCCCGTGTCGCGCTTTGCGTCGCTCACGGAAGAGGCCGAACACTACCTTGAGGAAACAAAGCTTTCCGCCAAAGCCCATATGACCGCTGCCGCCTTGCCGCATGGCGATCAGCGCAAGCTTGAAGTGGCGCTGCTCATGGCGATGGAACCCGATATTTACATGTTCGACGAGCCAACCGCAGGTATGAGCCTTGATCACACCCCCGATGTGCTCGAACTGATTGCAAAACTGAAACAAGACAAAAGCAAAACCATTCTTCTGGTCGAGCACAAGATGAGCGTTGTCCGAGCGCTGGCCGACCGTATCATCGTGCTTCACAATGGAGAGCTTCTGGCCGATGGCCCTCCCGACGAGGTGATGCAAAGCCAGGTCGTGCGCGAGGTCTATCTCGGCTCATCAGGGGAGGATGCGGCATGACCCTTCTGTCCGTTAACCAAATGAAAACTTCTATTGGCCAGTATCACGTTCTGCACGATGTTACGTTTGATGTTCCCGAAGGCGGCGTTTTTGTTCTTTTGGGCCGCAACGGCGCCGGCAAGACAACAACGCTGCGCTCTATCATGGGCCTCTGGACGCCAAGCGCCAACTCGGTGCACTTCAAAGGCGAGGATATATCAGGGTTGCACGCCTCCGATATCGCCCGCAAAGGGATTGCCTTTGTGCCCGAAAACATGGGCGTGTTCGGTGGCCTGACGGTTGAGGAAAACCTGGTTCTCGCCACAGCCAAGGGCAAGTTTGACGCCACCCGCCTCAAACGCATCTATCAACTTTTCCCCGCGCTTGAGCAGTTCTGGACAAAGCAGGCGTGGTCGCTATCGGGTGGGCAAAAGCAGATGCTCGCCGTTGCCCGCGCCATCATCGAGCCGCGCGCGCTTATCCTGATCGACGAGCCCACAAAAGGCCTCGCCCCCTCGATCATCGATGCGATGGCAGAGGCGTTTCTGGAGATCGGCGAGACAACAACAATCCTGCTTGTCGAACAAAACTTCAACTTCGCCAAAAGGCTCGGCCGCGACATGGCCGTGATTGATGATGGCCGCATTGTCCACACTGGCACAATGGCCGGTTTTGCCGCTGACACCGCTCTGCAAGAGCAGCTTCTCAGCCTGTCCGCGTGAAGGAATAGACAAATGAATCAACTCTCCCAAACTCTGGAGCGCTTCGGCGGGGTCTACCTTCTCCCCGTCTTCGTGGCGCTCGTTGCTTTCGTGCTCATCGGCGCGCCCTCAAGCTGGGTTACGCTCACAGTTGCGGGCCTCGCGATGGGCATGATGATCTTTCTCATGGCCTCGGGGCTTTCGCTCATTTTCGGCCTCATGGATGTGCTCAACTTCGGCCATTCCGCCTTCATTAGCTTCGGCGCGTTCATCTCGGCAAGTGCTTTGGCCTACATGTCAGGCTGGCTCGGCTCGGCCCATATCGGCCTCAATCTCCTCGCCATTTTCCTCGCGTTTTCAGCGGCGCTGGCCTTTGGTCTTGTTGCAGGCTGGTTCTTCGAGGTGGTTATCATCAAGCCGGTTTATCACGATCACTTGCGCCAGATCCTCATTACCATGGGCGCGCTGATTGTCTCCGAACAGATCATCCTCGCTGTCTGGGGCGGTTCGCCCATCACCGTCCAGCGCCCCGCCTTCCTCGAAGGGTCATGGCTTTTCGGCAACGTGACAGTCGAGATTTACCGCGCCTTTGCCTTTGTGCTCGGCCTCGCGGTTTATATCGCGCTCTTCCTCGTGCTCAAGCGTACGCGGATAGGCCTTCTCATCCGCGCAGGCGTTGAAAACCGTGAGATGGTCGAGGCACTCGGCTTCCGGATTGACCGCCTCTTTGTGGGCGTCTTCATGGTCGGATCGGCGCTCGCAGCGCTCGGCGGGGCAATGTGGGCGGGCTACGAAACCCTGATCACCCCCGCCTTGGGAGGCGAGATGATGATCGTCGTTTTCATCGTGGTGATCATCGGCGGTCTAGGCTCTGTCGAAGGCACACTCCTCGGCGCAATCATGGTCGGCCTCATGGCCAACTATATCGGCTTTCTCGCACCCAAACTGGCGCTGGCCTCGAACATGCTGTTGATGATGGCCATTCTGCTCTGGCGGCCCAGCGGCCTTAAGCCGGCTGTGAAATGAGGCGCATGATATGACACAAACAACCAAATCCCCCAAAGGTGCGCTCTTCATCAAAGGCCTCGTGCTCACCATAGGCGCGCTGCTTCTCTTCGCGCCCTTCCTCTTTCAAGACACCCGCTCGCTCGAAGTGGCTGCGCGCATCTGTATTTTCATCGTTCTGGTCGCAAGCTACGATCTGCTCATCGGCTACACAGGCATTGTCAGCTTCGCCCATATCATGTTCTTCGGCTTCGGAGCCTACGGCGCGGCGATTGCGCTCAAGGAGATGGGGCCGGGATGGGATGCTGTCTTGCTCGGCGCTGCCGGGGGCCTCGTGGTGTCCATTGTTGTGGCAATAGCGGTGGGCCTCCTATCGCTGCGCGTCAAAGCGATCTTCTTTGCGATGATCACACTGGCCACAGCCTCGGTTGCGCTCGTGCTGGCTTCGCAGCTCTCGGGCTTCACGGGCGGCGAAGACGGGATCACCTACAAAGCCCCGGACCTGTTCAAAACTGCCAATAAGCTCATGGTCGATGCCGATGGCAAAGTTGCCCGGCTCTTCGGCGTAAAGCTCAACGGCAAACTGGCGGCTTACTACTTCGTCTTCTCAACATGCCTCGTGCTGTTCATCCTCTGCTTGCGCATGGTCGCCTCGCCGCTTGGAACTGTGCTCAAAGCCATCCGCGAGAACGAGGCCCGCGCCGAGGCGATAGGCTACCGCGTTGTCGCCTACCGCACTTTCGTGTTCTGCATCGCGGCTGTGACAGCCTCCTTGGCAGGGTCAATCTATGCCGTCTGGCTCAAATACACAGGCCCCGACACAGCGCTCAGTTTCAGCATCATGATCGACATTTTGCTGATGGTCGTCATCGGGGGAATGGGCACAATGTATGGCGCCGTCATCGGGGCAGTGCTTCTGGTCATCGCGCAATACTACCTGCGCGATCTGATGGGTGTCGCCTCCGAGGCCCTGCACGGGGTTCCGTTCCTGCCCGAGTTGTTCGAGCCTGATCGTTGGCTTCTCTGGCTCGGTATTATCTTCATCCTCTTGGTCTATTTCTTCCCTAAAGGCATTGCAGGCACCCTATGGGACAAAGGCGCACGCTCATGAGCACGCCGCGCCACAGCTTTGTCTCGGTGCTGGACCACGAGCTGCATGTGACATGTTGGGGCGATCCTGCCGCCAAGCCCCTGGTCATGTGGCACGGCCTTGCCCGCACAGGCCGCGACTTTGATGAGCTCGCCCGTGCCCTGAGCGACACCCATTTTGTGCTCTGCCCCGATACCATCGGTCGGGGCCTCTCAAGCTGGTCGAGTAATCCCAAGGCCGAATACTCTATCGAATATTACACCGGCATCGCCGTCGATATGCTTGACCACTTCGCGATTGATAAGGCCGGATGGCTCGGCACTTCGATGGGTGGCCTCATAGGTATGCGGATGGCCTCCAGCCCGTTGGCCGCACGCCTTAACTATCTTATTATCAATGATACGGGCCCGGAAGTGCCGCAAGAAGCAATCGAGCGGATTCTCACCTATGCAGGCAACCTGCCCGAGTTTGACCGTGTTGAAGAGGCTGCGGCCTGGCTGCACACGGTCTACGACCCTTTCGGCCCCGCGCCCGAAAGCTTCTGGGAGCGGATGGTCCGAAGCTCCCTGCGCCGCCGCTCCGACGGGCGCTTTACGCTGCATTACGATCCACGCATCATCCAGCAGTTTGAGTATTCTGCCGCAGAACTGACCAGCTGGGACCGCTACCGACGCATCACGCTACCAACCCACGTTTTAGCTGGGGCAAAGTCGGACATCCTCACACCTGATATCCTTGCGCGCATGAAAGAACAGGGGCCAAAGCCCGCAGTTACCCTGTTTGAAAGCTGCGGTCACGCGCCCGCACTGGCCAATCCGGAAGATGCTGCCCTCCTGCGCCACGTCATCGCCGAACTGAGCGCCGCCAGCTAACGGTTTCGGGTTTTACGGCTTGCACAAGCTCTACAAGCTGCGCCAAACTGCGGCCTCAAACAATGCCACAGGATGAGCCATGACCCTTCCCAGAACGCCCTCCATGACCCTCACAGGCAAGCGCGCACTTGTCACAGGCGCGTCCTCAGGCATCGGGCAGGGCTGTGCCGTTGCGCTCGCAGAGGCGGGCGCACATGTGGTCTGTGCCGCGCGGGGCGTTGAGCGCTTGCAAGCGACAGTCGGTGAAATGGCAGGGCAGGGCTGGTCGTCGGAGGCTCTCGCGCTTGATGTGTCCGACCTTGAGGCGATGAAAGCGGCCTTGGCCGAGCAAGCCGCCTTTGACATTGTCGTTAATGCGGCAGGCTATGCCAAACATTCTCCCGCGGTTGAAACCGAACCGAACGATTTTGACGCCGTGATGAACATCAACCTGCGCGGCGCTTACTTTCTGTCGGCGTGGGCGGCGAAGGCCATGCAGGACGCAGGAATTGAAGGCAGCATCATCCATATCTCAAGCCAGATGGGCCATGTCGGGGGGGTGGACCGCGCGGTCTATTGCGCGTCTAAACATGCGGTTGAGGGCATGGTCAAAGCCATGGCTATCGAATGGGGCAAATCGCGCATCCGCATCAACACCATCTGCCCGACATTCATTCGCACGCCCCTGACGGAACCAACATTTGCCGACCCCGCCCGCGTCGCCTGGATCGAAGAAAAGATCAAACTGGGCCGTGTTGGCGCGGTCGAAGATATCATGGGCGCGGTTCTTTATCTCGCGTCGCCGGCTTCGGCGCTTGTCACGGGAACTTCGATGCTCATTGATGGCGGCTGGACAGCCGACTGATCCAGCGGAGCGCCTACGGCGCACAGGTTTGTCTGGTTAGGGGCGCACGCGCCCCTCGGCCTGCGGCCTCACCCCTGTGGATATTTTTAGCAAGAAAAAAGCATATTCAGGCGAACGCGGCTTTGGAAGCTTGACGCTTAAGGCCGAGTCGTAATAGGGCTTCATCATTCTGGTCCGGCATCTGCCGGTGAATAGGGAATGTGGTGCGGCTTTCGGGCCCAATCCACAACTGCCCCCGCAACTGTAAGCGGCGAGCGAAGCTGACATAGGCCACTGCCCCCGAACCAAGGGTGGGAAGGCTCAGCCAAGCAACGACCCGCAAGTCAGGAGACCTGCCAGACTGATCACCCTACCGGTGCGCGCGGCGCTTCGATGACACTCATTCTCGCAGGCATAGCCATCTCGGCCATGGCTGGCGCGCTCACCTCTCTGGTGCTCAACCTCTCGCCCAACCCCTACGCGACCAGCGAAATTATCTTCTGGATGATGGGCTCGCTTGCAGACCGTTCCATGCTGCATGTCTGGCTGGCATTGCCTTTTATGGCCCTTGGTTGGCTGATCCTCGGCACGCTGGGACGCGGGCTTGACGCGCTCACTCTCGGCGAAGATGCGGCCAGCTCGATGGGGATCAACCTCACCCGCTTGCGCCTGTCGCTCGTGCTCGGCACATCCTGTGTGGTCGGTGCGGCCACGGCTGTTGCCGGGGCCATCGGCTTTGTCGGTCTCGTTGTGCCGCATATCCTGCGCCCCTTTGTGGGCGGTCGTCCCTCGCGGCTCCTGTGGGCCTCGGCGCTTGGCGGCGCGGCGCTGGTGCTCGCCGCCGATATAACGGTGCGGCTTGTGCTGCCTCAAAGTGATCTCAAAATCGGGGTTGTCATGGCCATCATTGGCGCACCGCTCTTTCTGCACCTCATCTACAAAACACGAAGCGAGCTATCATGAGCGCGCTTCTCTCTCTTACGCACCTCACCGCACTGCGCGGCGAATGTCCTGTGGTGGACGATGTCACCGTCACGATAGGGCAGGGCGAGTGCGTTGGCCTCATTGGCCCCAATGGTGCGGGAAAAACGACATTCATGCGCGCAGCCCTCGGCCTGATGCCCTCAAAAGGCACAAGCTCTCTGGCTGTCCTTACGGCCCAAGAGCGCGCTCGCGCCGTGGCCTGGTTGCCGCAAGCGCGCGATATCGCATGGCCCATGACGGTTGAAACCGTGGTCGCGCTGGGCCGTATCCCGCACCTCCCGCGTGGAGCCAAACTGCGCAGGGAAGACCGCGCCGCTGTTGATGCTGCCCTTGCCGAGATGGGGCTGACAGGCTTTGCCCACCGCTTCGCCAACCAGCTCTCCGGCGGCGAGCAGGCCCGCGTTCTCATCGCCCGTGCTTTGGCGCAGCAAACCCCGCTTCTGATGGTCGATGAGCCCATCGCAGGACTCGACCCTGCCCACCAGATCGGCACGATGCAAAGCTTCGCCGCCCTCGCCACGCAGGGCAAATCCGTGATCGTCTCGCTGCACGACTTGGGCCTTGCCGCGCGGCATTGCACACGTATCCTCATGCTCTCCAAGGGCCGCCTCGTGGCCGATGGCGCGCCCGCCGAAGTGCTCACCCCGGAGCGGCTCAATACGGTCTTTGGCATTCAGGTATTTTATGAAGCCACAGCCCAAGGCCCGATTTTCCAGCCCATCGGGGTCACGCGCTCGTTATCCTCTAAGTGAAATAAGTAGAAACACGGGGTTGATCGCTTTACGCTTCTGTGTAGTTATACGCGCAACTAATATTTTCGACCGATCGGTCGATGATATGAGTCGCCAGAGAGTTGTTTGGGGGGAGCCAATGCTCAAATATATTTCACTACTTGCCCGGGTCATGGCCGTGCTCGGTGGCCTTGTGCTCTGTGCGCTGGTGGTCCTCACTTTCGTCAGCGTCTTTGGCCGGGGTCTCAACACACTGGGGCATACGGGCTATATCGGCGGCTTTGGTGACTGGCTTATCGGCACAGGCGTGGGGCCGATTACCGGCGATTTCGAATTGCTCGAAGCAGGCGTTGCTTTCGCAATCTTCGCCTTTCTCCCGATCACCCAGCTTTACGGCTCACATGCAACGGTTGATATCTTCACATCCGCTCTCCCCCGCGGCACAAACAAGGCGCTTATGGCGTTTTGGGAAGTTGTGCTCACAGTTGCAATCCTTCTTATCACGGCGCGCCTCTACGAGGGGATGATGAGTAAAATGCAATACGGCGAAACAACCTTTCTACTTCAGTTTCCAATCTGGTGGGCCTACGCACTTAGCTTGTTCGGCTCTGTCATGGCCTGTGTTGTCGCGCTCTACTGCGCCTTTGCGCGCGTTGCCGAGGCTGCCACTGGCCGCCGCTATATGCCTCATTCCGAAGGAGCCTCCCATTGACTATGCTTGAACTGGGCTTTCTGTCCTTTCCCGCCCTCCTTCTGATGATTTTCCTGCGGGCGCCCATCGGTCTCGCCATGTTGCTTGCAGGCATAGGTGGCCTCTGGCTCGCCACGGGCGATACCAATATGTTCATGTCCCGCCTCAAAACCGAGACATACGGCACGTTTTCTTCCTATTCCCTTACCATTATTCCGATGTTCCTGCTTATGGGCCAGTTTGCGACCCTTTCAGGTATGTCGCAGGCGTTGTTCAAAGCCGCCGAAAGCTTCTTGGGTCACCGCAAAGGTGGCGTCGCCATGGCCGCTGTCGGCGCATGTGCGGGTTTCGGTTCAATCTGTGGGTCGTCCCTCGCCACAGCCGCCACCATGAGCCGTGTCGCCCTGCCGGAGCTGCGCCGCTATGGTTACTCAGGCGGCTTCTCAACAGCCACGCTCGCCGCTGGTGGCACATTGGGCATCCTCATTCCGCCCTCTGTCATCCTCGTCATCTACGCGATCCTGACAGAGCAAAACATCGCCAAGCTCTTCCTTGCAGCCTTCATTCCCGGCATCCTTGCAGCCCTCGGCTACATCATCACCATCTCTATCTACGTGCGCGTTCACCCTGATGCGGCAGGCACCCGCGAGCCCACCCCAATGGCCGAGCGCTGGCGCGCGCTGGTTGATGTCTGGCCCGTGCTCGTTGTTTTCAGCCTTGTTGTCGGCGGTATCTACGCGGGCTGGTTCACTCCCACAGAAGGCGCAGCCATCGGCGCGGCAGGCACAGGCCTCATAGCGCTGGTTTCAGGCAACATGACCTGGAGCGTGTTCAAGGAAAGCATCATCGCCACAGCCACAGCGACAGGCATGATCTTTTTCATCGTCCTCGGTGCTGCGCTTTACAACGGCTTCCTGGCGCTTTCCCAAGTGCCGCAGGAGCTCTCTGCTTGGGTCGTCGGGCAGGGCTTCAGTGCCTGGACAGTTCTCATCATCGTGCTGGCATTCTACCTTATTTTCGGTTGCCTCATGGACAGCCTCTCGATGATCCTTCTCACCATCCCGATCTTCTTTCCCGTGATCAGCCAGCTTGATTTCGGCATGACCCCCGAGCATGTCGCAATTTGGTTTGGTATCCTCGTGCTCATCGTGGTCGAGGTCGGGCTGATAACGCCGCCTGTGGGCATGAATCTTTTCATCATCAACGCGATGGACAAGACAACACCCATGACCCAGACTTACCGCGCCGTCATGTGGTTTGTCGGATCCGATCTTATCCGCGTGGTCATCCTTGTGCTCTTCCCCGCAATCACACTGTTCCTGATCCCGTGAGCGAAGAGCGCTATATCGTTACCGCCGAGGAAATCGCGGCGCTCGACGGAACGGCGAAGACGCACTTTCTGAACGATAACGCCCAGCGGCTCAACAAATCGCTGGGTGATCTGACCGGCCTCACAGGCTTCGGCTTTCACCTGATCGAGGTTGAACCGGGCCATGAGACAACGGAACATCACGCGCACATCTTCGAGGACGAAGCGGTGTTTGTCCTCTCGGGCACAGCCACCGCCTACATCGGCGAGGAGGAGCACCCCGTTAAAGCAGGAGATTTCCTCGGCTACCGCAAAGGTGGTGCGGCTCACTCTCTCAAAAACACAGGCTCCGGGACTTTCCGCTGCCTTGTTGTCGGCGAGCGCCTCGCGCATGATGTGGCCGACTATCCCCGCTTGCAAAAACGCATCTACCGTAATCAAAACATGCCATGGGATCTTGTCGATCACGAAAATATCGTGCGCCCAAGCGGCCCTGTCGGTAAAAAGTAACGCTCGCCAGCGAAGGACGCGCAGATGCTCACTGTCTTGCTCACAACCTTCGCGCTTCTCGTCTGTGCTGCGCTTTTTCTCGTTATCATGGCCCGCCGCGACCGCGCTCAAGACGCCAGCATCATCGCGCGTCTGCTGGCCCGCCAGCCGGCCGCACCGCCCGTTTTCAACGAGACGATGCTCGACAGCCTGCCTGACGCTGCCCAGCGTTTCTTCCGCTTTAGCATAGCCGCTGGCACTCCGCTCACCACGGTTGCCGATGTGCAGATGCAAGGCAGCTTCGATCTCGGATCAAAAGACGCACCCAACCCGCAGCCCATGCAGGCACGCCAGGTGATCGCGCCGCCTCTGGGTTTACTCTGGTCGGTCAAAATGGGTGAAACACTTTCTATCACAGGCAGTGATGGCCTGTGCGATGGCAAAAGCTGGAGCCGCTTTCGCCTCCTTGGCCTGTTCCCGCTCGCCCGTGCAGGGGGCAATGCCGATCACTTGCTCTCGGCCTTTGGCCGTCTCGTGGGCGATGCACTTCTCTTTACGCCCGCAGCATTTCTTCCTGCCGCCGAAGCGGGCTGGGACAGCCTCACATGGGCCGCCACAGGCACAAACAGTGCCGAAGTCACAGTCACCCTCGGCGCACTCACACAGAGCGTTGAAATAAAGGTTGATACATCAGGCCGCCTTCTCTCGGTCAGCTTTCTGCGCTGGAGCGATGAAAACCCCGAAAAGACATTCCGGCGCCAGCCATTCGGCGGCGATATCACCGCCCACGGCAGCTTTGCAGGCTTCACCCTGCCCACAAAGCTCACAGCCGGCAATCACTACGGAACCGGGCAGTATCACATCTTCTTTGATGTCGAGATTGGCTATACCAACGGCTAACCTTAAGAAAAGTCAGTTGGTGATGACCGCAGTCGCCTCGATCTCCAAAAGCGCCTCGTCTTCAACAAGCCCCGCAACCACAACCATAGTCATCGCAGGGAAATTGCGCCCGAGAATCTTGCGATACACCGCGCCGATTTCGCTTTGGCGGGCAAGGTATTCTGCCTTGTCCGTGACATACCATGTGAGCCGCGTGATGTGCTCGGCTCCGCCGCCCGCAGCTGTGACAACATCCATGATGTTGCTCAGGGCTTGTTCCATCTGGCCAATAAAATCGTGGCTTTCAAAGCGCTGCTCAGCCGTCCAGCCGATCTGGCCACCCACATAAAGTGTGCCGTCTTTTGTGAGCACCCCGTTGGAATAGCCCTTGGCCGGAGCCCATCCTTCGGGCTGGATAATCGTGTTGCTCATTGTATCATTCCTTTTTCCTTCAGTGCCTCGCGCACTGCCTCTGGCCATGGAGCGGGTTTGCCTGAGGCATCCACACAAACCAATGTCTGCTTCACTTGAAATCTGATATTTCCGTCTGTGCGCGCTTCAATTTCGATGCCCATACTCGTCCGCCCGAGCTTTGTGCATGTCAACTCCAGCACAAGCATGTCGCCGTGCCTGTTGGGCGCCAGAAATTCGGTGGCAATCTGCACAGTCGGCGTGCCGCCGTTCTTGAGAAGCACCTCAAAAGGCCAGCCAAGCACTTCGTCAAAAAAGGCTTCGACACAGTCGTTGATTATCTCGAAGTAGCGTGGATAAAAAACGATTCCCGCAGGATCGCAGTGTTTGAAAAGCACCTTTTGCCTGAACTGAAATGTCATTTTTCAGGGTCTCCTGCCTGCAAGCGGAACCGCTGGATTTTACCTGTCTGCGTTTTTGGCAGTGCCTCGATAAATACAATAGAACGCGGATACTTATACGGCGCGATCTTTGCCTTCACATGGTCCTGAAGCGCTTTTCGAGTTGCGTCATCCGCCGCCCAGCCCTCGGCCAGAACCACATGCGCTTCCACAATAGCGCCACGGTCTTCATCGGGTGCACCAATCACGCCACATTCCAGAACAGCCTCGTGGCTCAAGAGCGCCGCCTCAACTTCGGGGCCGGCAATATTGTAGCCCGACGAGAGGATCATGTCATCGTTGCGGGCGGCAAAATGCAGATACCCGTCCTCGTCCATAACAAAGCTGTCGCCTGTCACGTTCCAGCCGTTTTGCACATAAACCTCTTGCCGCGCATCCGCCAAATAGCGGCAGCCCGTGGGCCCGCGCACGGCCAGCCGTCCGACTTCACCGCGTGGCACGTCTGCGCCGTTGTCGTCGATAATCTTCACCTCATACCCTGTCACGGGCTTGCCCGTGCAGGCGGGGCGGTGGTCATCAAAGCGGTTCGAGATAAAGATATGCAACATCTCCGTTGCACCGATCCCGTCCAACATCGGCTTGCCCGTCTTGGCCATCCACTCCTCGTAAACAGGGGCAGGCAGCGTCTCCCCCGCCGAAACAGCAGCGCGCAGGCTGCTCAGGTCCGCGCCTTCTTCCATCGCACGTAGCATCGCGCGGTAAGCGGTGGGCGCAGTGAAGCAGACAGTTGCCCTATACTTCTGGATAATCTCGATCAGGTTTGGTGGTGAGGCATTCTCAAGCAAAGTTGCCGTCGCCCCAAACCGCAGCGGAAAAATAGCCAGGCCCCCAAGCCCGAAGGTAAAGGCCAAAGGCGGTGAACCGATGAATACATCCTCGGGCGTCACACCCAAAACCTCGCGCGCATAACCATCCGCAATAATCAGTAAGTCGCGGTGAAAATGCATCGTTGCTTTCGGCTCGCCCGTGGTTCCCGAGGTGAAGCCAAGCAAAGCCACATCGTCGCGCCCTGTCTGGACAGCCTTAAAGCGGACAGGCTTCTCAAGCGCCATGCGGTCAAGCTCTGCCTCGTGGTTCGAGCTTCCGTCAAATCCGACAACCCGCTTGAGAAAGGCGCTGTCCGCCGCGCAGGCTTCCATTTCATCCATCAGCCGCATGTCACAGAGCGCAAATTCAACTTCTGCCTTGTCCACAATCTGGCCAAGCTCGCCCGCCCGCAGCATCGGCATTGTGTTGATCACAACTGCCCCTGCCTTTGTCGCTGCCAGCCAGCACGCAACCATTGCAGGGTTGTTTGCCGAGCGAATAAGCACACGGCTTCCCGGCCTCACGCCAAGCTCCTCAACAAGCGCATGCGCCAAGCGGTTGGTCCAGTCGGTCAGCTCCTTATAGGTCCGCTGCCGCCCGTTGCCGATCAGCGCGGTATGGTCGCCAAATCCCTTGGCTACCATCGCATCGGTCAGCTCATAGCCCGCATTGAGCACCTCGGGGTAGTCAAACCCCGCTAGGTTCATCTCGGGCCAAAGCGCCGCGTCAGGCAGGTTGTCACGCGCGAATGTATCTTCATGTGCCGAAAGTCCAAGCATCACTTCCCTCCCAGAAAAGCGCTCATAGTCTGCCGTGCAATCACAACACGCTGCACGTCGCTTGCGCCCTCATAAATCCGCAAGGCGCGTATATCGCGGTATAGTTCTTCAACCTTCTGTCCGTGGCGCACACCGTCACCCCCGTGCAACTGCACGGCGCGGTCAATAACAAGCTGCGCCTGATCCGTCGAGAAAAGCTTTGCCATCGCGGCCTCGCGCGTCACCCGCGCAGCACCACTGTCCTTGGCCCAGGCTGCGCGGTAAATCAGCAGCGCCGCCGCGTCGATATCGACAGCCATATCCGCGATATGACCCTGCACCATTTGCAGCTCAAACAGCGGCGCACCCTGAACTTGCCGTTCACTTACCCGTGTCAAAGCTTCGTCCAAAGCACGCCTTGCAAAGCCAAGCGCCGCCGCCGCAACAGTCGAGCGGAACACATCCAAAACCGACATGGCAATTTTGAAGCCTGCCCCGCGTTCACCCAGCAAAGCGCTTTTTGGAATGCGACAATCGGTGAAGCGCAATGTCGCCAGAGGATGTGGCGCAATCACTTGCTGCCGCTCGGTTACCTCAAATCCAACAAGCCCCGCAGGCACGATAAAGGCGCTCAGCCCCCGTGCGCCCTCAGCCTCGCCGGTGCGGGCAAAAAGTGTGTAAACATCCGCAATCCCGCCGTTTGAAATCCACGTCTTCTCGCCATTGAGAACAAAGCTGTCGCCGTCTTCTTCAGCCGTCATCGTCGAGTTCGCCACATCCGAGCCTGACTGCGGCTCTGTTAAAGCAAACGCAGACATAGCCTTGCCACTTCGGGTCAAAGGCAGCCACTCGGCCTTCTGGGCATCACTGCCAAACAGGCTGATCGCCCCGGTGCCAAGCCCCTGCATCGCAAACGCAAAATCTGCCAAGCCATCATGCCGCGCCAGCGTCTCGCGAATGAGGCAAAGCGTGCGCACATCAAGCTTCTCATCCCCTTCCGCACCACTGTGCTCAAGCCAGCCGTCGCGGCCCAAAGCCTCTACAAGCGCGCGGCACGCCGCATCAACATCACTGTGGTCAATTCCGCTCAGTTCAGCGCTTGCCCAAGCGTCGAGCCGCTCGGCAAGTTCACGGTGGCGCGGTTCAAAAAACGGCCAGTCAAGGAAGCTACGGTCTGCCATCAGTCGCCCTCAAATACAGGGCGTTCTTTCGCAACAAACGCGTTATACGCCCGCTCGAAGTCACCCGTTTGCATACAAATCGCCTGCGCTTGTGCTTCCGCTTCAATCGCCTGCTCGATCGACATGGACCACTCCTGTGCAAGCATCGTTTTGGTCATCATGTGGCCAAAATTCGGCCCTGCCGCGAGCCGCGTGGCCCATTCAAGTGCTTCCGCATCCAAAGCACCGGCTTCAACCAACTTGTTGTGAAAGCCCCAGGCTGCGCCTTCTTCGGCGCTCATAGACCGCCCGGTATAAAGCAACTCGGCTGCGCGCCCTTGCCCGATGATCCTCGGCAAAATTGCGCAAGCGCCCATGTCACAGCCCGCAAGGCCGACGCGCGTAAACAAAAAGCCAACCTTGGCTTCAGGCGTTGCTATCCGAAGATCCGAAGCCATCGCAATAATCGCTCCCGCACCCACGCACACACCGTCAATCGCCGCAATCACAGGTCGCCCGCAATTCACAATCGCTTTCACCAAGTCGCCGGTCATGCGGGTGAAGTTGAGAAGCTCTTTCATACTCATCCTGGTGAGCGGCCCGATGATGTCATGCACATCGCCGCCCGAGCTGAAATTGCCACCGTTGCTGGCAAAAATAACAACCTTCACTTCGTCATCATAAACGAGGTCACGAAACCAGTCGCGCAGCTCGGCATAGCTTTCAAAAGTCAGCGGGTTTTTTCGTTCGGGGCGGTCAAGCGCCACAGTGGCGATCCCGTCTTTCACAGCGCATTTGAAATGCTTAACATCGGTTCTCATCTCAGTTTTCCTCTTCCATATGCGCGGCCACTTCGCCCAGCAACTGGGCCAGCCGCTCGGCGCGCTCGGGCTCTACATCGTCTAAAAGTTCATCAACCCAGGCTTCATGTGCTTCGGCCTGCCGCGCAAATTCCGCGCGCCCTGCGTCTGTCAGCTTCGCCAAAAAAGCGCGCCTGTCATTTTCCACAGCATCGCGCCGCACAAAGCCGTCTTCCACCAGTCGCTCCACAATCCCCGTCACATTCCCGTTTGATACCTTGAGAACCCCGGAAAGAGCCGACATTTTCAGCCCCTCAGGGTTGCGGCTCAGTGCCGCCATCACATCAAAACGGGGCAGGGTGGTGTCCAGTTCCCGCCGCATCCGCTCGCGCAGCTCTGTTTCAATCAGCTTCGAAGCCTTGAGCAACCGCAGCCAAAGCCTTAGCCGTGCCTTGCTGGTGGTCTTATCTGCGGTCTTGCTTGTGGCTTTATCCGATATCTTCTCCAAGGCGCTCATACCTCGCCCCCCGAGATCGTCAGCGTATGCCCGTTGACACTTCCTGCGCCCTCCGAGCACAGCCAAAGCGCGGCCTCGGCCACTTCTTCAGGCTGCACAAATCGCCCCTGCGGGTTGTCTTTCTTCAGGGCTTTCGCCACGTCTTCTTCACTCATTCCCGTGGTTGAGACGATGTTCTCGATCGAGCGCTCCAGAAGCGGCGTCTCCACAAATCCGGGGCACAGCGCGTTCACGGTCACCCCTGTCTTTGCCAGCTCAAGCGCCAGCGCCTTGGTCAGGCCTACGGCCGCGTGCTTTGCCGCCACATACCCCGCCACATAGGGGTAGCCCTTAAGGCCCGCGGTGGAAGCCACACAAATCATCCGCCCCCGGCCCTCTGCTTTCATGTCAGGCAAAGCCGCCTGCCACAGGTTGAACACGCCCAATACGTTGACAGAAAGCGCCGAGTTCAATTCCTCGGCGCTCATCTTGGCAAAAGGTTTGCTCAAGGCCGCGCCTGCATTGGCCACAGCCACATGCACAGGCCCGTGCGTTTCGCGGGCCGTCTCCAGCGCCGCTTTGACTGCGCCCGCGTCTGTCACGTCGCAAACAACAGGCAAAGCCCCCGTGCGCGCCGCCACTTCCTGAAGCGGCTCAAGCCGCCGCCCCAGAATGCTCACCTTGCCGCCTGCCTTCGCAAACACCTCGGCCATGGCTGCGCCAACACCGCTGCCGCCGCCCGATATCACGATATGTTTGCCCGCAATACTCATGCCCTGATCGTCTCGGCCTCACGGTCGGCGAGCCGCCAAAGCTGTTCGCGTCCGGCTTCATAGGGCAGAGGCCAGCGCCCCTCGCGGTCACCAATCTTGGCCGCTTCATGCAACGTCCAGTATGGGTCTGCCAAGTGCGGGCGGCCCACGGCCACAAGGTCTGCACGCCCGGCCATCAGGATAGAGTTGGCGTGATCTGCCTCATAAATGTTGCCGACAGCCATTGTCGCCAAGCCCGCCTCGTTGCGGATACGGTCCGAGAACGGCGTCTGGAACATGCGCCCGTAAACAGGCCGCGCCTCGGTGCTGGTCTGGCCTGCGGATACATCAATAATATCCGCCCCGGCCGCGTCAAACATCCGCGCAATCTCGACCGCTTCGTCAGGTGTCACACCTGCATCGCCCACCCAGTCGTTTGCCGAAATCCGTACAGACATGGGCTTTGCCGCAGGCCATACCGCGCGCATCGCTTCAAACACTTCCAGAGGATAGCGCATCCGGTTTTCAAGGCTCCCGCCGTATTCATCAGAGCGCACGTTCGACACCGGCGAGATAAACGACGAAATCAAATACCCGTGCGCCGCGTGCAGCTCGATCATGTCAAACCCTGCGCGCTCGGCCATTTCCGCCGCGCTCACAAACTGCGCCTTCACGGTGTTCATCTCGGCGCGCGTAATCGCGCGCGGTGTGGCGTTGTTCTTCGACCATGCTACATCGGAAGCGCTGACAATTTCCCAGTTATCCGCCTTCAATGGCGCATCCATAACTTCCCAGCCCACTTGCGTTGAGCCTTTGCGCCCCGAATGGCCGATCTGGCAGCAAATCTTCGCTTCCGTCTCATCATGCACAAACGAGGTCAGCCGTGCCCATGCGGCCTCATGCTCGGGCGCATAAAGCCCGGGGCAACCGGGCGTGATCCGCCCCTCGGGGCTTACACAGGTCATCTCGGTGTAAACAAGCCCCGCGCCGCCTTTGGCGCGCTCGGCATAATGCACAAAATGCCAGTCGGTCGGGCAGCCGTCCACAGCCTTATACTGTGCCATCGGACTCACCACGACACGGTTCGCCAGTTTCATGTCGCGCAATGCAAACGGCGCAAACATCGGCGCCCGCACAGGGGCTTCCTTAGGTGCGCCCGCGTGCTGCTGAAACCACTTTTCGGCGCTTGCAAGCCAGTCAGGGTCGCGCAAGCGCAGGTTCTCATGCGAAATCCGCTGCGAGCGTGTCAAAAGCGAATAGTTAAACTGAACCGGGTCCATGCCCAAATAGCGCTCGACCTGCTCGAACCACTCAAGCGAGTTGCGCGCTGCCGACTGAAGTTTCAAAACCTCAAGCCGACGCTCGCTCTGATACCGCTCGAAGGCGCGCTCCATATTCGGTTCTTCATGGAGCAACTGTGCCAAAGCAATCGCTGAGTCAAACGCCAGCCGCGAGCCGGACCCGATCGAGAAATGCGCCGTGGCCGAAGCATCGCCCAACAGCACCACATTCTCGTGGTGCCACTTCTCGCAGAGCACGCGGGGGAAGTTCATAAACACAGCCGAGCCGCGCAAGTGATCCGCGTTTGACATCAGCTTGTGCCCGCCAAGATGATCGGCGAAAATCTCTTCGCATTTGGCAATAATCTCGGCTTTGCTCATGCTCTCAAAGCCGATCTTGTCCCATGTATCCTGCTGACATTCGACGATCACAGTCGCTGTGTCGTCATCAAACTGGTAAGCATGAACCCAGACCCAGCCGTGCTCTGTCTTCTCGAAAATAAACGTGAACGCGTCATCAAATTTCTGATGTGTGCCAAGCCAGATAAACTTGCACTCGCGCACATCGACATCAGGCTTGAAATGCTCGGCCCAAGCAGTGCGGACACTGGAATTGATGCCATCACAAGCAACCACAATGTCAAATTCGTCCTTGTAGTCCTCAACAGGGCCGACAACGCTTTCAAACCGCAAGTCAACGCCCAGCTCCCGCGCGCGGTCTTGCAGCAATAGCAGCATTTTCTTGCGGCCAATGCCCGCAAAGCCATGCCCGCCCGAAACGGTGCGCACACCGTCATGCACCACGGCGATATCGTCCCAATAAGCAAAGTTGTCGCGGATCGCATTGGCAGATTGCGGGTCATTTTCCTGCATATTCGCCAGTGCATCGTCCGAAAGCACAACGCCCCAGCCAAAGGTGTCATCTGCCTTGTTGCGCTCAAACAGAACAACCTCGTGAGAGGGGTCACGCAGTTTCATTGAAATTGCAAAATAAAGTCCCGCAGGACCGCCGCCCAAACACGCTACACGCATGACATCTCCCTGATTCCGTATAGGTTACACATACAACCTTGCGCAGGCAGAAACTTATTTCAAGCTTAAAGTTTTAGGCTTGAAATAGTTGCGATCCGCAAATACGCTTACGTCAAATCCAGAGGAAGCCCTATGAGTGAAAGCTACAACCCGGAAACAGATGGCGCTCAAATGTCCTTCGCGCGTGACATGAGCTATGGTGATTATCTCCACATGGACGAGATACTCAACGCCCAGACGCCGCTTTCCACAGCGCATGACGAAATGCTTTTCATCATCCAGCACCAGACAAGCGAACTCTGGATGAAACTGGCTCTGCACGAGGCCGCCGCCGCCCGCGCGCTGCTTGAGAAAGGCGAGTATCAACCCGCTTTCAAAATGTGCGCACGCCTCAGCCGTATTTTTGATCAGCTCAACTCCGCATGGGATGTTCTGCGCACCATGACCCCGAGTGATTACACGACATTTCGCGAGACGCTGGGCAAATCCTCGGGCTTTCAGTCGCACCAGTATCGCCTCATCGAATATGTCCTTGGCAACCGTAACGAAAACCTGATGAAGGTTCACGAGCACCGCGCCGAGCTGCACCAGCTGCTCGAAGACGAACTGGCGCGCCCGTCGCTCTACCATGTTGCGCTCAAAGCGCTGGCAGCCGAAACAGGCGCCACATTTGCCCCCGAAATCTTCCGCCACCGCGCGCCCCACAAAGCCGATGAAGCGGTCGAGGCGGCCTGGCTCAAAGTCTATCAAGACCCCGCCAAATACTGGAACCTCTACGAACTCGCCGAAAAGCTGGTTGATCTGGAAGATTACTTCCGCCGCTGGCGCTTCAATCATGTCACCACGGTCGAGCGCATCATCGGCTTCAAGCGTGGCACAGGCGGCACAAGCGGCGTGCAATACCTGCGCAAAATGCTGGAAGTGGAGCTTTTCCCCGAGCTATGGAACGTCCGCGGCGCGCTCTAACCCCGCGCCCCGCCGCACAAAGCCGAATAGCGCTTGACCGTTTCACACAGCTTTCGATAAGCTGCGGGAAACTGCCACAATATGATAAATCAAGCAGTTAACACGCTTTTGAAAGTCGTTGCCCAGTGGCCTCCCGTCCTCCAAGACCGAACATTCTTCTGATCAGCTTTGATGATGCCGTCGCCTTCTGGAAGTATCGTGATGTTTTCGGTGAAGAGCTCAAAACACCCAATCTCGACAGAATATGCGAGCGCTCCACAGCCTTTCAGGCCGCTTATTGCCAGTCGCCGGTCTGCGGCCCCTCGCGGACAAGTTTCATGTCGGGCCAAAGCCCGCAGCAGTCGCAGATATTCGAGAACAAAACCCGCTTTTTCGACAAGATCGAACCAAGCACAATGTGGCCTCACAAGCTCAAGGACGCTGGCTATTTCTGCTCGGCGGGTGGCAAGGTTCACCATGGCCGCGGCTTTCCCGAAGAAGTCAGTGAAGCGCTCTATTCCGACAGACCAAAGCAGTTTGGCGGGCTGGGAGGAATGCCCCCCAAGCAGCCCCATGTCCGCACCGGCGGCTGGCGCAAAGGCTTCGCGCTGACCGATGAGAAAGATTTTGACGCGCTCTATGATACCCAGGCCGCAACCTCGGCCATCAACTTTCTGCAAAGTTACGACGCCGAAGAACCGTTCTACCGCGAAATCGGCTTCCACAGCCCGCACGGCCCCTTCGTGACGCCTTTACCGCACAAAAAAGCCTATGATCACCGCAAGTTCAAAAAGCCTGCGGCTTGGGATGAGGCCTACGACCCATGCCTCTATGAAAAGGGCAAGGAAAACGAGGCCTTTGACCCGGAGAAGCAAGGCGCAAGTTTCTGGGGCAAAAGCGTGCGAAATTATTACTCCGCTTACACTTATGTTGATGAGCAACTCGGCCGCGTCTGGGATGCGCTCAAAGCCTCGCGGCACGCCGATAATACAATTGTGGTCATCCTGTCCGATCACGGCTTTCACCTTGGTGAAAGAAACCGCTTCGGCAAAACAACGCTCTGGGAGCAGGTCGCCAATGTCCCGCTGATCGTCCATGACCCGTCAATTAAAGACGCCGCTGTGGTAAACGATCCTGTTCCGCTGCTGGATGTGGGCCAAACCCTGCTTGATTACGCAGGCCTTCCCCCGCTTGAAAACTGTGCTGGCAGCTCCCTGCGACCATACCTTGAAGGCGCAAGAACCCCTGAGCGTGCCGTGCCGACCTTTCACTACAACAACGTCGCTGTGCGCAAAGGCCAATACCGCCTTATTCGCTACGCAGGCGGCGAAACCCAGTTCTACGACCTCAACCAAGACCCGTGGCAATACAAAAGCCTTGGCTCGGATCACCCGGCCTTTCAGGATGTCTACGCCGCGCTTCTCAAAGCCAGCGAGGAATACGGCCTGACACTCGACGAGACAGCCCCAACCGGTACTTGAAGCGCGTAACCGTGCAGGAACGACAGTAAGCCCCTATGCGCACTTGCCCCTAAACGTAGTGCAGCGATATCATCGCATGGCAGACAGGCTTTTCACAAAAGCGAGCAGGACAGGCAGAGATGAAAAAATTCAGGTTCCCCGAAGACGGCGATGTCGCCGCGGATATTCGTGAGCGCTATGGTTTTGATGGTGATTTGCTGGACATTTATGCAAATAACGAAGGGGTGAAGGTGCACAAATGGCATCATTATCTGCCTTTGTATGACCGCTATTTCAGCCGGTATCGCGGCACACCCGTCAAGTTCCTTGAAATCGGAGTGAACAATGGTGGCAGTCTTCAGATGTGGCGGCGCTATTTCGGCAAAGACGCGGTGATCTGCGGGATTGATATCAACCCTGCCTGTGCGCAATACGATGGCCAGTCAGGCATGGTGCGGATCGGATCGCAGGATGATCCTGCGTTTCTGGCAGAGGTCGTGGCAGAAATGGGCGGCGTTGATGTGGTGCTTGATGATGGCAGTCACCGGATGCCACATGTCGATACGTCACTCAAAGTGCTGTTTCCGCTCCTCACCCAAGGCGGCACTTACATGATCGAAGACCTGCACACCGCATATTATCCGCGCTTTGGCGGCGGGTTCAAAGCTCCGGGAAATTTTTTCAACACGGTGCGCAAGATGATAGACGATATGCATATGTGGTATCACCACAAAGGCAAACCGCGCCTGCCAGAACTGGCGCGCGAATTCAGCGGCATTCACGTGCACGATTCAATTGTAGTGATCGACAAGGCCGAAGCACTGAGGCCGACGCACTCAAGGGTTCAGAAATAAAGCAAACCCGAACCGAATGCGCGCCCGCCTCAGCAGATATCACTGCGCAGTATAGCCGCCATCTACAAGGTGGTAGCTTCCGGTTATGAAGCTGGCCTGATCCGAGAGCAAAAAACAGGTCAACGCAGAAACCTCTGCTGCCTCGCCCAAGCGTCCGATCGGATGCAGGGAGGCAAGCCCGCCCAATGTGTCCGCGTCGAGATTTTTCTCCAGAAGCGGTGTCGCGATAAACCCCGGGCCAACCGAATTCAGCCGCACACCCGCCGCCGCATATTCTATTGCCGCCGTTTTCGTGAGGCCAACCACAGCATGTTTCGCGGCCACATAGGCGCTTGAGTTGGCAAAGCCGACAGACCCCAAAATCGAGGCCATATTGACGATAGCACCGCCTCCCGCCTTGACCATCTCGGGAATGCCGTAGCGCATCCCGTAAAAGACACCGTTCAGGTTGATATCAATCACCTTGTGCCAGCCCTCCAGAGGATATTCGCCAACAGGCGCCGTATCCCCGCCGATCCCGGCGTTGTTCACCAGCAGATGCAGCCCACCGGTCTGCGCGACAGCAAATTCCACCAAAGCTTCTACATCAGCGGCGGCGCTTGTGTCTGCTCTGTGGGTCAAGGCCACACCGCCGGATGCCTTGATCTCCGAAGCCACAGCTGAAAGCCCAGCTTCGTCTACATCCGCCAGAACAACCGTAGCCCCGTAGCGCGCCAGGTCCCGCGCAATTTCCGCGCCAAGACCAGACGCAGCACCCGTAACGATTGCCGTTTTGTTCTGAAAATCAAACTGCATGAGACATTCCTTCAAATTGACTGATCGGATTCATTGTCTCACCGATGGAATGCGACCGCGTTGATCTTTGTCATTCACCGCAACAGACGTTGCTAAAGGCGCAGGTAAAACCGCCTTTAGAGCGCCTGCGCGCAGTTGGAGGTGCTGGGGGGTGTTTCGCAGAGAAGGTGGTTTTGGTGGAGCATAGCGGGATCGAACCGCTGACTGTTCGTCACCTTCAGGTGCGTTAAGTCAGCGCCTGCGCGCAGTTAGGGTAAGCGTTGCATCTGACCCCTTGATTACCCCCTAAACTATCTTGGCCGGTGAATTGTATAACAGTCTTCGCAAGCAACGGAGGCAAACATGTCCAAGCACGAAGTCTGGGGTTTCACGATCGAGCGCACCCCCTCAGATAAGAAAATCTGGCCCAATAAGCTCAAAATAGAAGCGGCACGTCGGATCCGAGAGGATGGTGCAACGCCTGGCGCAATAGCTGCCGAAATCGGTGCGCATGAATGCTTGGTCCGAAAATGGTCCGTTGCAGATCGCAGAAGCCGAGGAGAACTTCTGGGCAGAGATGAGCCGGCGTTCGCACCTGTTCAAATCACATCTGAAGGAAACCGACCCAATGTGTCCGTTCCCTCATCCTCAGGTAGCGGGGTGGCCATTATGGATTTCGGCGACGTTCGATTGGAGTTCCCAGTCGACATTTCTGAAACGGCACTCAGTGCAATAGTCAAGACTATGAGACAGACAACATGATCGCACCATCCAACACATACAAAATCTACTTGGCCACGCAGCCAGTCGACTTCCGCAAAGGTATGGATGGTCTTGCCAGCTGTGTTCTGAACAACTTTGAAATGGACCCGTTTTCGGGGGCTTTCTTTGTCTTTCGCTCCAAGGGCAACGACAAAATAAAGGTTCTCATGTGGGATGGGACTGGCCTTGTTTTGATCTACAAAAGGATCGAAGGCAAAGGGTTCGTTTGGCCAAAGATGTCAGGTGGCATAATCACAATGACGAAAGCACAATTTGAATCCCTTCTTGAAGGGATTGATTGGCGCCGTGTAGCCAGCGCTCCCTATTACCATCCCCAACATGCCTAGAGTGTGCCTGTAGTTCCATTCTTTCTATTCGGGCTGTATTACGCCTCAAGTCCGAATTGAAATACTAAAGGCCAACCCAAAGAGACATTAGTCATGGGCCTCCCAAGCAGCGAGCGGCAGTGCATTCAATTCGCGTTGAAGTTGCCGCCACGAGGGCATTTCCCGATCCAGCACAGATGTGAAAAGTTCGTCATGCCTAGATGAAACGAAGTGGGCAAGCTCATGAACAATAACATAGTCGATCATCTTTTCCGGCTTCTTGGCCAACTCAGCATTCAGCCACACAATGCCTTTGTTAGGATTGCAACTACCCCACTTAGTCTTCATTGAACGAATTCCCCACTTCTCAGGTTGCACGCCCATTCGCATAGCCCATGTTTCAATGCGTGGCGCGACCAACTTCCGAAGTTCTGCTTTATACCATGCGTTCATCCAGCGATGCAGTTGATCTGCATTACTGTTCATTGGAACGTTCAAAAGTAGACGTTCACCGGACCGCCGAGAAACTCGATGAACCTTTTTTCCCCATACTTGAACCTCTAGCCTAAGAGGCCGCCCAAACAGAAAATGCGTTTCACCGGAAACGTAGCGGCGCGGGGACTGGCGCTCTTGTTGAAGAAATTGTGCCTGCTTACGTTTGATCCAGGGTATTCTAGTTAAGACAGCGAGCCTAATCGCATCTGTAGTTACAAGTTCTGGAGCCGCGACTCTGACCCTACCCTCAGGCGGATAGCAACCGATGTGTAAATTCTTGATCTTCTTGCGCACGATCTCGACTTCGAGACCTCCGATCTGCGAAACCTCAGTATTCATGTTGGTTCTTCAATACTTCAAATATCTGCTCCACCGTTTCCGGGTCATCCAGGGCTTGTTCCAAGCAGCGTCGCACCTTTCTTTCCTTCATTGCATTACCTCGCCAGCCGAATGGGGCTGTCTCGCGCACGGTGGTGTCGACTTTCAACGCCAGCTCCTCGTTGGCACCAAGGTTATCAAACAGTGCCTTTTTGCCTGTGCTATCCACCGTTTTGGGGTATTCTCTACCGTGGCCAGCTTTGGCATCCTTTACGAGTGCGGCGATGCGCTCAAGATATTCAGCGTATTCAATAGCATCTTCGCGCCGTTGACGGATAAGATCAGTCAGCAGTTCGGACATCTTCTCGTAAAACCGGGGATTAACCGGACTTTCTTCGATAATCAGTTTTCTGACGTTGTTTTCGATCGCTTCAGCGACATTCTCGCGTTTGCGTTTTGATGCCGGAGGTAGATCCTCTTCTGCAGCGGCCCCTTTACTTTCAACCAGGTCGATCAGGCTAATGTCGTCGAGGTGGGATATGATTTCTGAGTCTTCAGCCCGAATGTAACTATCGATCAGGTGCCGCATGGCAGGCTCGTAAAGCTTCATGTCCACGGCGTCGCCGCTGTGTAGTCTTACCGCATCCCTGATCCCGATAGCACGCTCCACCTCGCGCCGACATTCACCCAACTCAAGATCGTTGAAACCGGTTCCTTCGGGTTCTGCGGCTACGTTGGCGTATGCTCGGGCATAGCGTCCGGAAATCCTGTAGAGCGCCTGACGGCGTCGCGATTTTTCTTCTGCATCCGGATCGTTGTCGATGCCCTGTGGGCTGGAAAAATATGTGAAAATCTCTGCATCCGACTTTGGTTGTTCTACGCAATCCATAAGGCCCAACCAAGCGTCGCGGGCAACACGTAGATCCTGATCTGCCTGATCGGCACGATCAGTGATCAAGCCTTCAACGTCCTCTTTGTCGAAGGCATCGAATGCCTCGGAGGTGTAATCTTCGACGGCACTTTCGATGTTCCGAAACAGGTCTTTATAGTCGACGATATAGCCGAAATCCTTGTCATCACCATCGAGACGGTTAACGCGGCAGATTGCCTGGAAAAGACCATGATCGCGCATCTGCTTGTCGATGTAGATGTATGTGGCCGTCGGCGCATCAAAGCCAGTCAGGAGGCGGCTGACGACAATCAACAGCTTCATCCGCCCCGGTTCTTTCTTGAACAGCCGCAGTGCTTCCTCTTCGTAATCTTCTTCTGAGGTTTCGCCCAGGAGGTCCGTATAGACGCGATGGACATATTGCTTTTCTGTTTCGCCCATGCCGGTTTCTTCGCCGGTGATTTCAGGCGCCGCACGTTTGTATGAGGTCACAATCGCGCATTTTTCAGCCAGGACAGAACCAGATTTCTTGAATATTTCGAAGAACTTGCAAGCCTCTGGGATTGAACCCGCAACCAACATAGCGTTGCCCATGCCAGAATGCAGACGCGGTTTCATCTCCATATCCATTATGATGTCGTTGGCGATTTGCTCCAGCCGGTCACGGCTCGACAGCACACGCTGCAAAGTGCCCCAGCGCTGCTTCAGGGTCGCTTTGGCGTTCGGGGTCAACCCTTTGGTCTTCGCCTCGAACCAGGCGTCGATTTTGCCCGGCGCACTGATCCTCTGGTCAATGTCTCGTGCCTCATAGCGCAGGTCCAATACCACGCCATCTTCGACCGCCTCATCAAAGCGATAAGGCTTGCCGATGTAAGGGCCGAATGTCTCTAACGACGTGCCTTTGTCGGACTTCAGCAATGGCGTGCCTGTAAAGCCGACAAACATTGCCTCTGGCAGCACTTTGCGCATTGCATTCGCAAGCTTGCCGGATTGCGTGCGGTGGGCTTCATCGATGAAGACAAAGAATTCGCCGACAGGGGCGCCGATATTGGCGTTCTGGATGTCGGAGATCAGGCCTTCCATCTCGCCCTCTTCGCGCTTGCCGAATTTGTGGACGAGTGAGCAAATGATCCTGTCGGTAGGGTCGGCCAGAGCGGCCATCAGGTCGTTGCCACTGCGAGCGCGGCGCACTTTGTCGCCTGTGTTCCCAAATACGTCTTCAATTTGGCTGTCCAGCTCTTTGCGGTCGGTGACGATCAGGATGCGGCCATCCGGAAATGCCTCCCTGATCCAGCGGGCGAGCATCACCATGATCAGGCTTTTGCCGGACCCTTGCGTCTGCCAGATGATCCCACCTTGCTTTTCCCGCACACGGTCTTGTGCCGCCTTCACAGCGAAATACTGGTTTGGGCGCGTGATCTTTTTTTTCCCTGCGTCAAACAGCGTGAAGTCGTGGATGATCTCAAGGAACCGCGCGGGGGTCATCATCTGCGTGACATCACGGTCCAGCGGGCCGGTGATTTCGCTGTCTTCCTTCCAGGCCAGCCAATAGGGCTGTGGTGTCTGGATCGCGGCATAGCGCAGCCCCTCGCTGTCATTGCCGGCGAAGGTGATCTGAACGGTGGTAAAGAAATGCTGGATGAACTCGGGCCGCTGATTATCCAGGGTTTGGCGGATACCTTCGCCGACGCCCACGGTGGATTTCTTCAACTCCACCACACCCAGTGCGATGCCATTGACGTAAAGCACCAGATCGGGGCGCTTGTTCCAGGCTTTGGCGTCCTTGCCCTTGATGGCGACCTCTTCGGCAACGCCCATGTCATTGGCGGTGGGGTCAGACCAGTCAATGAAGCGGACGGTGACGGGGGCCTCGCCCGGGCCGGGGGCGACGGCCACGCCGTAGCGGAGCATCTCGTAAAAACTTTGGTTGGCCTCGTAGAGCTTGGTGCCCTCCATCCGCGCCTCGCGTTTCAGCAGGGTGATGGCCTGGGTGACGATGTCGGGCGCGTAGCCGCGGGACAGGAGCCAAGGGCGCAGCAGGTCCTCTTCGATATTGGCGTTGCCGTCGCGCTTTTGCCAATCGCCGAGGTAGCGCCAGCCGAGACCGCCGGGGGCGTCAATCTGGTGTGCGCTGAGCAGGTCGATGACCCTGTTCTGCGCTTTGCGTTCTGCCTCGCCGATCTTGCTCATGGCCCTTATCCCTATCTCTTGAAATTCACTTGCTTAAAATATTGTCAGAGCAGCCTGATCCGCCCGGTCAAAAGGTTTTGCATCATGCCCTCTTTCACCTGCCGCGCCTTTTCGAGGCGGTCTTCGAGGGCTTGGATTTCGGCATCCATGTCGTTCAGGACAGAGGCGATTTCAGCTTGCTCAGTTGGGTCAATAGGAATTGAGATATTAACGTCAGCAATGTCACCAAGGTTGATCTTCTTGGGAATTGCGTTCGGCAACGAACGTTCTTCAACCTCTTTCACGAACATGCTTGAGCGCGAGTAGGCGTAGAGATACCTGGCGTCGATAGATTTCCCCGGACGCAACAGGCATAGGCTAACGTAGATACTTGCCTCGTGATCCCAGTCGACGAGATAGGTATCTCCGATGCTGCCGATTCTGGTCATGAGAATATCGCCGCGTGTTGGCCTGCACCGCTTGGCCATCGCTTCGTGTGCTTCTGGCGTCACGTATTTGCAATTATCGAAGTTCCGAGCGGTCACGTTTTCAACGCTGTAAAATGGTGTCCCGTATTCGACGTAGGTTGGCGTGAAATGGGTGCCGTCTTGTATTTGGGAGCATAGCTGTCGAAGTGGGGCTCTCGTCCACTCACCCGAGAACCCCGGAAGGCGGCGCTTGGCGGTCAGGAGGTCCTGCATCGCGCCCTGCTTGATGAGCCGCTTCTTGGCGATCAGCCGCTCCAGCCCCTCGATCAGCGCATCCGCATCCGAAAGCGCCTCGGCGATGGCTTCCTGTTCTTTTGGTTCCGCTGCCATCCTGATTTTCAAGGCTGACAAGGTCCCTTGGTTCAGGTTAATCATGGTCGTGCCGACCGAGTTTTCTTCAATTTTGGCAATGATTTCCGGACTCGAGAGCAGCGATTGCAGCAGGTGTGGATTGGTGCCAAGGCGGGGGCGCACGATCATAGAGCCTGTGCCGCACAAGAAGCCCTCATGATGTCGCTTCACAACAGCACACCGGCCCATATCTCCGCGCCTACCGATTACGATCTCACCTTCGCGTAGGGCGAAAACACTGAGTCGCTTTGCAAGCTCAGGGCGCACGGTGACGGTTTCATCTGGGACAATGTCGCCGTCGATGATGTGTGAAGGATTTATGAGGGGGGTTCCCCCGACTACGTAGTCCGATTTGTGGAAAGTGCTTCCAAAGGGTCCGGTCCGGAACGTTGCAAGTTCTCCGAGATCTATCTCACGCCAATCAGCCGCTATGCTTTGTCCGTCCATGTTCATTCTGCAAAGCCCATCGCGCGAAGATGTTCAGACACCTTGAGCGACAAGGCCTCAACAGACCCTGACACCTCCGGCAACGTGTGCCCATACCGCTCCGTCAGCACCCGAACCCGCGCAGTCAGTTGCTCGGTCCGTGCCTCGATCTCGGCCTCGATCAGCTCGGCGATGTCGGTCAGCCATTTGTCATCCACGACCAGCGTGCGGATCTCTTCCTCGGTCAATTCGGGGTATTTCTTCAGCGTGGCCTCGGTCAGCGCCTCCTCGGCTTCCTTGACGGCCTTCTTCGCCGCCGTCTCGGCCGTCATCAGCTTGGTCACCAGTTTCAGCAGCTTTGCCTCCTCCGGCTCTGCCTCGCCGGATTTTGTGCGCGCCTTCACCGATGCGGCGGTCAGCTTGCCCGCCTCCGTCAGTGCATCGGCCAGCAGCCCGCCTTCGACCCCGTGTTCCTCGACCATTTCCTCGATCTCGCGGCCCAGCTCCTCGGCCTTGGCCTGCGCATCGTCCAGCGCCTGCTGCATGTCCGGGAAGAACCGCGTAACGATCAGCCGGGGCGGGATGACATCGGCCACAAGGCGCACCTTGTTCACGGTCAGGTCGGCCTCTTCCAGCCATTTGACCTTGCCCTTGGCGTCGGTCTCCTTGCGGGCCTCGCGCAGTTCCTTCGCGGCCTCCCAACCATCGTGGGCGACGATGAACACATCATCCTGCATAACCTCCGCCCAGTAGGACATAAGCCGCTGATAGGCCTCATACTGGTCGATGAGCGGTGCCTCGGCAAAGCGGGTCAGCACGTCCTCGGCGATGGTGTGGATCAGGTCTTTCGGCTTGTCGCCGATCTGGATGTCATCCATGAGCGGCTTGTTCTGGTCTTCCCAGCCGTTGAGGATCGTCTGAACCTGCTTCCTGAAGGCGTCGAATTCGGAATGGTTGCGGATGGTGGTGCGGACCTCCTCCGGTTCGATCAGAGGATCAGAATAGCCTGCACGTGGGTTTGGCCCAAAGAGGGTAGCGCGCACGCCCGGCATGACGTCCCAGAATTCGGCCAGCAGGTCGATATCGCGGTTCGGCACGCCGCCTTTCAGGTGCGCCTCGATGTCTTGGAGATCCTCGGGATCGGAGCCGTCGATATAGCGTGGGATATTCAGGTTGAAGTCGTTGCGCTTGATCTCGGTGTAGGGGACGAGGCGGCTGTAGCCTTTGATCTCGGCCTCGCGGGTGTAGGCGTCGGTAATCTTGTGGATGTCACGCTCGCGCAGGCGGTTCTTGTTGCCGTCCTTGATGAAGCCACGGGAGGCGTCGATCATGTAAACCGGGCGATCAGCGCAGGCACCGGATTTGTCGAGCACGATGATCGAGGCAGGGATGCCGGTGCCGTAGAACAGGTTCGCAGGCAAGCCGATGATCGCCTTGATGTAACCGCGTTTGAGGATCTTTTCGCGCAGCTCAGATTCCTTGTTGCCCCTGAAAAGGACCCCATGGGGTAGAATGACCGCGCCGGAGCCTGTGGCCTTCATCGAGCCGAGGATATGGAGCAGGAAGGCAAAGTCGCCGTTCTTGTCTGGTGGCATGCCGAGATCAAAGCGTCCAAAACGGGTATCGGCGGTCAAGCCTGAACCCCAAGCCTTGGCAGAGAAGGGCGGGTTGGCCACAACGAAGTCGAAGGTCTGGAGTTCGGTCTCGGATGCCTTGAATTGCGGTTCGCCTATGACGTCGCCCTGAGCGATCTCGGCATCCTCGCGCCCGTGCATGATCATGTTCATCTTGGCGAGGCCGCGGGTGGTGATGTCCATTTCCTGCCCATAGATGGTCAGGCTGACATCGGCTGCGTCTGCAGCCTTCAGAAGCAGCGAGCCGGAACCACAGGTGGGGTCATATACCGTCTGCTGTGGGCTACTGGCGCGATTGACGCCTGCGACTTCTGCTACAATGCGCGAGACCTCGGCGGGGGTGTAGAACTGCCCTTTGCTTTTGCCTGACTCCGTCGCGAAGTTTCGCATCAGGTATTCGTAGGCGTCACCGAGGATGTCGTCGCCATCTGCCCGGTTGCGGCTGAAGTTCAACTCTTCGCGGCTGAAAATGTTGATCAGAGCGGTGAGCGTGGTGATCATCTTGGCACCGCGCCCGAACTTTTCGGTATCGTTGAAATAGGCGCGGTCGATTACGTTCTTGAGGTCATTCTCCTCGGCGATGCCTGCGATAGCAGTGTCGATGCCCTCGCCGATTTCTTTGGTTCCACTGTCTGACGTCAGCGCTTATGGGTCCAAATAGCGTTATTTGATAAGAGAGTGTTGTTGGCTCATCATAACCACTG
>NZ_JAOWLC010000014.1 GCF_025751535.1 Lentibacter sp. XHP0401 | reverse complement strand
GGCGCTTTCTGAAAGAAAGCTGCCGAGACCCCGCCTCGGTTGAAATAGAAAGGGCCGCCCGACAGGGCGGCCCTTTTTGCATTCAGGAGTGTGTGCGCTTGTCTGCTCCCTTTGCCAGTGTTGCTTTTTCCGACCTGTCGAGCTTGTCGAGTATAGCGTGCACAGGCTCTCCACGGGCTTTGGCGCGCCGCCATATTTTCTTGCAGGAAGCCGGCGACCAAGGCATCGCGGCGTTGGCGAGCCAGTGACGCAGTGGCGGCGGCAGGGTGTCGTAGGTTTGCATCGGGTCGCGGTTGGATTTGCGCCGACGCAGCGAGGTTGCGCCGAGGTTGCCTGTCATTGGGCTGCTTCCATGCGCCGCCACTGCGGGAAGGGGTCGTCATACTCCGGCAGTGTCTCGACGGAGCTGGCCATATGCTCTGGAACGAGCGCGTCATCGAGCTTTGCTTTAAGCGTGGTCCAATCAATCCCTGCGCCGATGAAAACCAGTTCTTGCCGCCTGTCGCCCCATGGCTCCAGCCAGTGGGCTTGCAGATAGTTGCGCGCGCTTTCGGTGTCGGGCCAGCGCTCTTTGGGCACGGTCGCCCACCAGTTGCCCAGCGGTGTAACAGATGACAAAGCCCCCGCGAGCGAGAACTCGGCGACCCATTCGGGCCTTGTTGAAACCCAGAAGTGCCCCTTGGCACGGATCACCCCGGGAAGCGGGCCATTGAGAAGATCGTGGATTTTCTGCGGAACGAAGGGGCGCTGGGCGCGGTAGACATGAGATGTCACGCCATACTCCTCTGTTTCGGGAATGTGATCGGCAAAGCCATAAAGCTCTTTCGCCCACATCGGGTGCTCATGTGCCTTTTCAAAGTCAAACAGCCCAGTGTTGAGCACCTTGTTTGCGGGAACATCCGAGTGGTTTGTCTCGATGATTTCGGCATCGGCATTGAGGCTGCGAATGATCTTGCGCGCGGCATCAAGTGTTTCGGGCGCGGCGTCGGCGACTTTGTTGAGGATGATCACATCGGCGAATTCGATCTGGTCGGTGAGGAGGTGAACCAGTGTGCGTTCGTCTTCTTCGCCCAGCGTTTCGCCTCGGTCTGCGAGAAAGTCATGGCTGGAATAGTCTTGCAGCAGGTTCACCGCATCGACCACGGTGACCATCGTGTCGAGCCTTGCCACATCGGAGAGGCTTTCGCCCGCTTCATCGGCAAACTCGAATGTGGCCGCGACGGGCAGCGGCTCGGAGATACCAGTGCTCTCGATGAGGAGGTAATCAAACCGTCTTTCATTTGCGAGTTTGCGCACCTCGATGAGAAGGTCGTCGCGCAGGGTGCAGCAGATGCAGCCATTGGACATTTCGACCAGTGCCTCTTCGGTCTGGCTCAGGTTCGCGCCGCCTTCGCGGATGAGGTCTGCGTCAATGTTGACCTCGGACATATCGTTTACGATGACAGCAACGCGGCGGCCCTCGCGATTGTTCAGAACGCGGTTGAGGAGGGTTGTTTTGCCTGAGCCAAGAAAGCCGGACAGGACTGTAACGGGAAGGCGGGCTGCGGTCATCTAGAGGTCTCCGAATGAGTTGGTGTTGTTGATCTGCCAAAACAGTGGAGATGTTGTAATGTTATAATATAACATATGCAAGTGAGGGTGGGAGAAGAGTCTGATTGAGAGGTATGTGAAATAGTGGGAGGGCCGATAGGTGGCATATCAAACGGTTGCCTTCATGCGCCAGGGGCTGCGACTGCCCCAGGAGGGTGGTGCGACTCTGGTTTGGTTCAGGGCCGTGCAACACTCGCGACATTTGTTTATTTCGAAGCGGTGCAGAGACACATGCGCGCGCGCAAGAAAACTCAACTTTACCCCTTGCCCCAAACGCCAACGCCCTGTAATGCACCCAAGTTCGCTGGGCAAACAGCGTGAGGCGGGATTCGGTCCCGCTTTTCATATTTGTCCGGGTTCGACGAGGGCAGGGGGAATGAGCTTCCTGTCGTCCTATCAACCTCAAGCCTGAAAGGGCGAATGATATGCAAAGCCAAAATATCCGCATCCGGCTCAAGGCATTCGACTATCGTGTTCTGGACGCCAGCACACAAGAGATCGTCGCAACTGCCAAGCGCACCGGTGCGCAGGTTCGTGGGCCCATCCCACTGCCAAACAAGATCGAAAAATTCACTGTTCTGCGTGGCCCACACGTGAACAAGAAATCACGCGACCAGTTTGAGATCCGCACACACAAGCGCCTTCTCGACATCGTTGATCCGACACCACAGACCGTAGACGCGCTGATGAAGCTCGACCTTGCGGCCGGTGTTGATGTTCAGATTTCGGTTTAAGGAGAGTATCACATGCGCTCCGGTGTAATCGCAAAGAAAGTGGGCATGACCCGCTTGTTCATGGAAGACGGCAAGCAGATTCCTGTGACCGTTCTTCAACTCGACGCGCTTCAGGTTGTTGACCAGCGCACCGAAGAGCGTGACGGCTATACAGCTGTTCAGCTCGGTGCAGGCACAGCCAAAGCAAAACGCACATCACAAGCGATGCGCGGTCACTTCTCGAAAGCCTCTGTTGAGCCAAAGCGCAAGGTTGCGGAATTCCGCGTCTCTGCGGAGAACCTCATCGCGATTGGCGAAGAGATTTCGGCCGAGCACTATGTGACGGGCCAGAAGGTTGACGTTGCAGGCACATCTATCGGTAAAGGTTTTGCCGGTGCGATGAAGCGCCACAACTTTGGCGGCCTTCGCGCCTCGCACGGTGTCTCTATTTCGCACCGTTCACACGGCTCGACAGGCCAGTGCCAGGACCCAGGCAAAGTCTTCAAAGGTAAGAAGATGGCTGGTCACATGGGTGCTGTCCGCGTCACAACGCAGAACCTTGAAGTTGTCAAAACCGATGCAGGCCGTGGCCTCATCATGGTCAAAGGCGCCGTTCCCGGCTCCAAAGGCGGTTGGGTCACAATCAAGGACGCTGTCAAAAAGAAACTCCCTGAGAACGTGCCATTTCCGGCAGCTCTCAAATCAGCGGCCAAAGCAGCTGCCGTGACCGAAGCTCCGGCTGAAGAAGCGCCTGCGGAAGGTGGTGAAGCATGAAATTTGATGTAATCAAACTCGACGGCGGCAAAGCCGGTTCGGTTGAGCTGTCTGAAGACCTGTTCGGTCTTGAGCCACGCGCCGACATTCTGCACCGCATGGTGCGCTGGCAGCGTAACAACGCCCAAGCCGGCACACATAAGGTAAAGACACGCTCGGAAGTGAGCTATTCCACGAAGAAGATCTACCGCCAAAAAGGCACAGGTGGCGCACGCCACGGTGCGCGCTCGGCGCCTATCTTCCGCGGGGGTGGTGTTTACAAAGGCCCGGTCGTACGCGACCACGGCCACGACCTGACCAAGAAGTTCCGCAAACTCGGCCTGCGCCACGCGCTCAGCGCCAAGATGAAAGCGGGCGAACTGGTTGTGATCGAGGCGGCGGATTCTGCTGGCAAGACTGCCGCTCTGGCCAAACAGGTGAAAGACCTCGGCTGGAAGCGCGCACTCGTCATCGACGGCGCGACAGTGAACGAAGCTTTCGCACAAGCAGCCCGCAACATTGACGGTTTGGACATCCTGCCGACAATGGGCGCAAACGTATACGATATCCTCAAGCGTGATACACTCGTGATCACCAAAGCGGGTATCGAAGCACTGGAGGCTCGACTGAAATGAGCGCGAAGCACGAACACTACGATGTGATCCGCAAGCCGATCATCACCGAAAAAGCAACCATGGCGTCAGAAAACGGCGCAGTTGTTTTCGAAGTGCATATCGACTCGAACAAACCCCAGATCAAGGAAGCTGTTGAAAGCCTCTTTGGTGTGAAGGTGAAAGCGGTCAACACGACAATCACCAAAGGCAAAGTAAAGCGTTTCCGCGGCCAGCTCGGCAAGCGGAAGGACGTGAAGAAAGCCTATGTGACGCTCGAAGAGGGCAACACGATTGACGTGAACACTGGTCTGTAAGGACTGGGTTTAGGTTTTGAGATTGAGAGGCCCCTCGCCAGTGATGGCGGGGGGCTTTTTGTTTGATGTAGGTTCGCGCGCTAAGTAGGGCTTTTTAACAAAAGGTTTTCGCGGTGATAGGCCAAGAAATTGCTTCTACTATCGGGAATAGTGCGTAGTTGAAACTCTGGCTTCAGACCAAAGGCGGCAACAGAATGCGCACTCAAAGCGGAAGAAATGATAATATGACCGTCATGATCGAAGGAAATATAGCCTTGGTCAAAAAGCGCGTCCATATTGGCTGCAAGAAGCAATCCATTGTTTTTGTCGAGCCTATCGGCGTTATTCGTACACTGCGACCAAGGCTTGATATGGGAGGCACGTAGTAGCCCAATTTCCGTTACTCCAGTTAGGGGGCATTTACCCTCGAACTCTTCGATGAGGTCATCACGGAATTTACCTTGTCCAATGCGGGCCTTTTTGAGAACAAGCTTTTCCGTTTCGCTTGCCGACTGTTTTTCGATGCTTTCGATATCATCGATGATCGAAGTGGTAATGCCTCCTAGCAAAACCCCAATAAAGCTGTTGAGTGCCTTGCTGTCTTCAAAGTCAAAAGCGAGACCATAGTGGGTCGTTTTCTTACCTGTGTGCAGACGACTTGGAAATCGGTTCATGTTAGAAAGATGATAGTAACGAGTAGGGACAGTAGTGTGCACACCTGAGATTGTTCTGAATATCCCGACTCTGCTCTGCATCTCTGGATCAACGACCAATGTTTCCCGCTGTGCTTTTCCATCCTTGTTTGGTCCCTTTAGGTAAAGGGTAAGTCCTGTGTGAGAATGCTCATATTCCAGAGTCTTTTTGGTTTCGTGCGTTTTTTCAAAGCTGTGCGCTTTTAGAATTGACTGAATTTCGGTCAGGGTAAGCATTTAGGTAACTCCCAGTAGTGCATATGCTGAAATAGAGAGTGTTTGTACAACACCTTCAAGCTAGTTTTCTGATGTTTCTTGAGCCCCAAGGGCCGGTTAACCGGGCCGCAGGCCCCCGGCCCATCGTCAGGCCGCCCCGTCGGGCTGGCGATTTGGTAAGGCTGGGTGCGCTCTTCTGAGGGCAGAGTGATTTGGCTGGGATAAAGTGCCACGAACGGGGGCGGGATCGCCACCCCACGGCCTGACGATGGGCCTTATGCAATCCCCCAATAAAATAAGCCCACGCCTATAGACACCCCATCAAACCCCTGTTACATCCCACCAATCGCGCAGCCTCAGATTCGTCTGGGGCTCGTGCTTTTTCGCTGGGGACCTTCGGGGCCCTAAAAGACTGGGCAGGGAAACCTGCTCAAAACATAGCGAGGGTAATTCCCTTGTGTCGCTAAACGGAAGACAGAAAGCATGGCACTCAAGTCGTATAAACCGACGACGCCGGGCCAACGTGGGTTGGTGCTGATTGACCGTTCGGAGCTCTGGAAAGGACGCCCCGTCAAAGCCCTCACCGAGGGTCTGACGAAATCGGGTGGCCGGAACAACACCGGACGTATTACATCACGTCGTCGTGGTGGTGGGGCGAAACGCCTTTACCGCGTTGTGGATTTTAAACGCAACAAATTTGATATCGCTGCAACGGTTGAACGGATCGAATATGACCCGAACCGCACGGCGTTTATCGCACTCGTGAAATATGAAGACGGTGAGCAGGCCTATGTGCTTGCACCTCAGCGTCTGGCCGTCGGTGACAAGATCATCGCGTCAGCCAAGGCTGACATCAAGCCAGGCAATGCGATGCCCTTCTCGGGTATGCCGATCGGCACGATCATTCACAACATCGAAATGAAGCCAGGCAAGGGCGGGCAGATTGCACGCGCAGCCGGTACATATGCACAGTTCGTTGGCCGCGATGGTGGCTACGCCCAGATCCGTCTGAGCAGCGGCGAGCTTCGCATGGTGCGTCAGGAATGCATGGCAACAGTTGGTGCGGTGTCTAACCCTGACAACAGCAACCAGAACTTCGGTAAAGCCGGCCGTATGCGCCACAAAGGCAAGCGTCCGTCGGTTCGTGGTGTTGTTATGAACCCGATCGATCACCCACACGGTGGTGGTGAAGGCAGAACATCGGGTGGTCGTCACCCTGTTACGCCTTGGGGTAAGCCAACGAAGGGTGCTCGCACTCGGAACAAGAACAAAGCGTCCAGCAAGCTGATTATCCGCTCGCGGCACGCCAAGAAGAAGGGGCGGTAACATATGTCACGCTCTGTTTGGAAAGGCCCCTTTGTGGATGCTTACGTGCTTAAGAAAGCCGAAGCGACACGCGAGAGCGGCCGTCACGAAGTTATCAAAATCTGGTCGCGCCGCTCGACGATCTTGCCACAGTTTGTTGGCCTGACGTTTGGCGTTTATAACGGCCATAAACACATTCCTGTAAACGTCACAGAAGACATGATCGGTCAGAAGTTTGGTGAGTATTCACCAACGCGCACCTATTATGGCCATGCTGCTGACAAAAAAGCGAAGCGGAAGTAAGCCATGAGCAAGGATAAAAATCCCCGCCGCGTGACCGACAACGAAGCAATGGCAAAACTGCGCATGCTTCGCACCAGCCCGCAAAAACTGAACCTCGTCGCCGCCATGATCCGCGGTAAGAAAGTGGACAAGGCCCTGACGGACCTTACTTTCTCCAAAAAGCGGATCGCGGAAGACGTGAAAAAGTGCCTTCAGTCGGCTATCGCCAATGCTGAAAACAACCACAACCTTGACGTTGACGAACTTGTTGTCGCCGAGGCCTATGTGGGCAAAAACCTTGTGATGAAACGTGGTCGTCCACGGGCTCGCGGCCGTTTTGGTAAGATTATCAAGCCGTATTCAGAGCTCACCATCAAGGTGCGTCAAGTCGAGGAGCAAGCATAATGGGTAACAAAGTAAATCCGATTGGCATGCGCCTGCAGGTGAACCGCACGTGGGACAGCCGCTGGTTTGCGAACACAAAAGACTTTGGTGACCTTCTTCTGGAAGACATCAAAATCCGCGAGTTCATCAACAAAGAGTGCAAGCAAGCGGGTATCGCCCGTGTGATCATCGAACGTCCGCACAAGAAGTGCCGCGTGACGATCCACACAGCACGCCCCGGTGTGATCATCGGCAAGAAAGGCGCGGACATCGAGACGCTCCGCAACAAGATTGCCAAGCTCACAAACAGCGAGCTTCACCTCAACATCGTTGAAGTGCGCAAGCCCGAGATGGACGCTGCCCTCGTAGCCGAGAGCATTGCCCAGCAACTTGAGCGCCGTGTGTCTTTCCGCCGTGCCATGAAGCGCAGCGTTCAGAACGCAATGCGCATGGGCGCACTTGGCATTCGTGTCAACGTGGCTGGCCGTTTGGGCGGCGCGGAAATCGCGCGGACCGAATGGTACCGCGAAGGTCGCGTTCCGCTTCACACTCTGCGTGCGGACATCGACTATGCTCACGCCGAAGGTATGACGGCTTATGGTATCATCGGTATCAAGGTCTGGATCTTCAAAGGCGAGATCATGGAACACGATCCACAGGCTCACGAGCGTCGCGCGCAACAATTCCAAGATGGCCCTGCACCTCGTGGTGCTGGCGGCCGTCGTTAAGGGGGGCTGAGACATGCTTCAACCAAAGCGCACTAAATTCCGCAAACAGCACAAAGGCCGGATTAAAGGCCTTGCGAAAGGCGGCTCTGATCTGAACTTCGGGACATACGGTCTTAAGGCTCTTGAGCCTGAGCGCGTAACAGCCCGCCAGATCGAAGCAGCACGTCGTGCCATGACGCGTCACATGAAACGTCAGGGCCGTGTCTGGATCCGTATTTTTCCAGATGTGCCCGTCACAGCCAAGCCTATCGAAGTTCGGATGGGTAAAGGTAAAGGCTCGGTGGACCGTTGGACTGCCAAAGTTAAGCCTGGCCGTGTGATGTTTGAAATCGACGGTGTGGACGAAGACGTAGCACGCGAAGCACTCCGCCTCGCGGCTATGAAACTTCCGATCAAATCACGCGTCGTCGTTCGCGAAGATTGGTAAGCAGGTCGAAAGCGCGCAAGCGCTTTCGGGCTCGAGCGGTGTAGGCAAAACCGAAGGTTTTGTTCGGGCCGCGCCCCGGTGAGAAAAAGAAACCCCCGTGAGAGTGATCGCGCGGGGGTTTTGCTATTGGGGGGTAAGGTTAAAGCAGGTTGATTTGAGAGCGTGTGGACATGGCTTCGTCCTCAAGACGCTTTGCTGCACCGATGTGCCACATGAGACCAGACTGGCCCTGCGACGCTGCAACGCCGAGGTTGTCGGCGGAAATACGTGCTTTGTCGGCGCTGTCCATGAGCGCGTCGGCCAGTTTGGCGCGGTCTTCGCGGATTTGGCTGACACGGGTGGCATAGGAATCTTGGGTGATTTCTTTAGCGGCTTTTTGTTCTCTCAAGCGGCTCAGTTCCGCGTCTTGGCTGGCTAGAATTTCGGGCAAGCTTTGCTTGATTTCGCCGAGCTTTTTGTTTGCGTCGAGTAGGGTGTTTGACAGATCTTGCTTGGACACTTGCGCCACGCGCGCAGCGACTTTGCGTTTGCCGTTTTGGTGGCCGATAGCGGCACCGGTAACGCCCCCAGCAACGGCTCCAGTCACACATTTTTGCGCGCCGCTGGCGGAGATCAGGCCTAGCCCGCAGCCCACTGCCGCACCGATGGCGGCGCCTTGTCCTGTGGATTTTCTTACCAGTTCATTTGCCATGCTGTTGAGGCTTTTTGCCTGTGCATCGAGCTGTGCAATTTCGGATGTGTGCTCGTTGATGCCGAGCGGAGAGGTTTGGTTCCGCGTGGGCGCTTCATTGACCATACCGCAGCCTGTGAGCGCAGCTATGGCCAGTAGGGAAAAGGATTTGTGTTTAAGAAAGTTCATTGCTTGCAAGTGCCTCTGTCTGTTTCGTTTTTTGAGACAATCACAGGCAAATGTGGCGTAAATCGGGAAATAGGAAACAAAAGGCAAATTGCTTATTGTTTTTCTAGTTTGACGTGTGTTGCGCAGGAGAGGCGCAGCTTAAGGGTATCTTTCCAGGATGCGTCCCGCAGATTTTCTTTGAAAATGGCTACATCGCGCTCAAAGACTCACTTCAAACCCACTTGTAGTTAAAGCTCACCGAGATCCGGTCATCCTCGCACATATTCATCGGCACTTCATGCCTGAGCCAGCTTTCCCAGAGCAGGACATCGCCCACCTTTGGCGCGGCGTAGACGAATGTTTGCGCGTCGCGGCCCGCGGTTTTGAGGCGGGGCGGGGCGGCCATCATGCGGGCGGAGCGGGGATCTTCGAGCTTAAGGGCCGAAGCGCCGTCGGGCATGGCGACATAGGTTGTGCCAGAGATTACCGAGTGCGGGTGAATATGCGAGGAATGCATACCGCCTTCGGGCAGGATGTTGATCCAGAGGTCTTCGAGTTCGAGCTTGCCATCTCCGAGATCAAGCTCCAGCGCCGCAGCAAAGGCTGCCACGTGCAGATCGAGCGATGATATCAGATCGGCAAAGACGGGCGAGCGCCAGCCGAGGTCTGTCAGCGAGGCGTAGGAGGTGTAGCCCGGGTAGCCGTTATCCTCGCACCATTGCTGGCCGGCCTCATCATCATCGGCAATGCCGTAGCAGGAGCTTTCGAGCTCGTCGGCATTGATGGCGGGGCCGTGCTCGGACAGGGCGGCACGGTAGAGGCGGGTCACGAAGAGGGATTCTATATCTGACATGCAGGCGTTGTAATCCAACGGAAATGAAAGAACGAGCATTTTTGACATGCATTAAGGCAAGGGTGTTTTCAGGTGATTAATTGACTATTTAGAGGGAAGACCCGAAGCAGAGGAGAAGAACATGTCAAACGAAACGATTTTGAAGCATCTCAACACCGGCCTTCAGATGGAGCTGACCGCGGCGCATCAGTATCAGTTGCATGCGCATGTGCTCGAGGATTGGGGGCTTGATAAGCTTGCCGAAACCATGCGCGGCGAGTTTGAAGAAGAGCTGGGCCATTCAAGCCGCTTTATGACCCGCATTCTGGAACTGGGCGGTGAGCCGGAAGTGGGATTTGCAGCAACTCCTAAGGCCGCCGCAACCCTCAAGGCGATGTTTGAGGCCGATCTGAAGGATGAAAAAGAGGCGATCGTTTTCTACACGAAGGCCTCCAAGGCGGCCTATGAGGCCGATGATCTTGCCACAAAGGCTCTGTTTGAGGAGATCGCGATTGACGAGGTAGGCCATAGAGGCTGGCTTGAGCTTCAGTTAAGTCTGATCGAGCGGATCGGTGAGCAGCGTTATGCCTCGAAATTTGTGGGTGCAAGCGTGGGCGACGAGGCGTAAGCCGGTTTGCCTCCAGCCGGAGTGCGGCAGGTGTCTTTTCAGGCATTTGCCGCATCTGCAAAAGCTTTCCCGATAGGGCTTGCTATACGAGGGAAAGAGGCCTATACGGCCCACTTCTACCCATGAACTCCACTGGAATCAGGGTGACGCTTTGTGCGGCCCCCCAGTGATGTTGAAAAAGGAAAATACCATGAACGCATCAGACCTGCGTGACAAGTCGGTTGACCAGCTTAAGCAAGAGCTGGAAAACCTCAAGAAAGAAAGCTTCAACCTGCGCTTCCAGTCGGCCACAGGCCAGATGGAAAACACTGCGCGTGTGCGTGAAGTTAAGCGGACAACAGCCCGCGTGCTGACAATCCTCAACGAAAAAGCCGCTCAAGCGGCTGCAGAATAAGGGAGCCTGAGTTATGCCAAAGCGTATCCTCAAGGGCGTTGTGACTTCAAACCAGAACGAACAGACTGTAACGGTTTCTGTTGAACGTCGCTTCACACACCCTGTTCTGAAAAAGACCATCCGTAAGTCCAAGAAGTATCGGGCTCACGATGAGAAGAATACTTACAATGTAGGTGACCAAGTGCGGATCATTGAATGTGCGCCGCGCTCGAAAACGAAACGCTGGGAAGTGCTGGAGGCGTAAGCCTTTAGGACAACCAGTATTAGAAACCCTGGGGATAAGGCCACGCATCGGCCCCCCATAGGTCAGGAGAAACCAAATGATCCAGATGCAAACAAATCTGGATGTTGCTGACAACTCAGGCGCTCGCCGAGTTCAGTGCATCAAGGTTCTGGGTGGTTCCAAGCGTCGTTACGCTTCGGTCGGCGATATTATCGTCGTATCCGTTAAGGAAGCCATTCCACGCGGTCGTGTTAAGAAGGGTGACGTGCGTAAAGCTGTCGTCGTTCGCACGGCCAAGGAAGTTCGTCGCGATGACGGCACTGCAATCCGCTTTGACCGCAACGCAGCCGTAATCCTCAACAACAACAACGAGCCAGTCGGCACCCGTATCTTCGGGCCAGTTGTTCGCGAGCTGCGCGCCAAGAACTTCATGAAAATCATTTCGCTCGCCCCGGAGGTGCTGTGATATGGCTGCCAAGTTGAAAAAAGGTGACAAGGTCGTCATTCTTGCCGGTAAAGACAAAGGCAAGGAAGGCACGATCACGTCTGTTGATCCGAAATCCGGAAAAGCAATTGTTGATGGTGTAAACATGGCGATCCGCCACACCAAGCAAACGCAGACCAGCCAAGGTGGCCGCATCCCCAAAGCGATGCCCATCGAGCTGAGCAATCTGGCATTTCTTGACAAAAACGGCAAAGCGACACGCGTTGGCTTCAAAGTAGAAGGCGACAAGAAAGTGCGTTACGCCAAGACCACGGGGGACGTGATCGATGCTTGATACAGCAACCTACACCCCACGCCTCAAAGAGCTTTATGACACGACAATTCGTGGCGCTCTGAAAGAGGAATTCGGCTATAAGAACGCGATGCAGACACCTGCACTCGACAAAATCGTTCTGAACATCGGCTGTGGCCGTGCCGCCGTGAAAGACAGCAAAAAAGCCAAGTCGGCTGTGGAAGATCTTTCCGCAATCGCGGGCCAGCAGGCTGTTATGACCATCGCGAAAAATTCTATCGCGGGTTTCCGCGTTCGTGAAGGTATGCCAATGGGCGCGAAAGTCACGCTCCGCGGCGCACGTATGTATGAATTCATGGATCGTCTGATCACGATTGCTATGCCCCGCATCCGCGACTTCCGCGGCGTTTCGGGCAAGAGCTTTGACGGCCGCGGCAACTATGCCATGGGCCTCAAAGAGCACATCGTATTCCCCGAGATCAACTTCGACAATGTCGATGAGAACTGGGGCATGGATATCGTTATTGCCACAACCGCAAAAACCGACGCGGAAGCCAAGGCGCTGTTGAAAGCTTTCAACATGCCCTTCAACAGCTGATCCGCGGGAGGACTTAAGACAATGGCTAAGAAATCAATGGTAGCTCGCGAAGTTAAGCGCCAGAAGCTGGTGGAGAAATTCGCCGCTAAACGCGCCGCGCTCAAAGAGATCATCAATGACCAAAGCAAGCCCATGGAAGAGCGTTTCCGCGCTTCTCTTGCGCTTGCAAAACTTCCGCGCAACAGCTCGGCCACACGCTTGCACAACCGTTGCCAGCTGACAGGCCGCCCTCACGCTTACTACCGTAAGCTGAAGGTTTCGCGGATCATGCTTCGGGAACTCGGCTCAAACGGCCAGATCCCCGGCATGGTTAAATCGAGCTGGTAAGGAGAGCATAAGATGAACGATCCTATCGCCGATATGCTCACACGCATCCGTAACTCGCAAATGCGCGGTAAATCCACAGTGATGACCCCTGCATCGAAGTTGCGCGCTTGGGTACTCGATGTGTTGGCTGACGAAGGCTATATCCGTGGTTACGAAAAAATCACGGGCGCCGACGGCCACCCAGCACTTGAAATCAGCCTCAAGTACTACGAGGGCACTCCTGTTATTCGTGAGCTTAAGCGGGTTTCAAAACCTGGTCGCCGCGTTTACATGAGCGCTCAAGACATCCCCGAAGTCCGTCAGGGCCTTGGTGTGTCGATTGTCAGCACGTCCAAGGGCGTGATGTCGGATGCAGCTGCACGCAATGCCAAAGTTGGCGGCGAAGTGCTCTGCACGGTCTTCTAAGGAGGGGCATATGTCTCGTATTGGTAAAAAACCGGTCGCTCTGCCTTCCGGCGTGACCGCGACGATTTCAGGCCAGACTATTGAAGTCAAAGGTCCGAAAGCGACACAGACGTTCACGGCAACCGACGATGTAACACTGACTCTGGAAGAGAACACAGTCAAAGTTACACCGCGCGGGAACTCGAAGCGCGCGCGCCAGCAGTGGGGCATGAGCCGCACTGTTGTGTCCAACATGGTCACAGGCGTCAGCGAAGGCTTCAAGAAAGAACTCGAAATCAACGGTGTTGGTTATCGTGCTTCTATGACGGATGCAAAAACACTCAAGTTGATGCTCGGTCTCAGCCACGACGTAAACTTTGAAGTGCCTGATGGTGTCACGGTAACCTGCCCAAAGCAGACCGAGATCATCATTGAAGGTGATAACGCACAACTCGTTGGTCAGGTCGCGGCAAACATCCGCGAATGGCGCAAGCCCGAGCCCTACAAAGGCAAAGGCATTAAATACAAAGACGAGTATATCTTCCGCAAGGAAGGCAAGAAGAAATAAGGACCGGACAGATGGCAAACAGCAAACGACAACTGTTCCTCAAGCGCCGCATGCGCGTCCGGAACAAACTTCGCAAGGTAAACAGCGGCAAGATGCGCCTGTCTGTTCACCGCTCAAACAAAAACATCAGCGCGCAGCTGATCGACGATGTGAACGGCGTAACAGTCGCTTCGGCATCGACGCTCGAAAAAGCGCTTGGTGTTGTCGGCAAAAACAATGTCGAAGCGGCAACGAAAGTTGGCGCGGCGATTGCCGAGAGAGCAAAAAAAGCAGGCGTGGAAGTAGCATACTTCGACCGCGGCGGCTTCCTCTTTCATGGCAAGGTGAAGGCTCTGGCCGACGCTGCGCGTGAAGGCGGTTTGAAAATCTAAGACTTGTGGGCGGCGCCTGTCGCCGCCCCGATGACTCAGGGGTGCATCTTGTGCCCACTAGGGTTGACACAAACGGCGTTTAGCGCGCCACCAAATGAAGGAAATGCCTCATGGCAGAACGTGAAAACCGTCGTGGCCCACGCCGCGATCGTGACGAGACACCAGAATTCGCAGACCGCTTGGTTGCGATCAACCGTGTTTCAAAAACAGTAAAAGGTGGTAAGCGCTTTGGCTTCGCCGCACTCGTCGTTGTTGGCGACCAAAAGGGCCGCGTTGGCTTTGGCAAAGGTAAAGCCAAGGAAGTGCCTGAAGCGATCCGCAAAGCAACTGAGCAAGCAAAACGCCAGATGATCCGCGTTCCGCTGCGCGAGGGCCGCACGCTGCACCACGATATGGCCGGCCGTCATGGCGCAGGCAAAGTTGTGATGCGCACCGCCCCACAGGGTACAGGTATTATCGCAGGTGGCCCAATGCGTGCCGTTTTCGAAATGCTCGGTGTTCAGGACGTTGTTGCGAAATCAATCGGTTCGCAGAACCCCTACAACATGATCCGCGCCACCATTAACGGTCTGCAAAAAGAGAGCAGCCCACGTATGGTTGCTCAGCGCCGTGGCAAGAAAGTGGCCGACATCCTCAAGAAAGATGATGCCCCTGCCGCCGCCCCCGAAGCCGCAGACGCGTAAGGAGTAAAGACAGATGGCAAAAACAATCATTGTCAAACAGATCGGCTCTCCGATCCGTCGCCCCGAAAAACAGCGTCAGACGCTGATCGGGCTTGGCCTCAACAAAATGCACAAAACCCGCGAGCTGGAAGACACTCCTGCTGTGCGCGGCATGGTCAACAAGATCCCGCATCTTGTAACGATCATTGAAGAAAAGGGCTAAGTGCCCCGCGGGTGGGTCAACACCCACCCTACAGACCTTGAAAGCGCCCTCGGCTGATGCCGGGGGCGTTTTTCTTTGCGCTGTTGGTTGTGCTGGTTAAAATCGCGCGTAAAGGAGAACGCGATGTTGGTTAAGGATTTGGCCGAGGTGCTCGGCAGTGATGATCATGTGGTTGGAGAGGCTTTTGAAAGCAGGCGCATTTTGCTGGCAAAAGACGGGCTCGGGTATTCTTTTCATGACACGGTTGTAAAAGCGGGCTCAAGGCAAGTGCTCGAATATAAAAACCATATCGAAGCGAATTATTGCATCGAGGGGAAGGGAGAGGTCGAGGAGGCTTCAACGGGCAAGCGTTGGCCGCTTAAACCTGGAGTGATGTATGTGCTGGATCGACATGACCGCCACATCATTCATGCAGAGACGGACCTGCGGTTTTTGTGTGTGTTCACGCCTGCACTGACGGGCGAGGAGGTGCATGACGCCAGCGGGAGTTATGCGGCCGGGAGCTGAGAAATGTAAAACGCCCCGAAGTGTGAACCTCGGGGCGTTGGAATGTTTAAGCTGCGTTTGAGCTGCGGCGCTTGCGAGAGCGTTGCGGTTTCCCGCTGCCCGCGTTGGCGGCTGCGCCCGCAGGCTTACCGCTGCTGCGGCCACGGTTGCCACCGCCGCCGCCTTTGCCACCACGGCCACGACCTCCGCCGCCGCCATTGGGGCGTTTCTGGCCTGCTTTGGTTTTTTCAAGCAGGTCTGCCGCCCAAGCCGCCTTGCCCTCAACAGGGATGTCGCGGCCAATGAGCTTCTGGATGTCTTTCAACTCGCCGATCTCTTCGGGGGAGCAATAGGCAATCGCAGCGCCTTCGCGACCCGCGCGGGCGGTGCGCCCGATGCGGTGAACGTAGTTGTCGGCCACATTTGGCAGTTCGTAGTTGTAGACGTGACGCACCAGCGGAATGTCGATGCCGCGCGCGGCAACATCTGTGGCCACGAGGACTTTGACCTTGCCGTCTTTGAAAGCCTTGATCGCGCGTTCGCGCTGGCCCTGGCTTTTGTTGCCGTGGATTGAGTCAGCGGCGAAGCCGGCGGCCTCGAGCTTCTTCTTCAGCTTCTCGCAGCCGTGCTTCGTGCGCCCGAAAACAAGCGCGGCCTCATCTTTGTGCGCGCCGAGGTGCTCGATGAGCAGCTCTGGCTTGCTGGCTTGCGACACGAAGTGAACCGATTGCTCGATCCGCTCGATAGGCTTGCCGGGGGGGGCCGTTTCAACGCGGATCGGGTTTTCCAGATAGGAGTTGGCGATCTCGTTCATGTTTTTGGGCATGGTGGCCGAAAAGAGCATGGTCTGGCGCTCTTTGGGCAGAAGTGTCGCGATGCGGCGCAGTGCGTGGATAAAGCCGAGGTCGAGCATCTGGTCGGCCTCGTCGAGCACGAGGAACTTTGCATCATCAAGGCGCACGGCGCGGCGATCAATCAGATCGAGCAGGCGGCCGGGGGTGGCAACGAGGATGTCAGTGCCGCGTTCAAGCTTGTTGGCCTGCACATTGAGAGAGGCGCCGCCGATGACGAGGTTGATCCGTGTGCCTGTGCCTTTGGCAAAGCCGATCATGGCTTCTTGTATCTGCTTGGCCAGCTCGCGTGTGGGCGCAAGGATCAGACCGCGCACAGATTTGGGTGCAGGTTTGCCTTCCATACGGCCAATAGCTGTGAGGATGGGTAGGGAAAAGGCGGCTGTCTTGCCTGTGCCTGTCTGGGCAAGGCCGAGCACATCGCGACCGTTCATCGCGTGCGGGATGGCTTTTGCCTGAATGGGGGTTGGCTCGGTCAGGCCGAGCTCTTGCAAGTTTGTCGAAAGGCGGGCGGGAAGGCCCAGCATGTCAAAATCCAAAGTGGATATCCTTATAGTGTGGTGCGCAAATGCGCGCGCAAAGGGCGCAGACACCACAAAAGGGGCCACGCGTTACGCTTGGGTGACGCTTTGGGACAGAGAGCAGCCGAATTGCTGACACCCGCCTAAAGCGTGTGACCCCCCGCGTGAGATGGGAACCGTTGGGAAAATTTGCACGCCGATCAGCGCCATGATGCGCGGCCCGCTCACGCGGCGGGCTCGGCTGTGCTGAGAGGCATATGGGGGAAGGGGGGAGAGAAGTCAATGTTTGAAAGTAAGGAAGGGGGTAGCGCGGCGCAAAATGGCTACCTTTTCTTAGCTGATCATGGCTATAAGCCTCTGAGTATATTTCATCATGAGTATTTTGGAGCAGCGATATGAAGTTTGTCTGGAGAGTCCTTGGGATTATTCGACGTTTTACGACAACGCTAGTTTTTCTGGGTATGTTGGGTTTCTTGGTTCTGAGCCACACCGTTGTCGGGGTCGCGCTCTTCACGGCTTCAGTGATTGAGGCTGTCAGCGGCCTTACTAGTACAACAGCAGATGTGTTGAGCAGCAAAGTGGCACTTCAAAAGAAGTATGATGTTGATAGGAAGCAATCTGCCGCGAAGATTGCGCGCCTCGAAACAGACTTGAAAAAAGCGAACGCTGCCAACCAAGTGACGTTTCGCGGCAAGAAGATGACGGCCAAGCAGGCCTCTCTGGAGGTTACCAAGAGTATAAAATCCAGAACAAAGCGGGTTGCCGGCGCCAATCTTGCCAGTGTCGTTGGCGAGAGCATTCCTTTTTATGGCATAGCCGTGATCGTTGGAGCGACCACCTATGAACTTAATTCAGCCTGCGAAAGCATGAAGGATGCGTATGATCTATCCATTGCAATGGACCCCGATGCAGTAGCTGCGGAAGACCGCGACTATGTATGCGGATTGCAGGTCCCAACACAAGAAGAGGCATGGGCGGCGGTGAAAAACTCTCCATCTGCGGCATGGGAACAATCGGTGAAGGCTTATGAAGGAACCGCCACATCTCTTGCCTCACTTGAGATACCCGATTTTTCTGGCGGATGGAGTCGTGCAATGAAATGGTTTTCAAGTTGGTTGGAGTAGGGGCGCGATCCCCATCCCGTCAGAAAGCAGGTAACTCTTGCAACGTGGAACGCCTCTAGGTATACGCCGCGAGTGGCCAATACTGGCTGCAGAATCAAAATCAAGAAACGCCGTGTTCGCCCATTTCCGCTTCGGGGGCGCTTCCGGCAAGGAGAAGCGATATGAAACTTCACGAACTGCGCGACAATCCAGGCGCAACAAAATCCCGCAAACGTATTGGCCGTGGTCCAGGCTCCGGCACTGGTAAGACCGGTGGCCGTGGTATCAAAGGCCAAAAGTCACGTTCAGGTGTGGCGATCAAGGGTTTTGAAGGCGGCCAAATGCCGCTCTACCAACGCTTGCCAAAGCGTGGCTTCAACAAGCCGAACCAGAAGAAATTTGCTGTCGTCAACCTTGGCCTCATCCAGAAGTTTGTGGACGAGAAGAAGCTTGATGCGAAAGCCGCTATCACAGAAGACGCGCTCGTCGCCTGTGGCCTTGTGCGCCGCAAGCTTGACGGTATTCGCGTTCTGGCGAAGGGCGATGTGACTGCCAAGTTGAACCTTGAAGTGACCGGTGCTTCCAAATCGGCGGTTGAGGCCGTTGAAAAAGCTGGTGGCTCACTGAAGGTAACGGTCGCGGCAGCGGCAGAATAAGTGGTTGTGAGGCGCGCCCAAGCGCCTTACATACCCTTTACAAGTTTTCCCAAAACGCCGCCAGTGCTTGGAAAATGCGCTGGCGGCGTTCATGCATAAGAGAGACCCCATGGTATCTGCCGCAGAACAAATGGCCGCCAACACAAGTTGGGGCGCACTGGCGAAAGCCTCTGACCTTCGCTCACGTATCCTTTTCACGCTTGGTTTGCTGATCGTTTACCGCCTTGGCACGTTTATACCGGTGCCCGGTATCGACGGTGCGGCCTTGCGCGAGTTTATGGAGCAGGCAGGGCAGGGCATCGGCGGTATGGTTTCGATGTTCACGGGCGGCGCGCTCGGGCGGATGGGTATTTTTGCCCTCGGTATCATGCCGTATATCTCGGCGTCGATTATTGTGCAGCTTCTCACTTCGATGGTTCCTGCGTTGGAGCAATTGAAGAAAGAGGGTGAGCAAGGCCGTAAGAAGATAAACCAATACACCCGCTACGGCACGGTCGCTTTGGCGACATTGCAGTCTTACGGACTCGCCGTGAGCATCTACAGCGGTGAGCTGGTGCAGCCTGATTTGCCTTATTGGTTCTTTGTCAGCTCCTGCATGGTCACGCTGATTGGCGGCACGATGTTCCTGATGTGGCTCGGTGAGCAGATTACCGCACGCGGCATCGGCAACGGTATTTCGCTTATCATTTTCGTTGGCATCATTGCCGAAGTGCCTGCTGCATTGGCACAGTTCTTTAGCCAAGGCCGTTCAGGCGCGATCAGCCCTGCGGTGATCATCGGGGTGATCCTGATGGTTGTCGGCACGATCATGTTTGTTGTCTTCATGGAGCGTGCACTGCGCAAGATCCATATCCAGTATCCCCGCCGTCAGGTTGGCATGAAAATGTATGACGGTGGCTCAAGCCATTTGCCGGTCAAGGTGAACCCTGCGGGTGTTATCCCTGCGATTTTCGCCAGCTCGCTTTTGCTGCTGCCAACCACGATTGCCACTTTCAGCGCGCAAGGCTCAACAGGCCCGATCATGTCATGGCTTCTGGCCTTCTTTGGCCCAGGCCAGCCGCTTTATCTTTTGTTCTTCGCGGCGATGATCGTGTTCTTCGCATATTTCTATACCTTCAACGTTAGCTTCAAGCCTGATGAAGTTGCGGACAACCTCAAGAACCAGTCAGGCTTCGTGCCTGGTGTGCGCCCCGGCAAGAAAACGGCGGAGTATCTGGAGTATGTGGTTAACCGTGTGCTTGTACTTGGCGCGGCTTACCTTGCGGCAGTTTGTCTCCTTCCTGAGTTTCTGCGTGGTCAATTCACGATTCCGTTCTATTTTGGCGGCACATCGGTGCTGATCGTTGTTTCCGTGACAATGGACACAATCCAGCAAGTGCAAAGCCATTTGCTTGCGCACCAGTATGAGGGTTTGATCGAAAGATCACAGCTTTCTGGCAAGGGTCGGAAGCGCAAACGTAAGGGAACGACACGTAAATGAATATTATTCTTCTGGGACCACCGGGCGCAGGCAAAGGCACACAGGCCAGCATGCTGGTTGACGAGCGTAACATGATTCAGCTCTCCACGGGCGACATGCTGCGCGATGCCAAGACATCCGGAACGGCGATGGGGAAGAAAGTTGCCGAAGTCATGGACCGTGGCGAGCTTGTCACCGACGAGATTGTTATCGGCTTGATCCGTGAAAAGCTCGAGGGCGACAAGAAGGGCGGCTTCATCTTCGACGGCTTCCCGCGTACGCTGGCACAGGCCGATGCTCTTGCGGCTCTTCTTGAAGAGCAGGGTGAAGCGCTGGATGTCGCCATCGAGATGCAGGTGAATGACGACGTGCTTGTCGAGCGCATCTTGGGCCGCGCAGCCGAGGCTGTGGCCGCCGGCGGCACGGCGCGCGCCGATGACAACGAAGAGAGCCTCAAAATCCGCCTGATGGCCTATTACAAGCAAACCTCTCCGCTTATCGGCTATTACTATGCCAAGGGCCAGCTCAAGAGCGTTGACGGGCTGGGCAAGATCGAGGCTGTGAAAGCGGAAATCGCGAAAGCTTTGAAGTAAGCTGGCATGGAACTGCCCAGAGGGGTTGACGCCCCTCTGAAATGCTCCTACCACGCCCTATCTCTTAATAGAGTTTGATTCTTTTTGGGTCGCCCCCAGGTAGAATCATATCACCTCGAATTCAGCTGCGGCCCGAGCAAAAGCTTCGGGCCTACGTTGTGAAAAAAGGGTCTGGAACTACGGACCCGCAACGAAAGGACTACAGACGTATGGCACGTATCGCCGGCGTAAACATCCCGACCAATAAACGGGTCCCGATCGCCCTCACATACATCACAGGCATTGGTAACACCTCTGCCAAAGAAATCTGCGAAGCTGTCGGCATTGATGCCGCGCGTCGCATCAACGAGCTTTCCGACGCCGAAGTTCTGGCTGTTCGCGAGCACATCGATGCGAACTACATGGTTGAAGGTGACCTTCGCCGTGAAGTTTCAATGAACATCAAACGCGCAATGGACCTCGGCTCATACCGTGGCCTGCGTCACCGTCGCAACCTGCCTGTTCGCGGCCAGCGCACGCATACCAATGCGCGCACCCGCAAAGGCCCGGCGAAAGCAATCGCCGGCAAGAAGAAATAAGGGAGGGTTTAATCAATGGCACGTGATACAAAACGCACCAAGCGTAAAGTCTCCAAGAACATCGCCACAGGTGTGGCGCATGTGAATTCTTCATTCAACAATACGAAGATCCTTATCTCTGACGTTCAGGGCAATGCGATTGCATGGTCTTCTTCAGGCACGATGGGTTTTAAAGGCTCACGTAAGTCTACGCCTTATGCGGCGCAGATGGCTGCGGAAGATGCGGGCCGCAAGGCGCAAGAGCACGGCGTGAAAACGCTGGAAGTTGAAGTGCAGGGCCCCGGCTCTGGCCGTGAATCAGCACTTCGTGCGTTGGCGGCTGCGGGCTTTAACATCACATCAATCCGTGATGTTACGCCTATGGCACACAACGGCTGCCGCCCGCCAAAGCGCCGTCGGGTTTAAGCTTAAGTATACTCTTGGGGCTGTGCGTGTCGCGCGGCCCCATCACGTCATTTTAGCCTCGGGCGCGTGTGTCTTACGGACATGGGACAACACGCAGGAATGGAGGGACGCATGATCCATAAAAATTGGCAAGAACTGATCAAGCCTACGCAGCTTGAAGTTAAGCCGGGCAATGATCCGACACGTCAGGCCACATTGACCGCCGAGCCGCTTGAGCGCGGCTTTGGCCTCACACTTGGCAACGCACTGCGCCGTATTCTGATGAGCTCGCTGCAAGGCGCGGCCATCACGTCGGTTCAGATCGACAACGTTTTGCACGAGTTCTCAAGTGTTGCCGGTGTGCGTGAAGACGTGACCGACATCGTCTTGAACCTCAAAGGCGTGGCTGTTCGCATGGATGTGGAGGGGCCAAAGCGCCTTTCGATCAATGCAAAAGGCCCAGGTGTTGTCACCGCTGGTGATATTTCCGACAGCGCGGGCATCGAAGTTCTCAACCGTGATCATGTGATCTGCCACCTTGATGAAGGCGCGGATGTTTACATGGAGCTGACTGTCAACACTGGCAAAGGCTACGTTGCGGCAGACAAGAACAAGCCCGAAGATGCGCCCATCGGCCTTATGCCGATTGATGCGATCTTCTCGCCTGTCAAGCGCGTGAGCTACGATGTGCAGCCTACACGTGAAGGTCAGGTTCTGGACTATGACAAACTCACGATGAAGATCGAAACAGACGGCTCGGTAACGCCTGATGACGCGATGGCTTATGCTGCGCGCATCCTGCAAGACCAGCTTTCTATCTTCGTGAACTTCGATGAGCCTGAGGCTGCTGGCCGTCAGGAAGAAGACGATGGTCTCGAGTTCAACCCGCTTCTCTTGAAGAAAGTGGACGAGCTGGAACTGTCTGTTCGTTCGGCAAACTGCCTGAAGAACGACAACATCGTTTACATCGGCGATCTGATCCAGAAAACCGAAGCCGAAATGCTGCGCACGCCAAACTTTGGCCGCAAGTCGCTTAACGAGATCAAGGAAGTGCTTTCGGGCATGGGCTTGCACCTCGGCATGGACGTAGAGGACTGGCCACCAGACAATATCGAAGATCTGGCGAAGAAATTCGAAGACGCCTTTTAAGAATTAGTAGGGTGCGCACTGGTTGCGCACCTTGCTCATACCCGGGCACACCGCCCCAAGGAGAGTGGCTGACACGCATCGGTCACCAGACAAAGCAAAATCGCTCGTAGAGAGCACACTTAGGAGAAGAACTATGCGTCACGCACGTGGATACCGCCGCCTCAACCGCACACATGAGCACCGCAAGGCGCTCTGGGCAAACATGGCCGGCTCGCTCATCGAACATGAGCAAATCAAGACAACTCTGCCAAAAGCAAAAGAACTGCGCCCGATCGTTGAAAAACTGATCACGCTGGGCAAACGCGGCGACCTGCACGCCCGCCGTCAAGCCGCAAGCCAGCTTAAGCAAGACGCTTATGTTGCGAAACTTTTCGAAATTCTTGGCCCACGCTACAAAGACCGTCAAGGCGGCTATGTGCGCATCATGAAAGCGGGCTTCCGCTATGGTGACATGGCGCCAATGGCGATCATCGAATTTGTGGACCGCGACGTTAACGCCAAAGGCGCTAACGACAAAGCCCGTCTGGCCGCCGAAGAAGCTGCCGACGAATAAGACATTCCGTCTAGGGACAGTTTGAAAAGCCTCGCCTCACGGCGGGGCTTTTTTCTTGTGTGCTTGCAATCTGGCCCTGCGCTCCGCATATCATGGGGCAAGAAGGAGCCTGACAATGCTGCGAATAGTTGTGACGATCCTTGCGCTTGTAGTTTCGCCTGTTCACGCTGAAACACGAGTGCCTGCGAACCAGACCGAGATCAACCTCGGTTTCGCGCCGCTCGTAAAAGCAGCCGCGCCCGCTGTGGTGAATATTTATGTGAAGCGTGTGGTGCAAACCCGCGCCAGCCCGTTTCAGGGAGACCCGCTCTTTGAAGAGATGTTCCGGGATTTTGGCAAACTGCGCCCGCGAGTGCAAAATTCGCTTGGCTCCGGAGTGATACTGTCTGCCGATGGCTATGTGGTGTCCAACTATCATGTGGTGGGTGAGGCGACGGACATTCGTGTGGTGCTGAACGACCGCCGTGAATTTGCTGCGCAGGTTGTGCTGGCGGATGAGGAGAGCGATCTGGCGCTGCTTCAGCTTGAGGGCGCGAAAGATATGCCGCATCTCACCCTGCGCGACAGTGACACTGTGGAGGTGGGCGAGCTTGTGCTGGCGATTGGCAACCCGTTTGGTGTCGGACAAACCGTGAGTTCGGGGATTGTCTCGGGGCTGGCGCGCTCCGGTGGGGCGATGGGCTCGGCGCGAGGCTACTTCATCCAGACAGACGCGCCGATTAATCCCGGTAATTCGGGTGGCGCGCTGATTGATGTTAACGGGGATTTAATAGGCGTAAACACTCGCATTGTGAGCCGCTCGGGAGGCTCGAACGGGATCGGATTTGCCATTCCTGCGCAGCTTGTGAGCGCGTTTATGGATCAGGCCGAAGCGGGAAACAGCCGCTTTGAGAGACCATGGGCGGGGATCAACGGACAGGTTGTGGATGCTGATATCGCCGAGAGCATCGGCTTGTCTCTGCCGGGTGGAATTATGATCACTGAGATACATCGCGAGAGTCCGTTTTTCGAGGCGGGGCTTGAGGCCGGAGATGTTATTCTGTCGGTGGGCGAGCAGTTTGTGAACACTCCTTCCGAGATGATTTTCAGGATGAGTGTTGCCGGAATTGGCAATGAGATTGATGTTATGTTCTTCCGCGAGCAGGAGATGGAGACGCGCTCTGTCACTTTGAAGGCCGCTCCTGATGCGCCGTCACGTATGGCGCTGACAACGGGCACTGATACGCCCATGCCTGCGGTTGTGCTGATAAACATTAACCCCAGCGTTTTGGCCGAGTATGGCTTACCGCTGTCTTCTAACGGTGTGGTTGTGGCGGATACAGGGCCATATGGTGCGCGCGCTGGTCTGCGCGCGGGGGATGTGATCACCGAGATCAACGGCGCGCGGGTTTCGGACACGGGCGAGGCGCAGCGTAAATTGAAAGCGTCCGGACGTTGGCTCAGTCTTTTGATCGAGCGGGGCGGGAAACCGCTTCAGCTCAAATTCAGGCTCTGAAATGGCTGATCTTTTTGACAGCCCGCCTGACGGGAGCAACGTAAAGAGCGGCCCTCGGCCCTTGGCTGACAAGCTGAGGCCAAAGGCTTTGGGCGAGGTGATTGGCCAGCCCAAGGTGATCGGCCCCGATGCGCCGCTCACGGTGATGCTGGAGTCGGGCATGCTGTCCTCGCTGGTCTTTTGGGGGCCGCCCGGTGTGGGCAAAACCACGATCGCACGGTTGCTGGCCGATGAGACGGACTTGCATTTTGAACAGATCAGTGCGGTGTTCTCCGGTGTGGCTGATTTGAAGAAGGTTTTCGAAGCCGCCAAGCACAGGCACAGAAACGGGCAGGGGACGCTTCTGTTTGTGGACGAGATCCACCGTTTCAATAAAGCCCAACAAGACGGGTTTTTGCCATATATGGAAGATGGCACGATCCTTCTGGTGGGAGCGACAACGGAGAACCCGAGCTTTGAGTTGAATGCCGCTTTGCTGAGCCGTGCACAGGTTTTGGTGCTGGAACGGTTAGGGCTTTCAGACCTGGAATTGCTGGCGCAGCGGGCCGAGAAGGAACTGGGCCGCGCCTTGCCTCTTGACGGACACGCACGCGAGACGCTTCTGGAAATGGCCGATGGCGACGGGCGGGCCTTGTTGGGCCTCATTGAGCAGGTCAGTGCCTGGAAGGTTGAAGGTAAAATCGACCGTGAGGCTCTGGCCAAAAGGCTCATGCGGCGGGCTGCGAAATATGACAAATCGGGCGATGAGCACTACAACCTGATTTCGGCTTTGCACAAGTCGATCCGCGGCTCTGACCCTGACGCGGCGCTCTACTGGTTTGCGCGCATGTTGGAAGGCGGGGAAGACCCGCGCTTTCTTGCGCGCCGGCTCACACGGATGGCCGTGGAAGATATTGGGTTGGCTGATATTCATGCGCAGGATATGTGCCTGCAAAGTTGGCAGACGTACGAGAGGCTTGGCTCTCCTGAAGGGGAATTGGCCTTGGCGCAGGCGGTGGTTTATCTCGCGCTGGCGCCGAAATCGAATGCGACTTATGTGGCTTACAAAGCGGCGCGCAAAGAGGCCAAGCGCACGGGTTCGGAGCCGCCCCCCAAGCATATTCTGAATGCGCCGACATCGCTTATGTCGGATCAAGGCTACGGCGAAGGTTATGCCTATGATCACGATGCGCAAGACGGGTTTTCGGGGCAGAACTACTTCCCCGACACGATGAAGCGCCCTGTGCTTTATCAGCCAGTCGAGCGCGGCTTTGAGCGCGAGTTGAAAAAACGGGTGGACTGGTTTGCCAAACAACGGCTTTCCCGCAGCAAAACTTGACAAAGTCGCGCGCCCCTGTGACAGACCGCGCATGTTAACATCACTTCTTCAGGTTGCCCTTGGCGGGGCTATAGGCGCATCGGGGCGCTATTTGGTGGGCGTGGGCGCTGTGCGGCTCATGGGCCCCGGCTTCCCGTGGGCGACACTTGTTGTGAATGTGCTGGGCAGCCTTGCTATGGGCGCGCTTGTTGTGCTTCTGGTGCAAAAAGATGCAACCCGCATGGCACCCCTTTTGATGACCGGTCTTTTGGGCGGGTTTACCACGTTTTCGGCCTTTTCGCTGGATGCTGTCACGCTCTATGAGCGCGGGCAGATCGGGGCGGCGGCCGGCTATGTGACTGCATCAGTTGTGCTTTCTATTGGTGCACTGTTTGCGGGCATGGCCCTTATGAAAGGAGCCCTCCAATGAGCGGCGTTCAACATATTACCGTAGAAGTGGGCGAGGGCGATCAGCGCCTTGACCGTTGGCTGAAGCGGCGGTTTCCGTTGCTCAAGCAAGGGCAGATTGAAAAGATGTGCCGCAAGGGCGATTTGCGCGTGGAAGGCGGGCGGGTGAAAACCTCGACCCGGGTGGAAGAGGGGCAGTGCGTGCGCATTCCGCCGCTGCCACACAGCCCTGCGCCTGAGTATGACAAGCCCAGCAAGGTTTCGGAGGCTGATGCCAAACTCATTCGCTCTTGCGTGATTTACCGTGATGACCAGATGATTGTGCTGAATAAGCCTGCGGGCCTGCCGACACAGGGAGGCTCGAAGCAGACGCGGCATGTGGACGGGCTGGCCGAGGCGCTTAAGTATGATCTGGATGAGAAGCCACGGCTTGTGCACCGTCTCGACAAGGATACATCGGGTGTTCTGGTGCTGGCGCGCACACGGCTGGCGGCGAAGGCGCTGACCGAGGCGTTCCGTCACCGCGAGACACGCAAGATCTATTGGGCCGCTGTTGCCGGTGTTCCCAATCCGCGTATGGGAATGATCAAGTGGGGCCTCGTAAAAGCGGGTGGCCATGGTGCGAAGGGTGAGGGCGAGAAGATGATTTGCGTGCACCCTCGCGATGTTGCAAAGACCGAGGGCGCGAAGCGTGCCCAGACCGATTTTATGGTACTCGAAAACGCGGGCCAGCGCTGTTCCTGGGTGGCTATGGTTCCTGTGACGGGGCGCACCCACCAGCTTCGCGCGCATATGGCCGAGCTTGGCCATCCGATCATTGGTGATGGTAAATACGGCGGCTCGGGGCAAGAAAACCTTGGAGACGGTTGGGGGGCGCAGCTTGGTGGCGAGATCAGCAAGAAGCTGCACCTGCACGCGCGATACCTGCGGATCGAGCACCCCGAGACCAAGCAGGTTATGGAGTTTAAGGCAGCGATGCCCGAGCACATGACAAAGACTTGGTCCACGTTCCAATGGGAAGAGAGTGATACGCTGTCGGACCCGACTGAAGAGATGTCATGAGAGTTGTGATTTTTGATGTCGATGGCACGCTCGTCGACAGTCAGGACGATATTTGCGCTGCGATGGGCGCGGCTTTTGGCAGTATCGGGCAGGAGGCGCCGGGCCGTGCCGAGATATGCGCGATTGTGGGCTTGTCCTTGCCCGAGGCGATGCGGGTGCTTGCGCCGGAGTTGAGCGCGCATCATGTGGCTCTCGTTGAAGGCTACAAGGCGTCATACATGCAATTGCGAGCGGATAAGGGCACGGCGGAGTCTTCCCCGCTTTATGACGGGGCTTTGGAGGCTTTGGCGCGGTTGCACGCGGAAGACGAAACGCTTTTGGCCGTAGCGACAGGCAAGTCGCGGCGCGGGCTCACCAAGCTTTTGGAGGGCTACGGGCTGACCGGCTATTTCGTCTCCGAACAGGTGGCCGACCATCACCCTTCAAAGCCGCATCCTGCGATGCTTGAGGCTGTCTTGCGCGAGACGGGGCTTGCTGCGCATCAGGCTGTGATGGTGGGCGACACCCGCTTTGATATGGAAATGGCGCGCGCGGCAGGGATTGCCACTGTCGGTGTGCGGTGGGGCTATCATGACGCGAACACCTTGCAAGCGGACAAGCTCATCAGCCATTTTGACGAGCTGCATGCAGCCGTGAACGACTTACTGGGAGTGCCAGCATGAGCGAATGGAAACTTAAGCGCTTTTGGAGCGATGTGAGCATAAAGCCGGAGGCGGACGGATATTCTGTTGTGCTTGACGGGCGGGTTGTGAAAACTCCGGCGAAGGCGACTCTTGTTTTGCCAAACGAGGCTTTGGCGCAAAAGGTTGCCGACGAATGGGCCGCTGTGAAAGAAGAGATCAAGCCTGCGGATATGCCTTATACGCGTTCGGCCAATGCAGCGCTTGATAAAGTGGCGGTTCAGCACGCCGAGGTGGCGGGGCTGATTGCGGCCTATGCGGAGACAGACCTGCTTTGTTATCGTGCCGATTCGCCAGCCGAGTTGCAAGCGCGTCAGGCCGAGGCATGGGGTGTGCCTATAAAATGGGCAGATGAGACCCATGGAATGCCTTTCCGGATAGCGACCGGAGTTATGCCTGTCTCCCAGCCAGAAGAAACTCTTCAGCGTGCTTTGGAAATTAGCCAGAAAATGGACTCTTTCGCTCTGACGGGATTTCATGATCTGGTTAGCCTGACGGGTTCTTTTGTGCTTGGCTTGATGGCCGCAGAGGGCCATGGAGTGCCTGAAAACCTGTGGAATATATCAAGAATCGATGAGACTTGGCAGGTAGAGCAATGGGGCGTTGATGACGAAGCGGCTGAATTGGCTGAGACAAAAAGAACGCAATTTTTACATGCTTACAATTTTTTCCATCTGAGCGCCGCAGGCAAATCTTGAGACCTAACATCAAGGAAATCAAAGGGAATTCGATCACTTGTTAAAGGACTTTTTACAAGTGCTAGTCTTGACCTTTGCCTGAAAATGCGAACAAACTTGTCGCCATTGGAGGGGTAGCTCTCCGAAAAAATCACCCTGGTTTGGGAGAACCGGGATAAACCGTCTGCTCAAAGGCGGACAATCAGGAAGAGGTAATCATGAAAAAAACCGTATTTCTTGGCGCGCTTACAGTCGCAGGCCTTGCGGCTGGTGTAGCTGCTGCCGGCACGCTTGACGATGTTAAAGCACGTGGCAAGCTGAACTGTGGTGTAACCACAGGTCTTGTTGGCTTTGCTGCGCCAGATGCAAACGGCGAATGGAACGGCTTTGACGTTGCAGTCTGCCGCGCTGTTGCCGCAGCTGTACTGGGCGACCCGACAGCCGTTGAATTCGTACCGACAACAGGCAAGACACGCTTTACAGCGCTTGCCTCGGGCGAAATCGACATGCTCGCACGTAACACCACATGGACATTCTCGCGTGACGTGGACCTTAAGTTCACTTTCACAGGCGTTAACTACTATGACGGTCAGGGCTTCCTTGCTCCGAAAGCACTGGGCGTAAGCTCGGCCAAAGAGCTTGATGGCGCGACTGTCTGCATCCAGACAGGCACAACGACAGAGCTGAACCTTGCCGACTTCTTCCGCGCAAACAACATCAGCTACCAGCCAGTGCCAATCGAAACAAACGCCGAAGCGATCCAGCAATACACAGCTGGCGCATGCGATGTTTACACGACAGACGCATCAGGCCTCGCGGCTTCACGCGCAACATTTGAAGCACCAGGTGACCACGTTCTGCTGCCGGAAATCGTATCCAAAGAGCCACTCGGCCCGCTTGTTCGCCACGGCGACGATGAATGGGCAGACACAGTGCGCTGGACGCTTAACGCTCTGATCACAGCTGAAGAGCTCGGTGTGACATCAGCCAACATCGGCGAAATGTCAGCCGCTGCCGGCAACAACCCCGAGATCAACCGTTTGCTCGGCACAGAAGGCAACTTGGGCGAAATGCTCGGCCTGCCAGCTGACTGGGCTGCCAAAGCGATCATGGCAAGCGGTAACTATGGTGAAATCTTCGAGAAGAACATCGGTGAATCAACACCGATCGGTCTGGCTCGCGGTCTCAACGCACAGTGGACAAACGGCGGCCTTCTTTACTCGCCCCCCTTCCGCTAAAATTTGACTGGAAAGGGCGCGGTTATTCCGCGCCCTTTTCGTATCTTCTCTAACCACGACCAAACGACAAAAATAAGAGACTGGTGACCCTGCACGCAACGACGTGACTTTAGATGGGAACCAGCCAACAACAGGGACGTCCTTGATGACGACACTTACCGACCCACCAAAGGGTGCGTTTCGGCTCTCGATGCTTCTCAATGATACGCGCTACCGCTCGTTTACGTTTCAGGGCATCGCGCTTGTTTTGCTGATTGTAGCTGTTGCCTATCTGGCAAACAATCTCATGACAAATCTGCGCGAACTCGGGCTGAATATCAGCTACGAATTTCTCGGAAGCCCCGCGGGCTATGACATCAACCAGACGCTGATTGACTATGACAGCCAGTCAAGCAACTTGCGGGCAGCTTTTGTCGGTATTCTGAATACCTTACTTGTGGCCTTTCTGGCCTGCATCACAGCCACCTTTTTCGGGGTGATTGCAGGGGTTCTGCGCCTCTCAAATAACTGGCTCGTGCGCAAGCTTATGGCTGTTTATGTCGAGATATTCCGCAATATTCCTGTTCTGATCTGGATCATCATTATCTTTACGGTGCTGACTGCCGTGCTGCCGGGCGCACGCTCTTATCTTGGGGAAGATCCTGAAAAAGACCTGTTGTTTGGCTACTTCGCGCTCACCAACCGCGGGATCTATGCGCCTGCACCGATCTGGAACGCAGGATCCGGGGTTGTGGTTGCGGTATTTATTGCATCGATCATAGGTGTTTTCGGATATCGCCGGTATGCTACGAACCTCTTGTATTCAACGGGCAAGCTTCTGCCTATGGGCTGGCCAACGCTCGCGTTGCTTATTGTGCCTACAGTTCTTGCCTTCTTCATTATGGGGCAGCCCATCGGCCTTGATGCGCCCGATCCGCTTGCCAACCGTTTCAACCTGAGGGGGGGCATCCAGATTGGCGCGCCTCTGATTGCGCTATGGTTTGCTCTTTCGATCTACACCGGTGCGTTTATCGCTGAAAACGTGCGTGCGGGTATTCAGGCTGTTTCGAAAGGACAGACCGAAGCTGCCGCAGCGCTTGGCTTGCGGCCTAGACGGATTATGAATCTTGTGGTTCTGCCTCAGGCGCTTCGGGTCATCATTCCACCGCTGATTTCAAACTACCTCAACATCACCAAGAACACCTCACTTGCGATTGCTGTGGGCTATGCCGATATCACCGCGACACTGGGAGGCATTACGCTGAACCAGACTGGGCGGGCGATTGAATGTGTTTTGCTGCTGATGTTGTTCTATCTCGTGATCTCGCTGGGGATTTCAGCGCTGATGAACGTCTACAACAACGCCATGAAAATGAAGGAGCGCTGAGCCATGTCAGATACACATTCAGAATCTGTCGCCTTTGTGCGCGATACTTTCATCCCCGAACAGCCAGCGCCGAGCTCGGCCACCGGTGTTGTGAAATGGTTGCAAGACAACCTTTTCCCGACATGGCTCAACGGGCTTCTCACTGTTGTGTCTATTTTCGTGATCTACAAGCTTCTTGCATCGACAATGCCGTGGATGCTGAACGGGCTTTGGAACACAGAGAGCCTTGCGGCTTGCCGTGAAGTTCTGGATGGCACGACGGGCGCTTGCTTTTCAGTGATTACCGAACGCTGGAACCAGTTGCTCTTCGGGTTCAAATATCCGCAAGAGGAATACTGGCGGCCCTTACTGGCTTTTGGGCTGATGTTTGTCGCTCTGGCACCAGTGCTGTTCTTTGACTTGCCGCGCAAGCTTTTGATCGTGACAGCGTTGTTTCCCTTTGCGGCCTATTGGCTCATTTGGGGCGGTGCGATTTACACGCCGCTTTTGGCGCTCGCGGGCTTTGTTGTCGGGTATTTCGTCTATGCCGCGTTTGTGAAGGGAAGCTTTGCAACAGGTTTCTTTGGCGGAATTGCGGCGGCTCTTGTCGTCTGGATCATCGGCGGAATGCTTATTCCCGAGGGAGCAAATGATACCGCGATGCTGAAAGCGGTGCCAAGCCGTGACCTTGGCGGTTTCATGCTCAACATGATGCTCGGATTGACCTGTGTGTCACTCTCTGTGCCATTGGGGATCGCCTTGGCGCTTGGACGACAGTCAGACTTGCCACTGATCAAGATCATTTGTGTGGTTTTCATCGAGTTTGTGCGCGGCGTACCGCTGATCACGCTCTTGTTTGTGGCCAACGTGATGCTGGCGTATTTCTTCCCACCCGGTTCTGGTGTGGATCTCTTCCTGCGCGTGGTGATCATGATCACCATGTTCTCGGCGGCCTATATCGCCGAGGTGATCCGTGGTGGCCTCGCAGCTTTGCCGAAAGGTCAGTATGAAGCCGCCGACAGCCTCGGCCTTGATTACCCGCAAGCCATGCGTCTGATCATCCTGCCCCAAGCGCTCAAAATCTCTATTCCGGGGATCGTGAACGTGGCGGTGGGCCTGTTCAAAGATACCACACTGGTTTCGGTGATTTCCATGTTCGACCTCGTCGGCATGATCCGCGGCCCGATCCTTGCCTCGACCGATTGGAACGGCGTTTATTGGGAGCTCTTCATGTTTGCTTCCGTCCTGTTCTTTGTCGTTTGCTACGGCATTTCACAATATTCGCAGTGGCTAGAACGCCGTCTTGCGACAGATCATCGTTAAAGGGAGGGCTCAGGCAATGACCGAGACCGCAAAAATGAAAGTGTCCGACGAAGTCGCGATCAGCATCGAGAATATGAACAAGTGGTATGGTGCGTTTCACGTGCTGCGCGACATCGACCTGACAGTTTATCAGGGTGAGCGCATCGTGATCTGTGGGCCGTCAGGCTCGGGTAAATCCACGCTCATCCGCTGCATCAACGCGTTGGAAGAGCACCAGCAAGGTAAAATCGAGGTGGACGGCACGCTTTTGTCATCCGATCTCAAGAACATCGACAAGATCCGCTCCGAAGTCGGCATGTGCTTTCAGCACTTCAACCTCTTTCCGCATCTGACGATTTTGGAAAACTGTACGCTGGCGCCGATCTGGGTGCGTAAAACGCCCAAGAAGGAAGCGGAAGAGACAGCGATGCATTTCCTTGAGAAGGTAAAGATCCCCGATCAGGCCAACAAGTATCCCGGCCAGCTTTCAGGCGGTCAACAGCAGCGAGTGGCGATTGCCCGTTCGCTCTGCATGAAGCCACGGATTATGTTGTTTGACGAGCCGACATCTGCGCTTGACCCCGAGATGATCAAAGAGGTGCTCGACACAATGATCGAGCTTGCCGAAGAGGGCATGACGATGCTTTGCGTAACGCACGAAATGGGCTTTGCCCGTCAGGTTGCCAACCGCGTGATCTTCATGGACCAAGGCCAGATTGTTGAACAGAACGAGCCTGAAGAGTTCTTCAACAACCCGAAATCAGACCGCACGCAGCTGTTCCTCAGCCAGATTCTCGGTCACTGAAGCACTGATACATGCGACAATGAGGGCGGGGGCCAAGCCTCCGCCTTTTTGCTTTGCCCCTATACAAACGGTGCAAAAGGCTTTAAACGCGGGCGCTTGACCAGACCTTTAGCCCAAAGCAGGCCCTCCCTTGAAAAATGCCCTCTCCCAAGCGCTTGAAACGCGCGGATACGACACGCTCACTCCCGTTCAGCTTGCGGTTACGCAGCCAGAGCTAGAGGGCGTTGATATGCTCGTCTCGGCCCAAACGGGGTCAGGCAAAACCGTGGGCTTCGGCCTCGCGATTGCGGGAGCAGTTCTTGGTGATGCCGAGGCCTTTGGCCCTGCATCCGCGCCTCTGGCTCTGGTGATTGCACCAACGCGCGAGTTGGCGCTTCAGGTGAAGCGCGAGTTTATCTGGCTTTATGGCAACACCGGCGCGCAGATTGCTTCCACCGTCGGTGGGATGGATATGCGCGACGAACGGCGCGCGCTTGACCGTGGTGCGCATGTTGTTGTGGCCACACCGGGCCGCCTGCGCGACCATATCATGCGCGGCAGCATTGACCTTTCGGAGCTGAAGGCTGTTGTGCTCGATGAGGCCGACGAGATGCTCGACTTGGGCTTCCGTGAAGACCTTGAGTTTATTCTTTCCGAAGCGCCTGAAGAGCGCCAGACGCTTTTGTTCTCGGCAACTGTGCCAGCAGCCATCGCCAAACTGGCGAAAAGCTACCAGAAAGACGCTGTGCGCGTTGAAACAGTGACTGAAGAAAAGCAGCACGCCGACATTACATATGAAGCGCTCAATGTAGCGCAACGCGATGCAGAAAACGCAATTATAAACGTGCTGCGCTATCATGAAGCGCCGAACACGATCATTTTTGGCAACACCCGAGCGATTGTAAACCGCCTCACCACGCGGCTTTCAAACCGTGGGTTTGCTGTTGTGGCACTGTCGGGCGAGCTGAGCCAATCCGAGCGCACCCATGCTTTGCAAGCGATGCGCGACGGGCGTGCGCGGGTTTGTGTGGCGACAGATGTTGCGGCGCGGGGCATCGACCTTCCCAAGCTCGACCTCGTTATTCACGCAGAGCTTCCCAATAACCACGAAACATTGCTGCACCGCTCTGGTCGCACAGGCCGCGCAGGACGAAAGGGCACCTCTGTTCTGATCGTGCCACCCAAGGCGCGCAAAAAGGCGGAGCGGCTTTTGAGCTGGGCCAAATTGCAGGCCAACTGGGCAGAAGCACCCTCGGCGGATGCGGTGCTTGAGCGTGATGCGGAGCGTATGCTGGCAGACCCTGCGTGGCTTGAGCCTGTGCCGGAGTCCGAGGCGGCACGCGTGAGTATGTTGTCTGAGGCCTTCACATCCGAGCAGCTCGCCGCGGCCTATCTACGTCTGTATCAGGAACACCATTCTGCACCTGAAGATCTGGCCAATTCCGGCGCATCCGAGCCGCGCGCGCCGCGTGAGCCGTTTGGCCCAAGTGTCTGGTTTGCACTGGCGGGTGGGCAAAATGCAGGAGCCGAGCCACGCCGTGTGTTGCCAGCCGTTTGCACAGCTGGGGGGCTCAACAAAACCGATATTGGAGCCATCCGCATTGGTGCAGATGAAAGCTACATCGAAATTCGCGAAGCCAGCGTTGCCAGCTTTCTTGGTGCGTTGGGTGACGGCATGAACGTGGAGGGTGCGAAGATCAGTAGGCTTGATAAAGCGCCTGATCTGGGCAATCTGCCCAAGCCAGCTTTCAAGCCGCGTGAAAGCAAGCCGCGTTATGATAAACCGCGCGGTGACAAGCCGCGCTACGACAAGCCCAAGGGCGATGGACCGCGCGGTGACAAGCCGAGCTATGACAAGCCCAAGTATGATAAACCAAAAGGTGACAAGCCGCGCTTTGATAAACCCAAAGGTGACGGTCCACGCCCGAGTAAGCCAAAGGGCGAAACGCCTTGGGGCGAGAAGCCACGTTATGACAAACCTAAAGGCTCCGCGCCCTCGAAGCCAAAGCGGCCAGAGGACACGCGCCCCAAGGGAGTGGTGACCGAACCGAAGAGAGCATCTGCCAAAAAGCCCGCAATGAAGAACGCGAGTAATCCGAGCGAACGGATGGACTTCAAAGGTAAGAGCGGTTCAAGCAAGCCCGCGCGTGGCCGTGATGCGGGCGCAGCCGAGGGCGGCAAGCCACGTTGGAAAACCGCAGGCAAGAAAGGCCCGAGCGATGGCATAGCTCCATCTAAAGGCAAGCCGAATTCAAAGAAAAACAAAGCCCGCCGTGCAGCTGGTGAAGGCACGGCCAAAGGCGGCGCAGCTGCGCCCAAACGCAAGGGCTGATAGGTTTCAGGGGCGCTTGATGCGGTTTATATGACCCATCTTGCGCCCTGCCTTCACCTCGGATTTTCCATAGAGGTGCAGAGCGACATCGGGCGCTTTGGCCAGTTCCGGCACACGGTCCATATCGTCACCGATTAGGTTTTCCATCACCACATCAGCATGGCGTGAGCCGTTGCCCAACGGCCAGCCCGCCACTGCGCGGATGTGCTGTTCAAACTGATCAACAGTGCAGCCGTTTTGCGTCCAGTGACCCGAGTTGTGAACGCGTGGCGCGATTTCGTTGACGATAAGACCTTGAGGCGTGACAAAAAGTTCAACGCCCATTACGCCGACATAGTCCAGCGCATTGAGAACGCGCGCAGCCAGCAAGACCGCATCGGTGCGCATACTGGCCGAAATTTCGGCAGGCACAGTCGTTGTGCGAAGTATGCCGCCTTCATGAACATTTTCGCCGGGGTCATAGCAGGCCACTTCGCCAGACGGGCCACGCGCGGCGATGATGCTGATTTCGCGGGTGAAGCTGATGAAGCCTTCCAGAACCGAGGGCGCATTGGCCATGGCCGCCCATGCGGGAGCGATATCGGCCTCCGTTTCAAGGCGTGCTTGGCCTTTGCCGTCATAGCCGAAGCGGCATGTTTTCAGGATAGCGGGGAGGCCAACTTTGGCGACAGCAGCCCGTAGGTCTGCCTCGGAGTTGACGGGGGCATAAGGCGCGACTGTGAGGCCGAGACCTTTAAGGAAGTCTTTTTCGATCAGGCGGTCCTGAGAGACGCGGAGCGTCTCGCGGGAAGGATGAATGGGGCGGATCGCTTCAAGAGTATCGAGCGCCGACGTGGGGATATTCTCGAACTCGTAGGTGATGACATCGACGCTTTCTGCAAACTTGCTCAGGGCGTTCGCGTCTTCGTAGCTGGCTTGAAAATGATAGTTGGCCACATGGCTTGCGGGGCAGTCACCACCGGGCTCGAACACACATGTTTTGAAGCCGAGCCGTGCGGCAGCGACTGAGAGCATGCGGCCAAGCTGACCACCACCCAGAATGCCGATTGTGCTGCCTTGAGCGAGTGGTTCAGTCATCTGTTGGCTCCTCGGGAATAGAGGCAGAGAGGCCCTCGCGCCATGTATCAAGCCGTGTGGCCAAGGCCGCGTCTTGCAAAGCAAGAATGCCCGCGGCCATGAGGCCCGCATTGGCGGCTCCGGCTGCGCCGATGGCCATTGTGGCGACGGGAAAGCCCTTGGGCATTTGGACAATGGAATAGAGGCTGTCAACGCCTGAAAGCGCCTTGGTTTGAACCGGCACGCCGACCACTGGCAGACGGGTCTTGGAGGCCATCATGCCAGGCAAATGCGCAGCACCCCCTGCGCCTGCGATGATGACGTGCAATCCGCGCGCGGCGGCATCTTTGCCATAGCTCCAGAGGCGGTCTGGCGTGCGGTGGGCAGAGACAATCTTTGTCTCGTAAGCCACGCCCAATTCGTCCAGAATTGTCGCGGCTTCTTTCATGGTGGCCCAGTCTGACTGGCTGCCCATGATGATACCTACTTTAACGCTCATGATCTGGCTCCGATCCTTAGGAAGCGCGCACTATAGGCGCTTTTGGGGGCTGTGCAATGCTCGCAGGCTTCAAGCAATGATATCGGGGAGGAGCCTGTCTTCGATCCGCGAGATCTTGTCTTTGAGCCGAAGTTTCTGCTTTTTGAGACGGCGGATGGTGAACTGATCAGCTGTGCCTTTGTCAACCATCGCCTCGATTGCTTCGTCCAGATCGCGGTGTTCGCGCTTGAAGACTTCCAGCTCAAAGCGCAGCACGTCTTCGTTTTTCATTGAGATGTCATTGGGGGCATTCATGAGGGCGGTGATTCCATTGGAAACGGTAGCCCTTAAGATACTGATTTATTGCATTTTCGCAAAGCTCTTGCAGAGCGGGGCCTGCTTTCCCATATTATATTTCAGACGGTCGCCAAAACGGGGCCGTAAAATACACACTGTCGCTAAAGCAAAAGGGCGTGTCATGAGTAAACTTACCTTGGGGTCACACCCCTACCTTCTGGGCTTTGAGCAGCTGGAGCGCCTTTTGGAGCGTACGGCAAAATCGGGCAATGAGGGATATCCACCGTTCAATATCGAGCAGACCTCGCGCAACTCCTATCGCATTACTCTGGCTGTGGCCGGCTTTGCGGAAGAAGATCTTGCGATCACGATCGAGGACAAGCAACTCGTCATTCGCGGGCGCCAGGGCGAGGAGAGCGACGAGCGCATCTTCCTGCACCGTGGCATCGCGGCGCGCCAGTTCCAGCGCAGTTTTGTGCTGGCTGATGGTGTCGAAGTGGGCGAGGCCCTTATGGAAAACGGGCTTTTGCACATTGATCTCGCACGGGCAGAGCCAGAGCAGGTTGTGCAGACCATCAAGATCAAAGTGGCCTCAAAATAAGGAAGGGTGAGAAATGAACACACCATATAAATTTGACAACGACACCACGCACCCGATTGTTTATGTGCGCGAAGTGGCTTTGAAAGACTTACCCGATGACGTGCGCGCGCAAGTGACGGGGACTGAAAAGATATATGCCGTGCATGACGCAGAGGGCGAACGCCTCGCGCTTGTGAAAGACCGCAAACTAGCCTTTGCGCTCGCGCGCCAGAACGATATGACACCCGTGACAGTTCACTAAGTGGCTAGCGGTTCACGGCTGTAAAGGCCGAGGGTACGGGAGGGCAGCTTGCTGTGCCTGAGGCCGTTTCAAAGCTCAAAGGCAGTGTTTCGCTTTCGCGGCCTTTACCACCTTTAACCACATCAAAATGCAAGTGCGGCGCTGTAGATTGGCCTGTGTTTCCCGAGTATCCGATGAGTTCTCCGCGTTTGACAGTTTGGCCAAGCGTAACCTCAGCGCCACCTTGGCGGAGATGGAAATACTGGGCAAGCGTGCCGTCCTCATGTTTGACTACAATGTAATTGCCATCATTGCGATAGTTGCCCGTTGCACCGCCTGTTGAGGAGTCTTCCTTGAGATCAACAATCAGGCCTTCGCGCGCGGCGTGAATGGGTGTGTTGACGGGCATCAGAAAATCTATCGCAAAGCGCGCACTTCCGTGATGTGTGAAACTGCCATAACAGCTTTGGGTCACGGGGAAGGTTGCACCTGCGGCGTAAGGCAGACGATAGTGATAGTTTACATCGGGCACAGAGCGATGATCTCCGCGGTTCCAATCAAATTGGTAGCGGTATGACCAAGGCGCAGCTTTGACAGAGCCAAATCCGGCAAGCTCGGTGCGTGTTCCGCCTTGCAAGACGAAAGGCCCGTCATTCCCCGAAAGGCGGCGCAGGTTTTCAAGCTCGACCGAAAGTTTGAGAGTGACGGCAAGAAGAGGGTAGCGGTTTTCGACAAAAAACGTCACGCCGCTGTCTGTCTGAACGGCCTCAAGGCAGACTTTGCCCTGATAGTCGTCGCAGGAGATATTGGCCCATGCGGGGGTGCTTATGAAGAAAGCAGCCACAAAACCGAAAATTGATGAAATGCGCATGCTTTACTCCAGAAACACTGCGCGAGTAGAATGGCCAGTTTCGGCTGCAGGCTCAAGGCATCGTTTGAACGGAGCGTGCGCATGGTAAGAAACAAGGCGCGGAGCTTGTGCTTCCGCGCCCTGTTATGTGTGAGTTGGTGCTCTTACTGTGCTGCGATAAGGCCCATGCTTTCGAGTTTGAGCAGAACTTGATGGGCGCAGTTGTCGACATCGACATTCTCTGTTTCTACGCTGAGTTCCGGGTTCTCGGGCACATCGTAGGGGTCTGAAATACCTGTGAATTCCTTGATTTTCCCCTCGCGTGCGAGCTTGTAGAGGCCTTTGCGGTCTCGGCGTTCGCACTCTTCAATGCTTGTGGCCACATGCACTTCCACGAAAGCGCCGAATGCTTCCACATCTTCGCGTACGGCGCGGCGGGTGGTGGCATAGGGCGCGATGGGAGCGCAGATGGCGATGCCGCCATTTTTTGTGATCTCGCTCGCCACATAGCCGATGCGACGGATGTTCAGGTCACGGTGTTCTTTAGAAAACCCCAGTTCGGAGCTGAGATTTTTGCGCACGATATCGCCATCAAGCAGTGTGACTGGGCGGCCGCCCATTTCCATGAGCTTGACCATGAGGGCGTTGGCGATGGTCGATTTGCCAGAGCCGGAGAAGCCTGTAAAAAACACGGTGAAACCTTGCTGGCTGCGCGGTGGGCGGGTTTTACGTAACTCGGAAACCACTTCGGGGAAGGAGAACCACTCGGGAATTTCCAGACCTTCGGCCAGACGGCGGCGCAGTTCTGTGCCGGAGATATTAAGGATCGTGACATCGTCTTTGTCTTTGATTTCGTCCATCGGCTCGTATTGCGCACGCTCGGCGACCCAGACCATATGTTTGAAATCAACCATCTCGATGCCGATTTCGTCCTGATGCGCACGGAAAAGCTCCTGAGCGTCATAAGGGCCGTAGAAGTCTTCGCCTGCGGAATTTTTGCCGGGGCCTGCATGGTCGCGGCCAACGATGAAGTGTGTGCAGCCGTGGTTGGCACGGATGAGGCCATGCCAGACTGCCTCGCGCGGACCCGCCATGCGCATGGCCAGATTAAGCAGGCTCATCGAAGTTGTGGACTGCGGGTATTTGTCGAGCACGGCCTCATAGCAGCGCACGCGCGTGAAGTGATCAACATCACCTGGTTTTGTCATCCCGACAACGGGGTGAATGAGCAGGTTGGCCTGGGCTTCGCGCGCGGCGCGGAAAGTCAGTTCCTGATGCGCGCGGTGGAGCGGATTGCGGGTTTGGAAGGCGACTACCTTGCGCCAGCCAAGTTTGCGGAAATAAGCGCGCAGTTCGTTGGGTGTGTCGCGGCGGCCGCGGAAATCGTAGTGAACGGGCTGCTGGATACCTGTTACGGGGCCGCCAAGGTAAATTTTGCCGGCCTGGTTGTGCAAGTAGTTCACCGCAGGGTGCGCATCATCATCGGCGCCAAAAACTTTTTCGGCTTCGCGGGCCTTATTCGGCTCCCAGCGGTCGGTGACGGTCATGGTTGCGAGGATCACACCTTCTTGGTCGCGCAGGGCAATATCTTGTCCAAGCTCCAGGCCCTTTGCAAAATCTTCACTCACATCGAGTGTGATCGGCATTGGCCAGAGCGCACCGCTCTCAAGGCGCATCTCTTCTACAACACCGTCGTAATCAGCCTCGGTCAGAAAGCCTTTAAGTGGGTTGAAGCCCCCATTCATGAGAAGTTCCAGATCGCAGATCTGGCGCGGCGTCAGGTCATGGCTGACCAGATCGGCAGCCTCCACTTTCAGCTTCTGGGCGCTCTCGTAGGAAACATAGAGCTCTGGGATCGGGGCAAGGTTGGGTGCAAACATAAGTACTACTCTATTTTAAGGCCGCATGCGTATGGGACGGCTCGTTTTATAAGGGTTGCGGGCAGCTATTACAGTTGATGGGCAATTTTCAAGCCAAAGGGTGTCATTCTTATGAAAATTGGCTGCGGTGAGCCATTTGTGGCGCAGCCGCGAGGTGAATATGGTGAATAAAAAATTTCTGGACAGATGTGTCCATTACGCAGAAGATCACATCTAAGAAACGGGAGAGTCGCGTTCGGTTTGTCGCGTCTTTAAGGCGCTCGGGGAGAGAAAACATGAAGTCGCATTATCGTGTTGTGGTTATTGGTGGTGGCGTTGTGGGAACTTCGGTTCTCTATCACTTGGCCAAATTCGGCTGGAAGGATGTCTGCCTATTGGAGCGCTCGGTGCTCACGGCTGGCTCGAGTTGGCACGCCGCAGGTGGTTTCCATGCACTTAATGCCGATCCGAATATAGCCTCGCTTCAGGCCTACACGATTGACCTATTTGAAGAAATACAGGCTGAGAGTGGGCAGGATATAGGCCTTCATATGACTGGGGGTCTCACGCTTGCAGGCACGCCAGACAGGTGGGAGTGGCTACAATCGGCGTATCGCACCTTTCAGAGTATCGGGATTGAGGACTGCCGCCTTGTCACCCCCCAAGAAGCAGGCGAACTTTGCCCGATCATGTCAACCGAGGGCATTCTGGGTGGCATGTGGGCCGATCGCGAAGGCTATATCGACACGACAGGCACGGTGCATGCCTATGCCGGGTCAGCCAAAAAACGTGGCGCAAGCATCTTTGAGCACACCAAGGTCGAGAGCCTCGAGCAGACTGCTGATGGCTGGCGGGTGATCACCGACAAAGGCGAGATCACTTGCGAACATGTGGTTAACGCGGCTGGTCTATGGGCCAAGCAGGTGGGCCGTATGGCAGGGATCGAGCTGCCTGTTGCGCCGCTGAAACACCACTACCTCATCTCCGACACCATCCCGCAACTTGAAGAGATCGACTTCGAAGTGCCGATGACGGTCGACCTTGAGGGCTTTACCTATCTGCGTCAGGACCAGAAGGGTGTTTTGCTTGGCATCTACGAGATCAACCATGAGCATTGGGCGCTGGATGGTGCGCCTTGGGACTATGGTATCGAGCTTTTTCAGGAGCAAACAGACCGTATTGAAACCGAGCTGACCCTTGGTTTTGAGCGCTATCCTGCGTTGCAAGAGGTGGGCGTGAAAACTTGGGTCAACGGTGCCTTTACTTTTGCGCCCGATGGCAACCCGCTTGTTGGCCCCGTGCGCGGAAAGCCCGGCTATTGGTGCGCTTGTGCTGTGATGGCGGGCTTTTTGCAAGGCGGCGGGGTCGGTAAATCGCTGGCTGAGTGGATGATCAACGGTGAGCCAGAGGCCGATGTCTTCGGCATGGATGTGGCACGCTTTGGTGACTTTGCCGAGAACCGTCAGTTTATCAAGGAAACCACGGGGCAATTTTACACCCGCCGCTTTGTGATGACCTACCCAAATGAACAGCTACCTGCTGGTCGTCCGCTGAAGATGGCGCCTGCTTATTCGGATATGACCGAAGCGGGCTGCCGCTGGGGCGTAAGCTACGGACTTGAAGTGCCGCTCTACTTTGCGCCGAAAGACTTTGTCGAAACGCCGACACTCAAGCGTTCGAACGCGCATGACATCGTGGCAGGCGAGTGCAAAGCCGTGCGCGAGGCAGTGGGCCTTCTTGATATCGCAGGCTTCTCGCGGTTTGAAGTGTCGGGCGAGGGGGCCGAGGCCTGGCTTGATCATATCATGGCCTCGAAGCTGCCCGCTGCGGGCCGTGCGCGGCTTGCGCCGATGCTTTCGGAAACGGGCCGGCTCAAGGGGGATCTCACCGTCTTTAACTGGGGCGACGGGACGTGGTGGATCATGGGGAGTTACTACTTGCGCGAGTGGCACATGCGCTGGTTTGAGGACCACATGGGCGAAGACGTCAACCTGTGTGATGTCTCGGACGCGATGGTTGGATTTTCCCTTTCGGGGCCAAACTCCCGCGAAGTCTTGGAAAAGCTCACCGTCGATGCCATCGGTGATCTGGGTTTCATGGGCTGCGGGACTTATGACTTGGGCCTGCTCAAGTGCAAGGTCGGGCGGCTTTCGGTCACGGGTGAGCTTGGTTATGAAATCCATTGCTCCGCGGCCGAGCATATCACTCTGCGCAAGATGCTTCTTAAGGCCGGTGCAGATCTCGGGATACGCGAAATCGGTTTCAATGCGCTGCTTTCCCTGCGGCTTGAAAAGAGCTTCGGCATCTGGAGCGGCGAGTTTACCCAAGGCTACACGGCTGCGCAAACGGGCATGGACCGGTGGATTGACTGGGACAAAGATTTTGTCGGCAAAGCCGCTGCACAGGCCGAGCAAAACGGCAAGGGTCCTGCGCAAAAACTGGTGATGTTGGAAGTGGAGGCGAATGGGGCAGATGCGAGTGGCTATGAGCCGATCTGGTCGGGCGATGCGCTTGTCGGGTTTGTCACCTCGGGAGGCTATGGCCACTCGATGGGCAAATCTTATGCCATGGCGATGGTGAACAGTGATCTGACTGTGGAGGGCACAGAGCTTATGGTGCATGTCGTGGGAGCCGAGCGTGCCGCAAAGGTTATCGCAGCGTCGCCCTATGATCCTGCTGGTAAAGCGATGCGAGGCTGAGATGGAACAAGAAATCCCAACCGGCAGACCCAGGCGACGCGGTCGCGCCGAGGCTAAGGCTGCACCTTTTGAACGCAAGACCAACTATCGCAATCTGAAGAATCCGTTTCCGCCGATGAAGGTGTTTTCGGATGACCAGATTGCCAATATGCACGCCACGGCCCTGCGCACTTTGGAAGAGCTGGGAATGCGGGTTTTATTGCCAGAGGCGATTGCGATCTTCAAAGCTGGCGGTGCGCGGGTTGAGGGCGATATGGTTTATATCGGCCGCGAGATGATTGAGGCTGCGCTTGCGACCGCGCCAAAGTCGATCACGGGCCGCGCGGGTGCGCGCGAGCGTGATATCACGCTGGAGCTTGGCAGCCTTGTTTTCCAGCCTGGTGCGGGCGCGCCCCATGCGACAGATCTGGTGCGCGGCCGCCGCCCTGGCACGGCGCGGGATTTTAACGAGCTCTTGCAACTCACCCAGCATTTCGATGTCTTCCAGATGATGCCACCGTTGGTCGAGCCGCAGGATATTGCGACCAACCTGCGTCACTACTTCACTCTGGAAAGCCAGCTTACGCTGACGGACAAGTTTCCATTCGTCTTCTCACGGGGCACACCGCAGGTGCGTGAAAGTTTCGAGATGCTTGCCAGCTTTCGCGGGCTAACGGATGAGGCGTTCCATACGGAACCGCATTGTTACACGATCATAAACACCAACAGCCCCCGCACACTCGATATCCCGATGGCGCAGGGTCTGATTGACTTTGCTCGCGCAGGGCAGATGAGCATCGTGACGCCATTTACGCTTATGGGGGCGATGGCTCCTATCACCGTGGCGGGAGCGATCACGCTCAGTCATTGCGAGGCGCTGGCGGCCATCACGCTCGCCCAGCTTACGCGCGCCGGTGCGCCTGTCTGCTACGGCACGTTTACCTCCAATGTCGACATGAAGTCGGGCGCGCCGGCCTTTGGGACACCCTCGCACTTTCAGGCAAGCCTTGCTGCTGGCCAGCTTGCACGCTTCACGGGTTTACCTTGGCGCTCGGCGGCGGGATCCGCTTCCAACCTCAACGATGTGCAGGCGGCCAATGAAAACCAGATGGGCCTCTGGGGTTGTTTGATGGCGGGGGCGACGATCATCATTCACTCCGCAGGCTGGCTTGAAGGCGGGCTGAGTGTGTCTTACGAAAAGCTCATCACCGATGCCGAAGTGCTTAACATGATTGCCGAACTTTGCGCAGGGGCCGAGGCGGGCCCCGATGAAATCGGCTTTGACGCAGCGTTGAGTGAAGTGCAGCCTTCGGGACATTTTTTTGCTACGACACAGACCATGGAGCGCTACAACAGCGCGTTTTATGCGCCGCATGTGCACGACTATTCCAACTTCGGCACATGGACAGAGCGTGGTAGTGAGGATGCCAACATGCGTGCCACAAAAGTCTGGCAGGATATTCTTGCCGCCGATAAGCGCCCCGCGGTGGACGGAGCGAAGCTGGCTGCGCTACAAGACTATATCGCCAAGCGCACAGAAGCGGGCGGCGCTTCGCCCGAAAGCTGAAAAGAAACGCAATGTCCAAAGTATCTTCTATTTTACACCGCGACGACCCCGACAAGCCCCCGCTCGGAGGGCATGTCAAAGTTACGCGGGAAGACTGGCTCAATGTCGCGCGCGACATTCTGATCAGCGAAGGTGTGGGACAAGTCAAAGTGCTGGGGATTGCCGAGCGGCTCGATGTTTCGCGCTCGTCGTTTTACTGGTATTTCAAGAGCCGCAAAGACTTGCTCAACCAACTTCTCGACGATTGGGACAAGACAAACACTGGCATCATGGTGCGCCACACCGAGATACCCGCCGAGACGATCACGGGCGCGCTCAACAATTTCTTTCGCTGTGTCGTGGACCCTGAAGGCTTTAATCACCAGCTTGATTTTGCGGTGCGCGAATGGGCGCGGCGTGACGGCTCGGTGCGCCGTGTGATCGACCGGGCTGATACGGTTCGCCATGCAGCGATTGCCAAAATGTTTGAACGCCACGGTTATGAGGCCAACGAAGCCGATATTCGCGCGCGGGTTCTTTATTATCAGCAGCTTGGATACTACGCTCTTGATCTGGCTGAAACGGTAGAAGAGCGGCTTACACGGGTTGCGGGCTATCTATACTGTTTTTCAGGCGTGCCCCCTTTAGACGAAGAAGTCGCCGAGTTTACCGAATTTACGCGCAAGGTTACGGCGGGATGAAACGTTACTCGGCTTTTTCACTCTTCAAAGAAGGGCTGGCAGACCACAAGGGCTGGCAGCAGGCATGGCGCAAGGCCAAGCCCAAAACCGCCTATGACGCGGTGATCATCGGTGGCGGCGGGCACGGGCTTTCTACGGCTTATTACTTGGCGAAGAACCACGGGCTTACCCGCGTTGCTGTTCTGGAACGCGGCTGGATTGGTGGCGGCAATACGGGCCGAAACACGACGGCTGTGCGCTCCAACTACTTTTATCCCGAGAGTGTCGCACTCTACGATCTCTCGCTGCGGCTCTATGAGGGGCTGTCCAAAGAACTGAATTACAACGTGATGCTTTCGCAACGCGGGATGCTGATTGCCGCGCACACACCCGCGCAGATGGAAGTTTGCAACCGTATCGCCAATGCTATGCAGATCAATGGTGTCGATGGCCGCCTGATGAGCGCTGACGAGGCCGAAAAGCGCGTACCCCTGATCAACACACAAAACGGCGCGCGCTACAAATGTATGGGCGGCATCTGGCAAGGGCGCGCGGGCACCGCGCGCCACGATGCTGTGGCCTGGGGCTATGCGCGGGCGGCCTCGGCGCTGGGAGTTGATATTATCGAAGGCTGCGAGGTGGAAGAAATCCTCACCCAAGGCGGCACCGTGACAGGAGTTCAAACAAACCTTGGTCGTATAGAAACAGAACGCCTCGGCATTGCTGCCGCTGGTGCGACTCCTTTGCTCACCCAGCAAGTGGGGGTTGACTTGCCCATCCACAATTACGCGCTGCAAGCTTTTGTCTCCGAGCCGGTGAAGCCCTGTCTTGATACGGTTCTGCTTTACCTCGGAACAGGAACCTATGTGAGCCAGTCCGATAAGGGCGAATTGGTCATCGGTGGTGGGCTTGACCGGGTGCCAACCCACGGTCAGAAAGGCAATTTGCCAGCGCAAGAGACTGTTATATCAGGGCTTTTGGAGATGTTCCCCGCTTTCGGGCAGCTCAAACTTCTACGCCAATGGGCGGGCGTTGTTGATGTTGTGCCTGACAGTTCTCCGGTCATTGGGCCTGTCGGACCCGAGGGGATGTTTATTAACTGCGGTTGGGGAACAGGCGGGTTTAAGGCTATCCCTGCAGGTGGTTATTTGCTTGCGCATCTCCTCGCCACGGGTGCGCATCACGAGATCAGCGCACCGTTTGATCTCTCGCGTTTTGCCCGAGGGCGGCTGATTGACGAAGCCGCCGGCTCTGGCATTGCGCATTAGGAGGTCGAGACATGCAAGTTTTCCCTTGTCCCTTTTGTGGCCTGCGAGATGAAACAGAGTTTCACTTTGCAGTAGAAGCAGGCCACGCGCGCCCCGAACCAGCGGCTGAAGTATCTGATGCAGACTGGGCCGCATATCTCTACCTCCACAAAGCGCCTAAAGGCGCAAGCCGTGAAGTCTGGTTGCACACCACCTGCGGTGAATATTTCATCATGACCCGGAATACTGTGAGCCGCGAGGTATTGAGCAGTGAAGCCTTGCCGGGAGGTGAAGCATGAGCGGCTGGCGGCATGGCACCGAGGGCGCGCAGATTAATCGCGCGAAGCCGTTGAGCTTTACCTTCGACGGCATGAACCTCACAGGTTTTGAAGGCGATACACTCGCTTCGGCTCTTCTTGCCTCGGGAGTGCAAATCCTCGGACGCAGCTTCAAATACCATCGCCCGCGCGGCCTCTGGGGCATGGGCGCGGAAGAGCCAAACGCTATTATCGATGTGGTGCTGGGTGCAGAGCACTGGCCCAACTGCCGCGCGACGACCACTCCTTTACGGGACGGTATGGTGCTGAGGTCCGTTAACGCGGCACCTGATGCTGCGCGTGACCGTTTTAGCTTGATGGACCGTTTCCATCGCTTCATTCCAGCCGGCTTTTACTACAAAACCTTCATGGCCTTGCCGTGGCTGCGCTATGAGCCGGTGATCCGCCGTATGGCAGGCTTGGGCCGTGTGAAACCAAGTTTTGAGCCGCCAGCAGATGTGCCGCAGATCAATGCTGTCTGTGACCTAATGGTTATTGGAGCAGGGCCAGCGGGACTGGCGGCAGCAAGTGCTGGTGCGGAAGCCGGACGCTCTGTCTGGCTGATTGATGACGGCTGCGCGCTGGGAGGGAGCCTTCGCTGGCGTGGCGGGTTGATAAACGGAGCAGATTGGCGAACTTTCCGTGATGCGACTGAAGCTGCTGTTCTGGCTAATGGCGGACGTGTCCTCAAAAGCACAACACTTTGGGGCGCGTTCGATCATGGTCTCTATGCTGCTTGGCAAAAGCGTGAAGGTGCAACCGATGTTCATTGGCGGATCAGGGCGAAGGAGGTGATCCTTGCCGCAGGCGCTTTGGAGCGGCCTGTCTGGTTTGCCAATAATGATCTTCCCGGGGTTATGTCTGCCGAAGCGGCATTTTACTTTCTGAAAGTCCACGGCACTGTCGTGGGGCGCAAGATACTGTTGGTAACAGGCAATGATGCGAGTTTGCCTATCGTTGAAGCGCTGCGCGAAATTGGTTGCGAAGTGACATTGGCCGATGTGCGCCAGGGAGCAAAGCTGACCGCCGCCAAGGGCCGACATCATGTTACTGGAGCTGTGGTGAACGGTGAGGTGATCTCTTGTGACGCTATCCTTTGTTCTGGCGGCTACACACCCACGGTGCATTTGTGGTGCCAGACGGGAGGTAAGCTCGACTGGGACAGCGATAAAGATGCACTTGTGCCACGCTTGAATACATCGGCCATGAAAGTGGTGGGCGCGGCCAAGGCGAGCTTCACATTATCTGAAGCGCTCGGGGAAGGCTTTGCTGCGGCAGACGGGCAGGGGGCGGCCCCGAATGCGCCTGCCGAAGCGCAGACGCCAAGCGCGATAATCCGCCCTGACCCTACCCTGACAGGCCGTCAATGGATCGACATGCAAAACGATGTCACGCTCAAGGACGTGGGTATCGCCGCGCGCGAAGGTTTCACCTCAGTTGAACATCTCAAGCGTTATACCACGCTGGGTATGGCCACCGATCAGGGCCGTAGTGCAAACTTTGCCGGGCTGGCGACTATGGCTGCTGTGACAGAGCGGAGTATTCCCGAGACAGGAACAACAACTTACCGTCCGCCGTTTGAGCCCGTGCCTCTGCGTGTGATCGCCGGGCGTAGGCGAGGTGAATTGTTTAATCCCCCCAAGAGACTGCTCCTTGAGTCAGGGCATAGGGGCGAAGGCGCCAAGTTCCGTGAATATGGCGGCTGGATGCGCCCTTCGGTTTACGGCACGGGCCCTGAAGAAGAGCTTGCGCAAATAGAGGCAAGAGTCGCACGCGAAAGCGTTGCAGTTTTTGATGCCTCGCCGTTGGGAAAACTTGAGATTGTCGGACCGAAAGCTTCGGAGTTGCTGGATTTCACAGGATATGTTCGCATGTCTACACTCAAGGTAGGTCGTGCGCGTTATGGCTTTATGTTGGGCGAAAACGGTATTGTTCACGACGATGGTGTGGTGCTGCGTTTGGCAGATGACCGCTTCATCCTCTCGGCTTCATCCAGCCATGTCGATAGCGTGCGCTTCATTCTTGAAGATGCACGTCAGGACAGGCTGGGGCGCAAGGGGGTCGCGGTACATGACGTGACACAAGGCCTGGTAACACTGACTGTCACAGGGCCGAAAGCTGACCAACTGCTCAGACGTGCCGGTATAGGGCTGCCCGAAATGGCGCATATGAGCGTGATTGAAACCGAATTTGAGGGGCGGTTTCTGCGTATCGCACGGATCAGCTTTACAGGTGACAAAAGCTATGAGCTTTCTGTTCTCGCCCGACACGGGGCTGCGCTTCACGCGCTTCTGACAGACGTGCTGGCGCACACAGGCGGCCGCTGGATCGGGCTTGAGGCTGTGATGATTTTGCGCGCTGAGAAGGGCTATATTCTGGTTGGAAAAGATACCGACGGGCTAACCATGCCGCATGATCTTGGATGGGTTGGCCCACGTAACAAACGGGGTGATGAATACATCGGGAAACGCTCTCTTTTCACGCCTGAGGCCAAGGCGGAAGACCGCCGTCAGCTTGTCGGTCTCGAAGCTGAAGGCGTGCCGCTCGTGACCGGTGCACACCTTGTTCCGATCACAGGTGCACGCCGGTCACTGGGTTTTGTTACCTCCAGTTACATGAGCCCGAATCTGGGCCGCCCCATCGCTCTTGCGCTGATGGAAGACGGACGAGCGCAGATTGGCTCGGAAGTGGCCGTGTTCAATGATGGGCAGGTCCGGGTCGCGCGGGTGGCTTTGCCTTGTGCGTATGATGTGGAAGGAGAGCGGCTGAATGGATGAGCGTATTTGGACGGATGGGCCGCTAAATGGTGCACAAACGCTCCGTATTGGTGATTCTAAAGTAAGCCTTGTGGCTCCACCTGCACAGGCTTGCCTGGTGACGGGTGATTTGAGCCAGCGTCTCAAGTTATTATCGCCCAAATCACAGCTTGTCGGCCTCTGCGAAAAGGTCAACGGAGAGCACCCGTATGCAATTCGCATTGCGCGTGATAGTGCTTTACTTGTTTTACAGGTGCCACTTGTGCGCCCGATGGGCTGGCAGCCCGAGGGTTTCGCGCTGAGTGATGCGAGCGATGCTTACGCCGCGCTAAGTATTACAGGCGCAGCATCCGGAGACATCCTCGCACAAGGCACGGGCGCGCCCTTAGAAGCTGGCTCACCTTCTGCAGCCATTCGCTTTGCAGGCATACCTACCCTACTGGTGGGGTTTGGGGAGGGGCATTTGCTTTGGGTGCAATCCGCTTCGCTTACATATATCACCTCTTTTATCAAAGGCCTGACTGTGTAGTCTAAGCGCAAACCAACGAGGCCGGAAATGAGCAAAGACCCCCTTTTGCAACCCTATCAGCTTAAACACCTGACGCTGAAAAACCGTATCATGACGACGAGCCATGAGCCGGCTTATCCCGAAAACGGCATGCCGACCGAGCGTTACCGAGCCTATCATGAAACGCGTGCCAAAGCGGGTGTGGCGCTTACTATGACAGCAGGGTCTGCCGCCGTAAGCCGCGACAGCCCGCCCGTGTTTAACAACATTCTCGCTTATAAAGACGAGGTGGTCCCGTGGATGCGTGCGCTCACCGATGCGTGCCACGAACACGGTTGCGCGGTGATGATCCAGCTCACACACTTGGGCCGCCGCACAGGCTGGAATAAGGGCGATTGGCTGCCCTCGCTTGCGCCCTCGCACAGCCGCGAGCCTGCCCACAGGGCCTTCCCGAAGAAGATGGAAGACTGGGACATCTCCCGCATCATCGAGGACTACGCCGACGCCGCCGAGCGTATGCAGACGGCTGGCCTCGACGGGATCGAGCTGCAGGCCTACGGCCATTTGATTGATCAGTTCTACTCGCCCATCACCAATGACTGGGTGGCGCCCTATGGCGGCAGCTTAGAGAACCGCATGCGCTTTGGGTTCGAGGTGCTCGACGCGATCCGCAAGCGTGTGGGCTCCGAGTTGATCATCGGCGTGCGCTACACGGCGGACGAGGTCGAGGAAGGCGGGATCACCCCCGAAGAAGGCCTTAAGATTGCTCACGCGCTCAAAGCCAGTGGGCAGGTCGACTTTCTCAATGTTATTCGGGGGCGTATTCACACCGACCCAGCCATGACGGATGTGATTCCTGTTCAGGGTATGCGCTCCGCGCCACACCTTGATTTTGCGGGTTCTGTGAGGACAGAAACGGGCATGCCGACCTTTCACGCCGCGCGTATCCCCGATGTAGCTACGGCACGGCATGCGGTTGCCTCGGGCCTTCTCGACATGGTCGGGATGACCCGCGCGCATATGGCGGATCCACTGATCGTGACCAAAATCATCGAGGGTCGTGAAGACGATATTCGCCCCTGCGTGGGGGCGACCTATTGTTTGGACCGGATCTATCAGGCGGGCGAAGCTCTTTGCATTCACAATGCCGCCACGGGCCGCGAGTTGAGTATGCCGCACGAAATTGCGCCCTCGGGCTTTCCGAAGAAAGTGGTAATCGTCGGCGCTGGCCCTGCAGGGCTTGAGGCCGCGCGCGTGGCCGCTGAACGGGGACACGATGTAACCGTGTTTGAAGCCGCGCCCGAGGCGGGTGGGCAGATCCGCCTCACGGCACAAAACAAGCGCCGGGCCGAGATGATCGGGATTATCGACTGGCGCATGGCGCAATGCGCGGCGCGTGATGTGCGCTTTCATTTCAATACCTATGCTGAGGCCGAAGACGTGCGCGCGCTTGCGCCTGATGTGGTGATCATCGCGACAGGTGGTTTGCCGGAAGTAACGATACTCGAAGAGGGTAACGAGCTGGCCATCACGGGTTGGGACGTTATTGCCGGTGATGCCAAGCCCGGTGAAAACGTGCTGATCTTTGATGATGCCGGAGATCATACGGCGCTTATGGCGGCGGAAATCATCGCAGCAGCGGGCGGGCATGTCGAAGTGATGACCCGGGATCGTAGCTTTGCCCCCGAAGTTATGGGCATGAACCTCGTGCCCTATATGCGCAGCCTGCAAAACAAGGATGCGCTCTTTACCGTAGGGCGTGCACTCAAAAGCCTTGCGCAAAGTGGTAATCATCTTCTTGCAACCATTGGTACGGATTATTCTCTCCATGTATCGCGGAAAGAATATGATCAGGTGATCGTCAACCAAGGCACGCTGCCGCTAGACGAACTTTACTTTGCGCTCAAGCCAGAGGCGACAAACCTTGGCGAGGTCAATCACGAGGCGCTCGTAAAAGGTTCGGGGGCACTCTTCCCGATATCCAACCCTGATGGCGCATTCTCGCTTTATCGTATCGGCGATGCCATCTCCTCGCGCAACACCCATGCGGCAATCTATGATGCCCTGAGACATGGGGTGCTTTGGTAGCTCTGGAACGAGACGACTGGTTGGGATGTTCGACCGGTCTTTTCGTCAACAGGATTCAGGTGCAAACATCAGGCAAGATCCTGACTTGTGACCAACCTAGCACAACGGCCTGGCTGTTGGCTCACAATTTGCTGTCTTGGTGAGGTGTTGCGCAGAGAACTGAACAGTAATTTGGGATGACGCAGGGAGGAAACAGGGCGGGGCAATGCTTTGATCTTGGAGAAATAACTCCGGTAATTGTGCCGAAGACCTAGACAAATCGGGCTGTGGTGCACACCGCTGCTGCAAAAATCGGCAGCAGCGTCGAGTTTATCGCCTATTTTATAGGCACAAGCTGGGTGTTCGGGCGTAGAAAATAGACGCCACGTTGCTAAGTTTGGCGATATGCCCTTACACTCGAATGATGGTAAAAGAGAATCTGCACTTTAGTGAGATGCACAGGTCTGGCGCACCGCGCGGTCCTTATGAACATTACGAAAAATGGTTCGAAGGGCAAAACAACGAACGCCTAGCCAAAAAATCCCAAGAAGCGGAAGCGTTTTTCCGCAGAACGGGCATCACCTTCAATGTCTATGGTCAGTCAGATGCCGAAGAGCGCCTGATTCCTTTCGATTTGGTCCCACGCATTCTGTCTTCGCGCGAGTGGACCAAACTTTCCAAAGGGATCGAGCAGCGGGTCTATGCGATCAACTCCTTCCTCCATGATTTGTACAATCGGCAAGAGATTTTACGCGCGGGGATTATTCCCGTCGAGTTGATCGCCCAGAATGATGCGTTCCTTCCGCAGATGATGAGTTTTAGCCCTCCTGGCGGCGTTTATACTCATATTGTTGGAACCGATATTGTCCGTACCGGCGAGGAAGATTTTTTTGTGTTGGAAGACAACGCGCGCACGCCATCTGGTGTGAGCTACATGCTCGAAAACCGCGAAACGATGTTGCAGATGTTTCCCGAGCTGTTCAGTGCGATTAAGGTGCAGCCTGTGAGCGACTATCCCAAGAACCTGCGCCGTTCGCTGGAAGCCTGTGCGCCGCAGTCTTGCACGGGGCGGCCCTGCGTCGCCATCCTCACGCCGGGCATTCACAATTCGGCATACTTTGAGCACAGCTTCTTGGCTGACCAGATGGGGGTAGAGCTTGTAGAAGGCCATGACCTTCAGGTGGTGGATGGCCATATCGCGATGCGCACCACGCGAGGCTATAAGACGATTGATGTGCTCTATCGTCGGGTGGATGACGATTATCTTGATCCGCTGACGTTTAATCCCAGCTCGATGCTGGGTGTTCCGGGAATTATGGATGTTTACCGTGCGGGCAACATTACCATCGCGAACGCACCAGGAACCGGCGTGGCTGATGACAAGGCGGTTTACAGCTATTTGCCCGATATTGTCCGCTTTTACACAGGTGAACCCGCGATCTTGAAGAACGTCGAAACGTATCGGTGTTCCGAGCCTAAGAACCTTAAATATGTGCTCGATAATCTGGCCGAGCTGGTTGTGAAAGAAGTGCACGGATCTGGCGGGTACGGCATGCTGGTCGGGCCAGCCGCGAGTAAAAAAGAGTTGGCAGATTTCGCCGACAAACTGCGCGCGCGGCCATCAAACTATATCGCGCAGCCCACGCTGGCTTTGTCGACCGTTCCGATTTTTACGGAAAGCGGATTAGCGCCACGCCATGTCGACTTGAGACCTTTTGCTTTGGTTTCGCCAAAAGGGGTCAACATTACACCTGGAGGGCTCACACGGGTTGCCTTGCAAGAAGGCTCGCTTGTTGTGAACTCAAGTCAGGGCGGCGGCACAAAAGACACTTGGGTATTGGAAGACTGATATGCTGGGAAAAACCGCAGGTGGCCTTTACTGGATGTTCCGCTCACTGGAGCGCGCGGAGAATACCGCGCGTCTTATAGAAGCGGGGTTTCGCATTGCTTTGACGCGCTCGACGAATGCAGAGGCCGAGTGGCAATCTGTCATCACTACTTTGGCTGCGCGTACGGTTTACGAGGCCGGTCATGACGGTTATGACAGCGCGCAGGTGGTTGATTTCCTGTTGCGTGATACGGCAAACCCGAGCTCTGTTTTGTCCATCATAAAATCCGCGCGTGACAATGCGAGGCTGGTGCGCACGGCGCTGACAACGGAAGTCTGGTCGGCTGTCAACGAAACATGGATGCTGTTCACCGATCTCTTGAAAGACCCTACCCCCGAAACAGAATTGCCCGCTGTCTTGGCAACTATCCGTCAGCAATCAGGCCTTGTGCGCGGGGCGCTTTACGGCACGATGTTACGGAATGACATCTACGATTTCTGCCGCTTGGGAACTTACATCGAGCGGATGGACAACACCGCGCGCATTATTGACGTAAAATATTACTCGCTTCTGCCGTCGCCTGCTTTTGTCGGGAGCAGGCTGGACAATGTGCAATGGGAAACGATCCTGCGCTCGGTCTCTGCGCACAGATCATTCCGCTGGGCTGTCGAGGATGATTTCACGGCGCCTGCGATTGCGGAGTTTCTGATCCTTGATCGCAGGATGCCACGCTCGCTCGCGTTTTGCGCTGGACAGATTGTAAACAGTCTGGCCCATTTGGCTGAGGAATATGGCACGCAAGGCGAGGCGCTGAACATGGCGGAAGCGCTGCGTGCGCAACTTGTTGACCGCGATATAAACGCGATTTTCTCAGTCGGCCTGCACGAGTTTGTCAGTGGTTTGCTCGGCAACACGGCCAGCCTCGCGCATCAGATCGAGATTGATTACAGGTTCACCGGATAAATGAAGCTCAGTATAAGCCACACCACCGAATATGCCTACAGCGCGCCCGTTGATTACGCGCTGCAAAAAGTGCGCTTGCGCCCGATGCCTTCATCGATGCAAGAGGTTCTTGACTGGACCGTTGAAGTGACGGGCGGGAAAGTTGAAGCAAGCTATACAGACCACTACGGAAATCATGTTGATCTGGTGAGTATTGATCACGGGGCACAGGTTTTAAGCATTCATGCAATTGGTCATGTGAACACGCTCAACAACAGCGGTGTTCTTGGCCCCGTCTACGGCGTCGTTCCGCTCTGGCACTTCTTACAGGAGACACCTCTGACAGCCGCGGGAAAGGCTATCAGGGCGCTGCCCCGTATTACAGGGACGAGTGAGCACCAGATCAGCGATCTACACAATCTTTCAAATGCGATACTGGAGGCTTTACCATATAAGTTTGGCGGCACAGGCGTTGATACGCCAGCGGAGGAAGCTTTGCAGGGTGGCCATGCTGTCTGTCAGGATCATGCGCAGATATTCATTTCGGCTGCGCGCCTTTCGGGACTGCCTGCGCGCTATGTCAGCGGGTATCTCATGATCAATGATCAAATCGCGCAGGACGCGACCCATGCATGGGCCGAAGTCTGCATTGACGGTTTAGGCTGGGTTGGATTCGATATTTCCAACGGTGTTTCACCAGATGAGAGATATGTGCGCATCGCGATCGGGCGGGATGCACGTGACGCGGCTCCCATTGAAGGTCTTCGTATGGGGACGGCCGATGAAACACTCATGGTATCTTTACAAGTTCAGCAGTAGACCTTCATGAGAGATTCCATTCGGGCAAGGCTTTAATGACATATTGTGTAGGTATGCGGCTTGATCAGGGGCTGGTGTTTATGTCCGACACGCGGACAAGCGCTGGCGTTGATAACTTTGCCGTCAGCAAAAAAATGTTCTCTTGGCAAGTTCCGGGCGAGCGGGCGATCACAATCATGACTGCGGGCAATCTTGCTACAACACAGTCCATGATCAACCTGCTGGAAGAGCGCTCTGTTTCCGGGGAAGATCGGGATCCAAGCATTTTGCGCCAGCCAACAATGTTTCAAGTGGCGCGACTGGTGGGCGCAACCCTGCGCGAAGTGATCAGCGGGTCTTCTCCAACAGGCCAGACATCGGACGATCAATTTGGTGCCTCTGTCATCGTCGGCGGCCAGATTAATGGCGGAAAGCCTACAATTTTCATGATCTATCCAGCGGGAAATTTCATCGAGATCACCGATGACACGCCTTTCTTCCAGATCGGGGAAACAAAGTATGGCAAGCCCATTCTTGTGCGCGCCTATGACCGCAAGATGGAGTTTGCCGACGCTATAAAGCTTCTTCTGGTCTCGTTCGATTCAACCGTGAAATCGAACCTGTCAGTTGGTTTGCCGTTTGATATGCAAATTTACGAGAACGGCTCCTTCACGACAGATCGCACCAAGCGGATAAACGCAGACGACCCAATCTACCAAACCATCGCAACGGGCTGGGGCGATGCTCTCAGAGATGCGTTTCAACGGCTCCCCAATTACGAGGTATAGCCGGGTATGTTCAGTCGCGGTTTGCGGCTGCAAGAGTTCGCCGGCCACCGTGTTCTGCATTAATCCTGCCTTGAAATCTGTGCCCGACAAGCTTATTTTCTAAGCCATTAAAAGCTCGGCATAAGATCGAGTGACCAGACTTATCTGGCGGCTGGCTATAATCGGGGTCTGGCGATCAATGCGCGTGCGGTTTCATTTTGTTTTGAATCATATCTATTTGATATTGATTGTTTTTGTTCTCTTGGCGGGGCCTGTCGGCGCCTTTGAGGCCGATCTTAGGCTGGATCGCGAGAACAAGGGTCTTCAGAGTGAACTGGCCAGCGCTTCGCTGGTTCTGGCCGCAAAACGGGAAGGGGCGAGCAGCGCGCAAGATATTTTGGCCGCGGCACAGGCAGATTATGCCCGACTGGTGAGTGCGCTTTACGAGCGCGGCTACTACGGGCCAGCCGTTTCAATCCTTATTGACGGGCGCGAGGCTGCGAACATTCCACCTTTGGCCAATCTGGGCCGAGTCTCGCGTATTGATCTGGTTGTCAAAACGGGATCAGCGTTTCAGCTTGGAAAGGCCGAGATCGCGCCTCTCGCGCCCCAAACAGAAATACCCGAGGGATTTCGCACAGGCCAGCCTGCCGAACTCGCTGTGATCCGCGATACCGCGCAAGCAGGCATCGAAGGCTGGCGCGCAGTTGGCTTCGCGAAAGCGCAGATATCACGCGAGAATGTTGTCGCGGATCATCCACGTTCACAGCTTAACGTGGAACTGGGTATTGCGACAGGTCCGCGCGTTAGTTTCGGAACACTCAATGTTACAGGTGAAAGCAAGGTTCGCCTCAACCGCATCCGCAAAATCGCAGCGGTTCCATCGGGCGAAGTGTTTGACCCCGTCGCGCTGGAGCGCGCCGCCACGCGCCTCAGGCGCACAGGTTCGTTCAGTTCGGTGACGCTGCGCGAGGCCGATGCGCTTGGCCCAAACAACGCGATGGATGTCGAGTTGGCCGTGGTCGATGCCAAACCGCGCCGGTTTGGCTTTGGCGCCGAGTTGCACTCGTCCGAAGGGATTTCTCTTTCGGGCTTCTGGCTGCATCGCAACTTGTTGGGGGGAGCCGAGCGCTTTCGCATCGACGCGGAAGTGGCCGGTCTCGCAAGCGAGAACAACGGTGTCGATTACAGTCTGAGCGCCAGCCTGACTCGGCCATCAACCTTTCATAAAGATGTTGACCTCAAGTTTGTCGCCGAAATCGAACAGCTTGATGAACCGCTCTATTTTTTGCGTGATGCCAGTATCGAGGCAGGGCTGAGCCGCTATTACTCTGAAACACTGACAGGCGATGCTGCATTGATCTACCGCTACAGCGATGTGGAAGATGATCTGGGCGCGCGCACGTTTTCTCACCTCATGCTGCGTTTTGGGGCCACATGGGACGGGCGCAATGATAGATTAAATCCGACTGACGGAACCTATTTGCGTGCCGAAGCGATGCCCTATCTTGGCCTGTCTGACACTGCCTCCGGCGCACGCGGCTATGTTGATATGCGCACCTATCGCAGCTTCGGCGCTAGTGAAAAAATCACACTGGCAGGACGGTTTCAATTCGGCACAATCGTCGGATCTTCCATTTCCGAGACACCACCTGATCTTCTCTTTCTCTCTGGCGGGAGTGGTACAGTGCGGGGCCATTCCTACCAATCCCAGTCCATTACCACGGGCGGAGTTGAAACCGGCGGACTCTCTTTTGTGGGCCTCGCAGGTGAAGTGCGCATGAAAATCAACGAAACATTCGGCGCGGTCGGTTTTTATGATATCGGTTATATCGGCGCAAACAGCACACCCGATAGCTCCGGCGGGTGGCACAGTGGCGCGGGTATTGGGCTACGTTACCAAACAGGGATTGGCCCTATCAGGCTTGATCTGGCCGTGCCCGTTACAGGAGAAAGCGACAATAGTTTCGAGGTCTATGTCGGCATCGGGCAGGCTTTTTGATGCGCCTGATATTCGCTCTCCTTCTTGTGATCATGCAGACAGTGTCAGCCAGCGCTCAAAGCGAAGAGGCGGACAAAGGCTTTGTAGCGGAGTATCTGGAGGGAGCGCTCTCGGGGCTGGGGCGTGACGTGACTATAACCGGTTTCAGCGGGGCGCTAAGCTCGCGCGTAACGATGGAAAAGCTAACGATTTCTGATGATCAAGGCGTGTGGCTCACTCTGACGGACGCGGTCCTTGATTGGAACCGCTCGTCCGTTTTGAAGGGTAATATAGAGATCAATGAACTCTCTGCTGCGCTTGCGGAGCTTCCTCGCGCACCTGCGCCTTCTCAAGATACACCAAGCCCGGAAGCTACAACATTTTCCTTGCCGGAATTGCCTGTTTCCCTGCGGGTAAGCCAGATTTCGGTGAAAAAAGTCGTTCTGGGCGCGCCTGTCGTGGGCACGCCTGTTACGGGCTCAATCAAAGGTTCGGTCAGCGTGGCAGAAGGGCAGGGCGAGGCCAAGCTGGCAATTACACGCCAAGACGGGCCGATGGGCGTGTTCAATCTTGAAGCAGGGTTTTCCAACACAAGCCGCGTGCTTGCGCTTGATCTGACCCTCCGCGAAGCTGCGAATGGTATTGCTGCCAACATGCTCAATTTGCCTGGAAGGCCGCCGGTGGAACTGTCTCTTAAAGGCGAGGCCGAGATTGATAATTTCACTGCGGATGTCGTTTTGAAAAGCGATGGTGAAGAGCGTCTGGCAGGCCAGATCGGAACGCAGGCGCGGCAGGAGGCCGAGGCCCAGTCAGATGATGCGAACGTTCCAAACCGCGTGATCAAAGCTGATATAGCCGGTGACCTAACACCTCTCTTCGCTCCGGAGTATCGCGCATTCTTGGGGGATAATGTTGCCCTTAAGAGCCGCATTAGCCTGTTTGATGATGGGCGCACATCTCTTGATGAACTAACCCTCACGGCTGCCGCGCTGCGCCTGAGCGGTGAAGTGGCCCTTTCAGCAGATGGCCTGCCTGAGTCTTTTCAGCTTGATGCCCTTTTACAAGACCCTTCAGGAGGTGCATCGCTTCTGCCAATGTCCGGCCCTGAAACGCGCGTGCAAAGTGCAGAAATTACCGCGCGCTTTGACAGCCGTGTAGGGGATAGCTGGTCGCTTAAGTCCGAATTACTGGGCCTTGAGCGGGAAGATGTGCGCCTTGACACAGTGCGAATGGCGGCCAGCGGTGTGATTGTGCGCGGCGATACGCGTCAGGTCACCGCGCGGATTGATGGCAACGCAAGAGGGGTAACCCTCGCGGATGCAGCTCTTGCCGCAGCGCTTGGTCCGTCTTTCACCATAGGAGCCGATCTTGATTGGCGCGATGGGCAACCGTTGGCTGTGAGCAACCTTGAGCTTGAAGCTACAGAGCTTGTGTTAACGGGAGCAGGGACAGTTGAGGGGCTGGACAGTGCGATGACACTTCAAGGCGCGCTGCAGGCAAAGGCGCCGAGTATTTCCCGCTTTTCTGCTTTGGCAGCTCAACAGCTTGACGGCGCAATAATTGCCGATCTGAAGGGGCGTTTCGCGCTTTTGAGTGGCGAAGGTGATCTGGAGTTGAATGCCAATGCTACAGATTTAAGCGTTGGCATTGCGCAGGTCGATGGGCTGATCGCAGGCAATAGCCAGCTGAAAGCTTCAGTGCTTCGTAGCACAGAAGGCCTGACGCTGCGCTCTTTTAGGATCAATGCGCGCGGCGGAGTTGCCGAGGCACAGGGGCGGTTGGCAACGGGACAAAGCAAGCTAGACTTCAACGCAACGCTGAATGAAGCCAGCCAGTTTGTTGCGGGGCTAAACGGCCCCGCACAGTTGCAAGGAACAGCCGCTGAAACAGCGTCTGGCTGGACTGTCGATCTTGATGCCAAAGGTCCAAGGACGATCGCGTTGGCAGCAACAATATCCTTGCCCCAAAACGCAGCAATCAGCGCAAAGCTTGATGCCAATATTGGCTCTATCAATTGGATCGTCCCCGATCTGAACGGCCCTGCAAGCATCGTAGCGACTGCGCGACAGACTGGTGAAGCATGGGCACTCGATGCAGCCGCCAAAGGGCCAGGCGGCAGCACGGTCAATATCAACGGGCAAATCGCTTCAAATGCAAAGAATGCAGCTCTCGCATTGAATGGCCGCGTGCCGCTGGGGCTTTTGAACCAGCGCTTGCAGCCAAATTCCCTGCAAGGCTTTGCCGATTTTGACATGAAGCTTAACGGGCCGCTCGTTCTTTCGTCTGTGCGGGGGCAAGTGCGCACTAGCGGCACACGGTTTTCGTTGCCTGCCCTTCGAAATGCGCTCACCGATATTGACGCAACAGTCACGCTCGATGGAGGCAATGCCACCGTCAGATCGATTGCAACTGTCACATCTGGGGGGCAAATCACCGCACAAGGGGGCTTCGGCTTACAAGCGCCATATACAGCAAATATCGAGCTGGGGGTGATCAATGCAATTCTCAGCGATCCTAAACTTTACAGCACACGGGTTAACGGCACGCTCACTCTGGGCGGGGCGCTCGCGTCAAGCCCGTCTTTGGCTGGGCGGCTCCTGTTGGATGAAACAGAGATACGCGTTCCGTCAACAGGCATCGGTGCTTACGGCGATATTCCCGAAATAACCCATCTGAGCGAGCCCGCTGCCGTGCGGCAGACCCGTTCCTTTGCTGGGCTTCTAAATACTGGCGGAAGCGAAAGCGCTGTTGCGGGGGGCGGCATCGGGCTCAATGTGCAGATCATCGCGCAAAACCGGATTTTTGTGCGTGGCCGAGGGCTTGATGCCGAACTCGGAGGACAGCTTGAACTGACAGGCACAACGGCTGATATCATCCCAAAAGGGCGCTTTGATTTGATACGGGGACGCCTTGATATCTTGGGGAAGCGGCTGGACTTGCGAGAGGGTTACGCCCGTATGCAAGGTAGCCTTACCCCTGAGTTGCGTTTGGTTGCAGGCACGAGCACAGATGACTACGTTATTCTTGTGGTTCTTGAGGGGCCGGCTGATGCACCGGAAATCACCTTCACATCAGAGCCCGAATTGCCGAGCGACGAGGTGCTTGCGCGTCTCCTTTTCGGACGTGACATCAGCTCGATTTCTGCCCTTCAGGCGGTGCAACTGGCCTCTGCTGTGGCAACTCTGGCAGGCAAGGGCGGTATTGGTATCGTCGAGAAATTGCGCCAGCAAACTGGCTTCGATGATCTTGATGTAACCACGGATGAAGACGGAGAAACTTCTGTTCGGGCAGGTAAATATATCAGCGATAAAGCCTATACCGACATAGAAATAGACAGTCAGGGCCAGAGCCAGATCAACCTTAATCTTGATCTTTCCAAGTCGACAAAACTGCGCGGTTCTGTTGACAGTGATGGTGAGACAGGCATCGGCTTGTTTTTTGAAAAAGATTACTGAGAGCGACGAAGGTAAGTTGCACTGCTAAAAGTCTCTATGATCGCTTGGTTATTCATGGGAACAATGACGCTAACGCGCAACCGTGTGAGGATATAGGCTATGAAGATGAATACCACGGTTCAACATGTCACCGACCGTATCATCATGCGCAGTCAAACCACCCGTCGCGACTATCTGGAGCGAATGGATGCCGCGCGTGCCAAAGGCGTTGCCCGTGGGCATCTTTCGTGCAGCGGGCAGGCGCATGCCTATGCTGCCGCCGACGAAGACAAGGCTCGGCTTGTCGGCGAGGGTGCGGGTAATCTCGGGATCGTAACAGCTTACAATGACATGCTTTCGGCGCATCAGCCGTTTGAAAGCTACCCTGCGCTGATCAAATCTGCGGTGCGTGAGGCAGGAGGCACGGCGCAGGTTGCGGGCGGTGTGCCTGCGATGTGTGACGGTGTCACGCAGGGCGAAGCGGGAATGGAACTGAGCCTGTTTTCGCGTGATGTGATCGCGCTGGCGGCTTCGGTGGCGCTGAGCCACAATACTTTTGACGCTGCGGTTTTTCTCGGTGTTTGTGACAAGATCGTGCCGGGTTTGGTGATTGCCGCACAGGCTTTCGGGCATTTACCCGCCGTATTTTTGCCCGCGGGGCCAATGACGAGCGGCTTGCCCAATGACGAGAAGGCCAGGGTGCGTCAGCGCTTTGCGGCAGGCGAGGTGGACCGCGCCGCGCTTATGGAAGCTGAGATGGCCGCCTATCACGGCCCGGGAACCTGCACGTTTTATGGCACAGCCAACACCAACCAGATGCTGATGGAGTTCATGGGCCTGCACCTTCCGGGTGCAAGCTTTGTGACACCGAGCACGCCTTTGCGCACTGCTCTCACAGCCGAGGGGGCCAAGCGCGCTCTATCGCTCAGCGCGCTCGGCGACAGCTACACCCCCGTCTGCGATATTCTGAGCGAGAAGGCCTTTGTAAACGGCATCGTCGGGCTCAACGCCACCGGTGGATCGACCAACCTGCTGATACATCTCATCGCCATGGCGCGCGCGGGCGGAATACTTCTGGATTGGGAGGATTTTGCCGAGCTCTCCGAAGTGACTCCGCTGATTGCGCGAGTTTATCCCAATGGGCTTGCTGATGTGAACCATTTCCATGCGGCGGGTGGCCTAGGCTATATGATAGGCGAGCTTCTTGGCGCGGGTTTGCTGCACGCAGATACCAAGACTGTCGCGGGCACAGGACTTGCGCATTACACGCAAGAGCCCACGCTGGCCAGCGGCACGCTGAGCTGGCAGGCAGGCGTGGGCCGAAGCCTCAACGACAAAATTTTGCGCTCCGTGGCAGACCCGTTCCAGCCATCAGGCGGGCTTGCGCGGCTTTCAGGAAATCTTGGCACAGCCGTTATGAAAGTCTCTGCCGTTGCGTCCGAACACCAGATCATCGAAGCTCCAGTTCGGGTGTTCGCAGACCAGAACGATGTGAAGGCTGCTTTCAAGGCGGGCGAACTGACGGGTGATCTTGTTGTGGTGGTCCGCTTTCAGGGGCCAAAGGCCAACGGTATGCCTGAGCTACACAGCCTCACGCCGGTCCTGTCGATCCTTCAAGGGCGCGGACAGAAAGTGGCGCTGGTCACTGATGGACGCATGTCGGGTGCATCTGGCAAAGTGCCCGCAGCGATCCATGTCTGCCCCGAGGCGCTCGACGGTGGCATGATTGCCAAGCTGCGCGACGGTGATGTGTTGAGGGTTGATGCCACAACGGGTGTGCTGGAAGTTCTCACCGCAGGTGTGGAGTCCCGCCCAGCTTCCATTGCAGATCTGGGTCAAAACCAGCACGGCGTTGGCCGCGAGCTCTTTGCTGCTTTCCGAAACGCCGTTGGTGCGGCTGATACCGGAGCCTCAATCTTTGGAGAATAGCCTATGACACTGTCTGCCTATGACGCCAGCCGCCAGACTCGTGCGCTTTGCCAGATCGCTCCAGTTATCCCTGTACTTGTGGTTAACGATGCTGCCGCTGCACGCCCGCTGGCCGAAGCTCTGGTGGCAGGCGGGCTGCCTGTTCTGGAGGTGACCCTGCGCACCCCCGCAGCACTTGATGCGATCCGCGCTATGGCCGAAGTTGCTGGCGGGCATGTCGGCGCAGGCACGCTGACTACGCCCGATGATGTGCGTGCTGCAAAGGCGGCAGGCGCAACTTTCGGTGTCGCTCCGGGCGCTACCGATAAACTCCTCGCCGCCTGTGAAGCCGAAGGTTTGCCGCTGCTGCCCGGGGCCGCCACGGCAAGTGAGGTGATGGCTTTGCTCGAGCGCGGATATGATATGCTGAAGTTTTTCCCCGCCGAAGCCACAGGCGGGGCCCCCGCGCTCAAAGCCATCGGTGCGCCGCTGCCGCAAGTATCGTTCTGCCCGACAGGCGGCATCAGCCTAGCCAACGCGCAAAGCTACCTTTCCCTGCCCAATGTCACCTGCGCAGGTGGAAGCTGGATCGCACCCCAAAACCTCATCACCGCTGGAAAATGGAGCGAAATAGAAGCACTCGCCCGTGAAGCTGCCGGTTTGAAAAGTCACTAAGGATGCGCTGGCCCCTTTTTGAAGGCACCTGCGCATGGGCCGGACGCTCGGATGGGGGAGAGGCGTGCTGTCGGTTAATCCCGGCTTCATACTTTTTAGGGGTATTGCCGAGTTGTTGGTGTCAGCTTTGGAACACCCTTAAAGCGCGAGCTGTTGAATGTCGCTGAAAACTGACTCCGTATTTTCACCGAGATTTCCCTAGCAGAGTGCCGCTATGAAAGCATCCACCAGCCCTAAGTCAACGATCATGATCTGCTCTCCGAGGCTCCCTCATTCATAACGAGGGTTTGTGGGTTTGGATTTTATGTTCGTTGCCGTTTTCTAGTCAGCTACAAACCTCAAAAAAAGGCCGGTGGGATTTTCCGGTAGGGAAGTGTTGATAGGTCAATTGGCGCGAGGCCGGGGCAGTCCAGATCAACGATTTGAGCGCAGAGCTCCTGGAAACTTGCGCGGAAGTGGTTCTTTGCTTTGATTGCGAAAATTGCGACCTCGTTGAGGTCTATGCCGTGAAGATCGCACCACGCGGGATCGTTGGCACTTTGACAGGTTTCGCTAATGACCACCCGCATTTGGCCTCGTCGCAGGACTGCGGTTCTCCCCAGATCAATTTGCCGCCCGAACTCCATTGGTCCACGATTGCGAAATTGGCCATCTGTTAGGTGCTCTACAATACCCTCAAATAGCACTGGCGGGCCAAACTCTGGCATTATGCGCCCGCCAAGCGCGCAAGAAATCGCAGCCCCTTCACCCAGTTGATGCGCTTTCTGGGTAAGCTCGGGATCATAAAAGAAGCAAAAGACTGTGGGATAGTCCGGGTCTGCGTCAACCAAAGCGCGGAATTGGGCCGTTGTATCACCAATGCCTCCAGATAGAGGGTTATCCGCAGGATCAACCAATGCGATGGGCCAAGACGCGCCAGAATCAAGGTCGCTCACGGCTTTTGTGATCGCGGTTGCGGCATCAGGCAACGTAATCCCAAATTCCTTGCGCCGGGCCATGTATGCGGCGGATAGTCGAGAGATCGTTGGTTCTGGATCAATGCCTGGAATGTATGTGGCTGTCACAATCGCCCGCGTGTTTGGCGTATCCGCATAGGCGAAACCGCCAAAAAGCGAGACATCCTCCAAGCCCTCGGTAGTGCATTCTGTTTTCCCCATCGCTACTAACTCGGCCATCGGGCCTTTGTCCGTCCGCATACCATGTGACAAAGGTAGAAAGTCTAGCTGGCGCAGTGCTATTTGCGGCCTTTGGCCCGTCTCTAATGCGCGTTCCATAGCAGACAAGGCGCGAATGGCCGCGGCATCCATATCAACATGCGGATAGGTGTGATAACCTGACATAATATCGGCTGATTTAATTAGCGACGGATCAAGGCAGGCGTGCATATCAAAGCTGACCGCCAGCACGGGGGTTGGGCCGATAGCCTTTCGCACTGCCGTTAGGAAGCTGTAGTCGGGCGAAAGGTCGCCTTCTGCGACCATCGCGCCGTGGAGCGAAAGATAGACCCCATCCCAGTTCACGCCGGCCAAGTCCTCCAGAATTTCTTCTGTAATTGCCTGGATTGCATCGCTCGTTACGGGCCCTAGTGGCGGGGCTGAAGTGCAGCGGGAAACTGTTGTTTGCCAATGGGGGTGATCGTCAAGGAATTTGACTAACCCTCCCAGCTCCGTTGCGGTGTCTCGTGCCTGGATCAGAGCATCTTCGCCTTTTGTCCATTCGCGGCGGCGAAAATCGTCCAAGGTTGTCAGCACCGGATTGAAACTATTTGCCTCATGCCAAATACGAGCAATAGCTATGCGGCGAACATTTGACATGTGAATAGCCTTTCAGGATCAGATTCTGCGGCGTGGAATATTGTTGGCATAGGTATTGAGCGATTGAAGGTGCCTATCTGCGTTTTGGAGAGCCTCAAGAGCGCCCAGCCGATCTTGAGAGGCAAGCAGACCACACAGCACCTCTGATATGGCGAGTGCAGGGGTTAATGTATGGAAAAAGGTCTGGCTTTCCGTGGAGCACAGAACAGCAACTTCGGAAATCGCAATCAGAGGCGAAACTTCACTGTCAGTTATGGTGATAACAGCCATTCCTTGTTCGCGCGCTGCCGCTGCAAGTTCTAGCGAGTGGAGGGCGTAAGGACTGATGGAAACCACAAGGAGCACATCCTTGTCCGTGGCGTGCAATAGGCCATCACCTCCCGTGCCTGCGGGTCCATCAAGGTGTATGGTTTTCTCACCTAGCAATGTCATCACGTAGTGAAAATGCCAAGCGACTGAATGGCATGACCGAAGGCCGAGGACATAGATCCGTCTTGCTTGGTTCAAACGGTTGGCAACGGCTTGAATACGGGCGAGTGATTCCGGCTCGCTCAACTTCGTGATTTGGGCGGCGAGGCTTTGAAGCATATGCTGAGCAAGGTCGCTGCCTTGATCCGGTACGGTGGTTTCCCGCTCCATCGCTCGCGCGGCAAAACCGTCAGCGCGCATTCGTATTGCCTTGGCGTAGTATGCGCGGATGTCTTCATAGCCAGCCAAGCCCATAAATTTTGCAAGTCTGGTCATTGTTGCTGGCTGTACGCCAGCATTTCGGGCAAGCCCTCGCATGGAGACGAGAGCAACCTCTTGCGGGTTTTCCAGGACATACCGTGCGGCTTGCTGGAGTTGCGGAGACATCTCGTCATACAGGGCAATAATCTGGTCCCTAAGGGAATTATCCTGCGACATTTGTTTCATTCCCTTTCAACACATACTGCTTTTGTGTCCCGCATTTGCGCGAATAGCAACATATATATGGCTAAATTATAAGCATATGGCGCTTCTGTCTGAGATTTATGTGTTTCATGATGCAATCATTGGCGCTAGACGTTTCATTTTTAATTAATATGAAACATATGTTGCAAAGTTGTTTTCGGTCGGCATTATGAGGGCAAGCGATGCAACCGCCCGCCAAGAATCGAATCGAGGAAGCAATATGACCAAGATCCTTCACCGCAACATTGGCGCAGAAATGCCGCGCGCTATTTTAGGGCAGGGCGTTACGATCACCGATAGCGATGGCCGAGAATATATTGACGGTTCGGGCGGTGCAGCGGTCAGCTGCCTTGGGCACAGCCATGAAGAGGTTCTTGATGCGATGCGGGCGCAGATGTCAGTGCTTTCCTATGCGCATACCTCTTTCTTCACCACCGATGTCGCTGAAGAATTAGCTGAGCGGTTGGTTGCATTAGCTCCAGATCCATTGAACCATGTTTATCTCGTTTCTGGTGGCTCGGAAGCTGTGGAGGCGGCTTTAAAGATGGCTCGGCAATATTTTGTAGAAACGGGGCAGCCGCAAAGAAAGCATATCATTGCGCGCCGACAAAGCTATCACGGCAACACTATTGGCGCATTGGCAACCGGCGGAAACGCGATGAGGCGTGCGCAATTCCAGCCGATCTTACCTGAGACGCACCACGTCTCACCCTGTTTCGCTTATCGCGATCAGCGCTCAATCGAAACCGCGGAAGTTTACGCTACCAGGCTAGCCGATGAACTGGAGGCAAAGATCCGGGAGCTGGGTCCAGATAAAGTTATGGCATTTGTTGCTGAGCCTGTTGTCGGTGCCACGATGGGGGCGGTGCCCGCTGTTGAAGGCTATTTCAAGCGGGTGCGGGATGTTTGTGATCGCTACGGTGTGCTGCTGATCCTCGACGAAGTCATGTGCGGTATGGGGCGGACCGGCACTATATTTGCTTTCGAGCAGGAGGATATCGTGCCCGATATCGTAACTATTGCCAAGGGATTGGGCGGGGGCTTCCAGCCGATTGGCGCGGTGTTGCTATCGCATAAGATTTTTGAAGCGTTTCGCGATGGCTCTGGGCTATTTCAGCATGGGCACACTTATATCGGTCATCCAATTGCCGCAGCTGCATCGAATAAAGTGGTGGAGATTTTGAGCCGCGATGGAATGATGGAGCATGTCGTTGCGATGGGGGAGCGATTGCAAGCGGGGCTGGATAAAGAACTAGGGCAATCACCCCACGTGGGCGATATTCGCGGTCGCGGTCTGTTTCGCGGGATTGAAATTGTAAAAGATAAAGATAGCAAAACACCATTTGATCCGGGGTTGAAGATCTTCGCCAAGATCAAAAAGGCCGCGATGGCGCGCGGACTCTTATGTTATCCGATGGGCGGGACGATTGATGGGGTCAATGGCGATCATGTGCTTTTGGCGCCGCCCTATATTTGCACGCCAGAAGAGATTGATGAAATTGTTGTTCGGATTGCGGCGGCCATCAACGAGGTTGTGGCGGCGCAATGAGTTATCGAATTGCCTTTGCTGGGTTTAATTTGGAATCCGTCACGGCGGTGCACCAGATTTCCACTTACTCGGATTTTGAGCGGGTTTGCTATCGCGGCAAAGAGATTCCTGAAAAGTATCGTGGAACGAACACTGTTGCGGGAGGTGTTCTGAAAGCGCTAGGCGCTACCGGGGCAGAAATGGTACCCCTTTTTCACACACTCCTCGGTGCACTGGGTCCCGCAAGCGATGACGCTGTGACTGCTTATGCCAACGAACTTGTGCAAGGCTTGACAGGAGCCGGCGATTTGGATGGCTTGGTTCTTTACCTTCACGGCGCTTGCTGGGCAGCCGGTTTTGAAGATGTGGAGCGTTATGTAATTGACCGCGCCCGTGCAGTTATGCCCGATCTGCCGATTTCTGTGGCGTTGGATTATCACGGTAACGTGGATGATCGTACACTCGATGGGGCCGATATCGCGGTTGCCTATCACCATTCGCCGCATATCGATATGGGGCAAACGGGCGAGCGGGCCGCCTCTGCATTGTTACGAATGCTGGTTACCGGAGAAAAGCCCGGACTTGCTGTGGCGCGACCCGGCATTGTTATCCCTTCGATCATGTCCGCAACGCGGCTCGAGCCATTGGCCTCAATTATCGCAAACGCACGCGCGCTTGAAGCAGCCAATGATTGCGATATCTCTGTAATGGGTGGCTTCGCCTATTCTGATAGCGCCAACACGGGCATGTCTGTGATTTGCCTTGATTGGGATGGGGAGAGCGCGGCTCGCGAAAAAGCTGAGGTTCTTTCGGCGCAGCTTTGGCAAGCAAGAGAGGCGTTGGCTCACTCAATTCCTGTTGTCCAACTAGAGGACGCTTTGAAAGCTATCGAGGCAGAGCCAGCGAATGGTCTGCCTACTGTTTTGTTGGAACACGCCGACAGAATGAATGATTCCACCCACATATTGCGCGCTTTAATGAGCTGCGACATTGGGCGCATCAACGTGCCGTTCTTGCTGGATCCTGAGTGTGCGGCGCAAGCCCACGCGGTGGGCATCGGCAATGAGGCCTACCTTTCACTTGGAGGCAAAAGTGCGCCCGAAGCAGGTGGCCCGCTTGATGTTTGCGCAAAAATTCTTTGGTCGGGATACAAAAAATACACGGTATCAGGCCGCTATCAGCAAGGGGCTCCGGTAGATCTGGGGCTGACCGCATTGATTGAGGTGGGGAATATACGGATCTCGGTCGTTTCGCACTTTGCTTTCGCGGTTGATGGTGATCCGTTTTATATATTTGACGAGAAGCCAGAGGATTACGATGTGATCTTGCTGCGATCTAAGACCCATTTCCGCGATTTCTACGAACCTCTGGCCGCGGCTATTCATGTTGTGGATACGCCCGATTTGGGGCCGGCCGATGTTCGTTTGATCCCATTTCGCCAGTTCGATACGGCACACGCTTACCCATGGCGTGATGTCGTTCAGACTTCCAATACCAACGACCACTAAACCAAAAAACGAAACCAACAAGGATAGGTAAATGAAAACGTTCGGATTAAAAGCACTTGGGTGCGCAGCACTGGTTGCCAGCACCTTCACCGCGTTGCCTGTATGGGCCGAAACCACGCTCACAGCCGTGATGCAAGCGCCACTGCGCTCTCTCGATCCACATCTGAGTACGGCGCAGATTGTTCGGACGCACGGGTTCATGGTTTTTGAAACCTTGCTGGGCATGGATGATAAATATCAGCCACAACCGCAGATGGCTGATTTCGCCGTTTCGGATGATATGCTGACATACACCTTTACTCTGCGCGACGGGCTTCAATGGCATGATGGCACGCCTGTTGTTGCTGAAGATGCTGTGGCCTCGATCAATCGCTGGTCGCAAAAAGACGGGTCCGGCGGCACCATGATGACCTATGTGGAAAGCATAGAAGCGACATCAGACAAAGTATTGACGATCAAGCTGAAATCGCCCTTTGCCCCGCTTTTGGAACTCTTGGCGAAACCATCGCCAATTCCGGCATTTATTATGCCCAAACGCTTGGCCGATACGCCAGTTGGCGAGCAAGTAATCGAAATGGTTGGCTCAGGTCCCTTTAAGTTTGTAGCCGATGAATATCGTCCGGGCGATCAGGCGGTCTACGTAAAGAATATGGACTACACCCCGCGCGAGGAACCATCTAGCTGGACTGCAGGAGCTAAGGTTGTGAATGTGGACAAGGTGGTTTGGCAGGCGATGCCTGACATGCAAACGTCCATCAATGCGATTCAGTCGGGGGACGTAGACCTGATTGAACAGGTCACCATTGATTTGCTGCCACTTTTGGCGATGAACGACGAAGTTGAAACCGGAATCAAAAATCCGCTGGGCGCGCAAGTAACCGGGCGCTTCAACCACCGTCTACCTCCCTTTGACAATCCGCAGGTCCGCAAAGCTGTAATGTATGCGCTGGATCAGGAAACCATCATGCAAACTGCAATCGGTAACCCTGATTTCTTCCAGCTTTGTCCATCCATCTATGGGTGCGAAGTGCCGTTGGCCTCGGACGTGGGGGCGGAGTATTTGGCTGGAACAGCCGATGAGCGGATGGCAAAAGCCAAAGAGATCCTTGCGGCTTCCGGCTATGACGGCACGCCCGTTCTGATGATGCAGCCTACGGATCTGACCGTGCTAACCACGCAGCCGATTGTCGCAGCCGAACGCATGCGCGAAGCAGGTTTCACAGTTGATGTCGCGTCGATGGATTGGTCCACTTTGCAGTCGCGCAAAAACGGCTGGCAGCCAGTTGCCGATGGCGGTTGGAATTTCTTCTTCACCTATTGGGGTGTCGCAGGCATCTGGAACCCATTGGTCCATTCGCTGATCAACGGTTCGGGTGATGATAATTCCTGGGCTGGCTGGCCCGTGAATGCACGCATTGAAGAATTGCGTGCGGCTTATCTGACGGCAGGATCGCTGGATGAGCAAAAAGAGATTGCCAAGGAAATCCAGAAAATCACTTGGGATGATGCGTTCTACTTTAACGCGGGTGAGTTCAAATCCGTTGCTGCTTGGCGCACTGAGCTGAAAGATGTTCCGGCAGGTCCAATCACCTTGTTCTGGGGTGTGAGCAAGTAAACGATTAACATCGCTGCGGGCGGTGGATTGTTTCGCCGCCCGTCATTTTTATGCGCCGCCATGGAGGCAGAAATGTTAAGTTATTTCCTGCGTAGACTACTAACAGCCATTCCTGTGATGTTTTTCGTGGCGGTCTTTATTTTTCTATTGCTGCGGCTTACCCCCGGCGACCCAGCCCAAGCGATTGCTGGTGATCAGGCTACACCTGCGCAATTGGAACAGATTAGGGAAAGTCTTGGTCTAAATGAGCCGCTTTCAACCCAGTTTTTTACGTGGGTTGGACGCATGGCCAAAGGTGATTTCGGCCAATCCCTCATTTCACAGCAGCCGGTTTTGCAGATGATCGGTCAGCGGATCGGGCCTACCATTGCCCTTGCCCTAACGGCGATGGGTTTGACGGTGCTGATTTCCCTGCCAATGGGTGTTTTGGCTGCCTGGCGGCACGGTGGGCTGACCGATCGCGCCGTTATGGCTTTTTCCGTGATCGGATTTTCGGTTCCGATTTTTGTTATCGGATATGTGTTGATTGGCGTGTTCGCCGTCAACTTGCGCTGGTTTCCTGTGCAGGGCTACAAGCCTCTCGCAGATGGCTTTTGGCCCTTCGCGCATCGTATATTCCTGCCCGGTTTGGCGCTGGCCTCGATCTATATCGCGCTGGTTTCTCGCATGACCCGTGCCTCTATGTTGGAGGTGCTGCGTGAGGATTATGTGCGCACCGCCCGCGCCAAAGGCTTGTCTGAAATTGTTGTGCTGTTCCGCCATGCGTTGCGCAATGCCGCGATTCCGATACTTACTGTTGTTGGCACGGGCTTTGCCATGATGATCTCGGGCGTGGTTGTGACAGAGACCGTGTTTAATATCCCCGGACTTGGGCGCCTTGTTGTCGATGCGGTTCTGGCCCGTGACTACCCACTGATCCAGGCAATTATCCTGCTCACAGCAGGCACCTACGTTGTGATCAATCTTCTTATTGATCTTTCCTATGCACTGACAGACCCAAGGATTCGTTACCAATGAAGCCATCGCAAAGTGCCCAGAAAGCCCCACGCAGCCGCCTGCTGACGAATCCACCACACTGGACAACAGTGTTGGCGTTGGTAGTGCTTGTTATAATCGTCGCAATTGCGGTGTTTGCGCCTGCGGTGGCCAATTTTGAGCCCACCCAGCTAAATGCTATGATGCGACTGAAGCCAGCGGATGACACATATTGGATGGGCACCGATAGTTATGGCCGCGATCTCTATTCGCGCGTGATTTATGGCGCTCAGGTCTCCTTGCTTGTAGGGGCGGGAGTGTCGATCGGAGCCTTGGTTATCGGGCTTCCGCTTGGGTTGCTTGCTGGCTGGTTCCGTGGGTTGGATGCAGTGCTTATGCGAATGATGGACGGGATGATGGCTATTCCGGGCATCCTCTTGGCGATCGCAATCGTCGCCCTAACGGATGCGGGGCTAACAACCGTTATCATCGCGATTATGCTTCCTGAAATTCCACAGGTGGTTCGGCTCGTGCGTTCACGTGTGCTCTCTACACGGTCCGAGACATTTGTTGACGCAGCCGTTTTGCTTGGAACGCCGCCTTTGCGGCTGATCTGGCGTCACCTTTTGCCATCCACCATCGCGCCTCTCATTGTCCAAGGCACATATATTTATGCATCCGCCATTCTGACCGAAGCGGCATTGTCATTTCTGGGTGTCGGGATAGGGACTGAAACCCCGACCTGGGGAAATATTATGGCTGAAGGAAGGCTCTACTTTGCGCTGAACCCTTGGCTTGTCTATTGGCCTGCAATCGTTCTGTCGCTGTGCATTTTGTCGATCAACCTTCTGGGAGATGCGCTGCGCGACAGGCTTGACCCTAAGATGAAAGGACGATCCATATGACGTCTGCTCCCGTTCTTTCTGTTCGTGACCTGAAGGTCGTAACGACGGCTCGTAACCCCGCGGAAATTTTGAAAGGTATCAGTTTTGATATTTTCCCTGGAGAGACGCTTTGTCTTGTGGGGGAAAGCGGGTCTGGCAAATCCGTAACATCGCTTGTTTCAATGGATTTGCTGCCGCGCGGTGAGTTAGCCGTGGCGGGCGGCGAGGTGCTTTTGAATGATGAGGATATCACCAAAGCCAGTCCAAGCCGAACCAGAGCGCTGCGCGGCTCTGAAATGGCGATGATCTTTCAAGAACCGATGACGGCGCTAAATCCGGTGCTCACCATCGGTTTGCAAATGGATGAAGTGTTTCGCGCGCACCGCGATATGCGCAAGCCCGAACGCAAAGCCGCAGCGCTGGAAGCGTTTGAATCGGTGAGCCTTCCTGATCCTGCCCGGATTTATGATAGCTTCCCCCACCAGCTTTCCGGGGGCCAGCGGCAACGTGTTATGATTGCCATGGCGCTGGCTTTGAAACCAAAGCTTCTGATCGCTGATGAACCGACGACCGCACTAGACGTGACAACACAAAAGCAAATTCTCGAGCTGATCCAGCGCTTGAAAGAGGAGCAGAACACCGCCGTTTTGTTTATTACCCATGATATGGGCGTTGTCGTCGATATTGCGGATCGTGTCTGCGTTATGCGCCACGGAGAGATCGTAGAGACTGGAAAGGTTCAAGACGTCCTAAGTCAACCAAAAGAGCAATACACCCGTGATCTTTTGGCCGCTGTGCCGTCTCTGACACCGCGCAAGGCCCGGCCTCAAGAGGGGCAGGAGAAAGTGCTGGAATTGATCGGGGTCAACAAAATTTTCAGTTTTCAGTCCTTCATCTCAAAACTGCTTGGCCATGAGGAGCATTCGGTGCATGCCGTCAATGATGTTAGCTTCCGGCTTGATCGAGGGCGGACACTGGGCATCGTGGGCGAAAGCGGTTCTGGGAAATCCAGCGTCGCGCGATGCATTTTGCGTCTGGAAGACCCAACGAGTGGGGCTGTAGTCGTTAATGGAAATGATATTGTGCCTCTGAGAGGGCAAAAGGCACTCGCAGAAGCGCGGCGTGCCGTGCAAATGATATTTCAGGACCCTAACCGCTCGCTCAATCCTCGACTAAGAGTCGGCGAAAGCCTCATTGAAGGGCCGTTGAATTCGGGAGAAGCTCGAGCAGAAGCGATGGCCCGTGCTGGTGATATACTAGAGATCGTTCGCCTCCCGCGTGAAAGTCTGGATCGCTACCCGCATCAATTTTCAGGGGGGCAGCGGCAGCGGATCGCAATCGCCCGCGCGCTTATGATGTCCCCTGATGTGATCGTGGCAGATGAGGCCGTTTCGGCACTGGACGTCTCTGTGCAGGCACAGGTATTGGAATTGTTGGCAGAAGTTCAAAAGCGCCAAAATCTCGCTGTGCTCTTCATCACCCATGATTTGCGCGTTGCCGCTCAGATCTGTGATGATGTGATGGTAATGCAGCGTGGGAAGGTTGTTGAGTTTGGTCCCGCCGAACAGGTTTTGGCACATCCCCAACATGCCTACACTCGCGATTTGATCAATGCCGCGCCCGGCCGCGATTGGGATTTTGCAAAAGGCCGCAACATTGGGGCGCTTGTATGATAAACGCCAGTCTTGTCCAGTTTGATGCAAAACCGCTCGCGCCCGCACATAACTTTGCCCGCATCTATGAATTCATTGCTGCTGAGGCGCAGGCTGGCGCCGATTTGATTGTTTTCCCCGAACTTGCCAACACAGGTTATGTAGAACCGCTGGTGCCGGGAGGGGCGTTTGTTTCAGATGTTCCGCATTATGGCGAAGCGCTATGCGCTGCTTGCGCTGATCCAAAAGGTGAGGAGATTGCAGCGTTGGCCCGTCTTGCGGCAGAGAAGCATGTGACGCTTGTTTTGGGACTTGGGATGCAAGACCAGCTCCGCAATGGGATTATCTACAATGCTTCGATCTTGATCACGCCGGAAGGGAATATCACTCAGTATATAAAAACCCACCAGTGGCAGAACGAGAAACTCTATTTCACGCCGGGCGATAAAATCCCGGTTTTTTCCGCGTTGGGAACCCGGCTGGGAATGCAGATTTGCTATGATATTCGCTTCCCTGAGGTGACACGCATTCTTGCTCAGCAAGGCGCATCTATTGTCACCTCTGTTTGGGCATCTTTCGGCCCTGATGGCGCTCCTGTCATGGATGAAGGATTGTTTCTTCACCGTGCCTACACGCGCGCGGTTGAGAATGGCGTTTTCTTTCTAAGCTGCAATCGAGCTGGAACACACGGTGATCAGCGGTTTTTCGGCCGATCGTGTGGTTTGGCACCGGATGGTACGCTCTTAGGTGAGCTGGATCACGATAAAGAAGGCGTGCTGCGCCTTCAGATAGATCTAGATGCGGTTACGCGTTATCGCAGTTTTACCGGAATTTGGGCGGACCGCCGCCTCGCGCTTTATGCGCCGTTTTTCAACCCGCTGGAGGATTGAGAGGATGATGGACACCCCATGCCCTCCTCTCACCGATGCGCAATGGCCCGCCGAAATTGCAGAAATGCGCAGCGGGTTTGCCGGAGCGCTGAACGTCTACCGCACCATGGCGCATCATCCTGCGCTTTTGCGGGCTTGGGCACCACTTCGCCAGCATATCGTGAAAGATAGCAGTCTTGGCCCGATCCGCGCAGAAGTTGTGATTTTGCGCACCGGCGTTAGGCTTGGTTCTGACTATGAATGGGCGCATCACGTAAGTCGGGCGCGATCCCTCGGCATGGATGATGCACGGATTGCAGCGATCCGCGACATGCCAGTCGGGGAAGATGGGCTCATCGTGCGAGCGGTTGATGCACTGATCGACGAAAAGCAATTGTCGCTGGAGCAAGAGGCGGAACTCGCGTCCATCATTGGGCGTGAAGCAGTGATCGATCTGATCGCGACGGTGGGATTTTATTCGGTACTTGGTTACCTGCTTCAGACCTACAAAACCCCCATTGATCCCGATATCTCGATTGAATTAGGCGATTTCGTGTGAGCGAGCTCAGGCGGCAGGCTCAAACACTATTCGCGCAGAAGGTGCTCAAATGTTTTCTACTGCCGGATCGAACGTAATTTCTTCCAGCCGGTGATCCGGACATAGGATGTTGAATGTCACTTAAAACTGACCTGGTAGAGGTCAGGATTATCACTGAGAAATGCCCATGTGCACCCCTGCCCCTGGCGGGAGTTGTCGGGGGTTATGGGAGTGATCGACATGGGATTTTTGACATCAGGCAAGATACAGGCGCTTCTATTGCCTTCGATGCCGGTCCGGCATTTCCGCGCTGGCGCATGGGTATCGCGTTGCCTTGTGAGTGAAGTTGCCATGCCCATGATATTTGAGCGGCTTCCAAATTTGCGCCTCGAAGGGGAAGTCCCCTTTGGCGGTGGGCTGTTCGGGCCCTCTCTTCTGTCCGGTCGCATGGGATATTCCAGACAGACCGCAGCCGCGATAATCCCCGAAATCCGAATCCGGAGAACTCTCTAAAGACTACGAGTGCGAAACGGATTGCGCCCCCATGCATCCCCAGATAGGAGTCCGGTCTTTTCCACACCGCCTGGTGAATTTCCGACTTAAATATCAATGATTTGAAGTGGTGCCCGGGGGCGGAATCGAACCACCGACACGAGGATTTTCAATCCTGATCCTTTTTAATCTACAGGAAATGAGTTGTATGGAATACTCGCTGAGAAGCATGATTTCTACAGAGTATAAATATTTTAAAAACATACAGTTACGAAAAATTCAAGGCCTTTTATACCTGCTTCAGAGCGAAGTTCTTACGAATTCTGTGGATAACTCTCAGACTCCATTTGCGTCCCCAGTGCGTCCCCAAGATACTGGGGGTAGTATTAAGTAGGCTGAGGATACCGCAACATGGCCAAGCTCGAACTGACCGATGCATTCATTAAAAAACATATTCCTGCAAAGCGTGAGGATTATGTCGACACCCGAGAGCCAGGGCTCACGATGCGAATGACTCCGATCGGGAATAAAACTTTTTCGGTTCGTGTTCGCTCCCTCGACGGTGTTGAGCAGAGGGTCAGTCTCGGCGCTTATCCGGATATTTCTCTTAAACAAGCTCGTGCCCAGGCAGCAAAGAAACGCGCTGAAATCAAAAGTGCCAAGGGCAACATTAATAAGGTGCTTAAGGCGGAGGCAAACGCACGTAGTGAGGCTCCAACACTTCAGGAATTGATCGATGAGTATAAGAGCCTTAAATCTGAAACACTGAAAATCTGGCAGTCGTCAAAAAAGTCCGACAGATCGGAAGCTGAACGGCGAATTCAGGCAGTATTTGCAAAGCTTCTAAATCGCCGTGTCGTAGACATCACAGCGGATGAATTGGCTGATGCCCTTTTGGGTTATATTCCCCTTTCCGGCAAGGGCAGCGCCAACGGTCAAACTCAGAAAGCACGCCTTTATTTGATGCCAGTCCTCGATTGGGCTGCTGGCCGTGAACGTTTCAGAGCATCTGGGCGAAAACGGCTGCCAACGCTTGAAGTCCCGGATCTCCGCGATACGATCGATCCGGCCAGTGAAGACCCGGAAATTCGAGGTGAGCGGGACCACGTTTTGGAACGTGACGAGATTGCAGCGGTTCTGCCTTGGTTGACCTATCCTGCAAGGCCAGAATTAAAAATGCGCATGAACGGTATTGTTGACGTTCGACCAATCGCATTGAAGTTCATTCTGTTAACCGCCGCTCGTCTGGATGAAGTCGTGCAGATGCGCTGGAAACATGTCGATTTCAGCAAAGAAGAATGGTTCAAGCCTGAGGTTAAAACGACGCGCGGGCTCCCAAGATCTCAGACCTTGCCCTTATCCCGGTCAGCACTCGATCTTTTAAAATCGCTCCCGAGCTACGAACGGCAGATGCCTGAAGCCCTCGTTTTTCCATCAACGAAAAATACGCCACTTGGAAATTGGAACCGGATAACTAAAGCTATCCAACGCCAAAGTGGAACTTCTGAATGGCACCGACATGATCTGCGTCGGACATCCGCATCAATCCTGCGATTGATTGGAACCGACCTAGGAACGATCGATAGAATTCTGGCTCACCGTATTGACCACAGCCGTGAAGGAACGAGCCGAGCTCTGGAGTCTTATTTATCCGACTTGCGGATCGTAGAGTATCAAGACCCTCAGAAAACCGCTTTAAACAGTCTGGCTGATGTGTATGAGACCATTGAGGGTCCTCCGATTTCATAATTATATAGGCAGATAACTTCGGGGGGGGCTCTAGTAGCGCTCCAGATAACAAACGTTCCGCATGGGGCCTAGGTGGTGTTTGCGACAAAGATGAGAACCGTTTCTTTGCGTCTTAACGGCATTCTTTTGGGGCGCCATTTGGGGATAGGAGACGCATAGATCAGCCTGATTTTTCTGGGCTTTGCACCAGCAATAGAAACTGATCCAGCATAAAATTTTTTTGGAATTAAATGCGGATTGAGGAGGAATCTTCACCTCAGGAAATCTCACCTAAAAAAAGAAAATGTTATCTTTTATATAATCACGTCATGCACACCCCGGGCAAACATTAGTACGTTGCCGCGCCAACATCCGTTCTTGACGATAAAGGTCAGCTAGGCCGACGGGGCTATGTCGCCTGTTGACTTCATACCTAAATTTCTCAAGCTAAGACAAGTAAGGACATCTAAATAATCTCATTGTTCGCACGATGAGCGTGGGGAAACCCGACGGCATTCATTAGTTGGGAAAGTGGGAGATACGACATGACAAATATTCTTGAAGGTGCTGAACCATTTGAGTTCGCAGGCAACGATATCGGGGTGCTATTGATCCACGGCTTTACTGGGACCACGCAAAGCATGCGATACGTTGGCGAGCAGTTGAACAAGCGGTTCGGTTTCACGACTGTCGGAGCCCGATTGCCTGGCCATGGAACTACGGTGCAGGATATGGCAGCCAGCAATGAAGAGGACTGGATAGAAGAAGCCGACCGCGCCTTGAAGGATCTCGCCGCCCGCAGATCCAAGGTGTTTGTGGCGGGGCTGTCTATGGGTGGAACGCTTACACTCTCTCTTGCGGCGCGTTACCCTAACATGGTGCAGGCGATCGCGCCTATCAACGCGGCGGCACATATTCTGAATGATCAGATCGCCGAGGTCCTGTTCATGACGTCCAAGCCAGAATACCTCCCAGGTGTCGGCTCTGACATCAAGGATCCTAACGCGAAAGAACTTGCTTATACAGAGATTCCGTCAGCTTCGTTGAGCCATTTGATGACACTGGTCATGGGGACGGATACAAAACTTAAGAGTATTTCTTGCCCGATACAGGTTATCCAATCGCGTGAAGATCATGTTGTGCCTGCTGCAAACGCACGCCATATTTTGGCAAACGTTTCATCTGATGACGTCCGCTTGCGTTGGCTGAATGAATCATACCATGTCGCAACGTTGGACAATGACAAAGACATCATTGTCGATACTTTGGGACGGTTCTTTCAAGAAATCGCCGATGGTTAGGCCCCCGTTTCATCTAATCTTGCTAAGATCGGTTGTGAAAATCATCTGCTCCACGTCATGACGCGCGAACAAAGCACCGCGGAGAAAGCTAGCCAAGGCTCGTCTCACTTGCCCATGGGACGTTTTGCCGTTGCTCGAGAGATGACCGAACCTCAACAAGGCTAACTGCAAAACGCAGACATAAATGGCAGTATGTGTTGCGCCATTTTTTACACTTCGTATCGCGCAGAGCGGCGTTGAAAACGGAAGGGTATTCAGTCTATTCGGCGTATAATTGCGACTGGATGCTGCTGATCGAGTGGTTCAAATGGAAACAATTGTAAATACCCTCGACAGAGAAAGTAAGTGAAACTTAAGTGCAGTAGCGACTGGTGTATAATTTTCAAAAAAGTCCAAATTGAAAACTTGACAGACTGACATGTTACATTTTACCAATGTTGCAAGGAAGCGATTTTGTCGCTGGGAGGAAATATGACATACGATTACATCGTCGTTGGCGGTGGGTCTTCGGGCTCACTTCTAGCGGCTCGGCTGGCCTATGCCGGCGCTAAAATTCTAGTGCTTGAAGCGGGCGGTAGCGACAAAAATCCGCTTATCTCGATGCCTGCTGGCTTTGTTAAGCTTCTCGGCACTGAGAAATTCATGTGGTTTTATCAATCGACTGTTCAGCAGCGGTTGCACGGTCGTCAGCCCGTGGTGCCAACTGGCAAAGTGGTGGGCGGAGGTTCTTCAGTAAATGCTATGGTCTACATCCGCGGTCAGGCTGGCGACTATACGCCTTGGGTAGAAGCCACTGATGATGAGGGATGGGGATGGGACGCACTTTTGCCAATATTCAAGGAGATGGAAGATAACAATCGTTTGCAGGATGAACTACACTCAATTGGTGGTCCATGGAAAGTATCGGATCCGGTGCAGATCTGCGATCTAAGCCGCAGTTACGTTTTGGCAGCACAGGCTGCGGGCATACCATTTAACAATGACTTCAATGGTCCGCGCCAGACGGGAGCAGGGTATTTTCAGCTATCGGTTGAAAACGGCCGACGCTGCTCAGCGTCATCTGCTTTTTTGCGTCCAGCCATGAAGGCGACTGGCAATATTGATCTGCTGACGGGCTGTTTAGTCCACAAAATCGTTATAGAAAACGGCCGTGCGACGGGCGTGCAGTATTCCCGCAAAGGCGTGACCGAAACCGTCAAAGCCAATTCCGAGATCGCTCTTTGTGCAGGCGCAATAGCAACGCCTAAGATTATGATGCTGTCGGGGATTGGTCCGCATTTTCACCTCAAAGAGCACGGGATCGAAACCCTCGTGGATCATGAAGGAGTGGGGCAAAACTTGCAGGACCATACCGAGGTGCCAGTGCTGGCATTCACAAAGCCTGGACACGGATATTTCGGGCAGGACAAAGGATTCAACCAGATCCGTAACGGGCTTCAATATATGATGTTCAAGTCAGGGCCTGTGGCGTCAAATGGTGTCGAGGCGGGCTCGTTTTTCCATCCCGATGACCTGTCACAAGAAGCAACGATACAGCAGTTTTGTGTGCCTTCGGTCTATCTGGACCCTGACACAACCGACCTTAAGCCTACATATGGTTTGACGATCAACTCTTGCGTGTTGCGGCCTGGCTCGCGTGGGTCAGTGCGGCTTGCAAACAACAATGCGAACACACAGCCATTGGTGGACCCAAACTACTTCGAAGACCCAGAAGATCTACGGTTGTCGGTCGGTGGCCTCAAGATTGCGCGCAAGATACTTGATCAGGAACCGCTCCGGGAAATTATTACCAAAGAAGTCTTTCCTGGGCCAGACCTGCAGGACGATGCCGCGCTGGAAGATCACGCTAAAAAATTCGTCAAAACAGTCTACCATCCGGTTGGGACTGTCCGCATGGGGCGTGAAGATGATAGCCGAGCTGTTTTGACGGCCGACTTGAAGGTCAAAGGTATCGAAGGGCTGCGCGTTGCCGATGCTTCTGCGATGCCGACGATCATCTCGGGCAACACCAATTCGACAACTCTTGTTGTCGCCGAGCGCGCTGCGCGCTTTATGTTGAACGAGTAAGAGGAGGCTGCAGGATGAGTAAGATCGAGAGACCCAAACAGATATCCGAGGTTGTTCTGGAACGCCTTCGTAGTGACATCATTGACGGTACTTATAAGCTTGGTGAGAAGCTATCTGAAAACCAGCTTGTGGATATATACGGCGTTACGAAGGCTCCGATCCGAGCTGCTTTCGGGCGTCTGCAGACAGAAGGTCTCGTAGAGGTCCGTGCGCAGTCAGGGACTTACGTTTTCAAGCCTGAGCCCGAATATTTGACATCGTTGTGTCACCTTCGAACCGCTCTTGAGCTGGAGGCGGCACGACTTGCACTTCACGTGGGCCAAGCCGACTGCCAAAAAATGCTGACTGATATATGTTTGCAGATGACAGATGCGTTGGAGAAGGGACAGCAAGACAAATATCAGAAGTTGGATACGGAGTTCCATCTTGCACTGTTTAAGGCCGCACAGTCTCCATTGCTGTTGGCGACTTTTGAGGCGCAGGTATCATCAACCTTCGCAGCTCTTCGTCATCGATTTTCCACAGTTAAGACGCACAACGAGTCATCAATTACGGAACACCTTGAAATCCGCGATCTAGTTGGTGCGGGAAATCTGACGGGGCTCCAAGAAGTTCTGCGGCGTCATATCGAAAATACCCGTGCCTATTACAACATTATCCTAACCGACTAACCTTCAGACATGATCGGTTGATCTACCTACGTTTAACAAACATGTTACCTTGCACTTCATAAGGAGATTGAAATGCCACTTCAAGGCGACGATCACGACCCTCGCACACCTTACCAACTGCCTTTTCCTAAAGATGCGTTGGAAGAAATTGTTATCCCCAACGCTGCTAATTGCGACGAACGGTTGTGGGTTCCTCAGGCTGAAAACGTATGGTTCAGGCCTTTGTGCCTGAACCGTTCGCAGGGCTACTGGATGAACCTTCTGAAGGTTCGCAAAGCTGGTGTGCTTTCTCGCCACCGTCATCCACAACCGGTTCATGGGTGGGTTTTGAAAGGGCGTTGGCACTATTTGGAACATGATTGGGTCGCGGAAGAAGGCGGCTATGTCTACGAACCGCCCGGTGAGACCCACACCTTAGTTGTGCCCGACGATGTGGAGGAAATGATCACATATTTTCAGGTCAATGGCGTCATGTGTTATGTCGACCCTTTCGGAAAAGTCCTGGGTTACGAAGACGTTTTCACAAAAATAGATCTGTGCAGGGAGCACTTCAAATCGGTTGGTCTGGGCGAAGATTACGTCGAACAGTTCATTCGCTGAACACCATAACAGAATAGGAGAAAATCATGGCAGAACTTCGCATGATGCATACGATGCTGCGGGTCCGCGATTTGGACGCATCATTAAAATTTTACACTGAATTGCTTGGTATGCAGCTGATCAAAAAGCTCGACTTTCCTGATGGTGAATTCACGCTCGCATTTGTCGGGTATGGACCTGAAGAGAGCAACACCGTCATCGAGTTAACGTATAATTACGGCGACAACAATTATGATTTGGGCAATGCCTACGGTCACATCGCTTTGGAAACATCGGATATCTACGCAACCTCGAAAGTGCTGAAAGAAGGGGGAGCAGAGTTCACTCGTGAGCCTGGGCCGATGAATCACGGCACAGTCGAGATCGCGTTTCTCAAAGACCCTGATGGTTACATGATTGAGTTGGTACAACCTGAATGGTTGAGCAAATCATGATGCGGCAGGCGGTCTTTCCGGCCCGATACGTTCAGGGCCCTGGCGCCTTAGGCCGTTTCGGTTCTGAAGCCGCCCGTATCGGCACACGCATTTACGGCATCGTGGATGCGGGCTTGCCCGATGGGGTGATTGATGGCCTCAATACCATCGCTATCACGCTTACGATGGAACGTGTCGCAGGAGCCTGCACAGAATTGGCGATCGCCTCAGCGGCAGAGGCCGCAATGAAAGCAGGTGCTGATGCAATCGCGGGCTTTGGGGGCGGTAAAACCATCGACCTCGCCCGCGCCACTGCTGATAAGCTCAATCTACCGTTTATTTCGATACCAACGGTGGCGGCTTCGGATGCCCCGTGCTCTGCGTTAGCGGTAATCTATGACGAAGAAGGTCATGTGTTGCGTGATCAATTCGTTCGTTGGAACCCGCAATTAGTATTGGTGGATAGTACGGTTATATCAGCAGCCCCTGTGAGATTGTTCATTGCAGGTATCGGCGACGCGCTGGCAACCTATGAAGAGGCAATCGCCTGCTATCGATCGGGCGCGAGTAACATGACAGGAGGGGCTCAGACACGGCTGGCGATGGCGGTGGCCGAAACTTGCCGCGCGACACTTTTCGAACATGGCGCGCAGGCAGTGGCGGACTGCAGAGCTAGTAGATCAAGCGAAGCTTTTGAAGCGGTCCTTGAGGCGACGGTTTTGATGTCGGGTGTGGGTTTTGAGTCTGGGGGCGTTGCGGCGGCCCATGCAATTCATCATGGTTTGGCCGCACTTGCTGAGACGCATCATATGTTGCACGGCGAAAAAGTCGCCTTTGGTGTGCTGGTGGAATTGGCTCTGAATGACGCTGACGACGAGACGTTGGCTCAATATGTTGCTTTTAACCGCAGCGTGGGTCTGCCTGCGACTTTGGGTGACCTCGGCATCATCAACATTGATGAAGCCCTAACTGTCATCATCGAGCGCGCGACGCGCGCGGGCGAGATTATTTACAACGAACCAGTAGCGGTTACGCCAATTGCAGTTGAGGCGGCAATTCTTCGTGCAAACAAATTTGGAGATAAAGAATGAATGGGACGTTTTCAAAGGACATCTACGCCGACAAGGTAGTGTTGGTTACGGGCGCATCTTCGGGTATTGGCAAGGCCATCGCTCTTGCGTTCCGTGATCATGGCGCAACAGTGCATGGCACTGCAAGTTCCGAGAAAAGCGCCGCGTTACTACGGAATGCGGGTATCACAGTCCACATCTGTGACGTGCGAGACGATCCGGCCGTAGATACGCTTTTAGAGACTTTCGAACGATTGGATGTGTTGGTCACCGCTGCTGGTGTGGCCCGACGCGTGGATGAATACAAATGGTCTGTCTTCCGCGATGTAATGGAGGTCAATCTATTTGGGACCGCACGCTTTGCACTTGGCGCACGAGATCTATTGGCGGCGAGCCAAGGATCAATAGTGACCGTTTCGTCCATGTTATCGATCTTTGGTGACAAGCTGGTCCCATCCTATGCCGCATCCAAAGGCGGCGTTTCCCAATTAACCAAATCTCTGGCTATCGAGTATGGGCAGCAAGGCATCCGCGTGAATGCTATCGCGCCTGGCTGGATTGATACGAACATGACTGACTCGCTGGTGCAAGATGAAGAGGTCGGCCCGGCTATCGCAGGGCGCACTGTTTTCAAACGTTGGGGCAAACCTGAAGAAGTGGCAAGCGCCGTTCTATATCTGGCCTCGCCTGCGGCAACTTACGTAACCGGCACCACGCTCATAGTGGATGGCGGCTATTCAATCACCTGACGGTCAACTGATCAAAAGTGGCAAAGGAAAAATAAATGAGTATCTGGCCAATAGAGTGCTTCAAAGAGAAATCAGTGCTAATTTCGGGCGGCACATCGGGTATCGGTGCAGGTATTGCGCGTGCCTTCATGGATGAGGGCGCCAATGTTACTGTGACAGGAGCGACTGACGCCGAAGCCCACCGGGCCGAGACTGAGATGCCCGGTGTTGCTGCCCATGCTGTTGACGTTCGGGACGGGGCTGCTGTGACTTCGTTGATCGAAAGATTCGACAGCCTTCATCATGTGGTGAATTGTGCCGGGATAATTCGACGTGGTGACGAATTGGATGCCGAGGTGTTCGCTGATGTAGTGGATATTAACCTCAACGGGTCAATGCGGATATGTGCCGCCGCTCGCCCGCTTCTGGCAGAGACCGGCGGGACGATTGTAAATACTGCTTCAATGCTGACATTCTTTGGCGGCGGTCTTGTGCCTGCCTATTCTGCTTCAAAGGGCGGAGTGGCTCAGATGACCAAATCGCTGGCAATTGCCTACGCCAAGGACGGCATTCGCGTAAACGCTATAGCACCCGGCTGGATCGCCACGCCTCTGACGCAAGCGCTTCAAGATGATGTTGAACGGTCAGGGCCGATAATGGCTCGAACGCCATTGGAACGCTGGGGCAAACCAGAAGATTTGGCAGGTGGTGTCGCGTATCTGTCATCGCCGATGGCATCTTTCGTAACGGGTGCAATTCTGGTTATCGACGGCGGGTATCTGATCACATGAGCAGCTCATCAGAAACAATGCGTGCGATCTTGTGCCCAAAGCCGGGCGGCGAATTGTCTACAGTCGTCGCAATCGAGGCACCTAAGCCTCAAGTCTCTGCTGGGGAAGTTCTAGTCCGTGTCAATGCCGTGTCATTGAACCCAGTAGACTGGAAGCTCTGCATCGGAGTAGCCCCTTGGTGGGATTGTCCGCACATTGTGGGATTGGATGCTGCAGGTGTGGTTGAGGAGGTCGGCGAGGGCGTTACGCATGTCGCTATCGGCCAGCGTGTGGCTTGGCATCATGATCTAGGCCGCCCTAACGGTGTCTTTGCTGAATACGTTACAGCTCCAGCGCATGTGCTGGCCGCAATTCCTGAAAGTGTTACTGATGAAGCTGCCGCAGCTTTGCCATGCGCGGGCCTAACCGCCTTTCAGGCTTTGGCGCGGAAGGTCCGTTTGGCTGATGGGGACGTGATCCTAGTGCAGGGCGCATCTGGTGGCACTGGAGGTTTTGCAGTGCAGATTGCCAAAGCTCTAGGCGCAACAGTGATTGGTCTCGCGCGCCCAAAGAGCTTCGAAAGGGTCCGAGCGCTTGGTGCGGATTATGTGTTGGATTATACCGCTCCCGATTTGCACAGTCAGGTCCGTGCCATCGCACCGGATGGCGTGGATGTGATGTTTGAGGTTGTGAAGGCCAAAGACGCAAACGAAAACTTCAGCCACGTCCGCTTTAATGGACAATACGCGACAACTGACCCGTTACCTGATTTGTCGAACGTTGAGCCCTACACCTATGCCCTTTCGGTGCATGAAATCGCATTAGGAGGCGCGTATGGTGCGGGTGATCTGCGCACGCAGGCCGATTTTGCCACAATGTTGGGTGAGATGTTGGAGATGGTCGAGCGAGGTGAGCTGGACCCCATGATCGAGATCCAGGTCGACTTTGAGGAAATCCCCAAATATCTCGGTCTGCTGAGGGACCGAAAGGTCGAGGGCAAAATTGTTGCCACGATTGGAGGTAAGACATGACACGCAAAGCAGTTGTTATTGAACCTGGTTATGCCAACTATGACCTTGAGCGCGAGATCCTTGGACCACTGGGCTTCGAGATTGTCACTTGTGACGGAGCGGGCGATAGGGCCGCTCTGGAGGCCGCAGTTACTGATGCCGAGATCATCTTTGTTCGTGACACGCCCGTGGATGGAGGCCTCATTTCCAAGATGGAGAGTGCGCGAGGACTCATTCGCTATGGTATAGGTGTTGATCATATTGATCTGACCGCTGCTAAGGCTATGGGTATTATCGTGGCGCGCGTTAATGACTACGGTGCCGATATCGAAGTGGCGGACCATACTGTTGCGTTGCTACTAGCTGCAGTTCGCCGGATCGTCAGTCGAGATCGGGATGTCCGCAATGGTGCGTGGCAAGTAGGGCAAGACGAGCCAATCCGTAGGATTGCTGGTTCGACTATAGGTTTTTTAGGATATGGCAGGATTGCTCGCGCAGTTGAGACGCGGATGCGGGGCTTTGGTGTCGATAATTTCATCGCTTACGACCCCTTTTTGAAGACCTCCACTTCAGCGGAACTTGTGGGGCTTAAAGAACTAGCAGAGCGGTCAGATGTTCTGACGCTACATGCTCCCGCAACTGAAGAAAATACTGGTATCATTAATCAGGATTTTCTGGAGCGTATGCAGCCGCATGCAATTCTGGTCAACACCGCGCGTGGGCTGCTGATTGACGAGGCAGCTCTGGCAGACGCTGTCGAATCTGGGAGGGTTCGAGCCGCTGCTCTGGATGTATTTACCACTGAACCACCACGGGGAAACCCACTGTTTGGGGTCGATGGCATCACGCTGTCGGACCATTCCGCTTGGTATTCTGAAGGCACTGTGGCTGCAATCCAACGCGGCGCGGCTCTTCAGGCCAAGCAAATCGCCGAAGGGGAGGAGCCGGATTTCCGGGTCGCCTAAACAAGAATGTCATAAAAAAGGGAGGAACTTTAACATGACAAAACTTAAGCAACTTTTAACTGCTACCACAGCATTGGCCTTCGCGGGCGGAGTGGCTTTGGCCGAACCCGACCTGCTTTGGTTCGAGGCTCAGGGGGACGCAATGACGGAAGCGGGCGCTTTCAAGAAAGATGGCCCGTGGACTGTTGCCTTGGTCTTTCCCGACCTTTCCAACTCATGGCGTGTGCAGGCCGTTGAAGAGGCCCGCTCGGCGGCCGCAGCTGACGAACGTTTTGAAGACCTGATCGTCACGAACTACCAAGAAGATGTTTCGGTTATGATCTCTGACGTAGAAGATATGTTGGCTCGTGGCGTAGATGCGATCATGATCCACACTGGTCAAATCGGACTTTTGAATGAGCAAGTCGAAAAAGCCAAAGAGTTGGGTATTCCGGTTATCAATTTTGGACAGATCGACCCTGATATCGATTATGCAAGCCAGATGTGGGCTGGTGGCGAATCTTATGGTCGCACTGGTGGAGAATGGCTGGTGGAAAAGCTACCAGACGGAGGTGAGGTTTGGGCGCTGCGCGGCATTGCTGGGCACTCAGAGGATGTGGCGCGCTACAACGGAATGTCTGCTGCCATAGACGGCGCTGGCATTGAAGTTACGCGTGAGGACTATGGAGCGTGGTCTTACGAGGGCTCGAAACCACTCTGCGAAAGCTGGGTTCTGTCGGGCGATTTACCAGACGCGATCTGGTCTGGGGGAGCCGACATGACTCGTGCTTGTTTGGATGTGTTTGCCGAATTGGGTATTGAGCCCATTCTAATGACAGGCGAAGGCAACAATGGTCTGATGCGCCAGTGGTCCGAGATGGGTCTCGACAGCATGGCTGCGTCATTCCCCCCGTCGATGTTCGCGGTTGGCCTCAACGGTGTAGCCGAATTGCTTGATGGTGGGCAGTTGGCTAAGTCTTATTGGGCTGAACCTGAGGCCATCACCAACGATAATCTGGCTGAATATTACCACCCTGAAGCCAACGACAACCTCTGGGTTCCAACGACCCTGACCAGTGAACAGATTTCTGAACTGTTTCCGCGCTAAAATGGAGGTTACCGTTGGATCCGGCATGCACTGCAGACATGCCCATGCACGTGCTGCCGGTCTTGGTAGCACATCTGAAAAAACGGAAATGGCGCGCTTTAGCGCCGTTTCCAAACACTTTGCCGGTGTCACAGCAGTGGATGAGGTGTCGCTGGTTTCTCATTCAGGCACTGTTCACGCAGTGACTGGAGAGAACGGTGCGGGTAAGTCCACTCTGATGAAGATGCTTGCTGGAGTTCACACCCCGGATGGCGGAACTATCCAAGTGGACGGGAGCAACTTTAACCCTCATGATCCACGTGAGGCGCAAGCTCTTGGGGTCTCGACCATATATCAAGAGCTGAATTTGATTCCAAATCTGACTGTTGCCGAGAATCTTTTTTTCGGGCGCGAGCCTAGGCGCTTGGGATTGATTGACCGGCGAGCGTTGGTGCAACAATCCAAGGACCTCCTCGACAAGATCGGACTAAGTCTTGATCCGACACGGCCATGCGGTGATTTGACCATTGCGGAGCAACAATTTGTTGAAATCGCCAAGGGTATTTCGCACGACGCTAAGATATATATCTTCGACGAGCCCACAGCTGCGCTAAACACAGCTGAATCTGAGCAGCTTTTTGACCTTATCGAAAACCTTCGTGCTGAGAGCAAACTAGTTTACTATATCTCGCACCGCCTAGATGAGATTTTCCGTCTAAGTGATGTCATAACGGTGATGAAGGACGGGTGTCTATCAGCCAACTTTAAAAGAGGGGAAACGGACGAAGCTGGCCTAATACAGGCGATGGTTGGTCGCGATCTCGGCGACTATTTTCCAATGCGTAATCCCGACATCAAGCGCCCCACCAAAATGAAGGTTGACCGTCTGAAATGTAATCAGAGTAGCCCTGAGGTCAGCTTCGAGCTGAGAGCGGGTGAAATTCTAGGGCTTGCAGGTTTGGAAGGGCAAGGCCAGCGGGGAATTATCCGTGCGCTGGTCGGTTTGGAGCCGCCCGTGAGTGGGTCGGTCACATTGGAGGGTGAACGCGTCACGCCAGAACGTGGCATCGTCTCCACTGTTCGGAGTGGCTTGGGATTTGTTCCTGAAGATCGCAAGACCGAAGGCTTATTTTTGAAGGACAGCATCGAGCGGAACGTATCCCTTGGTTTTTTCAGGTGCGGCAGTCTGTTTTCTCGTGCGAGGCGGGGGCAGGAGGCGATTGAGGCAGTCAATCAGCGTATGCGTTTGAAATCGGCAGGACTCTCGCAGTTCGTTGTGAATTTGTCGGGCGGCAACCAACAAAAAGTAATGCTGGCTAGGTGGTTGGTGTCCGGTGTGCAAGTGCTGGTGGTTGAGGAGCCAACACGTGGCGTTGATGTCGGTGCGAAAGCCGAGATCTACAATGCATTGCGAGAATTTTGCGACGACGGTTGCGCTATTCTCATTACGTCTAGCGAAATGAACGAGGTGATCGGTCTGTGCGATCGCATTCTAGTGGTCCGGGGAGGCGAGATTACTGCAGAAATCGCAGGCCACGACGCAACCGAAGAAAGTGTTCTCCAATTTGCAATAACCGACAAGAAGAAGGTCATCTGATGTTGAGTATTATAAATTTCAAAACCGGCGATCATCGCCGCCGTGATGCCTTGAGCCCCTTCGTAATAGTGTTACCGCTAATCATTGCCATCTTTCTTGCTGTTGTAACAACAGGATTTTTGACAGGTGATAATCTGGCAAACTTGGTTCCGCAGGCAACGCCATTGTTAATTCTATCACTTGGGCTGATGTTCCCAGTTCTCACGGGGGGCATCGACATTTCCAATGGCGCTTTGGTCAGCGTTGTTGCTGCCATTATGGTGAGCTCATCAAGTCAGGCTCTTGGTATAGGAGCTGGCCTTTGTGTCGCGTTGTTAACTGGGCTGATAAATGGGATCGGGGTAACCGTCTTTCGCGTTCATCCTATCGTAATGACACTTGGAATGATGATTATCTTTACCGGGGCCGCCCCGCTCATTCTGCCTGATGCAGCAGGACAGGTGCAGACCTTTCTCGCACCGCTGGTGCGGTCTACTATCTTTGGATTTCCAGTCGCAATTTTTTGGGCTGGAGCTGCTATTTTTTTAGCGTGGGGCGTTATTGCGCGCTCCTCTTTCGGGTTGCGCGTTTACGCTGTTGGCGCCAACGATGAAGCAGTCTGGCTGAGCGGAATAAATAGCCGAAAGTTGGTTATCGCCTGTTATGTGATTTCGTCGCTTTCGGCGATGATCGCAGCGATGTTTATCTTTGGTCGCGTGGGAAGTTCCACAGCGAACATTGGGGATCCGCTGATACTGAACTCAATCACGGCTGTGGCTATTGGAGGAGTGTTGCTTTCTGGCGGTGTAGGGTCTGTTGCGGGAGTCGTCTGTGGCGTTGCGGCTCTCACTTTCATCAATAACGGGATGAACCACCTGTCGGTTGATCCGTTTCTTCAACGCGTGATCACCGGTATTATTCTGCTTGGTGCAATCGCCTTTCAAAAGCGCGAGGATATTGGGGTATGAGTTTGACCAATAAGATTCCCGCACAGGCACAAGCCGGTAATATAAGGCATTTTATGTCTCGAGTCGTGGATATGCCTTTTGTTTATCCGTTGTTCATAATTCTGTTGATCGTTGTTTGGGTGGAGCGCCCTGCGATGCTTGGCCCGGTTTTTTTCTGGACGATCATGCGTCAAGCCGCACCACTTGTCCTCGTGGCCATCGGGCAGTCGCTTTGTATGCGTGTGCAATCAATCGATTTGAGTTCGTCCGGCGTGATTGTCGCTGCAGTCTATGTGCTGACCGGAGGTTGGATTGAAGCCTCAACTCCAGTTCTTTGCCTGCTGGCCATTTTTATAGGCTTGATCAGCGGCGCGGTGAACGCTTGGTTCATCGCCATACGCAGATCGTCGGCGGTTCTAGTGACACTTGCCACAGCGATGATATTGTCAGGCGTCGTGCTAATTCTGTCGGGCATCCGTCAGCCGGACCGCGCGCCTGAAGATCTGGTGGCGTTAATGAGGATGCGAAGTTTCGGCGTTCCGATGATTCCGCTCGTAACGTTTGCTTTCGCTTGTGTTTTCGCCGTCTTGTTGCGCTTCAGTGTGCTCAATAGGGTGATCGGAGCGATTGGCACCAACCCCAAGGCAGCGTGGGCTTCTGGTCTTCCTTATGTAAGGACGGTCTTTATTGTTCATATCATGTCAGGTGCTTTTGCTGCTTTTGCTGCCATTGTTTTGGTCGGATCGCTAGGGAAAGGAAGTGTCATTTTGGGCCAAGACCTCGCACTCTTTTCGTTGGCCGCAGTTGTTTTAGGTGGGGTAAGTTTCGGTGTTGGTCGAGGTGGCGTTATGGGGCCCGTTTTGGCAGCGGCAATGCTAACGTTGTTGTTCAATTTCCTGACCGCCTATGACGTTGCTGGACCAGCCCGATTGATAGTTGTTGGTGTAGTTATAGTCGTCGCAGCGATAATAATCAGTTTTAGAGAAAAATAGGTAAATCAGGTGTGATGGATTGGCGCGTATCGAACACGCTTAAGGCAGAGTTTTGCCTTGATGCGCGGAACGAAGCGACCCACAAGTTCGGCCCTCCCGAGATCATAAATGCCGGTCAGAGGAGCCAGTTCACATCGTTTGCTTGGACGGACCGACTGCGCACACGCCCTTGAGTTGGGCGAGCCATTGTCGTTCACGCATGTGATCATCGACGAGGCACAGGATATCTCGGTTGCGGAGTTGATGCTTTTGGGCACCATGTATGGAGAGATACCCAACAGCCTGTTCTTCGCCGGCGATATTGGCCAGCGGATATTTCGGGCACCTTTCCCGTGCTCGGCGGCGGGAGTTGATGTGCGTGGCAGACCTTGTAGTTTGAAGGTCAATTAACCGACTTCGCACCAAATTCGAAAGGGTAGCAACACCTTGTTGCCGGAGACATTAGTCGGGGCGGATGGTGCGGTGGAGAACCGTCATGGTGTGACCTCCGTCTTCGACGGTCCTGCGCCGATGATCCGTGTTTTCGACGATCCCAAAACAGAAATCTCTGAGCTCGAAACTTGGGTAGCGAACCTGTTGCTGGCTGGGGTGATGAGGGAAGAGATCGCAATTCTCGTCCGGTTAGAGGTCTAAATGTCAGGCTTCGGAAATATAGATGTTCGTGTCTTGACGATGCATGACGCCAAAAATGCCGAATGGCTCGTCGAATAGACCACGGGCGTAAAGGAACAAGCCGAGACTGAGAATCCTATTTATCCGACTTGCGGATAGTGGAATATCAAGACCCTCAGAAAAGCGCCTTGAACTGTCTGGCTGGCGTTTATGAGACCATTAAGGGTTCTCCGATTTCATAATTATATAGGCAGTTAACTTCGACGGGGGGCTGTCTCAATAAAATCTACAGATGAGGCTAGATTGCGAGTTAACGTTGCCCAGCCCTTTTGATGCTCGGGAGGGGAAGTGGGGAAACCAGCGCACTCATAAGTTGGAGCCTAGACAGCGGTGCGGATCTGAATCCATAACCCAGAGTTTTTGCGCGCTGCTCGAACTAACGTGGTATAGCAGGGCAAAGCAGACGGGGGCTACCTAAAGAACTTCTTTCAGCGAATGGAAACCGCCTGAATTGTAAAAACCGTAGCGTTGGCAGCCAGCTTCTTATTCGGCATCATGGCATCGTCGTGAAATTATTCGGATGAACACAAAATGCTGGGTAAAAGCGTTGTCGTCGTTGGTGCGGGTGTCGCCGGCTTAAGCGCCGCGCGCAACCTTTCGAAACGTGGTTTTCATGTTCTCGTTCTTGAAGAAACGGACCTAATCGGCGGGCGTGTCGGGACACAGTGGGCTGGCGATTTGGTGTTCAACCGGGGCGCGCGTCTTTTGTATTCATGCAGCAAACCGTTTTTTGCGCTGCTGGACGAGTTGGGGCTCACGGATCATCTGTCCCATTCGCGGCAACTCACCGCAAAGACCGTAGGGCAGAACCTGAACTGGAATGTTCACCTTATGCCCGGACCATCCAGCTTATTTACACCCGGCCTTACATTCAAAGAGCGATGGCGGCTGGTGGGTCATGCAATTCAGCTCTGGAAACTGCGACGTCGCGCAAACCCCGACGATGCCACCAGCGTGTATGAGGCGGACGATGTTACACTGTCGGACTATATTCTTGAAACTCTCGGACAAAATGCGCTGTCCCGGTTGGTAGATCCGATATTCATCGGCGCTCGAAACTGGCTGCCCGAGGAGGTCTCGGCCGCGTTTTATCTCAGCACGATTCCGAACCTTTTCGGAACGACTGTGATGTCGTTGAAGCCTGATATGCAAGCGCTGCCGGATGCGATGGCCGAAGGTCTTGAAATACAGACCAACGTGAAGGTCACGCGCATTAACCCGGGCCAGCCTTGCGGAATTGAGATTCTGAAAGATGACAAGGCCGAAACTCTGACGGCAGATTTTGTCATCTGCGCGTTGCCGGGCGATCTGGTTCCCGCGCTCATGCCATCTCTTGGTGATGAAGATACCGGTTTCTTTGAACAGGTCCGATATAGCTCCTACGGAGCGGTCCACTACATGCTGGACTGCTATAAGGAAGAAACGATGCAGTTCTATTCAAGAGCCGCAGCACAAGGTGTATCCTTGTTTCAAGCATCACCCGAAGGTGAGAAAACGCAACTTTATGCACAGCTTTCACCCGACGCGGTTGCCCGTGCCCGCGACGAGGGGCGGACAGGGCAGTTGGATCAGGTGATTGCGGAGCGCATGACTGCGATCTGCCCCGAATTGGAAACGCACTGCCTAGATTGCCACAGCCAATGGATTGAACGGATGCTGCCGATATTCCAGCCCGGGTATTGCAAAGAACTGCGCGCCTTTCGGGAACGGCAAAATGCCATGCCGCAGCAAGTTTATTTCTGTGGCGACTATCTCTATCAGGCTCTGCTCAACGGAGCCGCCGCCAGCGGTCATGCCGCCTCAAACAGCCTAATGCGCGACTGCACTTGACAGGTCGTCTCCCCATAAAATCGAAAGGACAAGACATTATGAAAAACCGTATTTTCTCAGGAGCCCCCGCAGAAGACTTTGCCGGGTTTGCCCGCGCCGTAATTGATATGGAGCGAATTTATGTTTCCGGCACATTGGGCGATGATCCCGAGAGCGGTGATCTGCCGGATGAAGTCGCTGCACAAACACGCAACGCGTTGAGCGCGATTGACGAAACGCTGGTGCAGGCGGGCGCCAGTATTCGAAACGTGGTTCAGGCCCGAGTTTACTTGACTGATGCTGCCTATCTGGGCGCTGTGGCTTCGGTGCTCGGGGACGTGTTTGGAGACATTCGGCCCACGAATACGCTGGTCGTCTGTCAGATCCCGCGCCCCGGCGCGAAGGTGGAAATCGAGGTAACCGCATCTATAGCCAAAGGCTGACAGCGCGGTTAATATCCATGGGATGATCCCGCCAAGCAAAAACTCTTTTGACCCAGATACCAAAGCTGCCGGACTTTTTCGTGATATACTCGGCGATGGCAGCAACTCGCTGCTTCAAGTTTTCGAGTCTGTTGAGCGGGAAAGCAATGAGTGGCCTACGCTGACCAACCCCTTGATGGAAGGCAGTTGCACAAACGTCGATATTGTAGACCGACAAAGCAGGTTTCGCTGGCATTTTATGCGACTGGGTGGCGACCTGCTGCTGGTGACGACACGTGCTGATGTGCATGAACCCCGCATTGAGACAGTCAAGGGCGAGGGATTTGTTGAATTTCACTATCTGCTTGAAGGGCCAGTCGCAGTTGGTGTGAAAGCGCAAGACGATCCGGAAATCAGCTTTCATAGTGGTGATTTGTTCTGCTGTCGGCAAACTGAAGACGTCGACTATACGGTCTGGAGCGGCCCCGGTGAACACCTCAAGACATCCATTTACGTTACCCCTGCTTTCCTGACGGAGTATACGGACTTTCCGTTTGAGAGCGCGGCAGGGCAAGCGCTTATCTCGCCGCCCAGCGGTGTATCCACTATGATCGAAACGATACTTTCAGCTGACAGCCTTATGACATTGCGGCGTATGATAAACTTGCAAGTTTCAAACCGCCGCGATCTGGTGACGTTAACAGGGCTGATCCTTCAGCTGATTGGTGAATCCGTGGACAGTATTGATGCGGCAACGGAAAAAGGAAATCCGGTACAAGATTTGTCACCCGCAGACGTGCGCATGATAGCTGAACTGCGGTCCCGCTTACATGAGGATCTTGCCGAACATTTCACCCTGACCAGATTGGCCAAGGAACTTGGTACCAACACAACCAAGCTTAAGAGCGGTTTTCGGCTTGTGAACGGGACAACTATTCATAAATACCGGACGGCTATTCGGATGGAACATGCTCTTGATTTGTTGCAGCGGCGTGAGGGCTCGGTTGCGGCAATCGGGCGTGCTGTAGGCTATGAGCGTCAGGCCAGTTTCTCCTCGGCTTTCAAATCCTATTTCGGCGTTCCGCCAAAATCAGCACATCAGGTCCGCCGGCGGGGCGGCGAGTTTCCGAAATGAGAAAACAAACGTCTGAATGCAACAGTCTACACCTTCGCTAATCTGGGTGCTGATCTGCTATGTTTAGCTTAAACGTCCGCTTGAGATCATCGGCCGTGTTTGTGTTTAATGAAATTGAGGACCCCGTGATGCGCAAGAAAATACAAGTCAGAAATCCCCGCACTGGCAAAATCGACTACGCTATTCAGCCGCAAAGCCGAGCAGAGTTGGAAACCATTGCGGTCAGCATGCGCAATGCACAAGAAAACTGGGTGCAACTCCCCCTGAGCGCGCGCTGCGATGCAATGCTTGCACTCTGTGACGCCGTTGAAAAACACCGTGAAGACATCATTGGCAAGTTGACGGAAGATACCGGTCGGTACGACATGTCGGTTGCCGAGCTCGAAGGGCTGAAAGGCATTACCCAGATGCGCTGTGCTACTGCGGCGGATGCGATGATGCAGATCACCGGACAATCCGGGTCCGATGCAAGCCTGCGGTTCCAGCAACAATATGTTCCACATGCTTTGGTGGGTATCATCTCGCCGTGGAACTACCCGCTTATCCTGTGCATGATCGACGCGATTACCGCGTTGCTTGCCGGTTCTGCTGTGATGATTAAACCAAGCGAGGTCACGCCGCGTTTCATCCCCGCTTTCCGTGCAGCCGTTGCTGAAGTGGACGCCCTGCGAGACATTCTCGTTCTTGTCGAAGGCGGCGCCGAGGTTGGCGGCGATGTGATTGATCTGAGCGATACAGTTGTCTTTACCGGCAGTGTGTCCACAGGTCAGATCGTGCAAAAGCGTGCCGCCGAACAATTCAAGACCGCGTTCCTTGAATTGGGCGGCAATGATGCAGCCATTGTCCTTGGCAATGCTGACGTTGATGACGCTGCCGAGATCATCGTGCGCGGTGCAGTCGAAAACAGCGGCCAGCTGTGCTGTGCGATCGAACGGGTTTATGTCGCTTCCAGCCTCGCCGACCAGGTGACACAGGCCATTGTAGCCGAAATGCAGAAGCAGAAAATGAATACTGATGCGGCGAATTCCGGTCCGCTTGGTCCGGTTATTTTCCAGAAACAGGCAGTAATCCTTCAAGATCAACTGGATGATGCGGTCGCCAAGGGCGCCAAAATCCTGACCGGCGGCGAGATCATCAATTCCGATGGGGGATTGTGGTGCGAACCAACTGTTCTGGTGGACGTCGATCACACGATGAAAATAATGCAAAATGAAACCTTTGGCCCAATCGTGCCAATCATGCGTTTCACCGATACGTCCGAGGCCGTGCGCCTTGCTAATGAAACCATCTATGGCCTCAGCGCCACCGTGATCGGTGAAGAGGACGAAGCCATCCGTATAGGCGAGCAACTCAACGCCGGGGGTATCTGGATCAACGATTTTGATACGATGGGCGGTGTTTCGCAGGCCGAAAAGACAGCTTTTGGTGCGTCAGGGCTTGGTGGCAGCCGTTATGGTCCTGGTGGGTTCATGCGGTTCATGCGCAAGAAGGCGCTTGTCATCCGTTCACAAAAAACCGCCGCCTGAACCGGAAGGGGATCGACATGCAGCATCTACTCAAGAGCCTTGAAAAACACGGCGATCTAAAACACGTCGAACGGCAGGTCAATCCGGAATTCGAGCTGGCCGCCGTGACCAAGGCGCTTCAGGACAGCAGCAACGAAGCGGTGCTGTTTCATGATGTTGTAGGGTCTGACATCCCTGTCGTGTCGAACATCTACGGCAGCCATGAACGGTTGCTACGGATGGTAGGCGCGGCACCGGGCCAATCGTTCTGCGCGAGGTGGATCGAGCTGACCGAGGCTTGCATGGGCGCCAAGGACGAGGCGGTCTATGAGACAGCAAAGGCTGGCATAGATGGCGAATTTGTCGCCTGCAAGCTGAGCGACCTACCCGCCCTGACTTGGCATGGTAAGGACGGCGGCCCTTATTTCACATCTGCCGTCTATCTGGCAAACGACCCTGACACCGGCGTGCCGAACCTGTCGTTCCACCGCTCCCAGCAGATTAGCGACGACGAGCTGCGCGTGCGTTTGGGAGGGCCTCATGACCTGACCCAATACCAGAAGCGGGCTGAGGAAAAGGGCGCGCCGCTGGAGGCCGCATTGTTGCTATCCTGCCCGCCTGAGCTGTTTCTGGGCGCCTGTGCATCGTTGCCCATCGACGCAAGTGAATTGGCAATGGCTGCGCAAATCCGAGGTGAAAAGATCGCCATGCGCAAGTGCAAGACCATCGATCTTGAAGTGCCTGCAAGCGTAGACATCGTAGTTGAAGGCCGCTTCCTGCCGAATATCAGGCGTCCTGAGGGGCCGTTTGGTGAATTCATGGGTTTTTATGTCGAAGTAGGTGACAATCATGTTTTCGAGGTGACCCACGTAGAGCGCAGGAAGGATGCTGTTTTGCACGGGTTGTTGTGCGGATCAAACGAAGATCTGCGCCCATTGGAGGCGGTGATCGCTGCAAAGGTCTATGGCCATGTGTCTGGCATGGTGCCGGGTGTGCTGGATGTCAGCTGCAAGCCGAATGTGATGATCTCAATCATCAAGATCGATAAACAATACGAAGGTCACGGTAAGCACGCGATCCTTGCCGCGTTGGGTTCCCATCTGGATTACAACAAGGTGGTGATTGCCGTGGATTCTGATGTGGACATCTACAACTTAGATGATGTGATGTGGGCCTACATGACACGCGGGCGTGCCGACACCCGCGCGCAGGTGCTGCATGATTTCCCCGGTTTCTATCGTGACGAGATGAAAGATCACTGGGGTCGTCTTACCATCGACGCGACAATGCCTTGGGGCCGCGAGGCGGAGTTTTCCCGCAAGTCTGTGCCAGGCGTGGCCGATATTGACCTGTCGAAGTACCTCGAGCCATGAACAGCAAGCGGATCATCGTCGGATTTTCCGGGGCAAGCGGGGCGATTTATGGTCTCCGCGCGTTGGAAATGCTGCGCGCTGCGGGGGTGGAGACGCATGTGGTTGCCAGCCGCTCGGCGGAATTGACGTTGCGGGATGAATTGGACATCGGCATCCGTGACTTGGAGCCGCTTTGCGATCAGTTGCACGCCATTGGCAACGTTGGTGCTACCATCGCAAGTGGGTCGTTTCCGGCAGACGGTATGATGATAACGCCGTGCTCTGTCAGGACGTTATCGGAAATTGTGACTGGCGTGACTTCGACCCTACTCACACGCGCGGCGGATGTAACACTCAAGGAGCGTCGGCCTCTGCTCTTGATGGTGCGCGAAACACCGCTCCACCTGGGACATCTGCGCAGCATGATGGCGGCGGCAGAAATGGGGGCTATCATCGCGCCGCCGGTGCCCGCGTTCTATGCCAAGCCTGACACATTGGATGAGATGGTGTCCTTCACCGTGGGCCGAGCGCTGGATCAGTTTGGGATTAAGGCGCCGATCCAGAGATGGGCAGGGCTGGGCAAGTCCACGCCCCCTGAATGAGCTATTTTGAGGATCCTACGCTGGACAATCCGTTCTGGCGATTTTCGCTGGATCGCTACACGCGGCCTGGTGTGGCAACAACCTGTCTGGAAATGCAGGAACGTGTCGGTATTGACGTCAACCTGCTGCTTTTCGCCTTCTGGCTGGGACAAGAGGAGCGACGCGTCACGCATGACCTTGTGGCACTGGATGCTGTCGCCGAATGGCATGAAACAGTAGTGAGGCCCCTGCGCCACGCTCGGGTCGCGCGTCGGCCTGCCTCTGGACAGCATGAAGATCCGATCAGATCTGCGATCAAGCTGCTGGAGTTGCAGGCCGAACAGATCGAACAGGCGTTACTGTATCGTCACGCGAAAAATCTGGCTACCGTAACGGGCAGCGAGGCTCACACCGACATGATGCACAATGCTCAACGCTTGATCCCCGCGCTGGCGGTGGAGGGTGATGCCCTTAGGCGGCTGGCTTCACTTTGCCTTTAGAGTAAGACCCCGGCAGGTGCAGCACCTGTCGGGGTTATCGTACTTACGCTCTTAGCGGTATTTCACTGTCACGGCTTTGCCTTCGATGATCTCGATTTCGCGGAAGTTCCCGGCGCTTTCGCCTGCTCCGATCAGTTCGACGGCCGAGCCGCCTTCATAGTCGATCTCGCCGCCTTCGCTCAGGATCTTCAACGCCTTGCCCAACTCTCCGGGATAGATTTTTTCGCCCGGCGCGTTTGCCACGTCAAAGAAATGCGATTTGTATTCGGATCCATCTGTTGACTCGGCAGCCTGCATCGCCAAAATCATCAGTGCCGCTGCGTCATAGCTTTCGGGTGTATATGCTGATGTCGCGTCGAATTCACTACCGACCATTTTGGCAAACATCTTGACGCCCGGACTATCCGTGCCGGAGAACTGACCGGTGGAGCCAGCGATATCAGTGCCGAATTTCTCCTCCAGTGCATCGCCGATCATGGCGTCTGCAAAATGGAATCGGTCGAAGGCCCCGCTGTCCAGTGCCTGCTGGGTGATAGCCGCGCCACCCCGATCAATGTAGCCGACCACGACCAACACTTCGCCACCTGCAGAGGCTAGCGCACCGATCTCTCCGGAGTAATCCGATTTACCGTCTTCATGCGAGGCGGATATAGTAACCTCGCCGCCGGTTTCTTCGAAAGCGGTCTTGAACGCCTCAGAAAGCCCTTTGCCATAGTCATTGTTGGTGAAGGACACAGCGACCGATTTTACACCCCGGTCCGTAAGGATTTCCGACATGATCTGCGCTTGCCGTGTATCAGCTGGTGCTGTGCGAAAGAACAATCCGTCATCTTCCGCCGATGACAGCCCTGGCGAGGTGGAAGCCGGCGATACCATAGCTATGCCGTTGGGCCGCGCCACGCCTTGCAAGATCGCTGAGGTGACGCCGGAACAAGCCGCGCCGACGATGCCCTTCACGCGATCTGATGTGACAAGGCGTTCTGCGACAGCATTGGCGGCACTTGCGTCGACGCACGTGCTATCGCCCCGGATTGGCACAAGAGTACTGCCGTCCAAGAAAAGCCCTGTCGCACTTGCCTCTTTCATAGCCAATTCAGCTGCTGCGGCCATTTGCGGCGTCATTGATTCGACGGGCCCGGTAAAGCCCAAGACCACTCCGATCTTGACTTCTTCGGCAAGTGCCGGCATCGCGAGCGCTGCGATGACAACTGCGGGTGCAATGTATTTCATGTGAGTATCCTCCAACTGTCTTTTAAAAAGCATCGGTTAAGATGACGATCAGGGCCGATATACTGACCCTGACGAGGAAGTCTAAACACACCAGCCAATAGCGTAAGTCCTACGACTTCCTTGAACGGTTGCCATATTTTCGAATATGGGCATTACATCATGTTCCGATGATCCACTGGGATCTCTAGCTCGCGTTCGGTCACTCGCCTCTTCAAAGTTGGCTGTTGAAAAATCGGTCGTTTTTGAAGCGCCTTTGCGGATACGACTAGGGTCACCGCAATAATTTTGGCAACGCCCCTACGAGTTTTTGCCTAGCTCCAAGCGCAGCTCGGACGTCCGCTTTCGCGTCACCCTTGGGCGCGGGCTGCAATGCCGCGAAGGTCTGCTTCCCTGAAGGTTTTTCGATGTGGGCCGCGGCGCGACGGTGGCAGCCATGAGATGGCGGCCCACGTTGACAAACCTCGGAAGGAGGAAGCCGCGGGGGGCTTGGATTACCCTATGGGGAAAGTGTGCTTGCGGTTGGGGCACCGTTTGTATCAGGGGTGCGGCCGAGTGTGCGCAGGGCGCCTGAGACGGGCGCGAGCGCGTTCGATGCCCTCGGAACCGCTGCACGATTTGGCGTGATTGCCATTGTGTTTCGCGCCAAAGGAAGATGGGCACAGCCTGTCGTGACCGGATCTGCAGGGTGCAGCCGGTGGCGTTCTGTGCCATCTGACAGGCGGTGTGTCATGCGGCCTGCTCCCTTGGTGGTGCGCGCGACATCGGTTTTTGCCCGCGCCGGAAGATCTCGATGATCCGCATCGGGCCGCCGTAGCAAGGGCATGGTTCACGCAGGGTGAGTGGGATGATCTCGGCCTCGACACCTGGCGCAACGGGTTGTTCTGGACGTTGGACACAGAGCTAGGCGCGGATCATCGTGATGTTGGCCTTGCGGGTTGAACTGGCCAGCAGGCCGTAATGCCGGATGCGGTGGAATCTGTCGGGGAGGACATGGATCAGAAAACGGCGAATGAACTCGGGCGTGGCCAGCCGCATAACCTTTTGGCGGTCGCCGGATTTGATGCGGTAGTCCTTCCAGCGGAACGTGACTGTTTGCGCATCCGCGCTAACCAGGCGTGAGTTCGAGATCGCTACCCGGTGGGTGTATCGGCTCAGATAGGCCAGAACCGCCTCCGGTCTTCCAAAGGGCGGTTTGGCATAGACCACCCATTCGGTCTTCCGGAACGGGGCGAGCCAGGCCTTGAAGGCATCAGCGGTGGCTAACCCTTCGAAATCACCGAAGAAGACCAGTTGCCCGGTGCGGTGCAGTTCCATGAGCCCGTCCAGAAACAGGCGCCTGAACAACCGCGACAGCACCCGCACATGGAGGAAGAACCCCGGTTCGCAGGCTACCCACTTCGCTCCGTCGGGCGACAGGCCGCCGCCCGGCACGATCATGTGGATATGCGGATGGTGGGTCAGCGCTGATCCCCAGGTGTGCAGCACGCTGGTCATGCCCACCCGCGCGCCCATACGTTTGGGGTCGGCCGCGATGGTCATCACCGTTTGTGCTGACGCCTTGAACAGCAGCCCATAGGCCGCCTTCTTGTTCCAGTAGGCGATCTGCGCAATCTCGGCTGGTAAAGTGAAGACAAGGTGGAAGTATTCGACCGGCAGCAGATCCTCGGCACGGGCCGCCATCCAGTCGCGTGCAGCCGGACCCTGGCATTTGGGGCAGTGCCGGTTCTTGCAGGAGTTATAGGCGATGTGATGGTGCCCACATTTGGTGCAACCGGCCACATGCCCGCCGAGCGCCTCGGTCCGGCAGGCTGCAATTGCTGACATCACCTTCAACTGGGAGAGGCTGACATGCCCGGCGTTGGCCTGCCGCCACGCAGGACCATGGGTGCGGAAGATGTCAGCTATCTCCAGTTTTGAACGGGGCACCGGCCATGATCACTACTCCAACCCTCGTCGCAGGGTCTCATCCTGCAATAGTTTCATCTGCTCAAAGGGACTGACCGTGCCGCGGATCGTTTTGGTGGTCACATGGGTGTAGCGCGCCGTGGTCGTCAGCTTGGCATGCCCCAGCAACACCTGGATCACCCGCACGTCCGTGTTCGCCTCCAGAAGATGCGTGGCAAAGCTGTGTCGCAATGTGTGCAGGGTCGCCGGTTTATTGATCCCTGCCATGGGCACTGTCAGAAGAAAACTTGTTGAGGCGGGCAGGGCGAGGAATTAGCGTTGCGGTATGACCAAACACAGCCCTTTCCGCTACTTCAAGACGAGCCCAGAGATCATCCGTTTAGCAGTGATGATGTACGTTCGTTTCCCGCTTTCGCTTCGTAATGTGGAGGATCTTTTGCATGAACGTGGTATCAACATCAGCCACGAAACGGTTCGGTATTGGTGGAGCAGATTTGGCCCGTTGTTTGCCGCAGAGATCCGCAAGAAAAGGGTCAGTCAGATGCGCGCCTATTCGAATTGGCAATGGCACTTGGACGATGGCACTGCCCGGCAAGGCATGCTTTCATGCCTGAGAGGGTGTTCGTGAAGATAAACGGCGAGACGCATTATCTTTGGCGGGCAGTAGATCAGGAAGGGGAAATCTTGGAAAGATTCGTCACAATACGCCGTGATCGTAAAGCGGCGTTGAAATTCCTAAGAAAATCAATGAAGCGTTACGGCCCACCAGAGATCATCGTAACGGTCAAATTGCCGTCTTACGGCGCCGCAATGAAAGTCATTGGCAACGTTTCAAAGCAGGAAACGTTGCACCGGCAAAACAACCGGGCCGAAAACTCCCATCTGCCATTTCGACGACGAGAACGCGCTATGCTGCGCTTCAGGCAGATGCGTTCTCTACAGAAATTCGTTGCCGTGCAGTCCTCAATTAGCAACCACTTCAACAAGGAACGACATCTTTACTCTCGCGACAATTTCAAACTCAATCGAGATGCCGCTCTTAACGAGTGGCGCGGTCTTTGCGCAACATATTGGGCAGTGCTATTGCCGTAGCTGAGACCGGTTCGCCTTAGTTTGACAACGCCCTCAGGGAGACGAAAGCCTTACCCGTAAGGGGGTGTCGACTTGGGAAAAGGTGAATTGAAGTGACGGAGGAACATTCAACGCCTAAGCTTTTCCTTAGATTAAAGATGCAATCTGGAGAACCAAGTTATGAAAACTCTCGCGTGGATAATCTCCCTGATACTCTTCACAGGGACAGCGATGGCTGAAAATCAGGTGGGCATTACCAAAGACATCCCATCAGTCACCGTGCATACAGATAACGGTATGGTGGAGATCAACAGGGTTCAAGACACCAAAAATCAGATAGACGGCGAATGGGCGCTTACATCGCGGCCCTGTCCCGACTTTTGCATCCAACCGCACAGCCCTGCGGAAGGGGTGACCACGATCGGCGAACTGGAACTAATAGAGATGCTACTGGACCCCGAGGCCGTGGTAGTGGACAGCCGCACCCGTGACTGGTTCGCGGGCGGCACGATACCTGGTGCAATTAATATTCCTTACAACTATGTCGTGGACGAACTTGCACAACTGGGTTGTGAGCCCGATTTCGACGGCTGGGACTGTGCGGAGGCAAAGCCCGTAGCGCTATTCTGCAACGGTGTCTGGTGCGGCCAGTCGCCCACCGCGATCCGGAACATGATCAAGGCTGGCTACCCCGCGAACCGCATTTTCTATTATCGCGGCGGCATGCAGGGTTGGCGTTTACTAGGCTTAACCATAATTGGCGGCGATTAACGGCCCAAAGCTGCCATTCAAACACCAAAGGGTGTGTAGCCGCTTCGGTTTCAAAAGCAGACATGATATATTTAAGGAATGCTATCCTCGTAGCTCTGCTTCCCGATTTGCTTCCCGTCTTTCTTCTTGCACAATACTTGTGGTTAGGCTCCGGACGCAGTCGTTGGCCCATTTTCTAACTATTGGATTTTGGCTGTTCCTAAGGCTCTCAAAAAGCGGAGCTAGGGGTTTTAATCGAGAAGAAAACGGACCCCAACTTACACCGGAAAGCAATCTGCTATATATTCCTCCAAGCTGAGAAACGTTGGATGCATAGGTTTCGATCAACGAAATAAACTGGGCAGTCCAAAAGAGACTGCTCTCGTCTCCTTTTTCGACCAACTCGACCCATTCAAGCACGAATTCAATCCGCTCGTTGGGTTTCTCACTTATCCAATTCAGATAAATTTCCTCGGGGAGATCATTCAAAATTCCAGCTTGACCGGGCGTTCGATCCGAACCTTTTAGTAGGTTATGTAAGCGCCATTCTGTTAGGGCATCGGCATTGTCAAATGCTACCAGCACTCTGTTCCACACCAAGGCGGGATCGTACTGCACAGCGAGTAATAAAACCTTGCACGCTGCATCATCCATTTCCAGCTGAACGTCATGTTCCGCTTTGGTTGCCAGTTCCAGCGAGCGATCACAAAGGGCTTCCACGAATGCGTCGTCCACCTGATCCGAACTAAAGAGTTTTTCAATGCTTGTTTCCCAATGATGGGCGTCCATTACCCCGATGGCCTCAACGGAGAAAATGTTGGGATGAGAGCAAAGCTCCTTCACATAAGATGCTTTTTCAACAAAGCTTTCGGGCTGTCCGTATCTGTACATAAAAACCAAGTCCAAGGCGGACCATATTCCCTGCGGTCCAGTTTGTTTGATTGCATCTGCGAGAGGCAGGATAGTGGCGAAGTCATGATCATCAAAGCCGCGGCCGCAACTCAGCGTCGCAGCATGTCGTGGATCGCACAGACCATCCGTAACTAACTGGGCAACGCGTGATGCAATTTCAGAATCCATTTGAGCCGCTGAAATCAACGAAATTGCGTGACCGTCTAGTTCAGGCGCGTTCAAAGAAATCTCCAAGCAGGCCATTCCGACATCGCGAGATCTACTAAAGCCCCCAGATATCATGCCACAAAATGTTTTTAGGCATATTACCGTTTCTGTTAGGGGGTGAAGCGCCTCACAAGCCAAACCTATCAATGCTTCGGGATCCTCAACATGACTGGCCAGCGCATGTCCAAGCGCCCAAGCGCTGTTGAATTCACCACGGGCAATCTTGCTAACTAACTCTGAGTTGTCTTTCGCATCTCTTGAAAGAGTGGAGACAATCTCGCGAATGCAATTTATTGCATACTCATGGTCTGTGTCGGTCTCGGGGTCATACGGGACACCAATATCGTGGAAGTCGCCGGGCCACCCTTCGGACAAAAGCAACAGCTGGTCCACTTTGGAGCTTGGAAACAACTCGTCATACCAGTCACGCACTTGAGTGACATAGTCCGTCGGAGCTTCTTTGCTGTCGAAGAAAAACCATTGGTTTATAGACTTGATTGGCTTGGTCCATGCAGGATTTTTCTCAATAACCCTGGTTACTTGGCTTCGTAGATTACTGAAAATATTGGGGTACGAAAGCAATCCACGAATTTTGCCTCCAAGATGCGAAGTAGTCCTTTCATACGTCTCGACGTTCGCTTCCAACGCGATATCTGTAAGTCGATCAATCGCTGCGTTATAGAAATCGAAAATATCTTGATAGATTGCGGGTTGCCAGTCTTGGAGGGCTGGTTCTGCACCAATCCGTTCGTTGCCACCAGACCTTGAAAAGTGTCCCGTATCCAGCATCTTGCCGAGCGCATCGATACAAACCGACCTTACTCTGGCATCTTCATGCTTAAGCCCAGCATCTAAGATCGCTAGTCGTCTTGCTGGTTCAACCTCAGTGCCCGATAGATGCAGTTGGAACAGTCCAACAAATTGACCGTGAGCATTGTTCCCCCAATTTTCGTTCTCCGCCGCAGCTAGTTTCAGCAAAAGATGGGCCGCCTGCTCAAAACTCTCATCCCGAAAAACAAGCTTCTCTAACGCCCAAATTGTATTGCGGCGACCGTCTCTGAACGCCAAGAGCTCATCGATTGACAGGTGTGAAAGGAATTTCTCAAACGTAGCCATTGCTAGATCGGGTTCCAGATGAACTAGCCGATCCATGAATTTGGAACCTTCGTCTGTGTTGAGCGCATCGATATTGGGGATAACTGTTTCGACAATGCTTAACGCAAGACCAGCAACACGATGATCGAAGCTTAGCCACCTCAACCTCCCAAGCAATCTGAAACGCAAGTCGGTGTCGATGTTCTCAAATAGCCGGATAAGTTCGCCATCTGGCGAGGTGTCAAGCAATTGAACCGCTAGCCTTACTGCCAGTGGCTGTGGGCGCGCTTCTGCAAAGTCCCCCACTCTCCCAACAATCCCGCGATCACCAAAGACTGCCAAACTTCGAAAAACTTCTTTGGCCGATGCTTCCATAAAGCTTGCCAATTGCTCCAGTTCAAATTGTCTATCTCCTTCCACTCCAACAAGTGTAAATAGGCTTAAAAATTGCAGCGCTCGAAGGGCTTCTGCATCCTCCTTATCTTTCCCCCAGACAATCCGATCCACCAATGCATCAACCGAAACTAGCGCTGCGTCACCGTTCTCCGCTGCTTCAGCTGCCACGAGAGCCATTCTGGGAAAACCTTGAGCTAGGTCTCGAATGAAGCCAATGTCATTCTTTGCATTAGGATAGGGACTGCCCTCTACAATCCTGCTAATAAGGTCATCTGAAGCGGGCAGTAATTCGATGACAAGGTTCCCATGGACTCCCTGAGACCGCGTTTCTACGTTCAAAGTGATCAGCTTAACTCTGGACCCCTGTCTTTGAGCTTTTCTGAACAAGTCGGTGTGAGAACTGTCAGGACAATCATCGACGATCAGGACGCTTTCGGCTCCGCTCGAGACCAAATTCAAGGCAAGGCTGCCAAGACGTTGAGAAACATCTTCAAATTCGCAAAATATCACTGACGAAGTATCGAGTGTTGGGCAGTCATCATATGGCTTCGAGAATAGTTCATGAACGACGCGTGACTTACCAAAACCTGACGGACCAACAACACGAACGGAATTTTGACCGGAGGCGAAGAAGTGTTCAATTGCTGCCTGAAGCTGCTCAAAATTGATCGTTTCTTGATCGATTCTTAACTCAGATCTTAAAGCTCGGGCGGTGTTTCCTGTCAGGCGGAAGCGTGGTTCTTCGCTGGTCTGGAACGCCACCTGCGATATGTCGCCATCTTGAGACCATAGATCAAATGACTGCAGGCCACCAAGGTCGACTTCTTGCAAAATACCGTTTAGCCACAACGCAATTGCCGGGTGAGTGGATGTCCAGTCAGACAGCTTATTGGCGTCATAAATCCGAATACTCGACAACAAATCCGGGTTTTTGCCTGCGGCCCTAATGCCTTCTTCGATTTTGTTGACCCGAGCCGTAACTTTGGTACCGACTACGGCGCTGCCAGTAACGATGATGTAGGATCCACTTGCAACCAAGGCTTCTTCCAGTGCTTCGTTTAGTTCAGCCGGATTGTCCGCGGTTCCTGTTCCCTTTTTCCAAGTTTCTTTCATGCAGCCGGCGGGACCAGGATCACCTCTTTTACATTGAAAAATCGTATGCCTACTGGGCAGGTAGTCAGTCTCGTTTACCCCCCCGCTCCACGAGACGCGTCCGTCTTCGCCTCCGTCGGGTATGTGTATTTGCGTTGGGACATTCACATCCCTCAATGGGATGCCATTCTTCAACATTTCAGCTTTAGCGAGCCTGCGGAGTAGCTCCACTAGCAAGTGCTCGTCTAGGCGTTGGATTTGTTCCGGTGAAATCTCTAGGAAAGAAACCATTGATCTAAGCCTATTCTGCCAAACTAGAAAAGAAGGATAATGCGCGCCGTTCTCACTATCATTGCCTTAGTGGCTGCCTTCAACCTAAAGCTGACACGAGCATGTATTATTTTCGGTGAAGAAGCCAGGTAAGGGCTTTGGTCTGAGTCTGCTGAAACACTGGCAATGATGTTCCCGTTACCTGCCATTGGTGCAGGCCGCAGCGAAAGTCCGGTTTCCGCCCGTGTTGACCGTAGAGAACGGCCCATACCAGACACTCAAAGCGGCCCCAAATTGATGCGATGCGGCCCACAGAAGGAGACATTGGCAGCCATGACATAACCTAAATCCATGTAAGCAAAATTTTCCGCGGCGAAAGCGCTATCGCGCCTGGTGCTCGATGAAGATTATGCAAGAGAGCGGCGTAACATCTGCGGTTTATATCACGACATTAGATTGGTAGAGTTAGATTTCCCCTTCTTTCTGGAGCGATCAAACCAATGCTCACCGCAAACATAGATGGTAACCGAAGCAGGCCGATTCCTGGCGCAGTCGGCGTATGTCCCTCATCTAAGTTAACGTGGCAATGTCGTTGCTGGGCACGGATGACGCGTATTTGCGGCTTGGTCCGCCCACATTCAAGCCTTTGCACGACCGCAGACACCGCTCAAGGCTAAATAAGCTTGTCCAGTAAACAAAATTAAGCGATCTTTAACCGACCTTACTGTCAAGCAGCAGGCCACTGGGGAATGTCAGCTAAGGGCGCGTAAGCGTAGTTCATCCGGAAAACGCAGCGGAAAAGCTTCACTTCCCGCGCCTGGGCGTGCTTTCGCGTTCAGCGGACCAGATGTGCGGGCAGGCTGCAGATGGATGCACCACGCAGCAGCGACGTCAGAATACGCCTCTATTTGGTGTCGCGGACGGAATAGCCATACTCGTGCAGCCGGTGCTGCCATTCGCGGTCAGAAACCGCCAGGCGTCGTTCGCGCACCACCATTTCCAGAAGGTCGGTGCAGTCGTTTTTCATAAACTCGTTCATCGTTTCATTCCCTGTTGCAATCGTATTGTTCAGCCTGAATAATGGCCCCTAAAGAGGGTTGATTGATTTTTGATGTGGGATAGGCTTCGTGCATAAACTTTAGGGAGACGCAGATTATGGCAAATGGACCACTAAGGATTATCTCAGCCGCCGCACTTCTCATAGCAGCTTCTGTCGCTTTGACTAACACCGCAAAAGCGAACGGCTCTATCGACAGTTCCGACTTGCACTGGTCGAAACGAGCCTTGGAAACCTCAGCTACTTGTGAACCCACCGAACCAAAACTTACTGGTGTGAGTTGCGCTACGATATTCAAGGCTTCGAGTTCCACTTGTCGACACGCCTGTCTGACCAGCTACTATAACTGCGCTGAAACATGTCCGAGCGGTGATGCTGGTCGTAGCTGCGTAAATAGCTGCATCAATGTGCTCAACTCGTGTGAGGCAACCTGTTAAAGGCAACCAGCCTTTTATATACATCATCTTAACCGCTTCATTAATACCGCAGCTTATGCGGCATGACTGTTTTCAGCAGCGGCCAACGCGGCGCCCAATTCCACGGCAACAATTCGTCGAGCCTGTAGATATGCCGTTACTCGCGAGACATTCCCTTTAACCTCCCGGCACCGGGAAGAAGGAGATGATCATGAACAAAGATCAACGCGAGATACAACGCAAGTTGCGGATACTGCGATACGCCGAAGAGATCGGCCATGTTGCCAAAACCTGCCGCTATTTCGGGATCGGTCGCGCCAGTTTTTTCCGCTAGCGCAAAGCCTATGTAGAACACGGCGAAGCAGGGCTAATCAATGCGCCGCCCATCCCCAAATGGCACGCGAACAGAACGCCACCGGAGCGCGAGGAAAAGGTGCCTTATCTTCGTCGCAAATACCACCTCGGTCCCATGCGGATCGTTTGGTATCTGGAGCGCTATCACGGCATCAGGATATCTGACGCAACGGTTTCGCGCATCCTGCGCCGGCATTGGCTAAACCGCCTTCCACGTGGCACCCGCATTCGCAAAGTCCATACCAAGCGTTATCAGAAGCAGGTGCCGGATCATCACATCCAGATGGATGTTAAGTTCCTGACTTTCAAAGGCAAACAGGGCGAGAAAGTGCGCCGCTTTCAATATACGGCTATCGACGATGCAACGCGTGTGCGGGCGTTGAAGGTTTACGAAAGACACACTCAAGCCAACGCCATAGATTTCGTCAACCATGTCATCGATAAATTCTCCTTCCGCATCCGCGAAATCAGGACGGATAACGGCCATGAGTTTCAAGCGAAGTTCCACTGGCTCGTCGAGGATCTCGGCATCCGCCATGCCTACATCAAACGCGGCACGCCCCAGCTCAACGGCAAGGTAGAGCGGTCTCACCGTTCCGACGGGCAAGAATTTTATCAGCTGCTCAACTACAAAGATGATGTCGATCTCGAAGCCAAACTGGACGAATGGGAGCGCTTTTATAACTTTCACAGACCGCATGGCGCGCACAATGGAAAGACACCTTACGAAGCCCTCAGAGAAAAGCTATAATCAACAAAGGGAAGTCTCACGAGTAGCCGCACCTTACACAATGCCGACTTGGTTAAGACGGTTTTAACTGGCCAGTTTAGCGTCTTTGGGTGGAAACAGCCGCCCGCGCTCCAGCTATCATTCGGATGACGAACAGTAGCTGTCTCGCCAATCAGATATCGACTCATACTTGTCCCACATAACTTGTTTGTTATGTAGGGAAGTCTCCCAGTTATTTTCAGCCACTTGGGCATTGCCCCTGTCACCATAATTTCCGCAAATCCGAATGAGTTTCTTATACTCAAGCGCTGCATCTGTGTAGTGATAGGCAGCGCGGAGGTAAAGATCTGCAGCAAGTTGCGCGCCGTTGCACCAAGTCTTCCCCCCGACAATCTCGTAGGAGACATCGTTAAGCGCAGCCATCAACTTCTTGGCATCGGCTATCTCACTCTTTGCTCTCCGACTGCTCTCCTTCGCCTGAATAGCAGCAACACTGTCGATGCAATAGGCGTTTACCCCACCGCACAATACCATAGTTGTCGAAGTCAAAAAGATCAGTCGCAATATACTATTCATATTATAAAGCCAGATTATCAGCACAAAACTTTGAAAGTGAAGGGGCCCCCAACAGTTGGCGGCTATCCGTTGTAGAAATCAACGCCGCGAATGCAGGCATTCAGCCGCGTTCCCGAAGGGAAACTGTTGTTGCAGCTCTTGAGGCCCTATTTTTGCCACTCCAATGTGCATTGTTGCAACTATCGGCACAGGCACCAGCGTCAGCTGAAAGATCATAAACATACCAGCAAAAGATCGTTCACATTTTGCACGGCACTGACCGTAAGCATTTTCAGCATGAGCAATTGATTAAATAGCGGCAATACTCATTGTCAAAATAATCAATAGACTAAAGCTCTTAGACACCATCTGTTACGTCTTGCTTGTTTCCTCACTTTCAGATGCCGAAAATTGAAACATGACAGACATCTTTGTGTCAAGTTACTTAACTTCCTTTGTTCGTGTATCAGGCGCGGGACCCATAACCCAAATATGACGGTCGCAGCGTTTGGACATGTCGCGCTTTCGTGCCGGCATTGTCACGTTAACTTAGAAGAGGGGAATTGGTAGGCTGCGTCCTGCATCAAGCGGCCACGATTTCGAACCATTCGGCAAATGCCCTGGCGCGCGTTTGGTGGAGAGTTTGGCGAGAGATCAGGTGGCGTTGCAAATTGAAATGGTTGTAAATGGTGTCATGGACGGAATGAAAACGTTGCATTGAGCTAGACGATTTGAACCTGCCCATTCGACGTTCCCGTCGGCGTGTGGGCTGGTGTGAAACCTCTGCGCGATTGTTTAGCCGACCACCCGTGGAATGAAGGTGGGTTAACCCAAGTTCCCGAAGTGCAGCCGCATAGGAGGCCAGCTTGTCGGTAACAATTACATCCGGAATATATCCTTGCATTTTTAAGAGTTTGCGCAAGAGTTTAAGGGCCGCACGCTTGTTTCGGCGCGATTGGGCCAGAACTTCGCCTTCATCGTCGACTGCGCGCCAAAGGTATGTCCGCTTGCCTCTGATACGGATAAATACTTCGTCGAGATGCCACGTTCCAGAGACCCGAACTCTGCGGGACCTTATGTTGGCAGCAATCAGCGGGCCGAACTTCAATATCCATCGGCGGATCGTCTCATAGCTGACTCGGATCCAGCGATCCGCCAGCATTTCTTCGACGCCTCGAAAGCTCAGGGAAAAGCGAAAATACAGCCAGACCGCCCTTTGGATTTTTGCAGGCAGAAAGCGGTGTCATGCATGGAATATCTTGCTCATGCAGCCACTATAACATCTTCCCGCAACTTCATCGACTTAACGTGACAAAGCCGGCAAAAGCATCGCTCCTAATTGCCTGCATCGTGCTCGCGAAGTGACTTCAGGAAAATCAGAGATAGAGTTGTATTTACGGTCGCGCTATTAAGGTCATGCTGGAGGTCGGGCGCATTTCGTGGGTGAAAGTCGCAGTTCAGACCAGGAAACAGACGGCCCCGCCAAATGACCCATCTTGCATAGCCTTGGCCATCGAAATATTGTATGTTCTCAGTGATTTTATCGTATTCTTTATGGGTTAGCTCGCAAGTAATAGTGGTGGTTTTACCACTTCGGCCATCGACAGGGACAAGAAGCTTAGCACGTCCTGAGACCCGGGATTTCTCACTGTCTCCCGTATAGAACAAATTGGTGGGGAGGATGGCGGAAAACGCGGTGTCACGGCCTCTTTCATCGTACATCAGGGCTAGTGTTACACCAAAGCCCAAGAGGCTTAGGAAGATTAGGTATCCAACCCATTGTAAGACAACCATGCCTTTGCGTTTCGTTTTCTTGGGGTGGCTATTCGATCTGGCACTTGACCGTTTCGACGGTGTGGATTCACGCTGGGGTGGTTTCGCCTCTGATGCGACCGAATTCGTTCTTGGTGCCGGCGTTGGCGTTGCTTTTGGCGCTGGCGAGGCCGCAGCAGTTTTCTGTGAAGGGTAGTATCGCACCTCCATCAACTTGCTGCGTTCGGTAAAAACGTCACCTTCCCTTACAAGAAGCCGCATAACCTTTCCCGAAACCGGCGAGCCGATGGATTTGACTGCGCCGCGAGCATCCATAATCGTATATAAGGCATCGGACTGGGCTGTGAAGCCTTCGCCTTCAGCGACGCTTAGTTTTACTAACTTCAGGGGATATTCGATGGTCTTGGGATCAGGTAGTTGAATAAATCCTGCTCGCATCTCATCAGTTTGCGTCATCTATCATGCCGTTCTTTAAGTCAAAGTATATTAACATGCTGGCACAAAATGTGAATATCGACAAACGGGGGAATTGCTGCACTAACTGCGACCTTTCATAATGTTCTGGGCTTTGAAGTTCGATTTCGGATTGGATCAATCTGTCGATCATACGGTCGAGAAACTCCCTTCTTCTGATAGTGCGGCCCGCAAGATTGAGCACCATATCAACAACGCTCATGTTTCTGTCGGGCGGTGTCAGAGTGTCTGACGTCAGCGCGTATGGGGCCAGATAGTGTATCGGTGATCTCGGCCACGACACGACGCTCTCCTGCCTCGCGAATTGTCAGCACTTCCATAGACTATCGTTTTTGTTTGATTTCGCGAGATATGAACGCCATTAGCTTGTTTCTAGACCCGCAGAAGAGTGGGTTTCTGCATGATAGTCAATCGTTTGGTAGAAGCCTTGAATTCTCGCTGTCAGATCGTCACCAAGTTGCATTTTGTCGTCGTTTATCCAGCCCAGCGTTCCTTTTAGGAGCAAGCTTCGGGCGACTAGTTTCAACGAGCACAAATTGCGCTCCGGTCGGTGTAGGGTGGTGATACGGCGCCGGACGCTTTTTGCGCTAAACCACCAACCAGATACAGGACCGTCGAGATCCGCATCGTTTTGGCTAGCGGGATGTTCTCGATGGGCAGGTCTAGCGCTATCAAAGAAGCGGCATCAAACCGCGACTGGTCCAAAATGCGCGTCGATGGCTGTGGATAAGGCGGAATTTGCATCAAGATGCTCGAGGTGATGTAGCTCTGCGGACTAAGATGGAGCGGAAAACAGCAGAAAACGCAGCCGTCCTAGCACAACTTATCGCCGATACATGCACCGCTGCCGCCGCACGTGCTGCGCATTGCTAAGTTTGCCCCTCTTGTCTGCAACATAGTTGCGACAGTTCGCAATGATATCATGAAAATCTGCCTTGGGGAGGAAGGGCGCCTGTACCTCAGTGCAGCACGACCGCCTCAAGCCGTCCCGTTTCTTTGTCAATCTGCAACCAGTCTGCCCGGACTTCGGTCAGGGCGTTGATCTCGCTCCAACCGCAGCCCCTTAATGGGATGCAGATGCCTCGTCGCCACGTTTCCGGCGCTAAACTGGGGGCTGCGAAAATCAGGCGCGACCCGAGCGTATTTGTCGCTGCCGCACCATGCGCAGGCGACAGAAACAGTGGCTCATCTGGTTCGGCCGCAATCATGATGTCAGGCCGAGCGCCGGACAGGGGCGGCCCGAACCCAATAAGGCGGGCGCGGCTGCTCTCGAGCAGGCGTATGTCTCCCCGAGCAAGGTCTGCGCCGAGCCGATCAATGGCGCTTTGGTTCGCGACTTCGTCACCTGTTGCCATGATCGCTGGTCGATCTTGCGCAATCCGTTTGTTCAGCTCTGCCGCGCTGCGGGGGATGTCTAGAGCTTCCAATTCAGCGGCCACGGCGCGGCGTGTGTCGAGATCCTGCCTGACAGTGAAGGCCTCAACCCCTGCCATACGATGCAGGAGGTCGCCCATCTGTATTCCGTCGTGAGAGAATTCTCGCAGCAGATTTCCTTTGACATCGAAAGCGAAAACCGCGTCGAAGAACAGAATGACGCTTCCGCCGTCTATTGCCAGCCGAGTTGCGGTGCCGTCTTGCAGGGCGGTGCCCGTGCCGTCATCGTTGAGAGTCATTGATCGCCCCGGCACCGAAATATCTCCCGTGACAGGTGGGGTAAGTGGCTCGGCTGCGACCGCCGTTTGCAACAGCAACGTGGCAATTGTCGCGCCAAATTGAGCAACGCGCCTCATGGTTGTTCTACCGCCAAAGTGTCGGAGCATTACCGTTCTACAGCAGCGTTTGAATGGCGGCACCTTCTGCGCTTGTGAAAACCACAACCGGTAGTGATACGATATGAAATGTGTGGACCAGCTCCCTTCGGGTCTAGTTGTCGAGCCGTTGATGGCCGTTCGGCACCCATCAGATATCTGAAGACAAAAGCTGAGTATCTCACGGCAGTAGATCATGAGCGGATTCCGTTCGGTTCTTGCAATTGAGGCCTCATTGCGTGTCATCTTGTGACGCAGCCGCCTGCTGGTGGCTATTGCCTTCAACGCCTTCTTCGTCTGGCGCGTCCTTAAGGTGGTCGGCTATGACGACGCCGACAATCGCAGATATGAAACCACCTAGGATGAGCAGGGGAATCCCGCCACCGAAAAAATATTCGGCTCCGACAAAAAACGCAAACAAGACCAAGGCAAAACGCCAAGGCCAAGGATCGTTATTGTGATCAGAAGGTTCAGGAGACCACATGCATCAAACCTAACTTATTTTGGAGAGCGCAGCAAAGACATCAATCTCCTGCCACGAAGACAGTGACGCGATATCCGCCCTCGCGCTCCTCAAGGATCAAGCGATACTTGGATACGACTGGGCGCAGTGCATCTGGCGGGGCATAGGCGCTGCCGCCATCGGCCAATTGCACCTCGAGCCAATCCCCGGCCTCATCCGAGAGGCAATGTGGGTCCACGCAATAAACCGAGGCATAGGTGGCGATTTTGACCTGCGGCGCATCCCGCGAGGGCCCTGCGCGTAGTCGACCCGGCGTGACATGCATCACAAAATAGGGCTCTACGTCCTTGGCCACGATCTGGGTATGATAAGGAAAATGCATTGCGCCATCCTTTTGTCGAAACCCGCCGGGCGCCACTGCAGTTTCGAAAACCGTTAGAAATCGGCGGAAAGAATTGTCACCATAGTCCTGCCAAAGTTCAAGGAAGGCCTCATGCCCGGTCTCGGTGCCAAAACTGAACGTCGCATCGGGATCGAACCAAGCCAACAAAGCAGGCACATCTTCGGCCGACGCAGCGGACCGGATGCCTTCCAGCGCGACCTGGACGTTTTGTCTGAGCGGATCAGGTCGTTTGGCAGTGAAAGAGCCATGCGACGGCTCGGCCACTGCGCACGACCCAGCAGTCAACAGAGAAAGGCCCAAGGTTAAGGTTGCGAGTTTTTTTCTCATACTCGAACTATGGCCTCACGATTGCTAAAGAGCAATAGTTCGGGCCAGAGCGAGGTAATCCGGTGGAGGGTGAGCTACCCGCAGGGGACTGTTGCGTTAACCTGCTGATTACAGGTTAACGCCCGCAACCGTTGTGGATCACGCGGCTGCGAAGAGCTGGCTTACGAATTGGATCTCGCCTCTGATACCTGGTTGCTTATTGTGGATGTGACCGCGTTTGATGGTTCGGATTGTCTCTATCCCGCTCAGGGTTGCTTTGGCTGATCGCAGTGACCGAAAGCTCTGACGGTATCCAAGTAGCCGTTTCATGGCAGCATGATCGCTCTCGATGCGGTTGTTGCGCCACTTCTTGTCGATGTGTCGGATGCTGTCGAAATGCGGGTCGTAGCAGTGATTGATCTCGCGGATGACGCGTCGATAGCTTTGCGCTTTGTCTGTGACGATGGTGATCGGCCGATGTAACCTCACGCGCTCGATAGCTTTGTTCAGAAAGGCCCTTGCTGCCTTTGCATCCCGCCGAACAGTCAGGCGAAAATCGATCATCTGACCGTTGGCATCAACGGCTCGCCACAAATAACGCCACTTTCCGCCAACGCGGATGTAGGTCTCGTCCACGTGCCATTCCACGCTTGCCCGGCGTAGATGCTTCTCCGATCGTTTGGTGATCTCTGGGCCAAACTTGATCACCCAGCGATACACAGTGGACCGATCAACACTTATTTCGTGCTCTGTGAGCAGATCCACCACGTCCTGATAGGACAGCGGGTAGCGCAGATACCACCGCACTGCACAAAGGATGATGTCTTGCGGAAACCGATGGCGCTTGAAAGGGGATCTACACGGCATGATCGACCTCAAAAGTAGGATCGTGACCAAACCGCATGTTTAATGCAAAATTCCCACAATTTGACCCTGGGCTGTAAATTCACTACAAAGCCCAGCAGTCAGGTTGAGCCACGCTGTTTTGTCTACAACCGTCTCGGAGAGCTGTTGCAGAGGGACGGGATTTCCATCGCAGCCCGAGAGGTCAGGGTCCGCTCAACGCGAGAGGCGGATGAAACAACCTTAGCTGCGGTCGATTTCGTAGACGCAACAACCGGATTTCAGGTCGAATGGCCAATATGGATTTTGAAGAGCGACAAAGCGGAAAGGCAATCATGCGACAGCTTTTCATTGGCCTGATGAGCGCAGTCCTTGGCAGCGTATGCGGGCCGCAAACAGCCACGGCGCAACAGCAAACGGCCGAGATAACCGATTGGCACGGCACACTCGAGCAGCTGAGTTGCGGCAATGATATTCTGTCCAGCAGATCGCGCCTTCATGATGAAATGCTGGTTTTCGCCTCTGCCTTCAGTGGCACCAGCGTTCGGCAGCTGATCGTTAATGCCGAATACAGCGAAAATGATACGGCGTATCTTCTCGCCAACGGGCTTTTGGGCCTCGATAGCCGTGACAGGGTTCTGAGCCGCATCTTGTCAGCAAACCGCGCAGCGAAAGAGCGGATGTCGCAGGACGTCGTGCGCCATAAGGATGGGCTATGCCCTGTTCTGCGCCACATCCATGATACCGGTTTTGAAACCACCGTGCAAAATCAGGAAGAAAAGCGTGCCTACTGGCAGCCACATTCTAGTTTTGCGCAGATGGCGCTTACTGCGAAAGGCTGCGGGGTCGTGCTGGTCGATGGGCTGTTCGGTCCCGCTAGCCGCACCATTTGGGAGAGTCTTGGGGGTAACCTCTCGGCGCGGGAGCTGCCATCGCCGGGTGACTTGGTCGCACTTGGGCGCAGCGACGCAACCTGCGGCTCTGCCCCGACGGTCGATCTGACCGCGCTCTTCGAGCTGTGCTCCAGCGCCTATATTGGCTACGACGCGCTGCCCGAGAAATACGCGTCCCTCAGCGGAATCCTGTCTGGACTGACCGCCGGCTCGGGGGACGCTCTCTTGGCGCAGGCGGACCCTATCCTGCGCTGCGTGTTCAAAGAGCGGAACACCGGCAGCGCCTATCTTGACGGCGCGCTTGCGGACCTTGGCCAGGACGGCATCTTCGGTCCTGCGTTGACGGTCCTGACGCGGCTGCCTTTGGCCGATGTTTCGGATTGGCAGGCAATGCAGGGCCTGGCTGCGCAGGTTTTCCCCGTGTTCAGCCCCTCGGGCAAGTATGTCAAAGGCGAAGGCTCGATGTCGCCGGAACAGATCGCCGTGATGGCGCGGCACCTCATGTATTCCGGCCACTCTGCTGCGCAGCAGACTTTTGGCTTTGCGCTTCTCTTGCGCAGCGGCGGCGGGGTTCCCCTTGCCGAGCTGGATCACGTGCTTGCCCTGCCTTTCGCGTTCGAGGATGCCCGCACACATATTGCAGAGCTGGTGGATCGCAGCCTCGCCGATGTGAACGAAACCCTTGTCTGGCGCCATTGGGGGACCAAAGAGAAGATAGAAGACGCGCGAGGGTCGCTGTTGCTCGACACGCATCTGACGCTTGGGACGGCGCAGGAGTTCTTGCGGGATTTCCAAGCCATAGCTGGAAGCGACCTTCTCTATGATGCGCTGAAGGACGGCGCGCATCCGCAACTTCACTACGCTTTCGGGGCGATTTTGATGGAAGGGCTGAGCGCCGAGGGCCGCGACCCCGCGCGTGCTGCCGCGCATTTTGCGATGGCTGCGCAATCCGGTCACGCGCCCTCGATGCTGCGCCTGAGCATGATGACCCGATATGGCCTTGGGGTGGCGCAAGATGACAGCGAAGCCCAGCGCCTGTTGCACAGGGCCGCCGACCTTGGCGATCCCACCGCGCTGGCCCAATTGGCCGAGCAGATGGAAACCGCCGCAGGCGGTGTGCGGGATTGGTCGCAGGCTGGAACCTACTACCATCGTGCGATCGAGAAAATGCAGCCCGCCGCTGCGGCTGGTCTGCTCTATGGCCGGATGCTGGAGCCAAGCGGCTTCTGGAGTGATGGCGAGACCGGCGATCAGCTACTCAAGACCATCACAAAGGAAGCTCTGCGATATGTGCCCGAAGACACCGGACAAGAGAGCGATACCGATGCCGATGGGCGCACTGCCGTTGAACGAAAGCTCAGACGCGACCGCTACCGCGAAATCGCCTTTGAGCTTGGCGCGCTTTATGCCGATGCAAGCAGCGGGCAAGCGCTGGATCTGGCACAGGCGGTCAGGTGGCTGCGGGTGGCGGACAGCAGCCGCCAGGCCTGGATCCTGGAGCCACCGCAATACAGCCGCGTCGATACCCTTGGCGTCACCGACCTCTTGTCGGATCTTGTTTCGCTGTCCCCGGGTCTCGCCGCTCATCCATATGAGCAAGATTTCCTGCGCACTCCCTCATCAGAGGCAGATGCGCCATGGTATTTTGCGCCGGATATCGCGCAGGCACAGGCGCGAATGCGCGAAACCTGCCCCATCGGTGAGGCCGCCAACGACGAGAGCTGCCTGACGGGCCTCAAGGACGCTGCACTCGGATTTCATGACCCGAATCTGATTGCGATGGCGTTCGATCACCTCGTCGCGATCTCTGACGCAGAGCTGCGTCTGGTTGTGCAGCAAAGCCGCAATGCCTTGCAGCAGCGCGATTATTGGGCGGTGCAAAATCAGACGGCCTACTCGGCGAAACTCGTGGATGTATTGGCGTTCTATGGCGATTACGCGGAGGCGGAACGCCGCGCCCGCCTTGCGCGCCGGGCAGAGCTTTCCGCCAGTCTGGGACCGCTGCGCCGGCAGGTCGCACGGGCCACGCAGAACGGACAAGAGGTCAAGGGGCTGGAGCCGCTTTTGACGACTTTGTCGCGTCAGGGCGTCCGCGAAGCTAGGGATCTGCTTGCCGTATTGCGAGGCCAGATCGGCAAGCGCGCCACCACTTCGGACCTTGGCGTCGCGCGTAGCCGGTATGAGGCCGTGATCCATATGCCCTATTCGCAGGCCCTTTCTGTCAGGGCTCGCGCCCTTGCCCCACTCGAAGCCGCGAGCGGCGATGCCACCAAGGCCATTGAGTTGGAGCTGATCGCCCTTTCAGCCGATTTGGAGCGGAACCGAGTAAATAGCACGGTAAGCGGGCCGCTGGGTGCGGCTCTTGCGAACGTCTGCACCCTGTCCAAAACCTCCGAGCGCCTTGTTACCTATGGTGCCCGCGAGGCCGCGATGGTTATTGCAAAACGTGCGGTCAACCAGTTGCAGTCGACCCGAAGCCTGTTGTCGACGCTGCCTGAGAACATGCAGCTTTGTTTCCGCGCGCAGGTGGAGAACCACTATCGCTGGCTGGCGGATTTGATGATCTCGCAGAACCGGCCTCAAGAAGCCTCTCGCGTGCTCGAAATGCTCAAGGATTTCGAAAGCTTTGAGTTTGCCAACCGCGCGCCCAGCCTGACGCAGGACGCCTATGACCTGCTGCCCTTCTCGCAGACGGAACAGAGTCTTCTGAATGCGATGACAACCATCGCCCTGCCGGAGGCCTCGCAAACGGTGCGCTTGGCGCAGCTCCAAAACCTTGCCCAGCTGCGCGCCCTAACGGCTGCGGAAATCGCTGAGCTGGACAGTTTGAATGCTGCAATGGCAGCGCATGACCTTGCAATAAGGGAGCGGATGGATCGCGTGATCCGCGCGGCTCAGGATGTGGCGGATCAGGGCGAGACCCCGGATTTTTCCTATGACAAGCTGATGCTGCGCTATTTGGAGAACGCAGGCGATCGCAAGAGTGCCATCCTTCAATACGTGGTTCTGGAGGATCGCCTCGGGCTGGTGCTGTCCACGGGTGCCGGACAGCAGGTCTGGCAATGGGACAAAATCGACCAGACGCCTTTTTCCGAAAGTGCGCTGGACCAAATGGTTGCCGATTTCCGCACGGACGTGTTCGAGCCCATGCACGACCCGCGCAGCATGGGGCAACGGCTGTCTGACCTGCTTCTGCCTGCCGAGGTTCTGGAGGTTCTGAACGCCGAAGAGGTAGACTGGCTTGTCCTGTCACTGGACCGCCATTTGCGCTACCTGCCGATCGCCGCACTCTATAGCGACGGCAAATGGCTGGCAGAACGCTACACCCTGTCCCACATCACCGCCGGCACAGTCCCGAACGGGGCCTTGCCGCGCAGCGAGATCATTGCAGGCTTTGGCGCGACCCAGGCTCTCAATGGTCTGCCTGCGCTGCCCTCAGTCGAGACGGAGGTGAAAGCCGTCGTTCAGGAAAATAGTGCCGATCAGGGGTATATCTCGGGCACCGCCAAATTCGATCAGGACTTCAACCGAGGCACATTGATAGAGGCCCTGAATTTCGGAGGTGGCGCCCCACGGCAAACCGGTGTGCTGCACCTTGCCTCCCATTTCAAAATTGGCAAAACCGAAGATTACAGCGCGCTTTTGCTTGGCAACGGCGATTTCCTGAGCGTGCAGGATTTGCGCACCGGACTGGGCAGCGACGCTGATTTGTCACAGGTATCGCTGCTGACGCTCTCGGCTTGTGAGACGGGTTTTGGCACAGTGAACGCCGATGGCAGCGAACTGGAAAGCGTGGCCGCGATTGCCCAGGATCGCGGTGCGCAGGCGGTTCTGGCTTCCGTTCTGCCTGTTCCTGATGGGGCAACGGCGGCTTTGATGATTGCCTTCTATCGGCACTATGCGCAGGGGCTGGACACTGCGGGCGCATTGCAGCGCGCGCAGCTTGCCGTGATGCGCGGCGAGATTGACGTCGATACGCTGCCGGATCGGGGCGGGTTTGCCTTGGACGACGCGTCGGTCCCCAATCCGCAGACGGACGCCGCCCTGAATGGCTGGGCGCATCCCCGGTACTGGGCCGCATTTATCCTGCTGGAGGGCAGTTTGTGATCACACGGTTTCATATCATCACCGCGGCGGCCTGTCTTGTGGCAAGCCATGCGCAGGCACAGGTTGCGGATTGCTATGCGCTCCCCGCTCCGCAAGATGGGGTGGAGGAGATGGTCGTCACTGCCCGAGGAGACATCACCTACACCCTTCCTGACCTTCCTCAAGTGCTGTTTTTCACCAGCTGTGGGATCTTGGAGAACGACACGTTTGAATGCTCGTTCGGCTGTGACGGAGGTGGCATGAAGATGCATCACACGGCCGAGGATCTGCGCATCGTCTCCAACTCCCGTGTCGAAGTGATGCGCCTCGACAGCATTCTGGCGGCGCAGCCCCGCGATGCCGAGGGGATCATGCTGACAGGAGATTTCAGGCTAAAACCTGTGGATCTGGAAATATGCCGAGCGATCGAAAATCGGACCCCCGATATCGAACTCCAGGCGGGCGATGTGAATGTCATGGTCGAGAGTCTGGAAGAAAGCCTGATCTCGGGCGGGTATCTAATCGGAACCGCAGACACTATCTTTGACGATCGCACACGCACTGCCTTGATTGCGTATCAGGCTGAGGCTGGATTATCCGCGACCGGGCGCGCCGGACCAAAGATACGACGACAGTTGGCAACTGACAGCGTTCTGGCATTCGGCGGCTGCTAGCCGCTTGGTCTTGTCACTCCGTGGCAATCATATCGACCAAGCGGCGCTCCAGTTCGGCGGCTTCGTTTGGATCGGAAACCAGGGCGCGGACCTGGCTCTTGATCGCCTGCGCGTCCACGGGCCCGAGGTTCCAAAGCTGCGAGATCAGCGCGACCAGCTTGCCGACCTGGCACGCGCCCTTCTCATAGTGCCAGATCTCGGGATTGCCCTGCTCCTGCAGGTTGACCAAACCACAGCGATGGACGGGATCCGGGCTGCGCCAGATCAGGGAGGCGATATCGGTGATTGCAGAGCTGTCGTTAGCAAAATATGTATGCGCCAGCATGTCATCGCCTAACATACTCATATCCACGGTGTCGAATTCCGTGGCGACCAGAATATTGTCGCCGGCTTGGCCCGCGCGCGGCGCATAGCCGTGCAGCTTGCGCGATGCCTCAAGCGCCCAGTCCACGTCAGAGGCATAGAGCGTCAGTCGTTCGCCGATCGGGCGGATCGTTTTCATCATCTCCTGAAATAGTCCTGCGTCCACATCTGGCGCGGCGAAAAACAACTGGCCGAACATCGGCCCGCCACCCTCAGCGACGCGGGTCTTAAGCGCGAGAAGCTCGAGTGCATCGGTCAGCGCACGGTTACCCATGGAATGCGCAACGATATGAATCGTATCCGCGCCGCTGTTGGCGTGCAAATCCTCAAGGAACAGCGCCAGCCTGCGACCGCTGAGACGCACCACGGCGGTATCCGCCACATAGCTGAATGTCTTCCCCGCCGAGGGCCAAGAGTAAAGGATCGGCACACCGCTATAATTCATATCGTAGGCCAATTGCGCCGCCCGCCGAGAGGCCGCGTCAAACGTGGTATTGAAGCCATGCACGAATACAAAAGCCTCCTTGCGGGGGCTCTTTGCGACCCGCTCCTGCATGGACGCAAAGAATTCTGCGCTGTCCTGAGGGATCACTCTGCGCAGCATGACATGTTTGGCCGGCGTCGCCCCGAATTCCAGCCGCCAAATTGATGGCAGCTCAATCGCACCCGGTTCATGTGTTTTGGGGATGGAGACCGTAACTGTGCCATATTCCAGATCACCCCGTCCTGCACTATAGAACTTGTTGGGATCAGCGCTCCCACTACGCGCCCGGTCGGTGGCGTAAAAGACGTCGACCTCGGAATAGCCCGTATCGCCACGCTTGTTGACAGCCGCCCCTTGCGAGTCAGTCGCGTTTTCAGCAAGCTCCGCGTAGGTTGCCGCGCCGCCACTGTCTCCGCGCGCCGCAGCCAAACGCTGCATATCCCGGTAGACACGCGCCAAGCTTTCGCCCGTCTCGCCCGACTCCAGACGCAGTTTCGCCTCCGCCTCCAACTGTTGCAGAGCGACGCGCTGGTTACCGGCCTCCTCAAAGAGGGCTGCTGCATGGCGGGCGTAGAAAATCGGATCAGCATTCAAAAGCCCCGAATTTTCCAAAGCAAAGGCCGAAAGAGAGGCTGCCAGAGTGGCTGCCTCTGCGGTTCGGGCAAGTTCAATAAGCAGATCCAGGCGCAGGTCATTCAGGTCGAAATACATCCGGTAATCCGGCTCGGCACTCGCTTCGACTGCCGCAATCGCAGTCTCGACTAAGGCCAGCCTGTCTTGCGGTGCCTGCGCCTCCATCAATGCCATCTCAAACGCCATGGATCCAGGATCAAGCGGCGCTGTCTGCGCCAAGGCCGGTGTCTGCAGGCAAAGGGCCAGCCCCAGAGCCATCATCAGCAGTGGAGTGCGCGTTTGGAGAAAAGTCTGCATGGTCTGATCCAACTTCAATATGCTGCATCCGATGGCGGACGAGGGGCATCGCCCGCTTTGAATAGGTGTAGGTTTACAGAGTTTATATCCTAATGTTAGGCTCATCCCAATAGCAAAATGCCACCATGGAACGCGCAGGATAAGGTGATGTCTTTTAGGTATTTCAGCGCAGCGGTTTGTTTCATTCTCTGGGGTGCAACGACCGCCAGCGCGGACATTCGCGCGTTGCTCGTTGGCGTCTCCGACTATGATGAGGCTGCCAAAATTTCTGATCTTCAAGGGCCCGGAAACGATGTGCGCCTAATCCGTGACACGCTGCAAAAACGCGGGGCCGAAGATATTGTAATCGTGGCAAGTGATGTCGAAGGTGCCAGCCTGCCTACGCTGGAAGGGATCGAAGCGGGCTTTGCCGAGGTCACCTCCCGCGCCACAAAAGGGGATCTCGTCTATATTCACCTCAGCGGCCACGGCACCCGGCAATTGGATCTGGAAGGGGATGAGACCGATGGGTTGGATGAGGTCTTCCTACCTTCTGACGTGCGGGTCGCGGAGCCGGGCACTCAAATCATCCCGAATGCGCTGACAGACGACCGGATCGGCGCGCTCGTGGCCGGCATTCGCGCCAAGGGCGCTGACGTCTGGTTGGTGATGGACAGCTGCCACTCCGGCAGCGGAATGCGCAGCGGCGGCCTGACTGCGGAGCGGCAAGTTAACCCGGCAGCGCTTAATATCGATATCCGCGCTGCGAAACCGCAGGCGGGCGTGACCGAAGCCGCTCCCCCCCTGCCTGCGGACGCAGGAAGCTACCTTGCCTTTTATGCGACGCGGTCCAACGATGTCGCCCGCGAAGGCGACTTGTCGCGCGGAGGGCAAGATCCGCAGTGGTATGGTCTTTTCACCTCCACACTCGCGGCACGGTTGGATAGCGGCTTGGCCCTTACCTATCGGCAGCTTTTCCAAGCGGTCCTGAGCGATATGAACCGCAACACCAGCTTTGGCGCCAGCGCGATTCAGACCCCTTTGTGGGAAGGCACATTGATTGATGCGCCGGTGTTTGGCGGCAAAGGTAGCACCCGTATCCCGCGCTATCTGACCGAATTTGACAAGGTCAAAGCCGGGCTTGTCCATGGCCTGCAGGCTGGCACGATGCTCGCCCTTGTCGAGGATATCTCGGCCGCCCCGGACGAAGTAATCGGCTATGCTCAAGTTGAAGAAGCGGATGCCCGCGATGCTTTTATCCGCATGGTCGACGCCAACTGCCTGCCCAAAGCAGATGCGCTTTGCCCTGCCATCGGCACAATCCCGAAGACGGCAAGATTTGCACAAGTCGAATTGCACCCTATCGATCGACGTATCACTTTTTCGCCTGTCTTGAATTTCGAGACCGGCGCGACCTTGCCGCAGGCTGCAAAGCTTTCGACCCTGTTTGCCGATGCCGTGACCGCCAATGCAGACCAGCTTGGTATCGTAGCCGATATCTCCGGCACAGCCTATGATGTGCAAGTGGTCCTGCGCGATGGCGGTCTCTGGTTCGGCCCCGCCACTGCCATTGGCTCAGAGCCGGTCGGGCATAAGGTGGCAAAGCCAGAAGCTAACCCAAGACCTCTCAGCGAGGCGGTGCGGCGCATTCTGCGCGCCGAGCAACTGGCCAAGACGCTCGATCTTTTGGATGGCGGTGGAGCGATCGCAGCCCCTATTCCTGTGGCGCTGGATGTGCAGGTTTTCCCAAGCACGCCCGCGCAGTTGATCCCTCCTGGTCAGACGATGGATGTGGAAGCTGAATGTGGTCCTGTTGGACAAGCCGCCATGCAAGCCCGCTCAACGGACGCCTTTTCATCGATGGCTCCCTCCGGTGACCTGAAACAATGCGACGTGCTGCGCTTTACAGCGCAAAACGAGGAGGCCGGACAACGGGACGTGAACCGCATCCACATCGACGCGCAATATTGCGTCCATGTGAACTATGAATTGGTCGAAGGTGCCAAAGCTGCGCGCGAGGTCGGTGCCATGATGCAGATGTGCTCGGATTGTCCGGGCAATGCGTATTCGGCCGGCCATGAGCGCCTCTATTTCCTCGTGAGCGAGCTTGAGGAAAACGGCGAAGCGCTTAACCTGCAAGGGTTGGTCGAGAATTGCGCCGGCGAGACGCGCGATGCGCGGGGGGCCGTGGCCCGCGAGATGTTACGGGACTTATCGCGTACTGGAGCGACACGTGGTGCCATGGGTCTGTTCTCTGCCGGTGTGAGCGAGCCAAACGTCTGGGTGCAAAGCTATCGTTGGCGGGTGTTGCCGCGCGCCGAAGTCTTTCGCGAAGCCGGTCTGCTGGACTAGAGGACACTGCATGATCCGCAGATACGCACACTACCTTCTGCTCCTTCTATTGGCCTACCCTGCGGTCGCGCAGGAGACCATGCGCGATCTGAGTATGCGTGCCATGGAACAATCCCAAGCCAAGGATTTTGCGGAAGCTGCACAAAGCCTTGAACAGGCGATTGCGCTTTACGATCGTGACGGCCTTTACGATCCGTTCCTGCTATCGGATCTCTATTTCTACAAGGCTGCTTTTGAATATGGCGCCGAAAATCGGAACGCCGCTTTGGTAACTATGGATCAGGCTGGCACGCGCACGCCATTTCTGACGAAGCGCCTGCCAGAAATGGCCAACCTGCGCGGCAATATCCTTATCGACCTTGGCCTGTTCCAAATGGCTGCTGGCAGCTATCGAAGCGCCGCTAACTATATGATCCAAGACAGTTGGAGCGACCGTTTTTCCGACCAGACCGTTCAACAGATGCGACTTTTGTCCGCCTATGCCTCAAGCCGCGCCGCCTTCATCCTGACGGAAAAGAAGAACCTGACCCCCTTGGAAGAGGCATTGGCCGAGCTTGAACGATTGATGGGCGCCCCCTTTCCTCAGGGCCGACTAATGCGACTGCGCGTGCTGGAAGCCATGGGGCGTGTTCTGGAGGCCCGCGAGGGTTTGCTTTCTCTCGCAATCAGTGCCCCCAGCGTGCGCCCCGCCGCGCTGTCGATGGCGGCGATGATCGACTGGCGTCTAGGCAATCGCGCCCGCGCTCGCACCCTAGCCGAGGATGCGCTGGCACTTGCAAACATCAGCAAGGAGCACCGAAGCCTGATGCAGTTTCTGCACAGGCTGGATCCCGAAACCACGGATACCGAAACTGCGATAGATCTCATGACATCTTCTATGCAATATCTGGCCCCGCCCGAGGGGCAGAGCAACACGCCGACATATCTTGCTATGGAAACCGCGCTGCAAATGATGCTTGTCGGTTTTGATTATCTTGAGGGCCTGCCCGATACAGCCGAGACGTTGGCACCCGGAGATGTCGATCTGTCGATTCTGTCGTCGGACGGCTTTCCGCAGGACAATCAGCTCCAGCGGTTGATCTTCGACATTCGCCTGTTGCTTGCAGAGCATTTCGAGCGCGGCGGCCATAATGAGGCCGCGCGGGCGGAATACAACGCCATTCGCATGCAGTTCAATGTCCGCGCCGATACGCTGGCCCGTGCCCTTGCCGGGTTGGGGCGGGTCGGATTGGACGAGAACGGCGTGTACTCCGAGTACCAGATGAGGGCGCAAATGGCCGATCAAGCCTTCGAGGTGGCGGCGCATTTCCTGACCAGCATTCCCGCGCGGCAGTCGCAGACGCTGAAACGTCAGATCGTCCGATATTCCGCGGTGATGGAGCAGGCAATAGATGCCGGTTACGAAACCTTGCGGCAGAACCCGCCCTGGGGCCCCTGCGAAGGCGATGATCTTCTATGCAGGCAAACCGGCCCGTTCGTGTTTCCATGGGAGGGGCCGACAGGCGAGGGCTATGTCGGCCTCAGTCAGGGCGGCACCCACCCCGGTCTGCTGCAAAATGTCTTCCGGCAAATTCAGACCGTGCGTCACTCCGAAGCCGGCCAGGCCATCGCCGTAATGACCGAGAGGCTCGCCACGGGGGATGACGCCCTTGCCATCCTCCTGCGCCAGCGGGACACATTGATCGCCGCCCGAAGCCTGGCCGCGGCTCAAGGCGTTTCCGGACAGGCCGAAGTGTCGCGATTGGACAAAAAGCTGGACGAGATCGAGAGGCAGTTGGCAACCCGCCATCCCGGTTTCGCATCACAAGCCGCACTGACGCCGCTGACGATGACTCTTGCGCGCGACCTGCTGGAGCCGGATGAAGCTCTTGTTCTCTACCTGACAACGGGGGCCGGGCTGCATGTCTTTGCGGTCACGCCGGAGCATGTCATCTGGCACCGCAGCGATGTCAGCCGACCGTGGCTCCGCGATGCGGTGGATCGGCTCCGCCAAGGGCTAAACCCGGCTCGGATAGTCCGAGGCGCGATGCCTCTCGGCCAGACGAATGAGAAAGAGACCTACGATCTGGATCTGGCGCATGCCCTATACTCGGTTACATTGGCCCCCCTTGCGGGTCACCTTCCGAAAGGGGGCGTCGTGCTGATCTCTCCGGATGATGCCCTCCAGACGTTGCCCTTTGGCGTGCTGGTGAGCGCGGCGGCGAAGGACATTCCCGGCGGTCTGAACGGCACAGTTCCCTGGGCCATACGCGACTACGCTTTTGCAACGCTCCCCGCCGCGTCAAGCCTGAAAAACCTTCGCAAGGATGTTGTCCAAAGCTTGGGCAGCCTGGCATTTCTCGGGCTTGGAAACCCGGAATTTGACGCCAGTGCTCAAGGGGTCCAGCTCGCGCCTCTTCCTGAAACGGAAGAGGAATTAGAACGGCTGTCCACCAGCATCGCGGCGGGGGCGGGGCGGCTATTACTCGGCCAAGACGCCACAAAGGAGGGGCTAAGGCAGGCCAGTCCCGCTGAGGCAAAGGTGCTCGCCTTCGCCACGCATGGCCTTCTGGGCGGAGAAGCTAGCGAATTGGGCGAACCCGCACTTGCCTTGACCCCCGGTACAGACGGTACGGACGGATTGCTACGCGCCAGCGAGATTGCGACCTTTTCTTTGAATGCGGACTGGGTCATCCTGTCGGCCTGCAACACTGCGTCGGGCCCTACGGCTGACAGCACCGAAGGTCTGTCCGGCCTGGCCCGTGCGTTCTTTTACGCCGGAGCGAGGCGGCTTCTGGTATCTCATTGGCCAGTGCAATCCGATGCGACTGTGGCGTTGACGACGTCAATGTTTGCGGCACTGACTTCTTTTCCTGAAGAAACGCCGCCTAGCACCGCAGGTGCCCAGGCATTGCGCACGTCGATGCTGTCCATGATCGACAAGCCTCAAAACCCAAAGTGGGCGCACCCTTCTGCTTGGGGTCCCTTCGTGGTTGCCGGCGGTTAGGGGGCCCTGTCATAGCAAGCTGGCTTGAGCCGGGCAGGGGCTCCCCTTTTAGTTATTTCAAAACCAGTCCTGAGATCATCCGCCTTGCGGTCATGCTCTATGTTAGGTTTCCGTTGTCGCTTCGGAACGTTGAGGATCTGCTGCATGAGCGGGGCATCGACGTCAGCCACGAAACTATCCGTTTCTGGTGGAACCGGTTTGGCCCAATTTTTGCTGGGGAAATACGAAAAAGGCGTGCCCAGAAGTTTCGGGCACATTCAGTGGCACCTGGGCGAAATTTTCGTGAAGATCAACGGTGTCTTGGCCCCTTAAAAGTGTGCCAAGACACTCGGTCTCGGTGCCAAAACTGAACGTCGCATCGGGATCGAACCAAGCCAACAAAGCAGGCACATCTTCGGCCGACGCAGCGGACCGGATGCTCTCCAGCGCGACCTGGACGTTTTGTCTGTGCGGATCAGGTCGTTTGGCAGTGAAAGAGCCATGCGACGGCTCGGCCACTGCGCACGACCCGGCAGTCAACAGAGAAAGGCCCAAGGTTAAGGTTGCGAGTGTTTTTCTCATACTCGAACTATGGCCTCACGATTGCTAAAGAGCAATAGTTCGGGCCAGAGCGAGATAATCCGGTGGAGGGTGAGCTACCCGCAGAAGTTCGAACGTCGGCGTATGAGGCGAACTCGTCGTTGCGATCAATAGAGGCGATATTAACGTTTAATCCGGGTTTCACTCAAACCTGCGAAATAGTGTCCAAATCGAGCTCCCGCAACCATTGTTAATTGCCTAGCGCCCGTAGCATTGCTGCGGGCGTCGGCATTTACAGCCATCCCTTTGTCACAGAACGACAAAATCCCTGCCAGTTCGCCCTGAAGCGTGATCAAGTGCCCGTTGGGCGCATCACTATCCGGTGTCAGGATGATCGTGTCGATCAGACTGCGCAGCAATTCACCCGCTTGGGTCTTAAGGCCCGGATCATTGAGGCTGGCGACGAGGTCTTCAACCTTTTTGCGGAACAGATCTGCCAGTCCGGGGTGAAGCAGGACGGTGTCCTCTTCGGGCAGGGCGGATAGCGCGCCTTCCAATTGGGCTTTGCGTGCTTCCAGCTCATCCATTTTTGCCTTCATGCTCGGCTGGAACATGCCTTGCGAGATGGCCTCAACGATATTGTCGATCTCGCGGGTGACTTTGGTAAGCTCTTGTCCGGCATTGGCGCGAGCGGCTTTGGCCGCACGGTGTTCTTTGCGGCTTTCTTCCTGATAGGTCTCAACGAAGGTCGAGATCATCTCGGGGGTCATCAGGCGCTCGCGCAAACCGCAAAGAACGCGCTCTTCGAGGTCGAGCCGCTTGATGGATTTGCGGTTTTGGCAGGTGCCCCGATTGCGGGCCGCGGAGCATCCGAGCCTATCCGCGCTAATCATGATATAGCCCGCGCCGCAGTCTCCGCATTCTACGGTGCCGGACAGCAGGTAGCGCGCACGGCGCGCCTTCTGGGCCTGTGGTCCATTCTCGTCGGTGCGTGCTTCAAGGATTGTGCTGCGCGTGGCGCCCTGGCGCGCCTTCACCTGGTCCCAAAGCTCCTGATCGATGATCCGCAGCTCCGGCACGGCCTCGCGGACCCAATCTTCGGGCGGGTTGGGCAGCGCCTGACGCTTACCCGATTGCGGGCACTTCACAAACCGCTGCCGGTTCCAGATCCGCTCACCGATATAAAGATCATTGTTGAGGATGCCGGTGCCGCGCTTCCAGTTCCCCGAGATCGTCGAAAACGACCAGGTTGCCGCGCGTGGGGCAGGGATGCCCTCTTGATTGAGAGCGGTGGCGATGCTGCGGGCACTCAAGCCGCTTGCATAGTCAACGAAGATCCGGCGCACAATATCGGCTTCGGTCTCGTTGATCTTGAGTTCACCGGTGGTGAATGTGCCGTCGGGCAGGGGGGAGCGGTGGATGTCATAGCCATAGCTCTTGCCGCCTGCGGATTTGCCTGCCTTTACGCGACCCTCAAGCCCGTGATGGGTCTTTTGCGCGAGGTTTTTGAGGAACAGTGCGTTCATCGTGCCGCCAAGCCCGATATGATAATCGGTGATGGTGCCTTCCGCCTTTGTGACGATCTCGACCCCGAGGAATTGCATGCGCTTGAAGAAGCCGGAGATATGCTCGAGATCACGGCTCAGGCGATCGAGAGATTCCGCAATGACCACGTCAATCTGTCCGGACATCGCGGCTTGGATCAGCCCCTGGAACCCCGGCCTGAGATCGGTGGAGCCGCTGATCGCGTCATCACGGAAGGTCCGGGCCACAGAGAGGTCAAGCGCCCCCGCAAGGGCTGTGCAGACCCGGATCTGGTCATCTATCGAGGCCGCCGTCTGCATGTCGGTTGAAAACCTTGCGTAGATGGCGGCGCGCTTCTGGCGTTTGGTCATTGGCATTGTGGTCCCCCCTAATCCGTCTTGCGGTATGTGTCGCGCTCTTGCGCCAAGGCGTCCTCACGGGCCGCCTGGCGCGCCATAATTTTTACGAGGGCGATGAGCTTAGGATGCGTGCTCTCCTGTTGCTTGGCAAGTCCGGAGATCTCGGAAGCCTGCGCCACAGGCCGGACATCGTCCTTCCGGACGTCCTCCTGTTGTGCGTTTGTCTTCCGTTCGCGCGCCATGGCGTGCCGTCTCCGTTCGCCGCAAGCCAATAAAAGCAGGGGCGTTGATAAGCTGTGTCGATGTAAGGTCGCTGGGACCAAGCTGGGCACAGGTTACCAAAGATGGCCCCTCAAAAGCGCCTCCTAAATCAGCCCGAGCATTCGATTTATGTGGATAACTAGGGCGAAAATCCGGAGAACTCTCCATTCGTTTAACATCGGGATTTGGGCGGTGCTGGCTGATAGGCGCGCAGACACCGTTCGCAGGCTCAAAACCGTCGACCGCTGATGATCTTACATCCCGGGTTCGGAGGGATCATCAGGATCAACGGGCGGCACATCGCTGTAGAACTCATCGCGTTCAGGATCCGGGAGCGCATCGACGCGCGCCCGGACGCCATCCCACCAATGCGCAACGCGCTCGATTGCCGGTTTAATGTGGTTCCAGACTTGCTTGAGACGATCCCTCGCAGGACCGCCCTGATTGATCTGCCAAATGCCTTTGTCGGTTTGGAAAAGATCACCTGTGATGACTGCCGCTGCCGCTTCAGCGGCCAGCATGGCCGTGTCGGCGACCTTTGTGTCGATATCGGCAGCACGCATCTCGGCCTCCTGTGCCCTGGCCTCCGCCTTTCCGGCAGCCTCCAACGCTTGATCGCGTTCTTCCACGGCTTTGGCCCTTGCCGCTTCAAGGTCGGCCTTCTTCGCCAACTCTGCTTCGATTACCGTCTCAAGCTCTGCGATTTGCGCCTGCGCATCGGCTGCGCGGCGCTCATAGATCTGAGCATTCTTCAGGGCTTTCTCGGCCCTGTCCTCGTCGGCCTCGGCCTTCTCGCGCGCTTTTTGCGCGCGGTCTTCATTCTTCCTGACCTTCTCTTTGAGGGTCTCGAGATATGCTCTGCGGCCTTCAATCTCGCCGGGGAGATCAGCATGAAGTTCTGCAACCGACCGGTGAATAACCTCATGCGGCTTTGCCCCCGCGCTCACCCGGCGTTTGCGCGCACGACCACGCTCAAGCTCGGGCATATAGGGCAGGAGTTCTTCGTGCAGGGCTGTCTGAAGGTCTATGAAGAGTTGCCGCTTCATGGCATTCGAGATTGGCTTGCCGTCCATATCATAGCCGCAAAAACTGACATGGGCATGCGGCGCTGTTTCGTCGAGATGCAGAACAAGACCCGAGACTGTCGTGTTGAGCTCTGTGGCAATCTTTTCCGCCGCTGCCCGGAGGGCTTTGTCCTGCTTGTCCGGGGGGAGGGCGTTGAACATGCTCTGGGCTTCGATCCCAAAGCCGATCAAGCCAACCACCGCAATGCCTGCGTTGCTCTTCATCGCGCGTTGTGTGGCACGTTGTGATCGCCGCTGCTTTGCCTGCTTTTTGAGCCGGGCTGTAGGCATAGGGTCAATCAGGATCCGGTTCGGTTGATCCGGGGCCTCGTTGACGTATGCGGGCTGGGGGCCGATCCGCAGGTCATGTCGCCGCTGGTTTCCGTAACCTTTTGCATCCCGGCCCTCAATCCGGACCAGCGCGGCACGCGGATTTGAGCGTCGCTCATCCTCCGGAAAATGCGTAAATATTGACATGGACAACACCTCATGAAACGTTGTCCGAGTATATCAAGCACCTGTGAAAATCCGAAGTGGGGGGTAAATCCTTATTCCCTAACCTACTAGGGGATAAATGCTTTATCCCCTATCCGGCAAAGAGGGATCGCTTCGCCCCTCTTTTGAAACACCCGGACAAAAGGGTTGCACCCTTTCGAAACCCGCCGCTCCGGGGATACCCCCGGACCTCTTCTCGGCATCACTCAATGGGGCACCCCCATTGCACGATACCTGCGACCGGCAGCCTGCCGGACCCGAGAGGATTGCCTTGAATTAGTTTTACGGTTCTTCTTGTTTGGAAGGTAGCGCTTGTTACCTCTGTGGTGTTCTTAATTCCGGGGGGGGCTGTCAGGGGCATAAACGGCTCCTGCGGCCTGATGTGCTTGTCCTATAACAATGCCCATTTGCCTTCGAAATACTTGCACACGCCTTACCTCCGCTGCTTCTTCATTATGAGCAACGTTGCCTAGCGCGCAGGATCCCGGACAAACGTCGCTTGCCTACCTCAAATTTTTGTTTTGACCAGCTTTAATACATGCCCGGCGATATCCCTTGACCCCTCACGGGATCCTGCCTCGCATGACCCTGCCGGGCAATGGGCGGCACAGCTCAGCAATGCTTTCCTCGCCGCGCAGCCACCCAGAGTGCCTCTCATAGATTTGAAATCACCTTCAGTGCGAAACCACGTCATGGACGAGTTTGCTTGCGGTCAAAGGATGGGCCACTTTTTCTTTGGCGCGTAGCTGGATCATCTCTTCTCGGTAAGTTGGATCGCAGATATCAAAAACACCAAGCTCAGTCAGGCTTGTCAACTTGCCACCGGTATTAGGATCAACGAGCGCATTAAGGCAGCTCTCGTTGCCCTCATCTATCCACTCCTCAAGTGTTTCCCGTCCCGCGACCAAGCCCTTCCCCGTATTCCTAACTCGATATGCGAGGATAAAGTCGGCGAAATGCCAGTGATTGCGGTAATCGAGTGGTCCATTACCTTTGAATCTCTCACCTTTCTGCGTCAAGCGCACGTCTGGTAAATCCAGACCGCGCGCTGCTGGAATATAGGTGTAAAAGTCCCCGTAATATCTAACGTAACCACGTTTACTAAGCAATTTGTAATCCTCATAGGGGATCACATCCAAATTTAGAAACTCCATCATTGCGCGGGTTACGCGGTCTTCTGCCATTTGCCGAAATGCTCGGCGCATCACAGGATTATCGAATAGAAGCGCTAGAAAGGCAGGGCGTGCATCCTTAGGCGTAAGATCATATTGGATCAGTCTGGTGTCAAAGTTTTGCATAAAATATCCACTTTTTAGATTATCTAATAACTGGATTAACGCTGATGCGAAAGAGGATTCGCAACAGCATGGCAAAAACTATTAGGAGCGAGGGGCACGAGGCGTTGTGCAGGGCGCTGGTGGAGGCCCGGAGGGCTGCTGACTTGACGCAAGCACAACTGGCGCAAAGACTACACTGCCATCAATCCTTCGTGGCGCGAGTTGAAAGCGGGGAGAGGCGGATTGATGTAGTGGAGTTGATCGTCTTGGCCCGAGCGATTGGCGTCGAAAGTTCAGGGCTGCTGAATGCCGCCGAAAAAGCGACAGATCAATTGCATCGTATTTGAGAGCTGGACGATTGCTCACCGTTTATATTTGTGTGAGCCCGCTTCATTAGCATTTCGATGCGTCAGAAGCCTGATTTCGGCTCCAAGCCATCATTGAGAACAGGCTGAGACGCCTCTGTGCAGCGCACGAAAGCCGTTGAAGGCGCTGTGGAGACGGCTATTGTCGCCAACATGAGGAAACGGGATCACATGCGCGCATTCTTTCGGCGCACCACGGCACTTGCAGCCTTTGTCTCACTGCTATGGGCGGTGCAGGTCGTCAACTGGATCATCGGCTACGGCTTCAACCCGGCCTTCGGCCTGATCCCCCGGCATGTCAGCGGGTTGGATGGTGTCATAGCAATGCCCCTCCTGCACGCAAGTTTCGCACACCTGATGGCCAATACGCCGCCGTTATTGGTGATGGGTGGGCTGCTGGCTGCCACTGCCACGAGGGCCTTGCCGGCAGTGAACGCCGTGGTGATTGGCCTCGGCGGCGGTCTCGTCTGGCTGTTTGGAAGCTCCGCCATCCATATCGGTGCGTCAGGGCTGATCTTCGGCTGGTTCGGCTTCCTCGTGGCCCGCGGTTTGGTGGATCGCTCGCTGATCACGCTTGGCGCGACACTACTGGTCGGTTTTCTGTATGGCTCTATTCTCTGGGGCGTACTGCCGGGTCAACCTGGTGTCTCTTGGGAAGCCCACCTGTTCGGCGCTATCGCGGGCGCAGCGGCTGCATTCCTTATACGAACACACGTCCATACTCCGCGCCTCCGCGACGTCAATTTGGAATGAAGCATGACACTTCGGTCAAAGGGTGAGGCAGAGCATTAGAGCTTTGGCGCTAGACTCCATCTTGGTTGACGCGCCTCTCTGCAAAAATTCCAACGGGATTTGGTTCCTGTCCCGCATGCCCTTGAGACGGCAAGTCACGGAAACTTTACTGTATGCGCATCCCTTGACCATACGTTTAGGGGTGACATCAGGTCGCTATGGCATACCTGAGGCCCTAACATTATCGATTAAGTAGGAGACCTGATCATGACTACGACTGGAAAACAGTTGTTCACCACGCTCGAGGCTGACGGCACGCTGACCGTCGCGGTTGAGGATGTGACCTTTGAAGCCCCCACGGGCAACCAGGTTCTCGTAAAAATGGAAGCCGCACCGATCAACCCATCCGACCTTGCCATTCTGGTCGGAGGAGCGGACGTCGAAAACGCTGAATACACGCCCGGCAAGTTTGTCGCCAAGATGCCCGAGGCAGCAAACACGGCCTCAAAGGCGCGTCACGGGATGAAGTTGCCCGCCGGCAACGAAGGCGCCGGCACTGTGGTTGAGGCTGGTGACAGCGAAGCGGCGCAGGCTCTTGTCGGGCAGCGCGTGTCTTGCGTGCCGGGTAACGCCTACAGTCAATATTGCCTTGCCGATGCCTCCATGTGCCTGCCTCTTGGCGATCATTCCGCCGAAGAAGGGGCCAGCGCCTTCGTTAACCCGATGACTGCACTTGGCTTTGTCGAAAATGCCAAAGTCGACGGGCAGGACGCCATTTTGCATACGGTAGGTGCTTCAAACCTCGGGCAGATGTTGACACGTATCTGTAAAGAGGATGGGGTCGGGCTGGTAAATGTTGTGCGCAAGAGTGAACAGGTTGACCTGCTGAAGGGTCTCGGTGCGACGCACGTGGTCAATTCCTCGGACGATAACTTCATGGATCAACTAAGCGGCGCCATTCGTGAAACCGGTGCGTTCTACGGCTTTGACCCCGTTGGCGGTGGCAAGCAGGTCGACATGTCTTTCAGGGCGATGGAACGGGTCGCGATCGAGCAGATGACCGAATTTTCGCGCTATGGTTCCAACCAGCAGAAACGCATGTTCATCTACGGTCGCCTTGACACAAGCCCAACTATTCTGACGCCATCCTACGGGTTCGGCTGGACGCTGTCGGGTTGGCTTTTGTTCCCCTTCCTACAGTCCGTCGGGCAGCAAACCATGGGCCGTATGCGCCAGCGTGTACGTGACAACCTTACCACCACCTTCGCCAGCAACTACAAATCGCGCGTCTCGTTGGAAGACATGCTGACAAAGGAAGCCGTGATGGATTACCGCGCCATGAAGACGGGCGAAAAATACCTCGTAACGCCCTGGTCGTAACGCATATCGGAGCGGCGCGGCTCATCACGGGCAGCGCCTGCTCTTTTCAGAGGGCCGACCTTGGTGAGTTGTGTTGCCTTATTCCTGTGGAACTCATTGTCATCTCTAATTCGATCGCGGCATATCCTGGTTTGCTGCTCCGTCGTTTTAATTTCGCCCAAACCCGACATTGGACCGACCTACGTAATGCTGCGTCCACAGTCCGCATAGCGGACATCCATGCATCACGCAGCATCCGTTACCTTGGGCTCCAAGCCGACCTTGGGTGCGGTGCGGCATCCTGTGATATGCTGCCACAGTCAACGCCGGGTTGTTGTTGTGGGAGGGTGTGGCGGATCGAAGGATCAGTCATGGAAACCCAAAACTTACCTGCCATTCGCGCGTTTCGCCCGGCCTGGAAAAAGGTCGCATTGTCGGTCAGAAACGGCCTCTGAAGCCAAAAGATGTATGGGCAATCAGAGCTCGGATTTCTCAAGAAAATTTTCGTTTAAGTATCTCAAGACGTTCAGGATAGAGTTATGGCATTCGCGAATAAACGAGATTTATTTGAACGTCATTTCAAGCGGGCATAAATACGCCGTTGCCGAAACGGGCAACAAGATCATCAAGCAACTGTTTCTCTTCTACGTCGAAGTTCTCAGCCTCTACCAGGCGCCAGTTGTTTTCGTAAAGGCCAAGCGCCTCACGTCCGTCCAAGACAGCATTGTCAGGGCGGTTCCAGCACAAAGTGCGTAACTGAGGATATGCGTTCACATTGATTTGCATAATTGAGTTTTTATCAGGTTCAGCTGCTGGTTTACAGCTTTTCTCGATCACGAGCCTCAACTTGGGATCAACGATGGCTGCCGGCAAATTCACTATGACATCTAGTCATTAACGCTTTGTTTGCGAGGAGGTTCCGAAACTCACCCAGCCCAAAAGGATCTGCAGGCGAGACTTCCGGCATTATGCAGCCAACTGAATTGGATGATTAGCGCGAGCATCGGCGTTCTGATCTCTAGTCTATGAACGGCTGCTTTCTTCAAGCTGGAACTGCAACCACGCAGATGCAGAAAATACGGCTTCCCGCCTTGGTGTCGATGGCAGCGAACGGCCCAATGTATGTACCGGCTGCTGTTCGCAAATGATTTCTGGCATGTTCTCGGAAGTCGCTCATATGTATTCGGC
>NZ_JAOWLC010000013.1 GCF_025751535.1 Lentibacter sp. XHP0401 | reverse complement strand
AGCCTGAGCCTGAGCCTGAGCCTGAGCCTGAGCCTGAGCCTGAGCCTGAGCCTGAGCCTGAGCCTGAGCCTGAGCCTTTCGTCGCGGCTGCAATCCCTGTCGCAGTTGTGGAAGCGGCTGCCCCCAAGCCCAAAAAACCGGGTCTGCTTGGCCGTCTTTTGGGGCGCACCGAGGCCGAAACTGTTGTGCGTCGCGTGCTTGATGATGACATGCTCGAACAGCTCGAAGAGCTGCTCATTGCTTCTGATATGGGTGTTGATACCGCTCTGCGCGTGACAGCCAACATGGCCGAAGGCCGCTTTGGCACGAAGCTCTCCACGCAAGAGATCAAGCAGATCCTCGCCGAAGAGATCACCCGCATCATGAACGAAGTCGCCAAGCCGATGCCGCTCTACGCCAAAAAGCCGCAGGTGGTTCTGGTGGTCGGCGTCAACGGCTCTGGCAAGACAACAACCATAGGCAAGCTCGCGTCGCAGTTCAAAGCTGCCGGCAAGGATGTGGTCATCGCGGCAGGTGATACCTTCCGCGCCGCCGCCGTCGAGCAGCTCCAGGTTTGGGGGGATAGGGCTGGCGTGCCTGTGCTTACCGCTCCCGAAGGCTCCGATCCTGCCAGCCTTGCCTTTGACGCTATGACAAAAGCTGAGGCCGATGGCGCTGATCTGCTGATGATCGACACAGCGGGGCGCCTTCAAAACCGCGCCGACCTGATGGAAGAACTTGCCAAAATCGTCCGCGTGATCCGCAAGAAAGATCCGAGTGCGCCACATAATACACTCTTGGTGCTCGACGCCACGACAGGTCAGAACGCGCTCTCGCAGGTCAAAACCTTTCAGGAACTCGCCGATGTTACGGGCCTTGTCATGACAAAACTCGACGGCACAGCCAAAGGCGGCGTCCTCGTCGCGCTGGCCGATAAATTCGGTCTGCCCATTCACGCCATCGGCGTGGGCGAGCAGCTCGATGACCTTGCCCCCTTCGATCCCGAAGACTTCGCCGCCGCCCTCACAGGCCTTGATATCGAGTAAGCACCATGCTCTTTCTTATTGCCGAAAATATCCCGGGGGGTGCGGGGGGCTGGCCCCCCGCTTGCCCGGTTTGAGTGACTGGCTTGTCTCTCTGGAAGGCACAGAAGCTGGCCACAGCCTCGCGCTTGTCCTTGCCCTGTCAGCTGCCTTTCTTCACGCAGTGTTCGGCGCGCTCCAGAAAGGCCGCCACGATCCGTGGCTCACCCGTGGCGCGATTGATTTCTCCTACGCCGCCATGGCCGCGCCTTTTGCGCTTTTTGTCGTGCCATGGCCCGAGCCGCATATGTGGCCCATTTTTGCAGCGGTTTTCGCCATCCATGTCGGCTACAAACTCATGCAAAGCTGGGCCTACACCAAAGGCGCCTATACGGTGGTGTATCCCGTCGTGCGGGGCACGGGGCCGCTTTTCACAGTCATCGGCGCCTATTTCCTCTTCGGCGAGCGTTTCACCCTCACGCAATGGGCTGGCGTTGCAACGCTTCTGGCAGGGATCTACGGCCTTGCCGCCTACAACCTGCGCCACGTGACAGCAGAGCGTGACACGCTCAACCTTGCACTCGTCCTTGCCGTTATCACGGGCCTCTTTGTGGCGCTTTACACCACGTTTGATGCCTACGGCATCCGCGCCACCGCCAACCCCTTCACCTTCCTTGCGTGGTTTTTCTTCATCGACGGGCTGTTCTTTCCCGGTCTCGCTGTCGTGCGCTACCGCTCCATGAGCAATCCGCCCGCGCTTGGCCCGCTGATGCAGCGCGGCCTCATAGGCGCGTTCGTAGCCTTCGCCAGCTTTGGCTCCATCATGCTTGCCACACGGCTTGATAACGTCGGTGAAGCCGCCATCTTGCGTGAAACGTCAACGGTTTTCGCCGCCCTCATCGGCTGGCTTGCCCTCAAAGAAACAGTAGGCCCGCGCCGGATTGCGCTTATGGCATTGATTGCGCTGGGTGCTGTGATAGTTGAATTGGGAGGATAGGAGCACCCATGGCCGAAAAACGCGAGATCAACCCCCTGATGAAAACCGCACTCGAGCTGGGGCCGGTTATCGCCTTCTTCATCGCCTATGTGATGCTCAAAGACGATACTTTCACAATCGGCGGGCGCGCATATTCGGGCTTTATCCTTGTCACGGCAGGCTTTGTGCCGCTCATCGTGATCACCACAGGCATCCTCTGGAAGCTTACAGGGCATCTCTCCAAGATGCAGATCATGACGCTTCTGCTGGTCGTCATTTTCGGCGGCCTGACAGTCTGGCTCAACGATCCGAAGTTTATCAAGATGAAGCCGACAATCCTCTACACCTTCTTTGGTGGCGCACTTGGGCTCGGCCTTTTGCGTGGCCAGTCCTATCTGCGCCATGTGATGGAAGGGATGATGCCGCTCAAAGATGAAGGCTGGATGATCCTGACCCGCCGGATGATGATCTTTTTCTTTGGTCTCGCTGTGGCCAACGAACTGGTCTGGCGGCTTATGTCTGAAAGCGCTTGGGTCAATTTCAAGACATTTGGCCTGACTGCTGCTCTGTTTGCTTTCTTCATGGGGCAGTCTCGGCTGCTGCATGACTACGGTATCGACGACGAAGGCGAAACTTGACCGGGAAACCCAACAGGTTTACACGCGCAAGCAGTGGCGATTTGTTACCAGATTGCGGGCCACTTTAAACAATCTGCTAAAAGGTCGGGATGAAGGGGCTCCTTCGGCTTGGCCGATGGGGCTTTTTTTATGAATGGAGGATCAGATGACCAAAACTTCAAAAACCCGCACAGCGCTCGTTCATGGAGGCTCGCGCCGCTCGCAGTATGGCGAAGTGAGCGAGGCGGTTTTTCTCACGCAAGGCTTTGTCTATGAAACAGCCGAAGCGGCTGAAGCGCGCTTTATCAAGGCAGGTGAAGACGAGTTCATCTATGCCCGCTACGGCAACCCGACTGTGCGGATGTTTGAAGACCGTATCTCCGGGTATCTCGGCTATGAAGACGGCTTTGCTTGCGCCTCGGGCATGGCTGCCGTCAACGGTGCACTGATGGCGCTGCTCAAAGCGGGTGATCACGTGGTGTCCTCCCGCGCGCTCTTTGGCTCCTGCCTCTATGTCCTGGAAGATATCCTTGGTCGCTTCGGAGTGCAGATCACTCTGGTGGATGGCACAGACAACGCCGCATGGGATGCGGCAATCCGTGATGACACGCGCCTCGTCTTTCTCGAAAGCATTTCCAATCCCACCCTTGAGGTGATTGACCTCAAGCATGTCTGCAAAACAGCCCATGCCAAAGGCGCACTTGTGCTGGTGGATGATGCCATGGCCACGCCAGTGTTTTCCTATGCCCATGAGTGCGGTGCAGACCTCACCATCATTTCCACAACCAAGCACATCGACGGGCAGGGGCGGATGCTCGGCGGGGTCATCTGCGGCAGCAAAGAACTGGTCCGCGGCCCCATTGAAACTTACGTGAAGCACACGGGCGGCGCCATGAACCCGTTTACCGCATGGTCACATCTCAAAGCGCTCGAAACCATGGATTTACGCGTACGCGCGCAGGCCGATGCAGCTTTGAAAGTGGCCGATGCTTTGGTCGGCCACCCCAAAATCGCCGCTGTGCGCTACCCGACACATGCGGCGCACCCGCAGTCAGCCCTTGCGCTTTCGCAGGCCGAAGCGGGCGGAACGGTTCTGACATTCGAGCTCAAAGGCGGGCGCGGCCCGTGCTTTGCCATGTTGAACGCGCTTGAAGTGGCGATCATCTCCAATAACTTCGCCGATTCCAAATCCATCGCGACACATCCCGCCACCACAACGCACCAGCGCCTCCCGCAAGAGCAGAAAGATATGCTCGGAATATCGGAGGGACTCGTGCGCTTCTCGGTCGGGCTTGAAGATGTCGATGACATTATCGCTGATCTTTTGGGCGCGCTTGAGCAGGCGTAATGCCGGGCAATCGGGAATATGCTGTCCATACTGTTGTATATACAGGTTGCCCTACAGGCTGCCCTACGCCGTGTTTTCGCTGTTAGGCCAATGGGCGCTTATGACGCTTGCGTGATCTTTTTGGTCTGAGATGGCAATCATGGCGTATTGATCTTAAGTTAGGATAATCGTGAGCCGAGGGGGCTAGATCATGAACAAGCAGGTTGGACCAATGACATCCGCACCGGACCGCGCCGAAGCCGAAGCCGCCCTCGCGCGTTTGCGTGCGTGGGCAACGGGTGCAACACCCGAGGAGGTGGCCGATCTCGACCCAGCGATTTCGAGGCTTCTGCCCTCAGGAGAGGTGCAGAATTACCCTGCACTTGCAAGGGCTTACCCTGAAGAGTTTGAGGTGAGTGAGGCTTATAAAGCCACATTGCCCGATCTTCAGAACGGTCCCGCGAGCCTGATCAAAGGCGCGCCGAGGGTGATACAGCATGTCGGAATATCCAACTTCCGCTTGCCGCTCAAGTTCCACACCCGCGACAACGGAGACCTGACGCTTGAAACATCCGTGACAGGAACGGTGAGCCTAGAGGCAGGTAAAAAAGGCATTAACATGTCGCGCATCATGCGCAGTTTTTATAAGCATTCGGCCTCTACATTCTCTTTTGACATCATCGAAGCCGCTCTGGATGATTACAAAACCGATCTCGAAAGCTTTGACGCCCGCATCCAGATGCGGTTTTCCTTTCCTATGAAAGTCTCAAGCCTGCGCTCGGGCCTTGAGGGGTATCAGTATTATGATTTTGCGTTGGAACTCATCGAGATTGATGGAATTCGGCGTAAAATCATGCACTTAGATTATGTTTACTCGTCTACGTGCCCCTGTTCCCTCGAGCTTTCCGAGCACGCCCGCCAGACTCGTGGGCAGCTTGCCACGCCGCACTCACAGCGCTCGGTTGCGCGCATTTCGGCAGAGGCCGCGCAGGGTGACTGCCTCTGGTTTGAAGACCTCATCGAGATGTGCCGCGCCGCTGTTCCGACCGAAACGCAGGTCATGGTCAAACGCGAAGACGAACAGGCTTTTGCAGAGCTTAACGCCGCAAATCCGATTTTTGTGGAAGACGCCGCACGCCTCTTTGCGCAGAAGCTGGAGCAAGACAGCCGCGTCGGAGATTTCCGCGTCATTGCGAGCCATCAGGAAAGCCTGCACAGCCACGATGCTGTAAGTGTGCTGACAGAAGGCGCGCTTTTCGAGAGCGAAAGTCTTGATCCTAAACTGTTTTCGACACTTTTCCATGTTGGATGAGCTATGCGTAAGGCGTGACTTAGGTATGTAACTTAAGCAGTAGTAAGGTGAGTAATGCTGACCTATATTCATGGTGAGGGAGGAAACCACACCATGAATATGAGGTTTCCAAAATGGCATACACAACACTAACCACCGTATCGGGATTTCGTCTGACAGGCGTCGTTTCATACATAAAAACCGGTTTTTCACGCTGGATCGATAACATCGAAGCCCAGCGGATAGAGCCTTACCGGGTTAAAATTGCCGCGCTACATGCGCTAAGCGATGAAGAGTTGGCTCAGAAGGGCCTCGCCCGTGACGAAATTGAACAGCGCGTGCTTAGCCGCTTCTTTTACTGCTGATTGGAATCACAGCTGTTGACCTGAATGCAAAGAACGGCAGTGTCTCCCGCAGGCACTGCCGTTGCTTTTTTTCTTGGTTGTCATGCGAATTATGCGCCGATGCTTGACAGCCCTGCGCCTTACAGCCAAGCCTGCGCGCATGTTTGATCTTCGCCCAGTTGGATATGTTATTGGACTGCTTGTCACTGCTTTGGGGCTGACAATGCTTGCTCCGATGACGATTGACCTGATTGACGGGCGGGGCCATTGGACCGCATTCGCGGAAAGCGCAGTCATAACTGCGCTGATTGGCGGGCTGGTTGCTCTGGCTTGCCAGAATGGTGTTAAAGAAGGTCTGAATATTCAGCAAACCTTTCTTCTGACAACCAGCGTATGGGTCGCCTTGCCTATCTTTGGCGCACTGCCGCTGATCATTGGGGCATCCGAGCTTTCAACGATCGACGCTGTTTTTGAAGCTATGTCGGGCCTGACAACAACAGGCGCAACTGTCATGACGGGGCTTGATGACCTGCCGAGAGGTATATTGCTGTGGCGGAGCATTTTACAATGGCTCGGCGGAATCGGCATTATTGTTGTCGCTATGGTTTTCCTGCCCGAGCTCAGAGTCGGGGGCATGCAAATTTTCCGCGCGGAAGCATTTGATACCTTTGGAAAAATTCTGCCACGTGCGACCCAAATAGCATCGCAGATTTCGGCGGTTTACGTCAGTGTGACGGTTGCATGCGTGGTCACATATGTCGTGCTTGGCATGAGCATCTTTGATGCGATCACCCATGCATTTACCACAGTCTCGACGGGCGGCATGGCGAACTATGACGCCAGCTTTTCGGTTTTTTCAGGCCCACTGGAATATGCAGCCTCGGTCTTTATGCTCCTCTCTGCCTTGCCATTTGTGCGTTATGTCCAGATGCTGAATGGGCATTTTAACGCGCCACTACTTGATGTTCAGGTGCGGGGGTTCCTCTATACCGTCGCGACACTGGTTATCGTGACAAGCGTTTTGCTTACCCAGATTTTTCCGCACCATTGGGAACAAGCCTTTCGCGAGGCGCTGTTTAACATCACGTCGATCATTTCAGGCACGGGCTATTCCAGTGTTGATTATATGTCTTGGGGGTCGTTCCTCATTACGGTCTTCTTTTTTGTCGGGCTGATCGGTGGCTGCGCGGGTTCGACCGCGTGCTCAATCAAGATTTTCCGCTATCAAATCCTGTTTGCTTCGATTGCATCTCAGATCAAGAAAATCAGATCGCCTCATGGCGTATTCACGCCCAAATACAGCGGCCGCCCGATCGGTGAGGATGTCCTGAATTCTGTTATGAGCTTCTTTGTGTTCTTTGTTCTCACGCTTGGTTTGATAGCGGTTGCGCTCTCTTTCACAGGGCTCGATTTTGTGACTTCGATTTCAGGCGCGGCGGCAACCGTTGCCAATATCGGGCCTGGCCTTGGTGATATCATCGGGCCGGCCGGCAACTATGCGACACTGAATGATGCGGCCAAGGTGATCCTGACATTCTCGATGCTGATCGGACGCTTGGAGCTACTGGTCGTTTATGCCTTGGTCATCCCTGCGTTCTGGCGCGGGTAAAAATAAAGGCGGGCCACTCAGCCCGCCTTTATATTATGTCGTTCCGGAGGAGTCACTCCCAGCAGCTGATCAACACCGTCAAGCCCTGAGCTTCAAGTGTTAGATCTTCGGGGGCAATCCGCCCGGTGCGGCCATTTAAATTGGCTGTAAGCCCTGCCGCCCCGGCAACTTTTCTGATGGTGCTTGCGTCAACAGCGAAGCTGACTTGGTCAGGCAGTTTTTTATCGCCTTGCGGAGCAGGCAGAAGCATTCCCATAACGGCTCCTGTATCATCAAAGACGGGGCCGCCAGCGTCTCCTGGCAAGGCATTGAGAGCGAGGCGTTTAAGCTCGGGTTCGCCACCGAGGCCTTTCACATCACTCAACACTCCGAAAGTGAGTGTTGGAGCGCCAAGGATGCCTTCATAGCTGAAACCGGAAACCGCAATCTCTGTTTGCAAGCGGGGATCGCGCGCGGTGAGGGTCGCGATCTGTGCCGGGCTGAGCGTTTCTTTCGATTTTACAATAGCAATACCTGACGGGCCATCATTGATGAGCACCTCGGCTTCAAACTGATCCTCGATTGTGATGCTCGAGCAGTTAGCAACTGCCTCTGACGTGGTTACGATGTGTCCTGCGCTATCCAGAAAAAAACCGGACCGGGCAAGCTTGGGGCGGCGGATTTCAAGGCCTGCGACCAGATCGATATTTTGCTCGTCAGTGCCTGCCGCCGGGTCCATAGCGCCTTCAAGACGGTTGAACGAAGCCATCATCTCACCGAGCAGGCGGCTGCGGCGCTCCTCATCACCAGCGGGCCAGATGAGCGTGAAACCTTTGATCTCGCCATTCTCGAGCCAGGCTTCGGTGTGTGAAATCATGGTCGCGCTTTCTCCGACAAGTGTGAAGGAGTTGCCCTTGCGCTCGCGCGGGCCGTCTTCAGGTACGATCTCGAGCGTTTGCATGATATCATAGAGGCCATAAAGCGTGTTCTGATCGCCCTCCTGGCTGATCAGTAAAACGCGTCCGTTGATATCGCCAGAACTGTCATATTGGGCAAACGGGGGACTATACTTAGAAAATTTGACAACTTCTGTTGGCATCTTGATTTCGATACCTGCGGCCGTGTCTTGGACGAGGGCAAGGCCAAGACCGTTGAGAACCGCGTTGTATTGGCTGAAAAGCTCTGCACGCTGGGCCGTTGTGAGAATACCTGTTCTTTCGTGGTTGTTGGCATCTTGCCATGCCGCCATGGACGTTCGTGTGCCGCGCCCGAAAGCACCGTCAATTGACGCGTCATAGTGGCCAGCCCATTTTAGAGCGATCTGAAGTCTTTCACGCTCTTCGCGCGTTAGCTCTGCTTCGGAAGCACGTGCTTCGGAAGCGGTTTCATCTGGTGTTGTGATCGTTGTTTCCGGCTCAACTGCTGCAACCTCTTCCGAAGGTGCTTCGTCTGCTGGGTCCTGCGGGGCTTCCTGAGCTGCGGGGATGTTCAGGAAGTTGGCTCCGATGGGCCAGAACTGCTGCTGAAAGCTTGAGGTATAGGCGATATAGCTGTCACGCGGGATCTGCCCTTCACGGCGATAAGTGCGCAGAACCTCTCGGGCATCATCAGGTGTGTATGGGCCGAGCGCGATGCCATACCAGCCGCCGCCTAGAGCAAAGCCGTTTACGTCAGGCAATGCGGCGGAATATTCTCTTACCCTATCTTGAGCCTGATTGAGGCTGGGTTGTGCCTCGACCTGGATCCAGACAGCCTCCTGATCTTGTGCCAGAGCGGCGCTGATCCAAAAATTAATTGTTACAAATACGGATACGATCAGCCGTGTCATTTTATGAGAGTCCCTCGCGTATAATTATGTGCTCATGCGCAGTTTGCGATGTTTTATCAAATTCTTGGGCCAGTGCACCCAAATAACGATCACATTGCCGTATTTGTTTGATTTATATGCTCTGGCATTGATGAGAGGCAGGCGGCTGATTGACCTGATCGCATAGGCGGCTTAGGTAGTGCGCAAACGGCAGAGCAAAGCTGAGTAAAGGCAAAGATATGGCTGAACAAACTGACAAACCGCGCAGTTTTCAAGAGATCATCCTGCGATTGCAGTCCTATTGGGCAGCAAAGGGGTGCGCTGTGCTTCAGCCTTACGACATGGAAGTGGGCGCGGGCACATTTCACCCGGCGACCACGTTACGCTCGCTTGGCACAAAGCCATGGGCGGCGGCCTATGTGCAGCCCTCACGACGCCCGACAGACGGACGCTACGGTGAAAACCCCAATCGACTTCAGCACTACTACCAGTACCAGGTGGTAATCAAACCAAGCCCACCCGACCTTCAGGCGCTGTATCTCGGTTCGCTTGAAGCTATCGGAATCGATATGGGGCGGCATGACATCCGCTTTGTCGAAGACGACTGGGAAAGCCCGACGCTGGGCGCATGGGGGCTCGGCTGGGAAGTCTGGTGTGACGGAATGGAAGTTTCGCAGTTTACTTATTTTCAGCAGGTGGGCGGCCATGATTGCCACCCCGTTTCTGGCGAACTTACTTATGGCCTCGAGCGTTTGGCGATGTATGTGCTCGGTGTCGAGCACGTGATGGACATGCCCTACAATGACCCGCAAGCGCCGATTGCGCTAAGCTATGGTGATGTCTTCCGTCAGACGGAGCAGGAATACAGCCGTTGGAATTTTGATGTGGCTGATACTGAAACACTCTTGCGCCATTTTGAGGATGCCGAGGCCGAATGTCAGCGTATTCTCGAGGTGGGGGCAGACGACCCTAAAACCGGCAAACGTATTATTATGGCGCATCCGGCTTATGACCAGTGCATCAAAGCGTCTCATCTGTTCAATCTGCTCGATGCACGCGGTGTTATTTCTGTGACCGAACGGCAGGCTTATATCGGCCGTGTGCGGACACTGGCCAAACTGTGCGCTGATGCTTTTGTGCAAACCGAAGCCGGGGGCTATGTCTCATGAGCGGCAAAATTGTTGCGGGGTTTATTGTCGTGTTGTCACTGATCGCTGGCGCAGCCATTTATTATCTTCAGGTCTACGCCTACTATGAAAACGTTGTTTCTCAGGGTGATGATGACGTGATGCTCACATCCCTCATGAGCGGAGAGCCTGAGCCGATTTTATATGAAAACTTCGAAGCAATTACAGCAACGAGTTCTCCTATCCGTTATCGCGCTTGTTTTACAACGTCGCAGAGTATCGCGATGCTGAGCGAGACGTTTGAGCATTATGAAAATGCAGAGCCGCTTGTGGCCCCTAACTGGTTTGATTGTTTTGATGCCGTTGCTTTGGGCGAGGCGATTGAGAGTGGAGAAGCTGTGCCATTTCTCGGCCAGAAGAATCTTGAATACGGAATTGACCGCGTTGTCGCGGTTTTGCCAGACGGGCGTGGCTTCGTCTGGCATCAGATCAACGACTGCGGTGTAGAAGTTTTTGATGGCAAACCTGTGCCTGAAGGCTGCCCCGAGAAACCGTAAAGAAAGAAAGCGCAGCCAATGCCAAATCTGCTGATTGAATTGTTCTCCGAAGAGATCCCCGCGCGCATGCAAGCGCAGGCGGCTCATAACCTGAAAAAGCTGATAACAGATGGTCTTGTCGAGGCAGGGCTAACCTATTCAGGGACGAAAGCCTTTAGCACGCCACGGCGCTTGGCGCTCGCTGTTGATGGCCTCACGGCTGAAAGCCCGACGGTGCGTGAAGAGCGCAAAGGTCCGAAAGTAGGTGCGCCCGAACAGGCGATTGAAGGCTTTTTGCGCGGAGCAGGTGTGACGCGAGATCAGCTTGAAGAACGCGAAACGCCCAAGGGCGCTGTCTACTTTGCGATGATCGAGAAAGCCGGCCGCTTGGCTGACGAGATTGTTGCAGAGGTTTTGGAACAAGCCGTGCGCAACTTTCCTTGGCCTAAATCTATGCGCTGGGGCGCTGGAAGCTTGCGCTGGGTGCGGCCTTTGCACTCCATCGTATGTATTCTTGAAGACGAAGCTGGCAGCCGGATTGTGCCTACCGACATCGACGGGATAAAAGCAGGCGATATGACAGAGGGCCATAGGTTTATGAGCCCCGGCCGGTTCTCGGTGGCAAACTTTGATCAGTATGCCTCACTGCTGAAACGCGCGCATGTGGTTCTTGATCCTGAAGAGCGGGCCGATCACATCTGGCAGGATGCTACCAATCAAGCGTTTGCCAGTGGTTTGGAAGTTGTAGAAGACAAAGGGCTGCTGGCTGAAGTTGCGGGCCTTGTCGAATGGCCGGTGGTGCTGATGGGCCAAATTGGGGAAGAGTTTCTCGACCTGCCGCCTGAAGTTTTGCAGACGTCGATGAAAGAGCACCAGAAGTTCTTTTCTGTCAGGAGCGCGAAGTCCAAACGTATCGAGCGTTTCATTACCGTGGCCAACAGAGAAACAAGTGACAACGGCGCAACCATCCTTGCTGGCAACCAGAAGGTTTTGGCCGCGCGCTTGAGTGATGCAAAGTTTTTTTGGGAAAATGATTTGCGCGTTGCCAAAAGCGGGATGTCTGCTTGGACAGAGCAGCTTGCAAATGTGACGTTCCACAACAAGCTTGGCAATCAGGCAGAACGGATCAACCGGATTGCTGAGCTTGCGCGAGATATCGCGCCTTATGTCGGGGCCGATGTTGAAGATGCAGAAAAGGCGGCTCGAATTGCCAAGGCAGATCTCAGTTCGGAGATGGTTTACGAATTCCCCGAGCTACAGGGCCTTATGGGGCGCTATTACGCAGAAGCTGCTGGGCAGTCGGGTGAAATTGCTGCTGTATGTGAAGAACATTACGCTCCGCTCGGGCCATCTGATGTGGCTCCGCGTGCAGCTTTGTCTGTGGCGGTTTCCCTGGCCGATAAAATCGACACGCTAACAGGCTTTTGGGCGATTGATGAGAAGCCGACCGGGTCTAAGGACCCGTTCGCGCTGCGTCGTGCCGCGCTCGGAGTGATACGTCTGTTGCGTGAAAATAATCTGTCACTGGAACTATCCCGTTTTCTGGATGCCCAGCTTATGCGGCATTTGATTGCACTTAACGGAGCAGGCGCTGAAAACGAGATCGATACGCTTGAGGAGATTTTGCAAGAGATTGTTAAGGCAGGCGTATTTGGCGCGGCATATCATGCTGTTCTTGATCAGCGGGAGGCTGGCGCGGTGGCTGCGAAGCTTGCTGAAACTGTCCCTGATATTTCTGCAAACCTGCTTGGCTTCTTCCACGATCGTCTAAAAGTTTACCTGAAGGACGAGGGTATTCGTTACGACGTAATTGATGCCTGCTTGTCGGGTGAACTCAACGATGATTTGCAACTGGTTGCCGAGCGCGCCACTGCTTTGGGACGTGTCCTTGAAACAGACGAGGGTGCAAACCTTGTTCAAGGCTTCAAGCGTGCCAATAATATCCTGAGCCAGGCTGAAGCCAAAGACGGTGTGGAATATAGTTTCGGTGCCGAAATTAAATTTGCGGAAACCGCTGAAGAGAAAGCGCTCTTTGCCGCTCTCGATACGGCGGAGGCGGATATCAAGGTCGCGCTTTCAGAAGGTGCGTACGAGACGGCAATGACGGCGATGGCGCAGTTGCGCAGCCCGGTTGATGCATTCTTTGAAACGGTGCAAATCAACACAGACAATCAGGTCGTGCGGCGTAATAGGCTCAACCTTTTGAACCGTATTCGCACCGTTTGCGCGAGCGTGGCCGATTTGTCTTGCCTTGAAGGCTAGGCTTGCGCCGCTTTCGGAACTGGGGTTAATGTGCCGCAGTGCAGAAAGATGATCCACATACCACGCTGATCACCAGCGATGCTCCGATTGCGTCTCATACGCATGGAGGACGCGCGAAGTGTTTGCAGCGGCTTGTCAGGCTGGATTTGCCTGTACCTAAAACTGTTGCCCTCTCGTTTTCGGCAGTACATGGGCTGGCCTCGGGCCAAATGCCGGATATGAGAAAACTGCTGGAGCCTTTTGGCGATAGCCCGCTTTTGTGCGTGCGTCCCTCATCGGAAGACCCGGATTGGGGAGGGCCAGGTGCGGTTCTCAATATCGGGATGAACGATGCGCTTTATGTCGATTTTTGTGATGTATTGGGGCAAGATGCCGCTGCGCAGATTTATCTGCGCTTTGTGCAGTCTTACGCCATCCATGTCGCGCGGCTGGATCCTGATCTTTTCGAGGATATCGAAGCCCAAGGTCAGGAAGGGCTCTCTGCCGCGTTGAAGGCCTATGAGGATGAAGCCGAAGAAGTGTTTCCGCAAGAGCCAGATGTCCAACTCGGAGCGGTTCTGCGCTCAATGGCACGCGCTTGGGAGGGGACAACTGCGAGGCTGTTGCGGCAAGCCAAGGGAGCACCTGCTGACGCGGGGCTTGGCCTTGTTGTGCAAGAGATGGTCTTTGGTATCGGATCTGGCGAAAGCGGGTCAGGTGTTATTCAACTGGTTGATTCAATCTCTGGCGAACCGCAGATCACGGGGCGCTACCTGTCACAGAGTCAGGGACGTGATGCTTTGCTGAAAGGGGCGGAAGCCTTGTTTCTTGAAGCGGACGAGCGGGGACCATCTCTTGAAGAGCTTGCACCCGCCGCGTTTGCCGAGCTTAAGGCCTATACCGCACTCATGCGTGAAAAATTGCGTGAAGAGATGCAGGCTGAATTTGCGATAGAAAACGGCAAGGTGCATTTGCTGGATGGTGTGCGTATTGCGCGCTCGGCGCGGGCGGCTGTTCGCATTGCTGTCGATCTCGCGAAAGACAGCATAATACCAAGAGAAGAAGCCTTGATGCGGGTGGAACCCCGTGCTTTGAATGAATTGTTGCACCGTCAAGTAGATCCTGAGGCCACTAGAGATCGTATCGCAACAGGAGTTGCGGCCAGCCCGGGTGCAGCAACTGGAAGGATCGTATTCTCGTCGTCCGAAGCACAGGCCAGTGCTGCGCGCGGAGAGGCCTGCGTTCTTGTAAGACGTGAAACCTCACCCGAAGACATTCGGGGGATGCATGCGGCGGTTGCCGTTCTGACAGAACGAGGCGGAATGACGAGCCACGCAGCGGTTATCGGACGCGGCATGGGGCTTCCCTGTGTTGTTGGAGCGATGAGTATTACGTTCAACCTTCAGAAGCGAACAGTAACTGCGCAAGACGGGCGTGTTTTCAAAGAGGGTGATGTCATCACCGTTGATGGCACATCTGGCGATGTTCTGGTGGGAGAACCAGCAATGCTTGAAGCGACTCATGATGGCGCGTTTCAAGAGTTGATGGAATGGTCAGACGAGGTAAGAGACATAGGCGTGCGTGCCAATGCCGACACTCCGACAGATGCGGCGACAGCCCGTAATTTCGGCGCAGAAGGTATCGGACTTTGCCGCACGGAACATATGTTCTTTGAAGCGGATCGCCTCACCCCGATGCGCGAGATGATTTTTGCGGACAAGCCGAAAGACAGGCGGGCAGCTCTCGAGCGGCTTCTGCCTATGCAACGCGATGATTTCACTGAGCTTTTCCGTATAATGCAGGGCAAACCTGTATGTATTCGATTGCTTGATCCGCCTTTGCATGAGTTCCTGCCACACGACAAAGCCGGTTGTCGGGAATTGGCAGAGGCGCTTGATCTTAATCTTTCCGATGTAACACGTCGAGTTGAAGCGCTTGGAGAATATAACCCGATGCTTGGTATGCGTGGGGTGCGCCTCGGGGTGACTGTTCCTGAAATTTACGACATGCAAGCACGTGCAATATTTGAAGCAACGATTGCGGCTAGCCTTGATGGTGCTCCTGTTGTGCCGGAAATCATGATCCCTCTGGTGTCTGCTATGCGCGAAGTTGAACTGGTCAAAAGCCGCGTTGATGCGGTGGCGGCGGCCGTGCGCACTGAAACGGGGCAAGAGTTCGAATACCGGCTGGGTGTAATGGTTGAAACACCAAGGGCCGCGCTTCGTGCCGAAGAAATTGCGCCTCATGTTTCGTTCCTCAGTTTCGGAACAAATGATTTGACCCAGATGACATATGGCCTCTCTCGCGATGATGCTGGACGCTTTATGTCGGCTTATGTGCAACTTGGCGTTTACCCCGAAGATCCGTTTCATACGCTCGATACGGATGGCGTGGGCGAACTGTTGCAGATCGGTGCTGAGCGGGGGCGTAAGGCATCGCCTGATCTCGTTCTTTCGATATGCGGAGAGCACGGCGGCAACCCCGAATCGATTGCATTTTGTAGAAATGCGGGCTTTGACTATGTTTCTTGCTCGCCTTTCCGTGTTCCCGTGGCGCGGCTGGCGGCTGCGCAACTTGCTTTGAAAGACAAGATAGGGTAGGCAGACTTCCCTTGGGCGCAAGATGATCGGCAGTATTCGGCGATCGGCGTAAATCCGCAACATTATGGGGTTTTAGCTCGGGCTCAAAACTTGCTTTGGCATATCAAAGCTCCTAAGAAATTGGCCGATGTTCGACTGTTCAAGCCTGATCTAAGGAGGCCCTGCTCATGCTGCGGCTCGTTTCTGCATTTGTATTCGGCGTATCGTGTGCGCTGCCCGCGTCGGCTGACGTTTCAATCAAGAAGCTGTTCGATAAGGAACAACGGGCCCTGAACGCGATTCCACAAGCTCATCTTGTGAGTCTTTTGGAGCGCTCCAAGGTTGCGCAAACCTCTTCTGGAGGCATCACTTATTCTGGGGAATGGCTCGCAAGCCAGCCCAAGCAGCAAGGAGGCAATGAATGGCGCTGCCTTGCTGAGGCGCTCTATTTTGAGGCGCGCGGTGAGAGCGTCAAAGGGCAGTTTGCCGTCGCTGAAGTTATTCTTAATCGCGTCAGTAGCGCCAGTTATCCAGATACAATTTGTGGAGTTATCCATCAGGGCACCGGCCGCAGAAATGCTTGCCAGTTTACCTACACATGCGATGGGCACGCTGAGGTGATAGCCGAACCTCGCGCCTTTGAGCGTGTCGGTAAGATAGCAAAAATTACCATGAAGAATACAAAGCGCCCACTCACCAAGGGCGCAACACATTATCACACCAAAGCTGTTTCTCCTCGATGGGCAAGCAAATTTCCTCGCACCGCGACGATCGGTTACCATCATTTCTACAGACAGCCGACACGGCTATCGAGTAATTGAGCACTAGTTTTTACACTGACTATTTGGTGTGGGGTTTACCTTAGGGCCATTGAGTGTGTAGGCCGTAGATGTTCGAGTATGGAGGGCCCTGCACCATGAGTTGCGAAATTACACAAGCTTTTGATCATCCTGATGCGCGTTCTCGGGCCACTTCACAGGCAAGCCCTTTGGACCGTATTTCTGTGCGTGACCATATCGTCGAAGTTGAGATCGGCGCTTTTCAGGCTGAGCGTGGGAAGATGCAACGGATATGTTTTAACATTGTCGTCGAGGTTCGCCCGTTGTGTGGGGCAGTGGATGATGATGTCGATAAGATTCTCTCTTATGACAAAGTAACCGAGGCCATTGCCATTGCGCTTGGGGAAGAGCGCTTGAATCTACTAGAAACATTGGCTGCACGGATCGCAGAACGCATACTTTGGGAACCACAAGCCGTGCGGGCCTTTGTGCGTATTGAAAAACTTGATCGTGGGCCAGGTGCATTGGGTGTTGAAATCGTGCGCTCCGCACCTGAAGAAACAGGATCACATGACGATGAGGACCGGCCGCATCCGTTGGTCTTATTCCTGTCTAATCAGGCGATTAACGCCCCTCATCTGAAAACGTGGATTGACCAGATTGTCGATACTGGCCTTCCCGCTTTGATTTGTTTGGGAGCCGCCGATACAGTTGCGCCCCAATCAAAATCAGTATTGGCGCAGCGGCGGATCGATCTGCTGGCGATTGAACAAAATGCCTGGGTTCTTGCGGGGCGTGACAAGCGTTGCGTGGTTGTAGAAACACGCACTGAGCTTGAATGGGCGCTAAAAAACGGTCAAATCAGCGTCTGGGCTCCTTCCAAAATGGTGCTTGATGCGGTTGATGGCCCCGCCACAGGGGAACAAGATTCGCTTAAGCTGGCGCTTTGGTTTGCTGAAGAAATGGACGCTGCACGCTTTGTTTCGATCGGGACTTCTGTTGCACAGTTAGAGCACAATTTTGATGTAACACAGCTTGAAGTTTCAGATGTGCAGTTCTGATATTTATCGGATTGTGTACTTTGATGTAAGGCTGACACGATGACTGTTTATTACTACCGCCCTTTCGTTCAGACTGGTCCGAGACGTCCCAGTGAAGCTCTAACGCTTGCTGGCGGGTGGTGCTGGTTTACCCATGTCGAAGTGATCCAGCGCGGCGCGCCATCTTCTTATGTGCCTGCTGGGCGTCTTCCACCTGATGCCTTGCGGAAGCTTACAGCTTCTCGCGCTCCCTTAGGGGAGCTTACCTTTGATGAGCCTCGGCTAATGGGTATTTTAAATGTGACGCCTGATAGCTTCAGTGACGGAGGGCGCTTCAATGGTGCGGCGATGGCCCTCAAGCATGCAAAGAGCATGGCTGAGCGAGGCGCTGATATCATTGATGTCGGTGGTGAGAGCACCCGTCCAGGTGCGCTAGAAGTGCCACATGAAGCAGAAATTGCTCGCACTGCACCCGTTATCACTGCTCTGCGAAGTGCGGTTCAAATACCGATCTCGATTGATACTCGAAAAGCCGTGGTGGCAGCTGCCGCTCTTGATGCCGGGGCTGATTTTATCAACGATGTTTCCGGCCTCACTTTTGATGCGGCCCTTACTCCGCTTTGTGCCGAGCGTGAAGCACCGGTCTTTGTAATGCACGCGCAGGGAACTCCCCAAAAAATGCAGTTAGATCCGCAATATGAGGATGTGGTACTTGATGTGTATGACTATCTGGCTGAGAGAATAGATAAACTCAAGAGTGCGGGGATACCTTCAGAGCGCATAGTTGTTGACCCGGGCATAGGTTTTGGCAAGACAATCGAGCATAATCTTAAGCTTTTGAGCAGCCTTAGCCTGTTCCACAGCCTCGGTTGCGCCATTCTGCTGGGGGTATCTCGAAAAGGGTTTATACGAAAGATTGGCTTGGTAGATAGCGCACAAGAAAGCGCACACGGGTCCGTAGCAACCGGACTTGTAGGGATCGCGCAGGGTGTGCAACTGTTGCGCGTCCACGATGTGGGTGAAACAAAGCAAGCACTGCGATTGTGGTTGTCTGCGACGCGAGGAGAATACTGATGACCCGAGAGCTTTTTGGTACCGATGGCGTGCGGGGGACCGCAAACACATATCCGATGACAGCCGAAATGGCGCTGAAGATAGGCGCAGCTGTCGGGCGGTTTTTTCGGAAAGACAAGTCGGTTGCCCATCGCGTTGTCATTGGTAAAGATACGAGACTTTCAGGCTATATGTTTGAAAGTGCGCTTACGGCGGGTCTGACAAGTACAGGCATGAATGTACTTTTGCTTGGGCCTATTCCTACACCTGCGGTCGGATTGCTGACGACATCAATGCGTGCTGACTTGGGAGTAATGATTTCGGCCAGTCATAACCCAGCGGTTGATAACGGGATCAAGTTTTTCGGACCTGATGGATTTAAGCTTTCCGATGAAGCCGAGATGGAAATCGAAAGTCTGGTCAAGTCAGGTGTGGAACCTGCGCAGTCTCGTAATATTGGCCGTGCAAAACGGATTGATGATGGCCGTTTTCGCTATATTGAGCGGGTTAAATCGACCTTTCCAAACGGCATGCGCCTGGATGGCATCAAAATTGTTGTCGATTGCGCAAACGGGGCTGCTTATAAGGCCGCGCCCGAAGTTCTTTGGGAACTCGGTGCGGAAGTGATCGGGATTGGCGTGTCGCCTAACGGGTTCAACATCAACCATGACTGTGGCTCAACAAAACCGCGCATTGCGGCAGAAACAGTGGTTGCCCATGGCGCTGACCTCGGGATTTGTCTTGATGGCGATGCAGACCGTGTTGTCTTGATTGATGAAACGGGTGCTGTCGCTGATGGCGATCAGATTATGGGGTTGTTTGCCTCTCGCTGGGCCGTTGAGGGGCGGCTTGCGGGCAATGCTCTGGTTGCGACTGTCATGTCGAACCTCGGACTTGAGAGGTATCTGGAAGGGCAAGGGATAGGCCTTCAACGGACGGGGGTAGGTGATAGATACGTTGTTGAGAGAATGCGGAGCGGTGGCTTTAACCTTGGGGGCGAACAGTCCGGGCATATTGTGATGACCGATTATGCGACAACGGGCGATGGTCTTATGGCTGCTCTCCAGTTCCTTGCCGAGCTTGTTCGTTCGGGCAAGCGCGCTTCCGAGCTTGCAAGTTCATTCGAACCAGTTCCTCAACTGCTCAAGAATGTACGTTTTGAGGCAGGTCAAACGCCTCTCGATAGCGCATCAGTACAGGCCGAAATTGCACGGGTGGAGGCAGATCTGAAAGGGCGTGGCAGGCTCCTGATCCGTAAATCCGGCACTGAGCCACTTGTTCGGGTGATGGCCGAGTGTGAAGATGAAGGCCTTTTGAACCAATCTGTTGATGCTGTTATCGCGGCTGTCGAAGCAGTGCTTTAAGCTCGGCTGAAAAGTCGGCTGAGCGCGCCATACTGGCTTAAGCCGACACCTGCTAGGATGAGCACCAGCGCAAGTATTAGGCTACTGGGGAGCGGTTCCGAGAGAAACAGCCCGCCAAGTACCACTGACCAGATTGGCACTTGATAGTTTGTGAGGCTCATGAAGACCGGTCCCGCAGTGCGGATCACCCACACACGCAAGAAGTTTGCCCCGGCTGTCGGGACAAGCCCGAGAAAGACCAATATCCCGAGAGTGCGTGCATCAGGCCACGGTGGCGGGCCTTCGCTGAGATAGGCCGTAGGTATGACAAATGCAGAGCCAATGATGAGCGGAACTGCGGCAAGCCCTATCGGATCAATCGGTGGTAAGCGGCGCATGACAACTGAGCTGATTGCGTAGCAACTTGCGGCGCAGAGGCAGGCGATACGACCCGGTGTTTCGAGCAGGTCTCCTGTTGAGGTAAAGGCCTGTCCGCCAATGAGGATCAGGACGCCGACAAAACCGATGAGAAACCCCAGTAAGCGGCGGGTTGTCATTCTGTCCCCTGGCACGAAGAAATGAGCTAACGGTAATACCAAGAGAGCTACAGCAGCCATCGAAACACCTGCAAACCCAGATGTTACAAATTGCTGTCCCCAACTGAGCAACATGAATGGAACTGCCGAAGAAAGCCCCCCTACGATGATCAGTGATATCCATGCGTGCTCATCTGTGCGCCAAAGTTTGCCACCCATCGCCCGCCAAATGAGCAGTGTGAGAACGGTCGCGAAGCTGATACGTGCTGCCGCAATCCAGAAAGGGGGCATGCTCTCGAGTGCAAGTTCGATCACTAGAAATGTGCCGCCCCAGACCATCCCCAGAATAGCGATCATCGCCCAGCTGCCAGGTGTTATAATCGGGCTATCTGACATGGGGTCTCCATTCTAGAGTTCGACAAGATCGGTGCCATCTACGGAGGTCAAATTGCAGAGCTTCGATTGGCGGCGACATAGACATAAAAGAGGGCGCTCCGTTGAGCGCCCTCTTCCTAGTATAAGCTGAGTAAATCAGTTCTTTTCTTTATCGACCATTTTGCCAGCTGAAATCCATGGCATCATGCCGCGGAGTTTCGCGCCAGTTTCTTCGATCATGTGCTCGTCGTTGATGCGACGGGTTGCTTTGAAAGAAGGTTGGCCTACTGCATTTTCCAACATGAAGTCGCGAACGAACTTACCGGTCTGAATGTCGGTCAGAACATCTTTCATACGCTTTTTGGTTTCTTCGTATGGGAGGATACGTGGGCCTGAAACATACTCGCCATACTCGGCTGTGTTCGAGATCGAGTAGTTCATGTTGGCGATGCCGCCTTCGTAAATCAGGTCGACGATGAGCTTAACTTCATGCAAACACTCGAAATAGGCCATTTCAGGTTCGTAGCCAGCTTCAACAAGGGTTTCAAAACCCATGCGGATCAACTCTACAAGGCCACCGCAGAGAACCGCTTGCTCGCCGAAGAGATCCGTTTCACACTCTTCGCGGAAATTTGTTTCGATGATGCCTGAACGGCCACCGCCGATGGCCGAGCAATAGCTCAAACCGATTTCCAACGCTTTGCCCGTGGCATCATTGTGAACAGCAACAAGGCATGGCACACCGCCGCCCTTGGTGTATTCACCACGAACAGTGTGGCCTGGGCCTTTGGGAGCCATCATGATCACGTCAACACCTGGCTTTGGCTCAATCAGGCCAAAGTGAACGTTAAGGCCGTGAGCAAAAGCAATTGCCGAGCCTTCTTTGAGGTTGTCGTGGACATATTTTTTGTAGGTGTCGGCCTGAAGTTCGTCAGGCATTGTGAACATAATCAGGTCACACCAAGCTGCCGCTTCGGCGATTCCCATAACTTTAAGGCCTTCCCCTTCGGCTTTTTTCGCGGAAGGTGAGCCTTCACGAAGGGCAACAACTACGTTTTTCGCGCCAGAATCGCGCAGATTGAGTGCGTGCGCATGGCCTTGTGATCCGTAGCCGAGAATTGCTACTTTTTTGTCTTTGATGAGGTTAATGTCGCAATCGCGATCGTAGTAAACGCGCATGGGGCGCTCCTTTGTTGATTGGTTTCTGAGGGCAGTTTAACCGGAATAGCTAGATTTGCTTTTCATAATTGCTTTCAATGGGGCTCAAATGGAGATATTTATTCCCAAAAGTTAAATTTGCGGTGAATTCATGCTTGATGATGTAGATCGACGCATACTGCGGCAGTTTCAGGCCAGCCCTGAAGCATCAGTGGCGGAATTGGCAGAGCGTTGTGCGCTGACTACAGCAAGTTGCTGGCGGCGGTTGGAAAAATTGGAAAGCAGTGGTGTTATACTGGGGCAGGAAGCTATTGTAGATTGGCAAGTGCTTGGTTTTGCCGTTGAGGTGAGTTTACGTGTAACGTTGGACAAAACCCAAACAACGGCTTTTGATGAGTTCATAAACAAAGCACGGGATGTTCCTGAGGTTTTGGAAATTCAGACTTTTTTAGGGCGTATCGACGTGCGGTTGTCAGTGATCGCGAGGGACATGGCACATTATCAAGATGTTTACCGAACGCGTATCCTCTCTTTGCCGCATATCTCTGATATCGAGGCGTTGATGCATGTGGCACGGATCAAATCAGACGAGATTTTGCCGATATGATGGATCTCGATGAAGTTGATCACAATATACTGCGCGCTTTGATGAGCGATGCGCGGATGAGCAGCAAGGCTCTTGGAGAAAAACTTGGACTTTCCCAGCCTGCAACCTGGCGGCGCATAAAGAGGCTCAAGGATGCTGGAGTGATCAAGGGCCGCAGGCTTTTACTGAATCGAGAAAAGCTGGGGCTGGGAGTGACCGTTTTCTTGGGGATCAAGCTCGCAACAAAAGGACGTGTTAGTCTCGAAGACTTTGAAAGGGCGGTTTCAGCCATCCCTGAAGTGTTGAGTGTTGAGCATATTCTTGGGCTGTATGATTACCGCCTTAAAGTTGTCGCGCGCGACATTCCCGATTTTGAGCGCATCCTTCGCCGCCGGATTATGACGCTTCCCGGGGCAGGGCAAGTTGAGGCGAACGTGCTGCTCAGCGAGGAGCGACGGCGCGGTCCGATATAGTTGGATATTTCAAGCTAGGCGGCACGCCGAGTTGCTGATACCCAAGGTCAGAAATGAGACATACTGGAGACCCTTATGGCGCTTTTGAAAACTGTAGATCCGCAAGGACTGGATGAATTTTCAGTCGTGTTTACTGACCGTTCCCTCAATCACATGAGCGCGAGCTTTCAAAAAGTTATGAACGACATCTCCTCAATGCTCAAAGAGGTTTACAATGCCGATGCGGTCGCGCTCGTACCAGGTGGTGGAAGCTATGCTATGGAAGCGGTTGCACGTCAGTTTGGAGCCGGTGCACATGCGTTGGTTGTGCGTAATGGCTGGTTCTCTTTCCGCTGGAGCCAAATTTTTGATGCGGGGAACTTTGCGGAAGATGTGAGTGTTTTCAAGGCGCGCCAGACGGGGAATGGTGTGCAGACTCCTTTTGCGCCAGCGCCTATAGCCGATGTTACAGCTGCCATTCGCGAGAGCAAACCGGATGTTGTATTCGCGCCTCATGTGGAAACGTCGGCTGGCCTCATACTACCAGACGACTATATAACTGCGCTTGCTGATGCGGCTCACGAAGTTGGCGCTTTGATGGTTCTTGATTGTATCGCGTCAGGCTGTGCATGGGTGAATATGAAGGAAACTGGAGTGGACGTTCTAATATCGGCTCCGCAAAAAGGCTGGTCTGCCTCGCCGTCTGCTGGATTGGTGATGTTGTCGGAGCGTGCTGTCGCACGTTTGGAGAAAACGACTTCGGACAGTTTCGCTTTGGACCTGAAGAAGTGGCGGGACATTATGAAGGCATACGAAAGTGGCGGGCACGCCTATCACGCGACAATGCCAACAGACGCCTTGCGCGCGTTTCGTGATACGATGCTCGAAACACGTGATTATGGCTTTGAGAAGTTGCGAGCGGCCCAGTGGGCATTGGGCAATGGTGTTCGCGATATGCTTTCGGAAAAAGGTATTGTTTCTGTTGCGGCTGAGGGGTTTGGAGCACCTGGAGTTGTTGTAAGCTATACAAATGATCCTGAAATTCAAAATGGTAAGAAGTTTGTCGCCGAAGGAATGCAGATTGCGGCAGGTGTTCCACTTGCTTGCGATGAGCCGGAAGGATTTATGACATTCCGGCTCGGGCTATTCGGGCTCGATAAGCTTTATGACGTTACAGGAACAATGGCGAAACTTAGGGCTGTTATGGATAAGGTGCTTTAGAGTTTAACCCCTAATCCTGCTTTCATCAGGGCCTTTCGAACAGGTGCGAAGCCATAGATCACATTGAGCCCGATAGCGCGCATGTCGCGCAACGGGCGAGCCGAAACCATTGATGCGCGGTTGAGTGTGTCAATGCCTATGATCCTGACCCGAATTTCAGGATGGCGTGCTTTGTGATACTTTGTCAGCATTTGAGGGGAGCCAAGCGTCTCTGGTGATGCTTTCGTTAGTTTATAGAGTTCTCTTATGTCTCCGAGCGACATGTTGAGCCCTTGTGCGCCGATAGGCGGAACAACGTGTGCTGCTTCTGCTATGAGAGCCGTGCGCTCTGAATACATGCTCTTGGCATATTGTGAAATTATAGGCCAGATTGTTCTCGGGCTGTTAAGGCTGAGCGGCCCGAGGATTGCACAGGAGCGCTCATTCATGGCGCTTTCAAATTCGTTGACGGATAACTGCTGTAGTCGGAGGGTTTCTGGAGCACGCTCCATCCAGACAATAGCAGATGCAGGCCGGCCATCGTGATCAGGAAGTGGAACAAGAGTAAACGGGCCGCCAGAACGGTGTATTTCGGTTGAGACGTTCTTGTGGGGGATCGGATGTGTAACTGTAAAAGCGAGAGCCTTCTGTCCGTAGCGAATAGTCTTTACGTCTATTCCGACAGCCTTGCGTATTTGGGAGTTTCGGCCGTCTGCTGCGACCAACAGTTTAGCTTGAATGACTTCGCCATTGCTGAGTGAGATCTGGGCAAACTCGGAGCGTGTCAGAATTTTTTCGGCCGCAACGCCTGCTTTGAAGGTGATATTCTCACTTTCGTCCATCATCGCGAGGCATTCGCGCCTCAAAAGCCAGTTCGGGTAGTTCCAGCCAAACGGTTCTTCGGAAATCTCGCTGGCATCAAACTCGGATTCGATGCGAGGTTCTGGTTTTTCTCCCCCTGCGTCAACGATTCTCATTACTTGTAACGGTGCTGCGAAGGGGGTGAGCCTTTCCCAGAGCCCAATTTCGCCTAACAACTCTTTGGACGGTTGCAAGAAGGCTGTCGAGCGCATGTCGGCATTCGGTGCGCCTCTTTCTGTAATGGGGGCCGCAGGGTCTACGCAAAACACTTTTTTCCCAAGGGATGCAAAACTTAATGCTGCAATCATTCCAGCGATACCGCCGCCCGCTATGAAGATATCTGTTTGAATGCGCTGCATATTTAAATTCCTTGTTCCTAGATAAGAATAGCGTTTCCCCGAGAGCTTTCCAAGGAGGAGGGCTGCGTGAAAACAGCACAAGTTAGGGCAGGAATAATTGTGGCTGTGCGTTAGAATAACTTGCCAAGAAAGGTTGAAAGCTCATCTGTGTGATGGTGAATATGGTTGGCGTGATGATGCTCCGGCGCGACATGAACAGTGCGCATACCAAGCGCATGGGGAACAACAAGATTGCGCGCGTCATCTTCGAACATCGCGGCGCGCGTTGGGTCCAGTTTTGCCTTGGTGAAAACTTGCTCAAAGGCTGTTTTGCGGGGCTTTGGTTCATAGTTTGCATGCTCGACACCGAATATGTCGCTAAACAGCCCATCTAAGCCCCTAGCCTTTAAAACGCGCTCAGCATAGGGGCTGCTGCCATTCGTATAGACAATTTTGCGGCCTGGTAACTGATCGATATGTGCCCTGAGGGACAAGTCTACCTCGAGGGGATGAAATGAAATATCATGGACCTCAACGAGATATGGTTCGGGGTCGATAGCATGATGTTTCATAAGTCCAGCAAGCGTAGTCCCATATTTTGCCCAATATTCTTGGCGTAAGTGATTGGCTTCAGATTTAGGCAAGTTTAGCTCACGCATGACCAGCGCTGTCATTTTTTCTTCGATTTGGTCGAAAAGGGCCATGCTTGGTGGGTAGAGTGTATTGTCGAGATCAAAGACCCAAGTCTCGACATGAGTGAAAAACTGGCGTGCCATCCGATGACGTTATACAGCGTTTTGGCATGAGGCAAGCGTTGCGGGCTTGCACCTTTTTCAAGGCACGGTAATCTGCCTGAATGCCAAAAGGAATACACATGAAAGAAGCGAAACCTGTTCAAAAAGATGCTTACGCTCTTATTCTGGAAGCCATCGATCGAGGTATTTACCGTCCTGGTGACCGATTGGTCGAAAACGAGCTTGCCGAAAGGTTTGGCGTGTCACGCACGCCTATCCGAGAAGCGTTGCAGCGTCTTGAGACGCAGTCTCTGCTTACACGTGACGGTCGAAGCCTGATTGTTGCGTCACTTGATCACAATCAAATGGCAGAGCTCTACGCTGTGAGAACCGAGCTTGAGGGTCTGGCTGCGCAGCTTGCGGCCAGACATGCGACAGACGAGGAAATGCGGGTGTTGCGTGACATGATAGAAGAGGACCGGGCTTTAGTTGATAGTCCAAATGCGCTGGCACAAGCCAATCGCCGATTTCATCATCAGATTCATCTTGCGTCTCATAATCGATTTCTGGTGCAGCAACTCAACCTTGTGCATCAATCAATGGCGCTGATGGCGACCACATCTCTCGCCGCAAAAGGGCGCAGCCTAAAAGCTCTGGACGAGCACGATATGATAGTGAAGGCGATTGAGGAGCGAGATGAGCAGAAAGCCAGAGAGGCCCTTAAATCACATATCTCTAAGGCTTTTGTAACCCGCCTCAAGCTTGACGCTGAAAAAGTCGGAAGCTAGCTGTTTTTATTGACCTTTTTTTGATGGTATAAAGAAATGCCGTGTTGGGTTTTGTCCCAGTAGAAAGGTTTGACAACCAGTTCAAAGAGCGCCTTGTAGGCGGCAATGGCGCCGAGCGGATAGTAAAAGTGCATAGTGGGCACCCAAGCGAAGAGATGTCGCAAAGTGGGTTTTGAAACAGCAGTTGCGTTGATCAGGGCGTTTATCAACTCAATGCCGAGGAAAGACAGGCCAAGTATAAGTAGGAGATCCCGTTCGATAAATGCCTCTAGCGGATGCGGCAGGCCGAATAGAACAAGCCAGAAACTCCATAAGACTGGAGCAAGTACGAATTGCGATAAAGCCGTTAGGAAGTGTGCATGAAACCCAATAAAACGCCAGAGACCAACCTCTCTTAAAAGCCGGCGAGGGCTACGCATGTGAACAAGGTAAGTTACCATGTAACCCTTGAGCCAACGTGACCTTTGCCTCACCCATGGCCAAAGACGACAGTTTGCTTCTTCGCCTGTGCGCGTTGGAATGACATCGGTTCTATAGCCATGGCGTGCGAGCCGAAATCCCAGATCAGCGTCCTCGGTTACATTGTGTGCGTCCCACCCGCCTATCTCTTCTAGGGGTTTGCGGCGGAAAAAAAGAGTTGTGCCACCCAAGGGAATAGCAAAGCCGAGGCGGGCCATGCCTGGCAAAATGAGTCTGAACCACGCCGCATATTCGATCGTGAAGCACCGTGCGAGCCAGTTTTGTCGACTGTTGTAATAATCAAGTATCCCTTGCAGACAGACTAGGTCTTCGCCAGCAGAGTGAAAATGATCTGCGACAATTTGAAGTTGGTCATGTGCCGGAGCGTCTTCAGCATCCCAGATCCCGATGATATCGCCTTTGCAAAAATCGAGAGCGTAGTTCATTGCTCGCGGCTTGGTTTTGGGTGTGCCTTCGGGCACTTCGACCACTCTCATCCACTGAGGGAGCGAGCATGCCTGCAAGACCGATTTCGTCAATTCGTCACTTTCTTCCACCACGAGCACAACATCAAGCAATGCTTTTGGATAAGTAAGACGCATCAAACGAGCGAGAAGCACATTGGCGATTTCGCGTTCTTTGAATAAGGGAACTAAGACTGAAATATGGGGCAAACGATTTTGCGGGCAAGGCGGCGGACAGTCCTGCTGTTCTTTCGAGACTTCGGAAATGTAGGAGGCCAGTCGCATAACGGCTGATACGACAAGAGTGAATACGGCCCACGCGGCAAATAGGCCAAATACGGCCTGCGGGTGCAGGGCGACCAGCAAAGTTACCACCAGAAGGCCAACTATGGTTGCGAACAAGCGCCTTCTGCTCGTATGGCGCTCCCATCCTCTGCAGCTTTCGTCTTCTGGTACTCTTGCTGATGCACGCCTCGTCAACTCATCGCGATGGTGTCCTGTCAGCCAATTCATAATGTGGCTTTGCTTTGCGATTGCAAATTCAAAGACAGAAGGATCGCCATCTAATCGAGCAAGAAAATCGCGATAATTTTCACTATTGGAGCATAGTAACGTGGTTTTTCTGTTAGTTTTGCGCCACGGGATCACTCCGTATCGTATTAAGAGGGCGGGGTCGAAAAGCGCGGACAGATTTGGATCTGGCGGGCTGAGCGTAAGCTCAACTAGGGGGAGGTCTAGATAGCTTGCACTGGCTTCTGATAGTTCGTCAGCACTTAGTGCCCCTTGCATTTCGAGACAGCTTTGAAGCGAGGCGTTTAATTCTCGACATTCAGACTTAGCGCGTATCAGAGCGCTTGGGCTCACCAGACCCATATCCACCAGGTAACGTCCAAAGTCGCTTGTGGTGTCTAACGGTTGTTGCTTTAGAGCATACATATCTGAGAGCTTTCTGAACAGTTTTCCTCAACCGTTCAGATACTATAAAAAACTAGTTAACCGTCCGTTAAGTCAAAGTTAACAAGACATTACCCAGCTGCTAACTGGTTAACGCTTTGCCATGGACTCTGCGAACTTCTCAAACAGATAGAAGCTGTCTTGTGGGCCAGGACTTGCCTCAGGGTGGTGCTGAACTGAGTAGACTGGCCTACCATCGACAGCGATACCGCAATTCGAACCGTCAAAAAGCGAGACATGCGTTTGCCGTATGCCCTTTGGCAGGGTTTGAGCGTCAACAGCAAAACCGTGGTTCATTGAAGTAATTTCTACTTTACCACTGTCTAGATCTTTTACCGGGTGGTTTGCACCATGATGACCATGATTCATTTTGATCGTTTTGCCACCTAATGCCAAAGCCAGCATTTGGTGACCCAAGCAAATTCCGAAAATTGGAAGATTTGTCGTGTCCAGAATCTGACGGATCATTGGCACGGCATATTTACCCGTCGCGGCAGGGTCTCCCGGGCCGTTTGACAGAAAAACACCGTCAGGTTTATGAGCAAGAACTTCCTCAGCCGTTGCAGTGGCTGGCAGCACAGTTACATCACAACCCGCAGACGCAAGGCACCTCAGAATATTGCGCTTTGCACCGTAATCTATAGCCACGACTTTATGATTGGGGGCTGTCTGCGGTTGATACCCGTCGGGCCACGCCCACCGCATCTCATTCCAGTGGTAAGACTGCGCGCATGTGACATCTTTCGCTAGGTCCATACCTTCCAGACCGGCAAACCCTCGTGCTGCGGCGACCAATGCATCTGTATCAAAAGTTCCGCTCGGATCGTGAGCGAGCGCTACATGGGGAGCGCCTTGCTGGCGGATTGACCTTGTTAGGCGGCGCGTGTCGATGCCGCCGATGGCAATTCGACCACGTGCAGCCAGCCAACTGGAAAGATGCTCTGTGGCGCGCCAGTTGCTCGGAGTTGTCGGATCCCATTTTACCACCATACCCTCTGAAACCGGATCGCCGGTTTCGTCATCCTCTGGGTTTACCCCAGTGTTTCCAATGTGAGGAAAGGTGAAGGTTACAATCTGCCCTGCGTATGAAGGGTCTGTCATGATTTCCTGATAGCCGGTCATGGCCGTGTTGAAGCAGAGTTCAGCAACACGCATTCCTGTGGCTCCGAAACCATGGCCATAAAAAACAGTTCCATCTGCAAGTGCCAGACATGCTGTTGGATGCGAGGGGGACGCCTGCGCCATATGAGTCACTCCGCTGATAAATTGGCGCATTCCTACGTCTGGGGCTGGCGGGGGTCAAGGGCTCATGCGCCTGTTGTCACGGCTGTTACAGTTGTCTAATGTCGCGGGGTTGAAACCAATCCAACTTCAAGGGCCCAAAAGTTATGCGCGATGAGATTAACGCTGCACTTAAGCAAGCGATGAAAGATAAGAATAGCAGCCGTCTTTCAACGCTAAGACTGATCACTGCAGCGATAAAAGACCGAGATATCGCTGCTCGCGGCGAGGGCAATGATGCTGGCGTTGGAGATGAAGAGGTTCTCTCCATTCTTGTAAAAATGGTCAAGCAACGTCAGGAGAGTGCGCGTGTTTATGAAGAGGGCAACAGACTTGATCTCTCTGAGCGCGAACTCTCTGAGATAGTTATTATTGAAGAGTTTTTACCTCAGCAGTTGAGTGAGGAAAAAACCGACGAAGCGATAGCTCAGGCCATTGCGGCGACAGGGGCCGAGAGCATACGTGACATGGGTAAAGTGATGGGTGTTTTAAAATCACAATACACAGGTCAGATTGATTTCGGCGCTGCCGGGCCGAAAGTTAAGGCGGCTTTAACAAATAGTTAAAGCTCTAGAGTTTTCTGAAAAATCAAATAGGGCAAGTGTATTGTTTGGCCAGCGTGCGCTACCCTGAGCCGATGTTAATCCTTTGTAGATAGTTCCCTGAGCCGTGCGGATTGCCGCCGGATTCTAAATGTTGATTCCGCTCCAAAAGGGCGAGGAAAGGGAACACATGAATAAAGTGATTACAGATGGCGTGCTGTTTATGCCGCCCAAATTTGCAGCTGGGCTTGATATCTGGTCCAGCCAAGATGGGACGCCGGGCTCGGATACTTACGACAATAACCCTAATGCGGTGTTTGTGCCTGCCGATCCTGATTTTGGCGGGTGTGTCGAACTGGTAAAATCCGATGCAGTCCAGAAATTACGCTCTATGGGGGAAACACCGATATTGCCGGGTTGCTACCTGCAAGTCCGGGCAAGAGTCAAAGCTGTGAGTGGCCCGCTTCCGAGCATCCGCATTGCGGCTTGGGCTGGCGGTGCAGGGGGTGCGCATGTGAACGGAGTTGTCGAGCAGGGCCCCATGGTTTCCTTGACCAGCTATGGTGAAGTGGTGGAAGTTTCGGCCATTATTGGTACGGGTAACCGCAGTGGCGTTGATATGGTCTGGGGAAAAGAAGCGCTTTACGCTCACGTCGGCCTTGATATGGCAGGAACGACAGGGGGTGTTATTCGTGTCGATGATATTATTGTTGAAGACATAACGAGCGCGTTCCTGCGCGATATGCTTGCATCCGTTGATGTCCGTGACTTTGGCGCAGTTGGTGATGGCGTAACCGATGATCTGGCGGCCTTCGAGGCCGCGGATGCGGCGGCTGACGGAAGAACCGTGCTTGTGTCGAAAGGCACATTCTTTCTTGGCGATGATATGACTTTTGAAAGTCGTGTCCGCTTCGAAGGTAGTATCACCATGGCGGATGAGCACGTCTTCGCGCTGACGAAAAACTATAATCTTCCCGCCTATATCGACGCATTCGGAGATGAAGAACTGGCATTTAAAAAGGCTGTGCAAGCGCTGTTTGACAGCTCTGACCATGAATCTCTTGACATGTGTGGTCGCAGGATCTCGATCACTGCTCCGATTGATATCCGAGCAGTGATCGGACGGGACCGCTACGCCACACGCCGCCACATTCACAGTGGACAGTTTGATGTGAAAGCTGGTGACGCCTGGGATACCGAAACGTTTACAGGGCAGGGAACGTATTCATACACAAATAGCTTCAAATTGACAGGAGTGACCAATATTGCCTCTATTCCAGTTGGCTCGCTCGTCGAAGGCAACGGGGTCGGGCGTGAGGTCTATGTTCGTGCAAAGAATATAGCGGCTCAGGAAATCACGCTCTCCAAGCGCCTTTATGACGCCGTTGGCACTCAAAACTTCACTTTTCGCCGTTTCAAGTATGTTCTTGATTTTACCGGTCTGGAAGATTTTGACCGTTTCTCGATCAAAGACGTCGAGTTTCGCCTGCAAGGCGAGGCGAGTGGTATCATTCTTGCTCCGACGGGTTTGATCTTCTCGGTTGAGAATTGTTTTTTTACAGGCCCAAAGGATCGGGGCATCACAAGCCCGGGTGAGGGCTGCCAAGGGTTGCATGTCGACCGATGCCAGTTTCTGTCAAATGAAAACCCGGTGCCGTCTCAAGACAGAACGACTATTGCTTTGAATACAAATGGAAACGACATCAAGCTGCGCAACAACCGTGTGGTAAAGTTTCGCCATTTTGCCGTCATCGGCGGGTCGGGATCTATTATTACTGGGAACCACTTTTTCCAAGGGGACGGGGAAAGCAATGGCTTGCGATTGGCCGGAATTGTTCTGACGGGCTCTAATTGTCGCGCTACGATCGACGGCAACTACATTGATAACTGCTTCATCGAGTGGACAAATGAGCATGATGATGAACCAGACTTCAGTGCGGAATACTCATTTAGCCAACTCAATCTCTCAAACAACATATTTCTCGCGAGCCAGGTTGCCCCCTGGTTCAGTTATGTCGTGGTTAAGCCGCATGGGAGTGGGCATTTTATAAACGGATTGAACGTTCAGGGGAATTTTTTCCGCATCATTGGTGGCACAATCCAGCGTGTGGAGCGGATCGACACAAGCTTTTCCGATTTCAATTATTCGCGGATGAAGAACATCACCTGGCGTGACAACATGTATGCTGCTGTTGATGTTCCGACTGTCAACCCGTTGGTGCATACGCACTCTCAGCAAACTGAAAGCAACCGCTGGGTAATCAGCGGCGCACCAAAGCTACCTTTTGGTGGCTGGGTGCGTAAAGTTGAATCGGTGGTTGCGGAAGGCGCAATCAGGAATGCAGCCAATATAAAACGCTTTGATATGCCCTATGTCGAAGTTTCCAAAGGTTCAAACAATGATGAAGTCTATGTGAACTGGGATCAGCCAGTGCGCGGAGAGGTGGTTGTAACCATGCGGATGGATACTCCAATCTAGAAAAGCCGCACGGGGCGCCTCGCTGAGTGCGCTCCGTGCCCCAACGAAACATCCTAAAAGTTTTTCCAGAAGCCAACTTTCAGGCCATATTCATCAGTGCCTCTCAAGGCAATTGAGCCCCCTATTTCTAGATGAGATGATGCACCCATCGGCAGCGCAAAGGACGGCGCAAGGCGCAGAAAACTCGGGTCGCCTGTCTGTTTCCCTGTTTGGATCTGTATCATAGACTTGAATCCGCCGTGATGGTTCAATCCGTAAGTGATATCTGCTTTAAAGTCGGTGTGCTTTTTCACAAGATGGTGCTCAAATAGAAGGTCAACTGTTAACCAACTAGACGTTTTCCCATTAGAAAACCCGCGCCCATATGAAAATCCGGGCCTGACAACGACATTGCCAGCCACTTGACCGAGGCCAATCTCAGCTGCAAAATAATGCGTAGTGTTGTGCTGCCATAGGGGGTGGCGTAAAAACGCGATGGACTTGGATTCTCCTGAAACTGAATGACCTACATCAGCCCCAAATGTGAAGCTGTCGGTTAGCCCATACTCTAGATAATTGCTGAAATAGTAGCTTGCAGGCCCTTCAAGGTTTGGCGCAGTGACTTGTAAAGATGTCATGATAAACGCGTCTCCTTTGCCGCGTGGCCAGGGGCCCGCATCTGCTGTGCTGGCCCAAGCCAGAAAGAGAAGGAATACGCTTTTTAACATTATACTTAATCCGAAGTTCACATTGATTAAAATCGGTAAAGTTTTGGTTAACGCGCTTGAAGCTTCCGAATGGCGACATACCTTAAACGCAACAATATGAAAGGTGCGCTGATGAAATGTCCTGTAGACGGGGAGCTTTTGGTGATTACAGAACGGAGCGGGGTCGAGATCGACTATTGTCCACGATGCCGCGGCGTTTGGCTAGATCGTGGCGAATTGGACAAGCTCATCGAGGTCGCAGGCAGAACCCCAGTTACACCGGCCCCAACTCCGGCGCCTGAGCCGCATGTTTATCAGGAACCTTACCGCGAGACGCGGCGTGAGGAGCCAAGGGAGTATAGCCATGGCCGCCGTCGGAAGAAGCGCGGCGGATTTGCGGATATTCTGGAAGATCTGTTCGATTTTGACTGATTAGTGCTCTTTTAAGCCCAAAATGAAACCCTTCCCGCATTTGGGGAGGATTTTGAATTGATAGAGCTGATCAAGCGTTGCAAATGAGACTCAGAACTGGCGCAAATACCCGTATGATTGCGAAGATGACTTTGACGCGCTTGAAGCCTGAGAGTTAGGTTTCGAAAAGAGCAAAACAAGGAAATTTCATGCGGGGTTGGATGTTTTTGGTGGCTATGACGGCCCTTTCAGGCTGTGGTGTGCCGTTTGTACCGTTTCTTTGAATTCTTTGAAAATTAGCTCATAGAGTTTGAGCTAAAAACCTGCGGATCGTTCGCCAAATTGTTGGCTTCAAGGAATTGGTTGGCAAAGTGAACACAAGCCCAGCCTTCATAGGTGAAACTTTCGCGTGTGAACTCTCCTGAAGACAGATCGTGAAACGGCTTGTCAGCCTCGCTAATGAATTCGTTACTTTCTTTGGCTTTCGCAGAGCGAAGCTTCAACTCCTCGAGGGGCAGTTTCGAGCGGGCGACGAAAAACAGTTGTGGTTTGCCTGCTCGGGGCAGTTCGCGGGCAAAGGCAACTGGGAAAAGGTCGTATTCATCGGGTTCAAGTCCGAGTTCCATGCGCATTTCAAGCTGCATGCCGGCTTCTAGAGCGGAAAAATCGGTGATATCCCCTTTCTTGACGGAATTGGGCAGCTCATAAACGCCCGAAACAGTGCAATGTAGCGCCCTGTGGGCAATCGAGGCAAGCCGAGAGCTTCTTACGCGCAGCAGTTGGGTGGCAAAATCCGGCGTGAAGACCATCGCGGCGACGCCAAGTGAATTTGCCAGTCCGGAATGTGTCAGTGGTGGCAAACGACCGTCCACTGGTGGTTCAAAACCGTGCCGGATTGAGGCCATGCCGTGCGGAAGCTTGCCGGAATTTGTGTCGACGGACAAATTTGTTCCGATTTGATCAAAGTAGCTGGCTTCGGAGAGGGTTAGCGTCGTGTTCTCTATATCAAACGCATCGACTCGTGCCGTTCTGTTGTTTTCATACGTGTTTGTCGCTGAATCCCAGTTCAGGCGGCGCGTTTCTTTGAAAAACTGCACCATCGCTTCGGTGTGCGCGCGCAGTTTCTGAGGGAGGCGGTAAGATAGCGGGGTAACTATTACCTTCAGATTTTCGGGATTGATGGCGTCGGAAGATATGGCGGCGTAACCTTCGGGGCGAAAATAGACGACGTCTTCATAGAGCAATTCGGCAAAGAAGAGCGGGCTGCGGTCATAGCCGTTATAGAGACTGCGCAAACGCGTGTAGTCGCTTTCATAGAAGGGAGTCGCGTCTGTTTCGCTTAAACCTTCACGCTGTTGAACGGCCTGTTTTACTTTGCCAAGAGGCACTTTCAGGCTTGGTCCACTTAGGCCGACTTGAATATCCTTGTTGGCGTCACAGAGGCGCTTCCAATAGGAGCGTATGTTTCGGGTCAGGATCGGTCCAAACATTCGTTAACGCCCCCGCCGTTTCACATTTCCGCCCCGTTGCCCCGGCCTACCCGCTGTTGAGCGGCCACGGCTTTTTGTGGCCTCGGCACCTGCGGCCTCGACGGCGGATTGGCGGGCCAGAGGGTCGTCGTGGACGGCCAAGTCCACTGCCTCAAGGCGTTTGACTTCATCGCGCAGCCTTGCGGCCTCTTCAAACTCCAGATTCTCTGCGGCTTTGCGCATATCGGTGCGTAGGCCTTCGAGCACGGATTTGAGATTGCCGCCTTGCAGGGCGGGATCAATCTTCGCCGTCACGCGGTTCATGTCGACGTCGCCTTGGTAGAGGCCAGAGAGCACGTCATCGACATTTTTCTTCACCGTTTCAGGTGTGATGCCGTGTTCGAGATTGTAGGCGTGCTGCTTTTCGCGGCGTCGCTCCGTCTCGCCCATCGCGCGCTCCATGGAGCCTGTAATCTTGTCGGCATACATGATCACACGGCCTTCGGCGTTGCGTGCGGCGCGGCCGATTGTCTGGATGAGCGAGGTTTCGGAGCGCAAAAAGCCTTCCTTGTCGGCATCGAGAATGGCCACAAGCCCACATTCTGGAATATCCAGGCCTTCGCGCAAAAGGTTGATGCCGATGAGCACGTCAAACGCGCCAAGTCGCAGGTCTCGCAGGATTTCGATCCGCTCCAATGTGTCGATATCCGAGTGCATGTAGCGCACTCGAATGCCTTGCTCGTGCATGTATTCTGTCAGGTCTTCGGCCATACGCTTGGTGAGCGTGGTGCAAAGGACGCGGTAGCCATCGGCGGTGACTTTTTTGACCTCATCCAAGAGGTCATCAACCTGCGTTTCAACCGGACGGATTTCGATTACGGGGTCTAAAAGCCCTGTGGGGCGGATAACCTGCTCGGCGAAAACGCCACCTGATTGCTCTAACTCCCATTTTGAGGGGGTCGCGGAAACAAAGACCGATTGGGAGCGCATGGCGTCCCATTCCTCGAACTTCAGCGGGCGGTTGTCCATGCAGGAGGGCAGGCGGAAGCCATGCTCCGACAGGGTGAATTTGCGGCGATAATCGCCCTTATACATGCCGCCGATCTGGGGCACAGAGACGTGGCTTTCATCGGCAAAAACGATAGCATTGTCGGGGATGAACTCGAACAATGTGGGAGGCGGCTCGCCTGTTTTGCGCCCTGTAAGGTAGCGTGAATAGTTTTCGATACCGTTGCAGAAGCCTTGGGCCTCCATCATCTCAAGGTCAAAGTTTGTGCGCTGCTCAAGGCGCTGCGCTTCGAGCAATTTGCCTTCGCTCACGAACTGGTCAAGCCGAGTGCGCAGCTCTTGTTTGATGTGCTGGATGGCTTGCAAGAGTGTCGGCTTGGGCGTCACGTAGTGCGAGTTGGCGTAGACGCGGACCTTGTCCATATTGCCGGCTTTTTCGCCTGTGAGGGGGTCGATTTCCTGAATGCTCTCAAGCTCTTCGCCAAAGAAACTGAGCTTCCATGCGCGGTCGTCAAGGTGGGCTGGCCAGATCTCGAGGCTGTCACCGCGCACGCGGAAAGAGCCGCGCTGGAAGCCAGCATCGTTACGTTTGTATTGCTGTGCCACAAGGTCGGCCATGATGGTGCGTTGGTCATATTCCTGACCGACGATCAGGTCTTGCGTCATTGCTCCGTAGGTTTCGACCGAGCCGATACCGTAGATGCACGACACCGAGGCGACGATGATCACATCGTCACGCTCCAGAAGCGCGCGCGTGGCAGAGTGGCGCATGCGGTCGATCTGCTCGTTGATCTGGCTTTCTTTCTCGATGAATGTGTCGGAGCGCGCAACATAGGCTTCGGGCTGGTAGTAATCATAAAACGATACGAAATACTCGACGGCGTTGTCGGGAAAGAAGCCTTTCATTTCGCCATAAAGCTGGGCGGCCAGTGTCTTGTTGGGGGCGAGGATGATTGCGGGGCGCTGTGTTCCTTCTATCACCTTGGCCATGGTGAAGGTTTTGCCTGTACCCGTTGCACCTAGGAGCACCTGGTTGCGCTCGCCTTCATTGATGCCTTCGGTCAGCTCGGCTATGGCCGTGGGCTGGTCGCCAGCGGCTTTGAAGGGCGTATGCATGACAAAACGCTTGCCGCCTTCGAGCTTCTCGCGCTCGCGTACATCGCCCGTGGGGGCGTTGGTGAGGGCAGGGGATGTGTCGGTGTGGACGTGGGGCATTGAGGTGCTCGCGTTTGGTGCAGTCTTCTAACTTGATCTATCGGCGACAAATTGCAAGGCTAAGCAGAGTGTTTCATGCCAATAACTGTCATGAAGAGTGCTTAAGATTGCGGGTGTTTTGGCCTTGCAGTGCTGGGGCAAATCCTCGATAAATACGTGCAGATCAAAGGAGCAAGCCCCATGCGCGCACGCATTTACAAACCCGCCCGCAACGCGATGCAATCAGGATCAGCAAAAAGTAAACGCTGGGTTCTGGATTTTGCGCCTGCTTCGCGGCGTGAGGTTGACCCGCTTATGGGCTGGACATCTTCGGCGGACACGCAAGCTCAGGTGCGTTTGCGTTTTGACAGTAAAGAAGCTGCGATCGAGTATGCCGAGGATCACGGGATTGAGGCCGTTGTGAGCGAGCCGAAGGTGCGCAAAGCCAACATTCGCGCAGGCGGGTATGGCGAGAACTTCGCAACCAATCGCCGAGGTGCATGGACGCATTGAATGCTGTTGTAAATCGGAGTTAAGTTGTCTCGGAATCGGGGTAAAGATCCCACGAAGCTCACCGATTTCCCACATTCAGTGGATTTCTGACTTCGCAGCACAAGATTTAGATCACCTCTAACGCTCACGCAAAACTGAAATCACATTCACCGACGGGCGGCCTTTTTGGTCGCCCAATTCGTTTTAAGCCCAGCTGGAGCCTATCTTTTATGTCCATCACCCACCTCGTCACCCATTCCGGCGGATTTCATGCCGATGAGCTTCTGTCTTCGGTCATCCTGACGCGACTGTTCCCCGAGGCAGAGCTCATCCGTAGTCGGGATAAGGCGTGGATTACGCCTGCACAGGACCGCATCATTTATGATGTCGGAGGCCAGTTTGATGCAGAGGCCCAGATTTTTGATCACCACCAACGGCCCAACCCGCTGCGCGAGGATGGCCTGCCTTATAGTTCCTTCGGGTTGGTCTGGTCGCAGTATGGCCGTGATTACCTGCGCGCGATGGATGTGCCTGCGCATGATATCGAAGTGATCCATAGTGCGTTTGATCATGACTTTGTTCTGCCTGTCGATCTACTCGACAATGGCGCGGTCAATGCCTCCGAGGCGGGGCCGCTGTTTGCCGGGTTGACCTTGCCGGTTTTGCTGGAAAGCCTGAAACCCGCGTTTGATGACCGAACTGACAAAGCCGATGACCGCGCCTTCATGGCGGCCCTCCCCATAGCGCGGGCTTTTGTGGAGGCACAGGTCAAGCGCAAAGCCGCGAAATACCGCGCCGAGACGATGGTGTTGGCGGCCATTGAAGCGGCCGGCGAGGAGCGGATACTTGAGCTTCCCATGGGCATGCCGTTTCGCGCAGGCGTGCAGAAGGCCGGTGCTGACCATCTCCTGTTTGTGGTCCACCCGCGCGGCACGGATTGGGCGCTGACGACAATCCGGACGGGCGATGACACGTTCGACAATCGCGCTGATCTCCCTGTAGCTTGGGCGGGGTTAACCGACGACGCGCTGGAAGCCGCGAGCGGCGTTGCGGGGGCGAAGTTTTGCCACAACGGCCGCTTCATTGCGGTGGCATCCTCCCGCGAAGCTGTCTTGGAAATGGCGGATATCGCGGTGGCTGAGGCCCTGGCTGAATAGTTGCCGCAAGCGGCAAGGTGTTTGCAGGCGCTGCTTCCTGTTTCGAGGTGGAGCCGCATTAGCATTTCTACCCATGAGGCGCGATCGCCCTTCGCTCGACGCTAAGCCCAGCTTCAACAGGAAAAGGGGCGTATTTTGTTGAAAAACTCTTCCTTGATCGAGAGCTGAACTACTGATTCAATTCCTGTAATTGAGGGGAGGATCGGCGATGATGGGACCGAGGCAGGAAGCGCAACCGGCGCTGTTTTACGAGTTTTCGCTCGAGGATCACATTCCCACGGATCACCTGCTGCGATCCATCGACCGGTTCGTCGACCTGAGCAGCATCCGTGCCCATCTGGCGGAGTTCTACAGTCATACGGGCCGCCCGTCGGTCGATCCCGAACTGCTGATCCGGATGCTGCTGGTCGGATACTGTTTCGGCATCCGTTCAGAGCGGCGGCTCTGCGAAGAGGTCCATCTGAACCTCGCGTATCGCTGGTTTTGTCGCCTCGATCTGAGCGATCGTGTCCCGGATCACTCGACGTTTTCCAAGAACCGGCATGGGCGTTTTCGCGACAGCGAACTTCTGCGCCACCTGTTCGAGACGACTGTCGCGCGTTGCATCGCCGAAGGTCTGGTCAGCGGCCAGCGCATGGCAGTTGATGCCAGCCTGATTGAAGCGGATGCCAACAAGCAGAACTCCACGCCGAAGGAAGACTGGCACGCGGCAAGCATAGACCCGGCGGATGCGCCCCGCGCCGTCCGCGAGTATCTCGACACACTGGACAAGGCAGCCTTTGGCGCAGCAAGCGAGGTGCAGCCCAAGTTTACCTCGCATTCTGATCCCGCCAGTCAGTGGACAGCAGCCCGCAAAGGCCCTGCTTTCTTTAGCTATTCCGACAACTATCTCATCGACACGGATCACGGTTTCATCTTGGATGTGGAACCCACCCGCTCCATCCGGCAAGCCGAGGTTGGATCGACAAAAACCATGCTGACGCGGGTGAAAGACAAGTTTGGCCTGGTTCCTGACTGGATGATCGCCGACACTGCCTATGGCTCAGGCCCAATGCTCGGCTGGCTCGTGGATCGCAAGATCGATCCCTACATCCCTGTGATCGACAAGGCCGGACGCCCCGATGGGACCTGGACACGCACAGATTTCGACTGGGATGCGCAGAACGACCAATACATCTGCCCCGAGGGGCACGCGCTCAAGCAGTTCCGCCGGAATTATTCCGACCCGAACCGAGGCCAGACGGGCAAAGGCACCGCGAAGTATCGTGCGCTGAAGCTGACCTGTCAGGTTTGCCCATCCAAGCCGAAGTGCTGCCCCAATGCCGACGCCAGATCGATCACGCGTGAAGAACACGAAGATGCCCGTCAAGTTGCCAGGGATCTGGCCAAAACGGATGAATACGCGATTGCGATGAAGCTCAGGAAGAAGGTTGAGATGCTCTTTGCCCACCTCAAACGTATTCTCGGCCTGAGCCGGCTTCGATTACGTGGTCCATGCGGTGCAAATGACGAATTCCTCCTCGCCGCAACCGCCCAAAACCTCCGCAAACTCGCCAAGATATTTCCTGCACCGCAGCAAATACGCAAAGCCTGATAGAAAAGGCGCTCGCGCCGGATTTGGAACAGCTATTTCTGCGCTCGCAAACGTTAGTTTTTCCACAGAATCGGCGGAGAGCCGTCATTAGCTGCGGTGCAATATTGCAAGGGTCGCTCCGCGTTAGCAGACATTCAGACCGACTAGGCATCGCGCAGTCTGATTTCACGAAAACCGACCGTATCTTATCCATCTATTACTGAGTGAACGCACATTACAGGCTTCCCCCTATAGGTGTGTTCAGACATATATTGTTAGAAAACCAATTTTGGAGTGCGTTTTTTTGCCAGTAACCCAATCTCAACTCACCTCAACTGAGTGTGACCTAAACGAGTGGTCAATCGACCCGGCCAAAAGAGACCAGCTCGTTACGATTTTGGCATACCTATATCTACGACAAGAACAAAACGCCGAACGCATTATAGAAACTTTGGAAACGAGGACGCGTTCTTCAACAGAAAGGGTCTTGCCGAACGCTATTGCAAAGCTCACCGCCCCAAAGCCTGCCGATATTGAGATGTCCCAGCATGGCGATGAGGGTGAGCGAAAGAAAGCTGCTGACCGTATTAAGGTGTCGATTTGGCACAGGGATGGACACCTCTTTCAATACTTGTCCTGGGTCGTTGCTCGATTAGCTAACCCTAACGACATCCTTACGCCGCCACATGTCCGGCAGGCTGACAAAGGCTTTGATGGGTTCATTATTGAATTTGATGACGCACAGAAACGAGTGCAGAAAGTGGTTCTGTGTGAAGATAAGGCGTCGCAGGACCCACGTAGGTTGGTGACCAAGAAGGGAGGAGTTTGGGACGAAATCGCATCAATATGCGCCGGTGAACGCGAAGATGAGGCATCGTCTGCACTTACAACCCTTCTAAAGGCCGTCCCGGGTCTTTCAGATGAAGAACTTGAGGATGCGGTTGATGCGATATTCTGGGAGAAGATTCGGCAGTTCCGTGTGTCTATAGCCACAGGTGAAGATCAGCGCGGAACGACTGATTTTGCCCATCTCGTCGCTGGCTTTGATGACGTAGCATTGGGGGCACTATCAAGTAGGATTGGCGGGGTTCTGCCTTTCGACGATGTTAGAATTGGGCTTCACCAGCTTGCTCAAGACGTGATTGCGAAGTTGCAAAGCATCGGTTCGGCAACGGAGGGTGGTGATGTTTGACGAAAGCTCACTACGTTTAATTCGAACGGCGCCAAATCTTCCAGGGCTTGAAGCCGAGATGTTGGATGAGCTGCTAACAGAAGCCCACATCGAGCTTGCGACGATACGGATCGAAATTTTAGAGGAAGACGAAGTTCGGCGGAACATTCTTCTTGATAAAGTGCGACGTTTGGCAGCTACGTTCGAAGCCTATGTTGCATTTGACTTGCAGCCAGCACGGACACAAGCGGCAGCATTTGTCGCCGCGAGTGCTCATCAGGTAATTACCAGTGCAACCGACGGTCGAGCAGTTGGGCCGACGCTACTTTCTAGCGACGCAGTGTCGTCCACCATTGCAAGCACATTGCTGTTCTTGATTGCAGACCGAGCGGCTGATGCTGCGGAGGCTGCTTCGAAGCTCATCGCAGTAGGCGAAGATCATGCAATTCGGCGAGCGTTGATAATTTCAATTCGCGAGCTCGCAAAGGGTGAACTCTCGAAGATTTCTGAACGAAACTTGGAGGGGGAGTGGGTCGCAGCGGACGACAGCAGGCAGCACGCCACTAACCTCTTATTCCGTGAATGTGCTCAAGTGGTTCAAGGTCTTGCTGTGGAAGCTCTGGGCAAGGCAGAAATCTTGGAAGACTTAGAACAAAGGTTGGGTCGAGTCATTTCACTTTCGGAGCCAGGTGGCACTGAACTGCCAGAGGGGATCGTCGGCCTGATGCACGAGCAATATGCCGGACCGCATCACGTGGCTACCCTGTTGCTTAGGTTGTTGCCCAGAGTCAGGCAGGCCATGCTTATTCGCACGCCCGCTCCTGCAGGTGCTAACCCGACCACTTGGAAGGGGTGGTTGCTTCCCCAAGTGCAAAAAAGGCCATTTCTTTGGACCAACCACTTGAGCGCAGTCGCGACAGGATACCTCGACCGTGGTGCCTCAATGGTGATGACAACACCGACTGGTTCTGGGAAGACCACGTTGTCGGTCTTGAAAATTGCCGCTGTTTTGTGCGCCGACGAAAGTGTTGTTTATCTCGCGCCGACCCATGCACTTGTGGACCAGGTAGAGCACGACTTGTCGGGTGAAGTCGGAGACATCAATCCAGAAAGCGTTGAAGATACTTTGCTGGAGGAGATTGGGGATCGCCTCCCCCAACTCTCTGTAATGACCCCAGAGAGATGTCTTGCATTGCTGGGTTCGGCCCCTGAGCTCTTCGAAAATGTAGGTTTGCTTGTTTTTGACGAGTTTCACTTGATCAGTGCGGACGACTCACAAATCTCACCCAAAATCAACTCGCGTGCAATCGATGCAATGTTGGCTCTGTTGAGTTTCATGAGCCATCGGCAGAGTGCCGACCTACTGCTGCTTTCCGCGATGGTCGCAAACGGAGAGGAAATTAGGAATTGGCTTCGCTCGACCACGGGGCAGACAGTCCACTGCTTCAATGACCCGTGGAAGCCGACACGTCAGTTACGTTCATGTGTCGTATACGATGACGCCGAGGTCAGGAGTTCGGCCGCGGAAACTGCGAACTTACTCACAAAGAAAGCACAGAATGCGATTCCCGTTCAGCCCTTCGGGTTGTTTTCACTTTTGTCAGGTTGGCATCCAGAGAGGCCAGAGAAACTCGCGGTTCGTAGACTAACGGCAGCATCTCCGCCGTTGACACGCAAACCTAATGGACGTCACACGTCCAATAGAAACGCCATCGCGGCACAGGTCGCCGCTGACTATGCGGCGCAAGGCAAACGGGTGGTCGTTTTCTGCGCTGACGCAACAGCATGTGGGAGTATTGCCGACGGCATTAATGACCAATTGGATGGTGCAGACATCCCATTGACCGCTGATCAAGAAGGAATGCGGGCATCGATACTGAAAGATGTTGGCTCTTCAGAGGCAACGTATGAACCGACGGGGTTACGTGCGGGCGTGCATCATGGTGACTTGATACCTTTAGAACGAAGATTGATGGAAGCCGTCTTTCGCAGGAGCCGCCCTCCGGAGGGGGCACAGTTTGGGTTGGAGGTAATCGCTGCTACTTCAACAATCGCTCAAGGTCTCAATTTGCCATGCGACGTGGTAATTCTCGCAGGAACTGATCGAAGCGCCCAAGATGATCCAGGAGGAAACCCAAGAAAGGATTTGCTTCCCCATGAGATTTTGAATGCCATGGGTCGCGCCGGGCGCGCTGCTTATTCGGCAACGGGACTCGCCATTGTTGTTCCGGCGAATCCAATCCGAATTGACCCTTCAACACTTTCTTTCGGGCTGCATCAAAATCCTTTGGATATCGTTTTTTCTGATAAAGATGCGTGTCAGGTTATTATCGACCCAGTCGAACTACTCTTGGATGCTGTCGAAGCAACAGCGAGTTCCGACCCCAAAACTCAGGCAATGATACGACGCCTTTCTTCGGTTACGATCGATGGTCGATCGGGCTTTGACGACATCGCAGGAAGGTCTTTCGGATATTTTGTGCGAAAATCGCGAGAGACGGCCTCTGCCGATGCATGGCTTCAGTCTCGGCGAATAGCACTCACCGCAGCGACAGCAACTTTACAGGATCCTCCTGTGCTTCCTTGGCAACAAACCTTGGCTGTTCGGAACGGTATTCCACCTGAACTAGTCGCCCGTATTGTCAACCAAATGGGTTCGGCACCAAACGACAAAGCTGAAACTAGCGATTGGGTTTTTTGGCTTCTAGATGTGTGTGTGACATCTTCGGCAGACTTAACGCTGCTCGTGCGGGAAACATCGCTGCAAACCGTATTTGGGCGCGCTTACTCAAATCAGGTGGACAAGGATGCTGGATCGCTAATCATATTAGGTGCTTTGAAGTCATTGGTCGAGATGTGGTGTGGAGGTAAGTCGCTTGTCGAGATCGAGACTTGGCTTCTGGCATTCATCCGCGAACATGAGCAGCCCGTAACCCGGCAAGCAACTGCTCAAAAACACGCTAACCGCGCTCGGCGTTTTTCTATCAGAATACTGCCTGACATTGCTTTTGTGTGTGGCTTACTGAGCCAGATCGGGAAGGGATTAGAGCTTGAGACAGGGATTTCTCCGAGCCCTGTTATCGAAATGCTACAACAGATGGTCAAAGCAGGCGATTTTAATAGGCATCATTCTTGTCTCCGGCGGGAGACGAATAGCACTAGCCGTGTCGGCTCATATGAGGACCTCAAAACGATTGCGGATGGGTTTTCTGCGGATGCTAGTGCCGATCTTGATACAGTTCACAATGAGGTCAGGGTGGCACTAGCCCTGAGGCTCTTCTCTTCTATTGATGACCTTTAACTGGGCCAACAATGAACGTCTGTTCCGATGAAGATGCACCGCAGCGATTGAAGACATTAGAAAGGCCCGGTTTGGGCCGTCATAAGCGAGCCGCGTCGCGTTTTGGGGAGCAGTAGAAACATCTCACTGAACGAACATCGGACGCAGCATGTCATCTGTGTCAAGGTTAAGCGCGCTGCGCCAGAGCGGGGTCTTGAACACATGAGACACTTGCTTGCCGGCGCCGTCTTCGCGAGTCTCGATCAGCAATCCCGCCCATTCGAGCGGCCGCAGCACGCACGATGAAAACGCTGCCATCTCTCGCCACCCCTCGGTATGCCAATCTTTTGGCTCACCGTAGAAGGTTTCGAACAAGGCAGCCTCGGTCGTGCCATGATCGGCCTCTACGTTAATCACGTTCATCCAGACGTCCCATTTTCCTAAGGGGCGGCCGTCAAAGCGTGCATAGGAAGCGTGATCGATCCAGAGCACAAAGTGCGGAATCAACTCGGCGAACAAGCGGCCAGGTGCTTGCGTCAACTCGGCGCCACGCTTGGTCAGCCGAAACTCACCCTTGAAATGACGTCCCAAACGCAGGGAAATCAGCAGGAAATGCAAAACCTCGAGCGGGGGAAAATCATATTCATTGATCACCTTGTTGTAGCGGAACATCTCTTCTGCACTTTTCCCCGGCCAGTCGAAATTCTCGACGGCCCAATGAACGAAGATGCGCTTGAAGGCCTTGGTATTAGTCAAGCCAATTGAGCCGTGTTTCTGCGCATACTGCAGGGTCAGGAGAGCGCCTCGAAGCATCGGAGAATGCGCGAGGTCGGGATGGTCATCGGCGAGAGTGCGGAATTCGATCATATCAGCATGCTGCCATAGACCGCATTTCAGTTCCATGATGCATTCACACTGCGAATTCACCGCCGGGAGTGTCTGGGGCCTAAAGCCACAATCGCAACACTTCGTCTTTCACGCTGCCGCGGCATCATTCAGTGTTCTGACTATGCCGATAATCGTTTTGGCTTGCTCTCGGTCAAAAATCCCAGCGATCCCCATGTCATCTAAGTCGGTAAATGGGCTTTCATAGAAAGTTTGGGGTTCAATGATGCCACTCTCGGTTAAGCTATCGATTATCAGATCAAGAAACTCGGTTTGATCGGCGTTGAGCTGGTGTTGTGTGGTGAAGTCGCTAAAGGCCCCCTTCGCTGCAGCCCGATCCAACCCAGTCAGCGATCTTAGGAAGCGACCCAGCCCTCCGTCCATCGCAAGATCCTCCAAAGCCGTATCGTCAGCAACGCCCTCATTGATCAGTATCCGGCCCAATTCCTCCAGATCCTGCTTGGTCAATTGCTCACCAAGTCTGACTTTATTTAGCGTGATGTGATTGCGGTGCTCATCTACAAACCGGCGAACTTTCATTTTGAAGCGCGCCTTGTCCACGCCGTCCCCGATAGCGGGCATCGTGACGTCTTCTCCCGTTCCGATTTCATCCTCAAAATCGGTGATCACGATCTTCCGTTCCTTTGGCTGGATCAGCTCCGCAAGATCACGCAGTCGGCGCCTGATAGTTTCGAGCATTTCAACGGTGACATCATCCCAATAGGCATCTGTCTGGATCTCCAGGATCAGTTCCAATTCCGTCGCCACCAATGGCACATTGGATAATTCCTCCAGCGCGGACGCAAACTGAATAATGCGCTGTTGCAGACGGCTAAACCCACTCTCATTTTTAAGTAGCTGGAGCTGTGCGTTTAAGCAAAGAAGGTCAAACTGCTTAGCTGGTAGTCCGCCATCATCAAAAGCCGATGGAAGGCCGGCAACATCTTCAACAAGCGCGAGCCGGGCCTCAAGGTCAAGTTCTGACCAGCCATCGGGTTTCTGGAACCTTTCAACGCTCCGGCGTTTAGCCCTCACGATAAAGTTCTCGATAGGCATGCCGCTCACTTCGTTTTGAAGGCGCAATTTGATGGCGGCTACGAACTCATCATGTGGCTCCTCGTGCTCTTGTGCCGCTTCGATCAGCTCTACGCGCGTTACAAACAGGCGTTCACCGATCGGTTTGGTTCCCGCGCCATCGGTCACGTTGGGGTTTTCGCTAAAGAACTCGAGGTTCTGGCAAAAATCGAAGATCACGAACTCGCTCTTGTCCTCACCCGGGCCGAATAAATCCGGGCACAAACGTGTGCCTCTACCAACCATTTGCCAGAATTTGGTTTTTGAGCGGACGATCTTGAAGAATACCAAGTTCACCACTTCAGGCACGTCGATGCCCGTGTCGAGCATGTCTACCGACACCGCGATATGTGGTGCTTTTTCTTTTTCGGAAAAGTCATCAATCAGGGATTGGGTATAGCTGACACTGTAATCAATAAGCTTGGCGAATTGCCCTTTATAGTGGGGATAGTTTGCATCGAACCTGTCGACAATGAATTGGGCGTGCTTGTTGCCTTTCGCGAATATGATTGTCTTGCCAAGGCGATCCCCACCCGCAACTTTGACGCCGTTGCGCATTAAGTGTTCCAGGACCTTGTCCACGGTATTGATGTTGAACAGCCATTTATTCAGCTCGGCACTCTCCACACGGTCGGGAACGTTGCCCTCCTCGTCCCACTCGATTGCGTCCCATTCTTCCTTTTCTTCGTCCGTCAGCTGATTATAGTCGATGCCGTCACGCTGGAACTTTAGCGGCACCGAGATAGTCTTTGGCGGCACGAGGAAACCGTCACTTACGGCATCGTCGAGGTCATAGGAGTCCGTCGGAACACCTTTTTCGAGACCAAAGAGCGAATAGGTATCTTTATCGATTTCGTCGCGCGGGGTGGCGGTTAGACCGACCAGTAGACTGTCAAAATATTCAAAAATGGCGCGGTATTTCCGGTAAACGGATCGGTGTGCCTCATCAATGACGATCATGTCAAAGTGACCCGAGCCGAACCGCTTTTCGCCGCCCTTCATCTGCTCAATGAGGCCCATCATCGTGGGGTAGGTCGACAAGCAAACGCGTGCGCCGGAGTGGTCATTCTTTTTGGGGTCGTGGCGCTCGAGCAGGTTGGCGCTCGGTGTCGCACCCAAATGTGCCTTGAATGCACCGTGCGCCTGTTTCACCAATGCGATCCGGTCGGCGAGGAACAGCACGCGCTTGACGCGGTTGGCGCGCATCAGCTGATCGATCAGCGCGATCACAGTGCGGGTTTTGCCGCTGCCTGTCGCCATGACTAACAATGCTTTACGCTGTGCGTGTTTCTCGAACGCTTCGCCCACGCGACGGATGGCCCGCTGTTGATAGAAACGGCCTGCGATGTCTTGGTCGATCTCGACATCTCCAAGGCGTTTCACATTGCCACGACGTTGGTGCAGCAGCTGTAGCTCGTCTTTCTTTAGGAACCCCGACACGGAACGCGGGGGATATTGCGCGTCATCCCAGAGCCAATGCTCATACCCGTTGGTGGTGAACATGACGGGGCGGCGCCCGAACTGTTTCTCAAGGCAGTCGGCGTAGAGTTTTGCCTGTTGCTGCCCTGTGCGGCTGTCTTTCTTGGTGCGTTTGGCCTCAATCACGGCCAGGGGTTTGCCGTCATCGCCCCAAAGCACATAATCGACAAAACCGGTGCCTTTCTGGTTTGGCATTCCGGATACCGGATATTCACGGTCACGGGGTTGATCCAAAGGCCAACCTGCCTCGTTAAGCAACAGGTCGATGAATGCGTCGCGTGTGGTGGCTTCGTCGTAATCGTGGTCGTCCGGAACGGCTTGGTTGGCGCGGCGGGCCTCGGCGACTTCGGTGCGCAGGCGGGATAGCTCTTCCTCGAGCGCCTTGCGGCCATCCTCAGAGGTTTTGCGCGCCTCCTCGGCATCTTCTGCGCGTTTGTTGGCCGCTTTGACGTCGCCCTCGATCTTTTGGATCTGCGCAACCGTGCTGGCCGAGATGGTGAGGGACTTTTCCAGCTTGGCGATGTCAAAAGTCAGCGCCGGATCAGGTTTCGCCCCCGTCGCATAAGTGCGGGCGATCCAGTAGCAGACGTGGAACAGCTCGCGCACGGTTGAGGCCGCATCCTGCGGGGTCAGGGGCTTGCCACTGTCATGGGCGGCGCGGTTGCCCTGATCCTTGATGTATTTTGCCTTGGTGGCGATGGCGGGGCCGGTCAGCGCCTCAAGGCTGGGTTCCGCGATCAGGGCGGCCAGATTCTGATCGTAAGGATTCCGCAACACCGGATCACGACGATAAAGCCATTTCAGCGCCGTTTCCAACGTGAGGCGCGCCCAGAAACACGCGCCGCGCGGGTCGGACAGGGCCAACTTTTCGGCCTTTTCGGCGTGTTGCTTGAGGTCGGGGAAATCGGAGGAGAGAAATGCGAATTGGGTCATGTAGTGACTTCCGAGCCCAACTGTAAGTCGAGAGCCTGTCGGACCAACCCAATGACGTATGGAAGATCGTCTCGATCACTAAACTTCACTTCAGTATTGCCATTCCCCCAACGCCCACGGTCACGGACATCAACAGCAAGTTTCCTAGGGTCAGATAGCTCTTCAATATCAATCTTAAGCGAAACCAAGAGCGCCTTCACCTGAGGTATCACATCCACGAAATTTGTTTCTGCTTTGAACGCAACATAGAGCTTCAAGAACTGCTCGGACACACAAGGGTCGAGAGCTTTAACTTCTCTGCTGAATTCGGCAAACAAACTACTCATTTCGCCATTCAAAAGGTGGGGGTGGTCATCAATAGAGTATTCAGCAGCTGTCGAAGTTGGCTCTTGATAAGTCGACAATACTGACGCAGCCAATTGAGGCCTCGACCAAATTTCGGCTGCGTGCTTCGCCATTGTATTCGCTCTGGCTTTGATGGCGTTCTCGTCCCACTTTTCCAACTGGGCGAGGCCTCGACTTACACGCAACGGGCTTTCCTTGAACCCGCCTTCCATGTCCCGCTTTTGATCGAAACTCTTATCGCTGTATTCAGAATTATAAGCAGTTAAGGTCAGGTTTCCGAGAGTGTGCAGCCACTTTGCCTGGATTTCGGACCAATCGTCGCCAAGGGCGTCACGCCATGGCTTTGGCAGGATTTCATTCTGTGGCATGATGTGTTCGATGGTGTAGTCATCAATATGGACGCGCTCTTTGCGCCCGAAGTTCTCAAACCTCCGCAACCAGTAGGCGCGGCTTCTAAAGTTGTAGAGGTCGCGGTCTTGCATGCGGGCGATAAACTCATCATCGACGGGGAAACGGCGATAGGACTTCATAGTAAGGAAATGTGCCTTCACGCTCTCAAGATATCGATCTTTCTTTAGCGACCGTCCGAAAGTCGCGAATGTCTTGTTCATTGAATTGGTGGGGACAGCACAGATTGCGCGCCGGAACACATAGGATTCGACCAATCGAACGATCTCGAGGAACTCATCAGCATTCAGCAGGCCAGCTTCGAAATCTCTGTAAACTTCGAGCAGGAATGGATACGCGACGTCTACCTTTAACTCGCGCAGATCATTGAACCCCATTGCAAGCTGCGGGTTCTTCTCTTGCCCCAATGCCAACGCACGAAAACAACTGGAAAATTCCCACACTTCCCGAACTAGATCCTCGATGTCGCGCGCGTGCGCAAGTTGTTCATGTGCGTAAAGCTTGTAGGCTTCATACACGTCATCCAGACGCGGGATCGATCCTGTTACGACAGTGAGATAATGCCTCATGAAGCCGTCAAAGTGCGAGGCATAGGCCGATTGGCCGAACCCTTCTTCCATACGGCGCCAATACTGCTCGTAAAGGCGCGTTTGAAGGTCAGGCTCCAGTCCCATCAGCACGAAATTACGGATCAGATCGGCCTGTGACAGCTTTTTACCGGTCGAGTTCATGCTTTCAAAAATCAGCTGCGGATTGTCGTGATCACGGCTCAACGCGACATCGACGATCATCAACTTTGCCAAACCCGCGCAGATCTCTGCAACGGCACCTTTATCCTGATCGAGCCAACGGCAAAAGAGATCAAAATTCTCCGACAGCCGCCTGGATTTTAGGTCTGGCAATGCGTTGCCCTGCACAAGCGCATTAAGCGTTTCGCGATCTGTCTGGGATAGCAGAAGCTTGAATTGACGTTCACCTGTTTCATCAGGGTCAAGCAGATAGCGGTTGCGGATTTTTTTGAAGGAAAACCCGTCGAAAGGTTCATCGTCGCCAACCTTGCGCGCGAGGGCCGCCAAAAGAAGGGTCACTGATGTCAGACGCTGTTGGCCGTCAATGACAAGCAACGGGGCCCTGCTTGACGCGTTGGACAGGCTTTCCTCAATATAGACAACCGAGCCAAGGAAATGCACGGGGATATGATCGGTGTTGCCGGCCTTGCGGATATCGCCCCAAAGTTGCTGACATTCTTTTTCGGTCCATGAGTAGGTGCGCTGATAAATCGGGATCACGAACTGCGTGGCGCTATTGATGAACTTCAAAAGATGGGCGTGGGTGGCTTTCATGGCGACACTTTACAAATTTGGGTGGCCGAAGCCTGATAACGGGCAATTGGATTTGTGAATTCCTGAATTTCAGGAGGTTAGAGCGGAGTGTTGGTTTTCTCAACCTTTGAGTGAGCTGTGGTCAAAGCTCCCCGCGAAATGCGCGGTGTTGGAGCGCGGCAAAGAGGGATTTCTCTTTCTTCGCTGCGGAAACTTGCTGGCCCAACGATTTGGCCAATACCGAAATGCGAGATTCGAATTCTTTTTGCTGGTCCAAAGGAGGCAACAGAAGCGGAAACTTCTTTAACTGGGTTTTATTTATTGATGCGATACCTGTGGTTTGCTTTGCAACGCTTAGAAAGTATCGCTTCCCTCGCTGGCTCCCGACGAGCCACTGTAAGAAAATTGGTTTGACGCGCTCATCACTGATACGAACGCGGAATACATGGTTCTGATGGATGCACTCGGGAAGCTCTCCACTCCAGAGGCATCCGCGCCCCAATTTATCGGGGTCGCCACCCTCAGTTAAAAGCAGGTCGCCTTGCTTGAGTAGATATCTGGCAATTTCGGCCTCTGTCGCTTCAATTTCTTTGACAACGTCCATCTTGAGGCGCTGGTCTTGAACGTTTGACACTGCCATGTATGGCACAGTGCGCAACGGTGCATCGCCAGTTTTGCGGCCCTTTGTAATTCCTGAAGCGATGTCTGCGATACTTTCCAAATAATCTTTGTCAGCCCAACCTTTGGAGTTTCGCACCACATCCCCAAACATCTCATGAAAGATCGCCTGTCCGAGGGTGTTGAGTTTGTCGAGGGCGCGGGTGCGGAGGCGGCGGAGCGCGTCCGCCTGATCCAATATCCCCGCAATCCGCTTCTGCTCCTCCAGCGGCGGGACGGGGATTTTGAGTGACTTTATTATGCCTTGGCTAATGTTTGGTTGCGCACCACCGACACCACGTGCCACGAGTTCAGCAGCTTTGGCCTGCAGTAAGTGAAACATGTATCCAGTATCAGCTTTGGACGGGTCTGGGACCACATGGCATACCGCTTGGTTAGTAGTTGCCTCAATGCCAAGTAAGCCTACACGGCCTACTGTGGCACCATACATCGCAACCAATAGCGCGCCTTTCGGAACAAGTTTCAAAGGTGTTTTCTCAAGGGCCTCAGCAGAAACATGTTCCGCCGTTGAGCAAATTTCTGTTTCGCGTAATTCGCCAGATTTGACCCAAGGGATCGTGCCCTCATAGAACTCTGCATTCTTCCTTGATGGTGTTGTTCCGCTTCCCGTGCGGCAGAAACTTTGTAATTCGACAAGGGGCCAACTCATCCCAACATCCCCTCCAACCGATCCAACCCCTCGGCGATCTCTGCTTCCAGCGCGCGCAGCTCCGCGATGATCTCGGCGGGGGATTGGTGCTCGACCTCTTCGTGCTCGATCTCTTTGTAGCGGTTCAGGGACAGGTCCCATGATCCGGTGGCGATAATCTCGGACGCGGGCACCATAAAGCTTTGCGCGGTGCGGGGGCGGTCGGCCTCCCCCTCCAGCGCCTGCCAGCGGGTCAGGATATCGGGCAGGTTGTTCTTGGCGTGCTCGTCTTCGGACAGTGCAACCTCCGGCACGGGGCCAAGCTTGGCGTCGTCCAGCAGCGGCGTGCGCTTGTCATCAAGGCTCATCCCGTCGGCGGTCATGTCGTAGAACCACACGTCCTCCGTGCCGCCCACACCCGTCTTGGTGAACACCACGATGGCGCAGGACACACCGGCATAGGGGCGGAACACGCCCGAAGGCATTTTGATGATCGCGTCCAGCTTGTGATCCTCGACCAGCATTTTGCGGATGTCTTTGTGCGCCTTGGAGGAGCCGAACAGCACCCCGTCCGGCACAACCACCGCCGCGCGCCCACCCGTGCGCATCAGGCGCAGGAACAGCGCCATGAACAGCAGTTCGGTCTTTTTGGTTTTGACGATCTTCAGCAGGTCTTTGGACGTGGTGTCATAATCCAGCGATCCGGCAAAGGGCGGGTTGGCAAGGATCAGGGAATAGCGCCCTTCGTCCGCGCCATGTTCCTCGGCAAGGCTGTCGCGGTAGGCGATGTCGGGATTATCCACGCCGTGCAGCGTCATGTTCATCGCGCCGATCCGCAGCATGGTGCTGTCGAAGTCAAAGCCGTGGAACATGTCGTTGTGGAAATGTTTGCGCTGGTCTTTGTCGCGCAGCATTTTGGGGTGATGGTCGCGCAGGTATTCGCCCGCCGACACAAGGAAACCGCAGGTGCCCGCTGCCGGATCGCAGATGGTATCCTGGGGGGTTGGCGCCATGAGGTTGACCATCAGCTTGATGATATGGCGTGGCGTGCGAAACTGACCGTTCTGGCCCGCGCTGGCGATCTTGCCCAGCATGTATTCGAACACGTCGCCCTTGGTGTCGCGATCATCCATCGGGATGTCGTCGAGCATCTGCACGACCTTGGCCAACAGGTTGGGATTGGAAAAGCCAAGCCGCGCGTCTTTCATGTGGGTGCCGTAGGAGGAACCTTCCTCACCCATCTGACGCAGGAAGGGAAAGACGTGCTCATCCACGATGCGCATCATCTCGCGCGCCTCGAAGTTCTTGAAACGGGACCAGCGCAGATTGTCGTATGGCTCGCCCTTATCATCCGCGCCTTCGGGAAAGATGTTGCGCTGCATCGGGATGCCGAGGTCTTCGGATTTACGCTCTTCGACAGTATGAAGATCATCCAGCCGCTTGATGAAGAGCAGAAATGTAAGCTGCTCAATGACGGACAGAGGGTTAGAGACACCACCCGACCAAAACGCGTTCCAGATTTGGTCGATTTGCGTGCGAACGGTGCCGGTAATCATGTGCTGTGCCTCATTTACTTCCGCTACCTTAGGCATAGGGCTAGACTGTTTCAATCGGTGTCGTAATAGCTGAGACGCAAACCCACTTGAACGATGCAGTCTGCAAGCCGCGCCATTGAACGGCTCACTTGTTTAAGGAAAGTGAGCGAGGTCCCGAAAGGGTTGAAAGCGGCGAATAACCGAGTGCAAGTGAGGGAGATCTACTCCGCAGTCATCGTTGACTATTTGCCAGCCTAAATTTTAGAAACCGCATGTATGCCGGTAAGGCCGATTGCAAATGACCTGTCTAACCACTCATAAACGATCGTAAGAGTTGGCGCTGGCGTTTGAGCGTCATAGGGTCTTGGGTAAAAACATATGTCTCGCAAGCTGACCAACGTGGAGAAGGACAAGATCTACTGGGGCACACTTGCCCTGATGTTGCCTCCTGAAGGTATAAAAAAGCGATACCCAACAGAGGAAGGGAGCCGAGCACGGTTGTCGGAAGTGCGTTGGCCTGACGGTCCACAGTGCCCGCGATGTTCAGGGGCTGACGTGAAGCAGATTCAAAAAAGAGATGAATTTGCGTGCCGGCGCTGCAGAAAGCAATTCTCGTTAACGTCCGGCACTCCTTTGCATGGAACTCGCATTTCCCTGCTGTGGTGGCTGCGAGGGGCCGAACGGATCATCGAAGACCAGTATTCTTCCCCGATTGGCTGGAATATGACGGTGCAGACTTTTGCCAAATTTCTAGGTGTTTCCTACAGGTCTGGGTTCAAGGCCCGTCACCGGTTGTTGAACGACATGAGAGATGGTGGCCCCGGCTTTTTTCGCAGTCTGGTTTGCACCGAGAAGGTAAATCTGCCGGATCATGTCATTCCGAACTCTACTGACCACCTAAAGTGGTTGTTTCAAGTTCAAACTGAACGAGTAAACGAGAGATTTGAGGCTGAAAAACAGAACCGCGCATCTGTTGAGTAAAGTATATAGGTTGTCCCCATAAACCTGCCCTCGTTGACTATCTGCACGCTCCCATATGTTCTATATTGTAATCGTCGCCGGAGCGATAACTGGGCTCCTGACGATCAATAATCGCATGTTTAAAGAGCCGCCGATGCGGTTCGTGCATTTATAGAACGAAGAAAAAGGAGAAGCGATGTAGTTGTGGAAAAGTAATATCAAAGATTTTTTCGCATAAGTATCTGAAATTAATAATAAATTTGACTCTTCACTTAACGTGTGAAACTAACGCGTCCCATGAAACCCATGGGTTTCACGCAGGTTCTGAATGTTCGTGCGTGCCAATCGTGAAGACACAGGAGTAAGGCAAACGACGAAAACGCGCACTAACCAAAGGGTGCGCCTCTATAACCCCGTCAGTCAGCCTAGACTGGCATTCTCAAACAGAAACACCCCATCCTAACTCGGCTTGCGTAAAGCCGAGAATGGAGAAGTCATGTCTAGCCGTATGGATAAAGCTGCTAATGAAAGACACGAAGCAACATCTCAGGAAGACGCCGGCCAAAAGTCGTGCGGTGCGCCCGATCCCAAAATCCTCGAAGGCGCATTTCGTAGGCGAACTGGTATTCAATAGGGGCGATCAGCTTCAGCGTCTGGGGTTCGCCAGCCTTCTGGAATACCATGCAGCACTATGCCTGATCTACCGTTCGGATTTCTTGGACCTTGAAGAGCAGTTGGCTGCCCAGCCTTTCACGCTGCCAAATGGAAAACCGAGTAAACAATTCTTCGATTTCAGGTTTACCCAGAAAAGCGGGCGGCGGATCTGTATTTCAGTGAAGCCCGAAAGGATCGCGAATACCGCCATTTATCAGGCGTTGATGGAAAGGGTAAGTCAGGCGGCTATTGGCAATATTTGTGATGACGTCAAAACGATCACTGAGCGCAACATTCATCCTGTGCAGCTTCACAATTCCAAGCTTTTCCATGCGGCTCGCGATCCTGAACCAGAAGTGGACGAAGCTGTGCTCGATGGCTTGAGGAAGGTTTCCGCCCCCATCAGCGTTATTGATTTTTTGACCGAAATGGAAATCGGCGGGCGTGGGTTTTTCAGCGTCGCGCGAGCAATCCGTTATGGCCAGGCGAGCCTGTTGACCCCGGAAAGGATCGTAGGCGAGACCTTGATCGAAAGTAGGGTAGCTGCGTAATGGCCTCCCCTTCCAATAAACGCGTCAAGATCCTGCTGGAGAAAGACTGTGAATTCCAGATAGGCATCCGCAAGGGGCGTGTATTGGAACTTCGCCCCGAGGGATATTTCGTATTTTGGGAAGAGTGGGCAGACCCTGATACAGGCGAATGCCATGAAAGCGAAGCCGGCGTTATTTCATACGAGGCGATCGTTACCGAAAATAACATGGGCAAACTTAAGCTTCTTAAGCGGCCACTGGCGAAGCCTGTTGACCCGAATGGTGTTAGACTCGGCAAGCGGTCTTCAGCGGAAGTCGCGCGGCAAAGATTTCGGAAGCAATACGCATTGGCCATCCAAGAGATGTTGGAGAATGGGGAATTGAAGCCCACCCGGGATGATTTCCAAGCCAAGCTTCCCAAAATCGTAAAAAATGGAAAGTCGAGGTATGAGAATTACCTTGCTGAGCAATCAATCAAGGGGACAAGGCGAGGCGGTGCAAAAGTCAAGCTATCACGGGCTGAACGCGAGCGGCTGGTAGAGTTTCATCATGGGTTCAAATGCGGTCAGGCCCTGTGGGGGAGGCATCGGCGGTGGCGTGAAGTTGGGACCAAGGCCCTGTATGACAAATACGGTAATTGCGGGAAGTCTCCATATTACGACAGCGAGGTCAAAACATTCGTTTCAGAAGCCCTTGGTAAAGTTTTTGATCAGGAGCGTGTCACGATTAAATCGTGTGTCGAGAGTGTTCAGGCATTAATTGACGCTGAGAACGACCGTCGTGAGAGGTTGCCGGTGCCTAAGCCGAAACTCAAGAGGCCTGGGTATGACTACATTAGGGATCTGATCAAAGAAAGTGCTCCACTTGACCACGCCATTCGCAAGCATGGTTGGGACAAGGCTTACAAGGATATGCACGCCCTTGGGCTGGGGATTGAGACACACCGGGCGCTTGAGCGCGTTGAGATTGATGAATATACAGTTGACCTGTTCGTGCTTATGGAGAGAACAGGCCTTTTCGATCATCTTCCGGAGTCCCTTAAGCTGCTGATAGGGTTGGACGGTTCCGCCCACCGTGTCACGCTTTCGGCGGCTATCGATGTCCATACTCGGTGCTTTCTTGCCCTTCAGATCGTGCCTCAGGCCGTTGAAAGCCCACTCGCGCAGACGCTTGAAATGATTTACATGGATAAGTCCCCAATCGCCGATGCTGCAGGTGCAAAATTCGGCTGGCCCATGGCTGGTGCCCCGGAAGCAATCGTATTCGATCGCGGGCCAGCTTACATCACTGATGACGCATACGATATCTTGGCCTCACTTGGGATTACCAACCTTGGTGCTCCTGCAGGCAAGCCGTGGCTGAAGCCTTTCATTGAGCGCGTCTTCAGGACGGTCCACGAAGACCTCCTGCTGCGGTTCTCCGGGCGTGCATTCAGCAATGTGGTTGAGCGGGGTGAGAACGATGCCGCAAAGCGTGCAACTCTGACGCTGGAGGCCTTCCTGGGCTGGCTCGTTCGCTGGACCGTGGATGCGTATCACACGCGCACTCATGCTGCCCTCAGGATGTCTCCAGCGCAGGCATGGGCCAAAGCGACAAAAGTAAGCGAGCCACGCTCGTTATCAAGTGACGAAATGCGCTCGGCCTTCGGGGTCCATAAACGCCGAAAGCTTGGTCCTAAAGGCCTGCTGGTTGACCACATTTATTATCAGACAGATGAAGTCATCAAAAAGAGATACAAAACCAATACCAAGCATGTCGAAGTTCTCCGATGGGACGGCGATATTGGCGCTATTAGCATCATGACAGAAGACGGCTCCTGGACGACGGCTACGGCAGCTGACCCGAGGTGGATTGGCAAAACCGATACCGATCTGCGGGTATGGCTCTCAGAGAGGCCGGATGAGGATGAAGAGGAAGGCCGTGCGCGCAGAAACTTCATTATTGATATCAATGACGAGTCCTACCGACTGAAACGTTTGGCGGGGTTGATTACTTTACCGAGAACCCCCGACGAGCTCGACAACGAGTGCGTGAAGTTCTCGCGCTTTGTCGATACCGCAGAGCGGCGCCATGCGGCTGGGGAATACCGAGAACTGCTGGAGGGGGAGCCTGAGCCCGAGGTCAGTCGCGCTTCCCTTGACCCCGAAACCATCACTTCTTCCGATGGCTATGTGATTGGCGTAGAAATTTCCGATGAAGATTCAATGGAGTAAATCATGAACGATACGTCCCCAATTTTCCCCGTCACGATCTCCGAGAAGCTCGACTGGTTGGCTCAGCGCTACTTGCGGTTTGGCCAGGACGAGACATTGAGCGACTATCTGTATGACCTGTTTGATGTAGATGACGAAGGTCAGATGACGGCCCAGCCCCGTCGTGATCCTCTTACAGGTGAAACTAAGGGGCTGATGGTGCTGGGTGGGTCTGGGAATGGGAAGACGGCGCTGCTCGAACGCACCTTGCGTAAGAGCCCTGTGCTGACCGAGTTCAAGAGGGAAGAGGGGGGTAACACCCTCTACATCACTGTGCCGCCTGAGGCGACGGTTAAGAAACTCGCCGAAATCATCCTTGAGCGGACGGGGTATGAGAAGCTGGACTCTAAGTTGCGCGCGGCAGATGCTTGGGAGATGGCGCGGCATCGTTTTGGTGTCGTTGGCATTAAGGCAGTCGTGATTGATGAATGTCACCACATCCTTCGGGCCGGGCAGGGTCGCGATGTGCTCGCGGCTATTCAGTCATTGAAGCACATCATGCAGTCCGACCCGGGCGTCGCGCTGATCATCGCAGGAGTTCCGAGCCTGCGCGATGACATCCTGAAGGAGTCGTCCGCCGAGACCTACCGTCGTTTTCGGGAGTTTCACCTGCCTAATATCCGCCCTGACAGCCGCCCGGCCGATCTTTTTGGTAAGAATTTCATGAAGTTTGCCGAAGACCTTGGTGTTATGGTCCAGGCGGAGGATGCTTTCGCGGAGCGCATTCTTTATGCGGCACACGGCCAGATTGGCCGCAGTGTGGAACTGAGCAAGGAAATCCTTCGGGACGCTGTGCGCCGGAAACATGCCGCACTTTCTCTTGAGTATGCGGAGCAAGTGTTCAGGAAGATCAATGGTGACGCCGCTTTGACTCCCTTTCATCTCGATGACTGGAGCTCGGTCAAGAGGGAGTTAAAAGCCATCGGCTGGGAACTGTGATGCCCCTTTGGCCGCAACTTCCCATCGACCCAGAAGAGACGCTGCTGTCCTATACCGATCGGCTGTCGCGGATGCATACCGGTCGCGGTATGGAGCGTCTTCTCAAAGACTGGGGTATTCACAAAGAGCACTTTATCTCGGGTCGGCCGGATGCGGTCGCGATATTGGCTGAGGCTACGGGGCATGCCTTTGACGAGGTGCAACGCACCGCAATCCGGGTGTTTCAGAGGTGTGCATCCTTTCGTGGTGAAGATAGCTCTAAAGCGTTTCTCTCAGCGCGTGCATCCTGATATTGCCCCACCTGTCTCGCCGAAGATGGACCTATGGATGAACGCCGTTTTCGCCTGCTGTGGGGGTTCCGGCATGTCAGCAGGTGCGATCGGCATTCACTCTGGCTGGAGAATGCTCCGGTTGCGAATGCCACCAATTTGCGGATCGCACTTGGAGTATCGCCGTTGGCCATGCCTCGTGAGGCTTGTGCCGAGACGCCAGAATATCTGTGTTGGCTCCGCAGTCGGTTGGATGGTGACCGCTGCGGCAATGCCCCTTGGTTGGACGGCCAGACCACTGAACAGATTCTTGGAGCGTCAGAAATGCTTGGTGCAATCCTCGAGCACGGACATAAAGTCGCCGTTACAAAACTGAACCCCGCACAGACCGAGGAGGCCACAGACATAGGATTCTCTATCTATCGGGAAGGTCCGCTGGCGATCGAGGAAGCCCTGAACTCCATTCGCCAGGCTTCGTCTGCGATGGCCGTTCAGGCCGGCCCTCTGGCTTACTATGGTTCGCTGTTCGACTGGCTCGATCGTCGGAGCAATGCGATTGATCCGGGACCAATCAAGGACCTTCTGCGCGATCATATCGTGAAACACTCTGCCGTGGAGCAGGGTGCTATCGTCCTTGGGGTCAAGATTACAGAACGGCGTTTCCATACGATCTATAGTTTGTCTGTCGAAGTCGGTATCCGTCGCCTCCGTCTCGCGCGGCTCCTCAAGAGGCTTGGCCAGATTCCCTCGTCAGCAACTGATGTAGAAAGCGGCAATATGATATTTGAGGCTGCGAAGATCCTTCCGCTGATTGAAGCCTTCAAAACTGCAGTGCCGCTCCAGGACGTTCCCGAATACCTTGGGGCCACCAAACGTCAGGTTGAAACTCTTTATAGTGCAGGCGTCGTGAAGCCGCTCATCCCCAGAACTAGTCGCGGTTCAGTCCGTCAGGTCGTCTTTGCTCGGCAGCACCTCGACGGTATTCTCGCAAAGTTGGGTGCGCTTCCGGAGCTTGCCGCCAACGCAGGTGCGAAATTTCACTCGATTTCTTATGCCTGCCAGCGCGGGGCAGGACCCTTTAAGGATATTTTCGTTGATATCTTAGAGGGTCGGATCCCGTCTTTTCGCCATCCTGAAAAAACAGGTGTTAGGGCAATATATGTCGATGTGAATGCTATTATCGAGATGAAGTCGTAGACCTGATCTTTCTAAAAATACCTGAATGTGAGCCCGCTTCTGCGGGCCTTTTTATTATTTCGCTCTCGTCTTAGCGTTATCTTGCCCCCATTTTCGCGTAAACTTAACTCCCGCTTTTATTTGGGGTCCATTTAAGTAATTGATTATATTAAATAAAAGCAAAGCCCTTCGAGACAACTTAACTCCGTTTTACAGCTGTGTGAATCGGGGCAAAGATCCTGCGAATCTGATCAGGTTCCCGTATGTTGCCGCTTGCTGACTTACCTGGCGCAGCGATCAGATCGCCTCTAACGCTCACGCAAAACCGAGATCGCATTTACCGACGGGCGGCCTTTCTGGTCGCCCAATTCGTTTCAAGCCCGGCTGGAGCCCATCTTTTATGACCATCACCCACCTCGTCACCCATTCCGGCGGATTTCATGCCGATGAGATTCTGTCTTCGGTCATCCTGACGCGACTGTTCCCGGAGGCTAAGCTCATCCGCAGTCGTGATAAGGCGTGGATTATGCCTGCACAGGATCGGATCATCTATGATGTCGGTGGCCAGTTTGATGCGGAAGCACAGATTTTTGATCATCACCAACGGCCCAACCCGCTGCGGAGCGATGGTCAGCCTTTTAGCTCCTTTGGGTTGGTCTGGGCGCAGTATGGCCGTGATTACCTGCGCGCGATGGATGTGCCTGAGCATGATATCGAAGCGATCCATAGTGCGTTTGATCGTGACTTTGTTCTGCCCGTTGATCTGCTCGACAATGGCGCTGTCAATGCCTCCGAGGCGGGGCCGCTGTTTGCCGGGCTGACCTTGCCGGTTTTGCTGGAGAGCCTGAAACCCGCGTTTGATGACCGCACTGACAGGGCCGATGATCGCGCATTTATGGCGGCCCTCCCCATAGCGCGGGCTTTTGTGGAGGCGCAGGTCAAGCGCAAAGCCGCGAAATACCGCGCCGAGACGATGGTTTTGGCGGCCATTGAAGCGGCCGGCGAGGAGCGGGTGCTTGAGCTTCCCATGGGCATGCCGTTTCGCGCGGGCGTGCAAAAGGCAGGTGCTGACCATCTTCTGTTTGTGGTCCACCCGCGCGGCACGGATTGGGCGCTTACGACAATCCGAACGGGTGATGACACATTCGACAATCGCGCTGATCTCCCTGTGGCTTGGGCGGGGTTAACCGATGACGCGCTGGAAGCCGCGAGCGGCGTTGCGGGGGCGAAGTTTTGCCACAACGGCCGCTTCATTGCGGTGGCATCCTCCCGCGAAGCTGTCTTAGAAATGGCGGATATCGCGGTGGCTGAGGCCCTGGCTGAATAGTTGCCGCAAGCGGCAAGGTGTTTGCAGGCGCTGCTTCCTGTTTCGTGGTGAAGCTACATGATCATTTCTGCTCTTTTTGCACGACCGCAAGCCGCCTGCCGCAGTATGTAGTGTAAAGCGCGGCACAAGAATTTATGCTTTGGAGATTGATAATCTCGGTGTCGGTGCCTGACCGCTACAATGGGCATATGCAGCTATCTAATTTGAATAAGATATTTTTGACAGGTAGGTGTTCTGCCTGTTTAGCAAGTTGACAACGTTGGGGGATTTGGCCGATACCCTCAACACAAAGTGCGGGCCGTTAGCTCAGCTGGATTAGAGCAGGGAACTTCTAATTCTCAGGTCGGGGGTTCGAGTCCTCCACGGCTCGCCATTTTTCTATTTTTGTCTTACCGACAGGTTGCCCCGCTGGGCGCGCAGAAGAGGCGGTAGAGCATCGAGATGACTTCGGCTGTTTTGTCGTCGGCGAGGGCGTAAAAGATGGTTTTGCCTTCGCGGCGCGTTGTCACCAGCCCGTCATCGCGCAGGCGGGCGAGCATTTGGCTGACGGCGGCTTGGCGCAGATCTAGGAGTTGTTCCAATTCACCAACAGACTTTTCGCCAGACCCCAAGTGACACAGGATCATCAGCCGGCCCTCATGGGCCAGTGTTTTGAGATATGAGGCCGCATCCGAGGCGTTTTGCGCCATTTCGGATGCTGGAGGGGGGCTTTCTTGCAGCATTTGTCTCTCACATAGGTTTATTTCTATGTATCACGCTGTTTTCACTTTGGCGAGTTACAGTGAGGTCGCAGGTGCACCGCCTTGGAAATAGTTGCCATTTTGGTAATCACAAGGGTCTTCCTGCATTTCCAGATGCAGCCCTTCGCCACGGTAGGGGTGCGCACGGGCGAGGTCTTCATCCACATCAATGCCAAGGCCTGGCGCTTCGGAGAGGCGCACGAAGCCGTTTTCCACGCGGATGGAGCTGCGAATGAGCGCATCGTGGAAATCTGTTTCGATGGTTTCGGCGATGAGCAGGTTCGGGATCGAGGTGGCGAGGTGCAGGTTTGCGGCCCACTCAACTGGGCCTGCGTAAAGGTGCGGGGCCATCTGGGCGTTGTAACATTCGGCCATGGCGGCGACTTTTTTCATCTCCCAGATGCCACCGGCGCGGCCCAAGGCGGGCTGGAGGATTTCGGCGGCCCCCGCGCGCAGGACAGCGCCGAACTCGGCTTTTGTTGTCATCCGCTCGCCTGTGGCCACGGGGATGCGCACGTTGCGGGCTACGCGGGCCATGTCTTCGATATTGTCGGGGGGCGTCGGCTCTTCATACCATAGCGGGGAAAACTCTTCGATCGCTTGGCCCAAGCGGATCGCGCCGCCTGTATTGAACTGGCCATGCGTGCCAAAGAGCAAATCGGCCTTGTCGCCCACGGCCTCGCGGATGGCTTTGCAGAAGGCAACAGAGGTTGAAATATCGCTCATCGCAGGCATATGGCCGCCGCGCAGGGTATAGGGCCCAGCGGGGTCAAACTTCACCGCCGTATAGCCGCGTGAAACACAATCTATTGCGCTTTCAGCAGCGGCGTCGGGGTCTGTCCAGAAGGTGCCCAAATCATGATAATCCAGCGGGTAGAGGTAGGTGTATGTGCGGATGCGCTCGTTCATGCGCCCACCGAGGAGGGCGTAGACAGGGCGGTTGCGGGCTTTGCCTAAAATATCCCAGCAGGCGATTTCAAGGCCCGAAAAAGCGCCCATGACGGTAAGGTCAGGGCGTTGTGTGAAGCCTGACGAGTAGACGCGGCGGAACATAAGCTCGATATTCTCGGGATTTTCACCTTCCATGTGGCGGGCGAAGACATCTTCGATCACGGCGCGCATGGCATCGGGCCCAACAGAGCTTGCGTAGCACTCGCCCCAGCCGACAATGCCGTTATCTGTGGTGACCTTCACGAGGATCCAATAACGCCCGCCCCAGCCTGGGGCAGGCGGGGCGGTGACGATGATGTCGAGGTCTTTGAGGTGCATGGGTCAGTCTCCTGATTGCGGCTCAACGATGCGGTGCATCATCGGGGCGAAGGGATTTGGGCTTTGGTGAGGATAGCAAGTTTGAGCGGTTTTGCGTGGTTTCATAAGCTTGCCTCGAGGGCTGCGAGGGCTGAAAGAAGCCTGTCTTTTTGGGCAAAACAGCTTTGAAACTGGCAAGCGTTTTCGCTCTCTGAGGGCTTCCGGCCTTGCAAGACGCGGGTGTTGTCGAGGAGGAGGGCTTCGCCTGCGGCCAAGGGGAGCGTGATCTGCATTTCGGGGCTGTCGACAAGCTCTGCAAAGCGGCGATAGGCGCGGTAATAGGTCTCCATCCGGTCAAATGGCACATCCGTGACAGGCGCGGCAAAGCGGGGGTTGAAACGGATGGTTTGCAATGTGCCTTCGGGGAGAAGCTCGATGATCTGGCGGCGTGAATGGAGTGCCTCGCCTTGGCGGCTGGTGTCGGCAAAGCGGTTGGAGTGGGCGGTGAGTGCAGTGAAGCCCTCGGGGTCTTCCTGCATGAGCCTGAGCGCGCAGGCGAAGCCATCGACGAGGATGATTTCGCCGCCCAAAGACGGGTTTAGGTTTATGAGCAGTTTGAGGCTTGGCACAGGTTCACGGTAGGGCGCTGCCGTTGCGGGGAGCTGGCCGTGGCTGCTCATTGCTTGATCTTGCTGCAACTCGCAGAGCGGGTCGAATATCGCAACGACATCACGAAACGCGGGTTCACGGTCGACCAATTCGGTGACTTTGGCAAAGCCGAAACTGCGAATGGCGTCGAGCCAGCTGTATTTGGTGGCTTCATAGGCCAAGAGCGCAGGCAGAGGGGCAGCGGGTACGGCAGAGGCAAACCCTGCGCCCCATGGGGTGCAGTTTGCGGGAATGTGGCCTTCTGAGCGCTCCTGCGGGGTGTCGTAGGCGTGATCTTTGAGCCATTGGAGAGCAAAAACTGCGGTTTTATCCTCGGGGGCGAAGGTAATTTCGAGGCTGTCGCCCCGTAAGACGGCGGCACTTAAGCCGAGGTTCGCGGGCAAAGTGGCCAGCGCGGCAGGGCGCTGGCCGTCTTGAACATTGTCGCGCAGCCATATTGCATGAAAGCGTTGGCCATTGACCCGCAGGACACGGCCTTCGTTTTCGATCAGTGACTCTGGCATGCGTGATCCTTAAGAGCTTTAGAAGACGATGACATTGCGTTTGGCAGAACCTGTCTTGGTGTCGGCGATGGCCTCGTTGATCTGTTCCAGAGACCAGCGGTTGGAGATCAGCTCGTCAAGCTTGAGGCGGCCTTGACTGTAAAGATCGACCATCCACGGGATGTCACGTTGAATGACCGTATCGCCCATTTTGGAGCCGATCATGGACTGGCCAACGGCGGCAAAGTTGGCGGGTTCATAGCTTGAAAATGCACCTGTGGCGGGCATTCCGACCATGATGACCTTACCACCATAGGCAAGATAGCGCGGGGCTTCATCATAGGCGCGGGGCGCGCCGACTGTGACAAGCACGGCATCCGCGCCACGGCCCATCGCTTCTTTGGCGGCATGCCACGGCTTTTCAACGGTGGCGAGAACGCCGTCTGTTGCGCCAAATTGTTTGGCGACTTCGAGCTTTTCTTCGCTCATATCAACAGCCACGATGCGCCGTGCACCTGCGATGCGTGCGCCCTGGATTGCGTTGAGGCCCACGCCACCTGCGCCGATGACCACTACATCCTGACCAGCCCTAAGCTGGGCTGCGTTGACCACCGAGCCGACACCCGTGATGACCCCGCAGGAGATGAGCGAGGCGGCGTCTTTGGGCATATCGTCTGGAATTGTGACGATCTGGCTTTGATCGACCACAACCTTTTCAGCGAAAGCGCCACAGGCCATGGCCTGATGCAGCTTACCGCCTGTCGCGGTTTTGAGCGGGCCAAGGTCACCATCGTAAGGTGTTTGGCAGATGGTAGGCTTGCCGCCAGCGCAGGAAGGGCATGTGCCGCAAGCGCGAATGAGCGTGACGATGACGCTGTCGCCTTGCTTGAAGTCTTTGACGCCCTCGCCAAGGGCTGTGATGCGGCCAGCAGCCTCATGGCCGTAGACAGCCGGCAGCGAGCCGCCCCAAGCGCCTTCGGCGTAAGAAATATCGGAGTGACAGATCGCGACCGCCTCAAGCGTGACTTCGACCTCGCCGCCCTCGGGCGCGCGCAACGCTACATTTTCGATGGTGAGAGGCTTGCCGAACTCGTGGCAAACGGCGGCTTTGATTGTTGTCATACGAGTCTCCATTTTAGGGGAGCCTGACAAGTGTATTAGCGGGCTGCAAGCCTGAATGGCGACTAATTTATGTCGCGTTCGGGATTTGGCGAGCGGATTTGTCCGTGATGTAAAGGATGAGCGCAAACGCCATGATGAGTGCGGCCAGCAGGAAGGGCGCGCCGGGCAGGTATATTACGCTGTCGTTGCGTGTGAAAGACGCGAAGGTCTGTGTCATGATCAGAGGGGAGAGGATCATCGAAAGTGAGGAGAGCGAGCCAAGCACGCCTTGCAGCTCGCCCTGGGCGTTGTCCGGCACCGCCTGTGAGAGTGTCCCTTGCAGGGCAGGCATGGCGATTGCGCCGAGGGAGAAAAGCGGGATCAGCCACAGGAGCAATGTGCCATTGGAGATGAAGGTCAGCAAGAGGAACGAGGCAATGCTGAAGCACATGCCGAGCATCACGGCGCGGCGCGATCCGAGCTGGCGGATGGCGGGGCGGACCAGAACGCCTTGGGCGAAGGCAAAGCCGATGCCGTAGAGGCCAAGGCTGAGGCCGATGGTGCTGGCGGGCCATGAAAAGTGCTCGGCCCCGAAATAGGCCCAGACCGAGGGGTAGACATGGGTTGCGATGTTGAACAAGAAAAACACCACAAGGAGCAGCTTGAGCCCGTCAAGGCGGGCAACCGAACGCAGCGCGCCGAAGGGATTGGCGCGGCGCCATTCAAAGACGCGGGCTTTGGCGGCTGTGACTGTCTCGCGCAGCACGAAAAAACCAAGCGCCGCATTGGCCAGCGCCAGCGCTGCAGCGCCCCAGAAGGGTGCGCGCGTGCCGAAATCGGCCAGCAACCCGCCCAGAACAGGACCAATGACAAAGCCGATGCCAAACCCTGCGCCGATAAGCCCGAAGCGCGCGGCTTTTTCATGCGGCGCGGAGATATCGGCCATATAGGCCATGGCGGTGCTGTGAGTCGCCGCAGTGATGCCGCCAACGATGCGTCCTGCGAGCAAAAGCCAGATGGAACCCGCCAAAGCCATGACAACGTAGTCTGCAGCCATGACCAAAAGACTAACGAGCAGGACGGGCCGCCGACCGAAGCTGTCGGAGAGCGCACCGAGGAAGGGGGAGAAGAGAAACTGCATGACGGCGAAAGAGGTGGCCAGAATGCCGCCCCAGATGGCGGCATTGCCAATATTGCCACCGTGAACCGCTTGGATCAGTTCGGGCATCACAGGAACGATGAGGCCAATGCCCATGGCATCAATCACCACGGTCATCACGATGAAAAAGACGGGCAGGCGAGAGGGCATTCTGGCGGGCTTTCAGGAGGGAAAGGTAGGGAACTTAAGGCAAAAACGCCTCACAAGACTGGCTTGCGAGGCGTTTGAAAGCATTTGTTTTACAGAGGCTTAGCCAAGGCGGCTGGCCACGTTTTCCCAGTTCACCAGATTGTCGAGGAAGTTGGTGAGGTAGACCGGGCGTTTGTTGCGGAAATCAATGTAGTAGCTGTGCTCCCACACGTCGCAACCCAGAAGAGCTGTCTGGCCGAAACAGAGCGGGTTGACGCCGTTTTCTGTTTTGGTGACGGCGAGCGAGCCGTCGGCGTTTTTCACGAGCCAGCACCAGCCCGAGCCGAACTGACCTGCGCCTGCGGCGGAGAACTCGTCTTTGAACTTGTCGACCGAACCGAAGCTTTCTGTGATGGCTTTTTCAAGCTCCGAAGGCATCGCTGTTTTGGTCGGACTCATCATTTTCCAGAACTCGTTGTGGTTCCACAACTGGCTGATATTGTTGAAAATACCGCTCTGGGCGACAGATGATTTGTCGTATGTTCCGGTGATGATCTCTTCGAGAGATTTGCTTTCCCACTCGGTCCCTGCGATCAGCTTGTTGCCGTTATCGACATAGGCTTTGTGGTGCAGGTCGTGGTGAAATTCGAGTGTCTCTTTTGACATGCCGTGCGCGGCGAGTGCGTCGTGTGCGTATGGAAGATCTGGAAGTTCAAATGCCATGAGGGGTCCCCTTTAATGTTCGCGTTTATCTCTCCTTCAGATGGGGCCTAAGCGGCGGTAAGGTCAAGGGCTTGGGGCAAAAAAGCCCGAATTTGAGCTGCGTTCAGCTTGGTTAACGGAGGGATTGTGTCTCTGATTCCAGGGGGGTGATACTCGTGCACCATGCGTGCACAACCCGTGCACCGGCTGATGAGGGGATTTGTTAACGCAAATTTAGGTAATGTTGCGCGCGGCGGGTTTACACGGTGTTCACCAGAATTGCACCGTAGCGGTGCGCGGCCTCGACCGCTTCATGTGCTTTGGCCGTCTCTTCCAGGGCGTAGGTTTTGTGCACACGTGCGGTGAGCGCACCCTCCGCCAAAGCGCGGTGAATGTGATCAATCGCAACGGCGCGTTCAGCCTCGGGGAGGATGTAGATTAGGGTGATGTCGATTTTAACCCCTTTGAAGAGGAGTGGGCCGAACGGCAGGGTCGGGGCCATGTTCACCGCGGAGCCGTAGGCGGCGATTGTGCTGTTTGGGGACATGACGGCGGCGAGCGTGTCGATGTTTGCGCCGAATTCGCACTCAACCGCGCGGTAGACGAGATTGCCTGAGGTGGCTTGCAGGATATCGTCTGCCAGAGTGGGCGAGCGGTGATCGAGCACCAGATCGGCGCCAGCGGCTTGGGCCTGATCTGTCGAGGGGCCAGCGGAGGCGGTTGCGATGACGCGTGCGCCTGCCCATTTTGCGAATTGCACCGCCATGAAGCCGACAGAGCCGCCACCGCCCGAGACGAGCAGTGTTTTGCCCTCAACGGAACCACCGCCGAGGACGCATTGTGCGGCCGTGAGCGCAGGGATTCCGAGGGAGGCGCCTGTCTGAAAGCTGTGATCGCCCAGCGGGACGGCTTGGGCAGACGGAAGCGCGATATATTCGGCGCAGGTGCCTTGCGCGCGTTGCCACTGGCCGTTCCAGAGCCAGACGCGCTCACCGATGCGCGCAGGGTCAACACCCGTGCCGACCGCTTCGATGATGCCTGCGCCGTCGGAGTGCGGGATGATCTGCGGGTAAGGCGGCTTCGTGACGCCGGGGCGGCCACCTGCGCGGGCCTTTACATCGGAGGGGTTCACGCCGGAGAGATGCACGCGCACGAGGACTTCGCCTGCCTTGGGTGCGGGTGTCTCGATTTCTGAAAGGGTGAGCACATCGGCGGCAGGGCCGAAGGCAGAATAGGTGATGGCGCGCATTGTTTTGTCTCCCGTATTTGGGAGGCTTTGTGCGGCAGCGTTAGGGGAGGGTCAAGAGCCGCTCAGGTGCGGCGCAGGCGGATGACCACATCGACCGAGGCGATCTCGGCATTCTTGGGAGCGCTGGGCAGGTTGGTGATGTCCATGCGCTCGGTTGAGGCGTCGGTAAGCTCGCCTGAGTCTTCCCAGAAGAAATGGGGGTGCTCGGATGTGTTTGTGTCAAAGTAGCTTTTGGAGCCGTCCACTGTGATTTCGTGCATGAGGCCCGCTTCGCAAAACGCACGAAGCGTATTGTAAACCGTGGCCAGAGAGACACTTTCGCTCATGTCTTTGGAGGCGTCAAACAGGCTTTCGGCGGTGACGTGACGGTGCTTGCCATCGCCCACGAGCAACTCGGCCAGCGCGAGGCGTTGACGCGTGGGGCGCAGGCCTTTGGCAGCGAGCCATTTGGTGCTGCGCTCGGCGGGCGAGGAGGCGTGTGGAAGTGTCATGTGGTGTGTCTTGTGTCCTGTTTGATTGCTTCAATATAGGGTGAAAGGGGTGCTGCTTTCAAGACATAGTGCGAATGCCTCGCAACTTGGTATGTGCCGCGCCCTTGCAAGGGGCTTGGGCAGGGTGTTACAGGAGAGAGAACGCTATGATATCAAGACAGAAAGGTGCCTCTTCCTATGGCTCAATACCCCAGCAGTTTTGACCGCGACGATTTGCTGAAATGCGCCCGCGGCGAGCTTTTCGGCGAAGGCAACGCGCAGCTTCCCGAACCGCCGATGCTCATGATGGACCGGATCACCGATGTGTCGGCCGACGGCGGGGCGCACGGCAAGGGGCACATAACGGCGGAGTTTGATATTACGCCTGACCTCTGGTTCTTTGACTGCCACTTCCCGGGCAACCCTATTATGCCGGGCTGTCTGGGCCTTGATGGCTTGTGGCAGTTGACGGGCTTCAACCTCGGCTGGCGCGGCTGGACAGGGCGCGGCTATGCGCTTGGTGTGGGCGAAGTGAAGCTTAAAGGCATGGTGCGGCCCGACCGTAAGATGCTGACCTACAAGATTGATTTCACCAAGGCGATCCAGACCCGCCGCCTGACTATGGGGGTTGCCGACGGGATCGTGGAAGCCGATGGTGAGGTGATTTATGAGGTCAAGGACATGAAGGTGGCGCTGAGCGAGAGCTGAGGGCGGGACTGGAGTGATGAGCGGGGAGTGAGATCGTGGAGTTTTTTCTTCTGATTTGCCTCTGCACGGGTGTCGTGGCTTTATTGATTAAAGAGCCAAAAAAGAAGCATAGGCACCATTCCCCGCGACAAGAAACAAAAGCAGTTCGGCGTCGAACATTTGAGGAAGGCCCGAGCCAAACTTTTGATAGCGCCAGTTCAAGGCCTGCGCCCACGCAGAAAGAAGTTGTCGGGCGGGCCTATGTTGTCGATGGCGATACGATTGTAATCCAGAAAACTCAAATCAGGCTGTTTGGTATTGATGCTCCAGAAATGAACCACCCGTTTGGCAAGAAGTCGAAATGGGCGATGGTGGAGTTATGCAAGGGGCAGGTTGTGCGTGCGGAAGTTACCGAGGAAGATGCCCATGGTCGGACTGTCGCAAAGTGTTTCTTGCCTGATGGGCGCGACCTATCAGCTGAATTGGTCAAAATGGGCCTGGCGATCGACTGGCCAAAGTTTTCCGGCGGCATTTACCGTGACTTGGAAGTGCATGAGGCTCGTAAGAAAATGTGGTTGGCCGATGCGCGCCAGAAAGGGCGGATGCATGTGTGGGAGCAGTTTGAAGCCCGGCAGAAGAACCGTTCTTATAACGGATGAACGCCCTATTGGTTGACGGATGGTTCTGCAAGTATCGCAACCTCCTTGCTCCCCCGCCTAGGCTGTCTTAAACAGGCACTAAGCAAAGCAATAGGAGGCCATCATGCGCCGAGTAGTTGTCACAGGGTTGGGGGTTGTCTCATCCATCGGGAACAATGTTGAAGAGGTCTTGGCTTCGCTGAAGGCGGGCAAGTCGGGGATTACCTTTAACGAAGATATGGCGGAGCATGGCTTCAGGAGCCGTGTTGCGGGGAATGTGAAGCTTGATGTTGCCGACCATGTCGACAAGCGCACGCTTCGTTTTATGGGGCCGGGAGCGGCTTATGCGCATATTGCGATGGGGCAGGCTATTGCCGATGCGGGGCTTGAAGAAAGCGATGTGATCAACGAGCGCACGGGGCTTGTGGCGGGGTCCGGCGGGCCCTCGACCAGCGCGATGCTCACGGCGCATCAGGCTGTTCTCAGCTCGGGCGCGACCAAGCGGATCGGGCCATTTGCGGTTCCCAAGACCATGTGTTCGACAGTTTCGGCGAACCTGTCGACGGCCTATCAGATCAAGGGGATCAACTATTCGATCACCTCGGCCTGCTCGACAAGCCTGCACTGCATCGGCAATGCGGCGGAGCAGATCATGATGGGCAAGCAGGACATCATGTTTGCGGGCGGGGGCGAAGAGCTGGACTGGACGCTTTCTTGCCTGTTTGACGCGATGGGCGCGATGAGCAGCAAGTATAACGACACGCCCGAGCGCGCGAGCCGCGCGTTTGATGCGAACCGTGACGGTTTTGTCATTGGCGGCGGTGGCGGTATCCTGGTGCTTGAAGAACTGGGCCATGCGCAGGCGCGGGGCGCCAAGATCTACGCGGAAGTGACCGGATATGGCGCGACATCGGACGGGGCCGACATGGTTGCGCCTTCGGGTGAAGGTGGGATGCGTGCGATGAAGCTGGCTTTGAGCACGCTGCCCGAGGGCCGGCAGGTTGATTATATCAATGCACACGGAACCAGCACGCCTGTGGGCGATGTGGGCGAAGTGGAAGCGGTGCGCGCGGTGTTTGAAGGCATCAAGCAGCCGGTGATCTCGTCGACCAAGTCGATGACGGGGCACTCGCAAGGCGCGACGGGCGCGCAGGAGGCGATCTATTGTTTGCTGTCACTGGAGCATGATTTCATCATTCCGAGCATCAACGTGGAAACGCTCGACCCTGCCATTCGCGAGGGCGAGATTGCTGTGAAGCGCGTGGACAACGCGGGGCTTGATAGCGTTATGACCAACTCGTTCGGCTTTGGCGGGACGAACGGCTCGATGATTTTGTCGAAATTCAAGGGATAACGCATATGGGCGCTATGACGGGAAAACGCGGGCTGATTATGGGCGTCGCGAACGAGCGTTCTATCGCTTGGGGGATTGCAAAAGCGATGGCAGAGGCGGGCGCAGAACTGGCGTTTACCTATCAGGGCGAGGCTTTTGGCAAACGACTTGAACCGCTGGCGGCCTCTGTCGGCAGCGATTTCATGGTAGATGTCGATGTCACGGATGACGCTTCACTCGACGCGGCTTTTGCACAGCTTGAGGCGCGCTGGGGGACTTTGGACTTTGTTGTCCATGCGATTGCTTACAGTGACAAGACCGAGCTGACGGGGCGGATTTTGAACACCTCGCGGGATAACTTCAAGAACTCCATGGATATCTCGGCTTATTCTTTCATCGAGGTCGCGCGGCGTGCGCATCCGATGATGCAAGAGCATGGTGGCACGCTATTGACGTTGACATATATGGGCTCGACGCGGGTCACTCCGAACTACAACGTAATGGGCGTGGCCAAGGCGGCTTTGGAGGCAACTGTGCGCTATCTGGCAAATGATCTGGGGCCAGAGGGTATTCGCGTAAATGCGATCAGCCCCGGCCCGATGAAAACGCTGGCAGGCGCGGCCATTGGCGGCGCGCGGGCGACCTTCAAGCACACGGACAAAAACGCGCCACTGCGCTCCAACGCGACATTGGAGGCGGTGGGCGGCACGGCTGTTTACCTTGCTTCGGATGCGGGGGCTTGCACCACAGGCGAGATTATCCGTGTCGATGGCGGATTTCATGTGCTGGGGATGCCGCAGCAGGAGAACCTGTAAGCGGTTTCGAATTGCCCTGCGGGCAATCCGACCGGCGAGGGGCGCTGCCCCTCGTGCTCCCCGGGATATTTTTTGAAAGAGGAAGACATGTTTACCACCTGTTAAGACTTTGGGGGTAAACCTAGGGCACGTCACAGGCTGAGACCGATGGGCGTTTAAGTAAGTCGCCCCGTCGGTTTTTCTGTGTCGATTCATGTGGTTTCGAGTTTAGACGGGGCGCATTTTACTGTGCGGTTAGAGCTTTCGGAAGGTGAGGTAGTGCGGTGTGCGCCCCTCACGGTGGGCCTTTTGTTCATAGCGGGTTGAAATCCAGTCTGCCCAAGGCGTACGCCAGTCTTCTGCACTTTCGGCGAGCCATTCAAAGCCTGCGCGCGGCACTTCTTCCAGCGTTTGGCGCACGTAATCTTCGATATCGGTGGCGATGCGGAAAATGGCGCCCTGTTTGAGCTTGGCGGCCAGCGGGACGAGGTGTTCCTGTGTCACGAAGCGGCGGCGGTGATGCCGCTTTTTGGGCCATGGATCTGGATAGAGCAGGAAGGCGCGTGAGAGGCATTCGTCGGGGAGGACATCGAACATATTGCGCGCATCGCCTGCGTGGATGCGGATATTGTCGGTGCCTGCCTGACGGATTTTACCCAGAAGCATGGCGACGCCATTGATATAGGGCTCGCAGCCGATGAAGCCGACATCGGGGTTGGCTTGCGCCTGATGGACCATATGTTCGCCGCCGCCAAAGCCGACTTCGAGCCAGATATCACGATCACCAAAGAGCGCAGCGAGATCGAGGTTGTTGCGCTCGGGGTTTTCTTCCCAGCCGACGGCGCCCGGAGAGAGGGCCGCGAGGTCTTCCTCAAGGTAGCCTTCTTGGGAGGGCCGCAGGCCCTTGCCTTTGAAGCGGCCGTAGAAGTTGCGCCATGGGGCGCCGGTTGGGTGGTTTGTTGGGGTATCATCGCTCATGGGCGGGCTTTAGCGCGAAAGCAGCGAGGGCGCAACGGGGCGCGGCTCAGGTTTGTTGATAGACGGCTATGGCGTGCTCAAAACGCTGTGCGGCGAGATCATCCTTACGAATGAGGACGTAGAGTGTACCTTCAAAATTGCCGCTTTGAAGCGAGTCGGCGAAGGTAACTTTAAGGAGAAGGAGAGGTGTTATGAGGCAAAGCTTGCGCGACAAGGCGATAGCGGTGTGTGACGCGAAGATTGCCAAGACAGGCGAAGGGGTCGGCCTTTCGTTTTATGCGTTTTTTGCGAATAGGAACGATGACCCCGAGCTTCTGATGGAGGCGGCGGAGTGGTGGATCATGATCCACAAGCTCGACCACTTTGAGAAGGCTGTTAAAATCAGGTCGATGATGATGGAAGGGGCTTGAGCACGGTTGCCCCCTCACGCAGGACAAAGAAAAAGGCGCGGGGCTTGATGCGCCCGCGCCTTTTTGAATTATTAGAGTGGCTTAGACCGCTGCTTTCAGCTTGTCTGCCAGATCGGTGCGTTCCCATGAGAAGCCGCCGTCGGCTTCGGGGGCGCGGCCGAAGTGGCCGTAGGCGGCTGTGCGCTCGTAGATCGGTTTGTTGAGCGACAGGTGCTGGCGGATGCCGCGGGGTGTGAGGTCCATGCACTGGGCTATTGCGCGCTCGATGGCGGCGTCTTCAACCTGACCTGTCTGGTGCGTGTCAACGTAGATTGACAGGGGCTTGCTTACGCCGATGGCGTAGCTGAGTTGCAATGTGCAGCGCTCGGCCATACCCGAGGCGACCACGTTTTTGGCCAGATAACGCGCGGCGTAGGCGGCGGAACGGTCAACTTTTGTTGGATCTTTGCCCGAGAATGCGCCGCCGCCGTGAGGGGCTGCGCCACCGTAGGTATCGACGATGATCTTGCGACCTGTCAGGCCTGCATCGCCATCGGGGCCGCCGATGACGAACTTGCCTGTCGGGTTCACGTGCCATTCGGTTTCGGGCATGATCCAGCCTTCGGGGAGCACTTCGAGGATGTAGGGTTCAACGACTGCGCGCACATCTTGCGATGTCATGCTCTCATCGAGGTGCTGGGTCGAAAGCACGATCGAGCTGATGCCGACGGGCTTGCGGTCTTTGTAAATGACCGAGATCTGGCTTTTGGCATCGGGGCCGAGGGTCGGCTCGGTTCCGTCCTTGCGCACCTCGGCGAGGCGGCGCAGAATTGCGTGGGCGAACTGGATCGGCGCGGGCATGAGCGCGTCTGTTTCGGTGCAGGCGTAGCCGAACATGATGCCCTGATCACCAGCGCCTTCGTCTTTCTCGCTTGAGGCGTCAACGCCCTGTGCGATATGCGCGGATTGCTCGTGCAGAAGGTTGGTAACTTCGCAGGTCTTCCAGCTGAACTTTTCCTGCTCGTAGCCGATGTCTTTGATGCAGTCGCGGGTGATCCCGTCGATCTTGCCCATGTATTCGGCGAGTTTGCCTTGGTCTGACAAGCCGACTTCGCCGCCGATGACAACGCGGTTGGTTGTGGCGAAAGTTTCGCAAGCCACACGGGCTTCGGGCTCTTGGGCGAGGAAGGCGTCAAGGACGGCATCGGAGATGCGGTCGCAGACTTTGTCGGGGTGTCCTTCGGAAACGGATTCCGAGGTGAAAATATAGTTATTACGTGCCATGAAAGTGCTCCGGTTCTTTGTTATCCACCCCGTCAGGAAGCCGTTGGGATGGTGTTTTGCTCATTTATTGCAACGTAGGTCGCGCGTGGGCGTGTGAATGTCAATGAGATTTCACCCCGCGCGGACGGCCGGCGCGGAAGCGTTGCCAAGAGGCCGCCATGAGCGCGAGGAAAAGCGCGAGGGCAGGCCAGTCGCCTGTGCGGGCATAAAGCGTGGGTGGCAGAGGGGGCGGCAGGCGAGCATCAAGAAAACCGGCTTCGCCGAGAGGTAGGAAGGCGGTGATGTTGCCTTGGGCGTCGATCACGGCAGAAACGCCCGTATTGGCGGCGCGGATGAGGGGCAGGCCTTGCTCTATAGCCCGCATACGGGCTTGGGAGAGATGCTGCTGGGGGCCGGAGAAGTTGCCGAACCAAGCGTCATTGGTGATCTGGAGCAGGAGGGCGGGGCGCTCGGGCGCGGCGCGTACGTCTTGCGGGAAGACGGCTTCGTAGCAGATGAGCGGCAGGGCTGTTCCAATGCGCGGCAGGGTGATGAGCTTGGGGCCTGTGCCCGAAGAATAGCCATCGCCTTCCTGGGCGGCGAAACCACGGATGCCGAAGCGTGTGAGCCAGTCGCCATAGGGGATATATTCGCCGAAGGGGACGAGGTGATACTTGTCATAGAGCGCGGCTTGCTGGCCCGAGCCGTCAAGCAGGAGAAGCGAGTTGAAGAGGCGTAACTTGTCAAAGCGCTGGATGCCGAGGACGACGGGCACATCGCCTGCGGCGTCTGATATCATATCAAGCGCTGTATCGGCGCGGTCCAGTGTCCATGGCACGGCGGTTTCGGGCCAGACGATAAGATCGGGGCGCTGGCCTGTTTCAGAGGAGGCCTGAGTGAAGCCAAGCTGGCGTTCGTAAAACCCGATCACATGCTCGGGGTCCCATTTCTGATGCTGGGGCGCGTTGGGCTGGATGAGGCGGACAAGCGGGGCGGTGGCCTGCGCGCCGGTGTCTTGTTTGAGCTGCGGAGTGAGACCAAGGGCTATGAGCACGCCCACAAGCGGCAGATTGCCTGTGATATGCGCCTGAGCCGGGCGTGTGGCGAGAGAGACAGCGGCGACAAGTGCCACAAGCGTGAGGCCGTGCGGGCCGATATAGGCCGCATAAATCGCCATCGGGCTTTCGGACCAGAGATAGCCCAGAAGCGCCCAGGGAAAGCCTGTGAGCACGTAAGAGCGGGTGAGCTCGGCCATGGCCAGTGATGCGATGAATGCAATGCGGCCACGTTTGTGGGCGAAGGCAAAGCCCGCGCCCCAGAAAAGCGCAAGGCCTGCGGACATGAAAAACAGCGCAAAAGGGGCCATCCATGCGTGGCGCCACGGGTCGACCATGAAAGGTTCGACCAGCCAGATGAGGGCGAAGGCAAAGTAGCCTGTGCCTGCGGCGAGGCCGAGCCATGCGGCTGCGCGGCGGCTCTGTGCCGCAAGAGACATAAGATAAACGCAGGCCAGCGCCACAAGGGCGAGGGGCCAGAGATTGAACGGTGCAAGGCCGAGCGCGGCGCCCCCGCCCGCCAGAGCCGCGAGGGCCATTTGCGCACGCAGGCCGAGCGCCGTGAGCCATGGCATAGGGTTAAGTGGCCGCCGCATTGCTGCTTTTTTCGGCCGTTGAGGCGGCGGCTGCTTTGGCGGCACGCTCGGCGTGATCTGGCAGGCGCACGCGAAGACGCTTGATGCGGCGCGGGTCGGCATCGACCACTTCGAACTCGAAGCCTTCCGGATGTTTTACCACCTCGCCGCGTACGGGCACGCGACCTGTGAGCATGAAGACAAGGCCGCCGAGAGTATCGACTTCTTCTCCATCGACTTCATCAACGTCGGTGAGGGGCAGGCCGATTTCTTCCTCGAACTCGTCGAGCGGGGTTTTGGCGAGCGCGAAATAGCCGCCTTTTTTGTCGGAGGTGAAATAGACATCTTCTTCGGCGTCGTGTTCGTCTTCGATTTCGCCGACGACCTGCTCGATGAGGTCTTCAATGGTCACCAGACCATCGACGCCGCCGTATTCATCAATCACCAGCGCCATGTGCTTGCGCTCGGCCTGCATTTTGGCAAGCAGAACACCGATTGGCATCGACGGCGGCACGAACATGAGCGGGCGCAGCAGAGCCTTGAGCGAGAAGCGGCCTTTGGCAGAGCCGTTGAAGCCGTGCTGGAGTGCGAAATCCTTGAGGTGGGCCATGCCGATCGGGCTGTCGAGCGTGTCTTCATAGACGGGCAGGCGCGTAAGACCGCTTTCGCGGAACACGTTGACCAGCTCTTCTTTTGTGGTGGTGGACGGCACGGCGACGATATCGGCGGCGGGGACCATGACGTCTTCAACCGCCATGCGGCGCAGATTTAGAACGCCATGGGCGATGTTTGTTCTGCTGTTACCGGGCCGTGGGGACAGGGGTTTGTCACCTGCATCAGACGGGCTGAGCGCGCCGATGATACGCGCGAAAAAACCGGTTTTTTGGGGTGTCGGGTGAGGGTTGGCCTCGGGGGAAGGCTGCGCGCTTGGCGCTGCGTTAGAAGAACCGTCTATACTGTCGCCCATTATCTCTTTCCTGAAGGGAGCCTTGCGATACTGCGTTCAATATGGGTTAGCAATGCCCATTTTGCCAAGTATTTCTATCTCGAGTGTTTCCATGAGCGTGGCATCCTTGTCACGAATGTGATCATAGCCCAGCAAATGAAGGGTGGCGTGGAGGATCAGATGGGTGACATGATCGGCAAAGGGCTTGGCCTGATCGGCGGCTTCGCGCGCACAGGTGTCATAGCTGATGGCGATATCGCCGAGGAAGAGCGCTTCTTCGGGGTCTTGGGCGCTTGGGTCTGGCAGGGCGGGCGGTGCGCCTGCCTCTTCGGCGGCGAGGTCTTCATCGGGCCAGCTGAGCACATTGGTTGGCACCGGCTTGCCGCGAAACTCGGTATTGAGGGTTGCGATGCGGGCATCATCGCAGGCGAGCAGGGCGATTTCATGCGCGGCGGGCACAAGGCCGAGATGTGCGAGCGCGGCGCGCGCAGCATTTTCGGCCAACGTGTCAAGGCCGGCCTCTTGCCAGCGCGGGTCTTCGGTGATGAGATCAATCAACATGCGCGAGCGATAGCCGTTTGCGGCGCGAGGATAAAGAGAAGGCTTGACGAAGGCAGGAAGAATTTACATATCTGATAGAAATGCTCGGAATTAGGACACAGGCTATGACCAAGACCAAAGCTCCCGCGGCTCCAAGGCTGATCACTCCGCGACGAATTGCGCTTGCGACTGTTGCGGGGATTTCTGTGACACACTCTTACGGGGTGCAGGATATGTTCGTGGGCAAGGCTTATGCCGAAACGGCGAGTAAGGCTGAAGCGGGCGAAGGTGGTGAAGCGGGAGAAGCCGGCGTTGTGCTGAGCGAAGGGCCAGCGGGGTTTTTGACGAAGCTGGGCTATTTTGAAGGAACTTATCGCATTGCCGCTTCGCTTTATCTGAGCGGAGCGCGCGACGGTGCCAAGGCGCATCTGGAAGAGTCGCATCACGCGTTTTACGAGGATATCGAGGACAGCCTGGCCGAGTATAAGGCCATCGGATTTGCTCGGGAGGCTGAGGTGTTTTTGGCGGCTGTGAACGAAGACAAGGGCAATGTGGCTGTTACGGAGGCTTACGATGCCTTGATGACGGCGATTGACGGCAATATCATCAGCGCTTCGCCTTCGGGATATGACAGGCTGATGTCGGTGCATGAGTTGATCAAGCTGGCGGCTGCGGAATACGAAGGCGGTGTCACCGAAGGCGCGGTGGATATCGTGATCGAGTATCGTGACAGCTGGGGCTTTTATGAAACGGCACGCGCACGGGCCGAGCGCCTTGCGAGGGGAACCGATGTGAGCCTTGCCAAGGCGGGCGCGGATGTGCTTGCCCAGCTTGAGGGTGTGGAGGCGCTTTACCCTTCACTGACCTCTGACACTGCCGCTGTGGATGCGTCGCAACTGAGCGTGGCGGCAGGCTGGGCCGAGATTATTGCGCTGCGACTGAAGTGATGGCGCAGGTTCTTTCGGATGTTTTGAGCGCGACCGAGGCGCAGGTGCTTTATGATGCGGCACAGGCGCTGCCGTTTGAGGACGGGGCCAAAACGGCCGGGCGGCTGGCGCGGCGGGTGAAGGACAACCTGCAAGCCGGGAGCTGTGCCGAGACAGCGGCCGTGTTGGGCAAGCTTGAAGCGGCTTTGCTGGCGCATCCTGTCTTTGGCGCGCTGGCCTATCCGAAGGGGTTTGCGCGGCTGATCGTTTCGCGCACCGAGGGCGGCGGGCAGTATGGTGACCATGTGGACAACGCTCTGATGGGCGGTGCGCGCACGGACCTGAGCTTTACGATGTTTCTGACGCCCCCCGAGGACTATGAGGGCGGCGCGCTGGTGATTGTGGACGGACTTGAGGACCGCGCGGTGAAGCTTAATCAGGGCGAGATGATTTTATACGCGTCTGATAGCCTGCACAGGGTCGCGCCTGTGACGCGTGGCGCGCGGATTGTGATTGTCGGCTGGGTGACGAGCTTTATCCGTGATCCGCGCGCGCGGGAGATTTTGTTTGATCTTTGGCAGGCTGGAGTGGCTGCCGAGGCGGCAGAAGACTTTGAACAGGTGCAGCGGATTGGTAAGGCGCGCAGTAATCTGCTGAGGATGTGGGCGGAGTAGTGGGATCGGATTTTCGCATAGCGAAAATCCGACCGATGCGAGAGGGCTTTGCCCTCTCGCGCTCTCCCAGGATATTTTGAGCAAGAAAAAAGGAGCTTTGGCGCTGTCGGTGTTTATCCGAGCGGCGCGTCGGCGTCGTAGGCTTTGATGATGGCGGCGACGAGGGGGTGACGGACCACATCATCGGCGGTGAAATAGTTGAAGCTGATATCGGGGATGCGCTTTAACAAGCGCTCGGCTTCTGTGAGGCCCGAGGTGATATGGGCGGGCAGATCGACTTGGGAGCGGTCGCCCGTGATGACCATGCGGGAGCCTTCGCCCAGACGGGTGAGGAACATTTTCATCTGCATCGCAGTGGCGTTTTGCGCTTCGTCTAGCACGACAAACGCGTTTGAGAGCGTGCGGCCGCGCATGAAGGCCAGCGGCGCGATTTCGATGCGCTTTTCTTCGAGCAGTTTGGCGAGTTGTTTGGCTGGCATGAAATCATTCAGCGCATCGTAAAGCGGCTGCATGTAGGGATCGACCTTGTCTTTCATATCACCCGGCAGGTAGCCGAGCTTTTCGCCTGCTTCGACAGCGGGACGGGACAGGATGATGCGATCAACATGGCCTTCCATGAACATATTCACGCCAACGGCAACGGCGAGGTAGGTTTTGCCTGTGCCTGCGGGGCCGATGCCGAAGCCAAGTTCGCTTTTGAACAGGTTTTCAACGTAGGTCTTTTGCGCGGCGGTGCGCGGTTCGACTGTTTTTTTGCGGGTGCGGATCTCGACGCGGCCCGATTTGAACATTTCCATCTGGCCTGCAGGGGCCGGGCTGGCCGCAGCCGAGGCGGCAGCGCTTGTGTCCATCCGGAACTCGCGGTCGATATCGGCGGCCTCGACAGGGCGGCCTTCCTCGAGGCGGGCGTAGAGGGTTTGCAGGATTTTGGCGGCGCCCTCGGTTTGGAAGGCATCGCCGATGATGGCGAGGTGGTTGCCACGACGCAGGATCTGGACGGCAAGCTTTTGCTCGATGTCGGCCAGATTGCGATCAAACTCACCGCAGAGCTCGATCAGCAGGCGGTTGTCGGGAAAATCAAGCAGCACTTCGCTGAGGATGTCTTTGTTATCAGAACCGGTGTCGTTGGAGCCGGTGGAGCCTGCGGGGGGCAATGTTGAAGTGGTCATCAGACCTCCTGAACTATGTGGTGATGCGCGGAGTTTGCTAAAAAGCAGGCCCCAGAATGCATCAGGCCACGGTGCGGGTGCACCATGGCCTGACGTGGTATTATGGTGATGAGCACCGCTTAGAGCGAGTCACGGATTGTTTGATTGCCCTTGTAGGGGCCAACGGCTGTATTGGGTGGCGCGATGCCCGAGCAGACGGGCTTGCCGTATGGGTCGAGGCGTTGGCTGAGATATCCTTCGATACCATCGTCGATGATCCAGTGGTCACAGCCGTTCGGATCAACCCAGATGCCTGCGACGAGGTTGGAGAGGTGTTTCTCCTTGCCGCCTTGACCGTAGTCGATTGTTTTGTCGGTGTTGACACGGCCTCCGCCACCTTCACCCGACAACCCTGCAATTACGGATTCTCCGCAACCTGAGACGAGAAGTGCGCTTGTCATGAGCGCGGCGATTTTTACTTTAAGCATGATCCGGCTCCCTATCAGCGTACACAAATGATTTCGACGCGGCGGTTTTGCTTCATGCCGCCGGCTGTCTTGTTTGACGCGATGGGCATACGCTCACCATAGCCGCGCACATCAGCGATGCGAGCGCCTGTCGATTTGGCCACAGCGGCAACGGCATTGGCGCGGTTGTAGCTGAGCTTCATGTTGTATTCATCGGATGCGCGGCTGTCGGTATGACCCGCAATGATGAAGGATGTGGCCTGAGCGCTGCGGAAGAATTCTGCAAGGCTCGCTTTACCCGAGGCGCTGATGTGGTGACTGTTGGTGGCGAAGAACTGGTCGGAGTTCATGACGCCGCAGACATTGCCACGGTGGCACACAGGGATACCCTGGCGCGTGGTATGGGGAGACATATAGCCCTCAAAACCGTCGTCCATAACCCAGTGTTCGCATCCGTCCGGATCAACCCAGATTGTCGGTGCATATCTTTCGCCCGTTACGGTGCGTGTTCCTTGCTGTGCTTCTGCCGCTGTGACTGTCATCACCGCGCCCAAAGCAAAGGCAGCAAGGCTTGTTACTGATTTTGAAATCAAATTCGCCACAGCCGGTGTCCCTTATGTTAATTCCCCCGGTCAGACCTGAAAAATGGTATGGCAGCCATAGGTTCTGACACTGTCTTATCGTTCTAGTTTAACAAGATTGTTAGGCTTGTGAAGCGTAGAAATTACAATATCTTGTGGTGTTTCGCTGCAAACGGGCAATTCTGGGGGGAAATTGCCTTTCACGGTGTCAAATTTCTGCCGCATAGCCGCCAAATTTCCGCCACGATCGAGAATCAGCGGATGACAAGTTCGCCTGCCAGCGAGTTGCGCACGCTTTCGATGATTCTGACGCGGGCCAAAGCACCGCGGGGGAGGTCGCAGTTTTTCACATGGACGGCGTGAAGATAGCCTGATTTGCCCATCATCTGGCCTTCGAATTTCCCGGGCTTTTCAAACAGCACGTCCAGTTCGCGGCCGACCATTGTATCTTGGATCGCTTTTTGCTGATGCGCGATGAGAGCTTGCAGCTCTTGCAGACGGGCATCTGCCACGGCGGCATCCACTTCGGGGCGCTCGGCTGCGGGCGTCCCCGGGCGGGGAGAATATTTGAACGAGAAGCCTTGGCCGTAATTCACCTCGCGGATGATATCGAGCGTGTCGGCATGGTCCTGATCGCTTTCTTCGGGGAAGCCGACGATGAAATCACCCGAGATCAGGATATCCGGGCGGGCCTCGCGGATGCGCTCGATGAGCTTGAGGTAGCTGTCGCGGGTGTGGGAGCGGTTCATGCGCTTGAGGATCTTGTCGGAGCCTGATTGCACGGGCAGGTGCAGGTAGGGCATGAGCTTGTCGCAGGTTCCGTGGGCCTCGATGAGCTCGTCTGTCATGTCGTTGGGGTGTGATGTGGTGAAGCGGATGCGCTCCAGGCCGTCGATTTTATCAAGCTGCCAGATAAGCTGGGCGAGGGTGGCCTCGGAGCCATCTGTGCCGAAACCGTGATAGGCATTCACATTCTGGCCCAGGAGGGTGATTTCACGCACGCCGCGCTCGACCAGATCACGGGCCTCGGTGAGGATGCGGTCAACAGGGCGGGAAACTTCTGCGCCGCGGGTATAGGGCACAACGCAGAAGGCACAGAACTTGTCGCAGCCTTCCTGAACGGTGAGAAAGGCGGTGGGGCCGCGCGCGGCCTTGGGGCGGGCGGCGAGGTGCTCGAATTTGTCTTCCTCGGGGAAGTCTGTGTCGAGCGCTTTTTCACCAGCTTGCAGTCTGGCTTCCATTTCGGGCAAGCGGTGATAGCTTTGCGGGCCGACGACAAGATCAACCATCGGTTGGCGGCGCATGATTTCACCGCCCTCGGCCTGCGCGACGCAGCCGGCGACACCGATCTTAAGGTCGGGGCGGGCGTCTTTCAGGGGTTTGTAGCGGCCCAACTCGGAGTAGATTTTCTCCGCTGCCTTCTCGCGGATGTGGCAGGTGTTGAGCAGGATCATGTCTGCGTCATCGGGCGTGTCGGTTTGCTCATAGCCCTTCAAGGCCTCGGCCATACGCTCGGAATCATAAACATTCATCTGGCAACCATAGGTCTTGATGAAGAGCTTTTTGGGGCTGGTCATGAGCGTGTTTCCTGAGTGTGCGGGTTTGGGCGCTGGGTATCGAAAACCTTGCCCACTTGCAATGCACGATGAATTAACCGATTCTGCTCCAAAATACGGGCGCATGAGTATGAAGATTTCATTTTCCGATCTTGAGACATTTATCAAAGACGGGGCGGGCTTTCTGGCCAAGGGGCCGGTTGCACTTGTCTTTGCGGAAGACGAGGCCGAGCTTGACACCACGCTGCGCCACCATCAGCAACTCGGGTTTCATCGGGTGATCGGTTTTATGCCCAAGGAGTTCTCTCTGGCGGCCGATCTGGCCGATACGGTTGTGCGGGTGGGCTACGATTTGCGTGGTGAGTCGGCGCTCTCAAGGGCAGTGAATGCGGTGATCGAGACGGCAGAAGGGCAGTGGCTCTATTATTGTTTTAATGCGGAATACCTCTTTTATCCGTTTTGCGAGACGCGCACTGTGGGCGAGATGCTGGCCTTTCACACCGAAGAGCGCCGCGATGCGATGCTGTCTTATGTGATTGACCTTTATGCGGGCGATCTGAACAGCTATCCGAACGCGGTGTCGCTGGACAGTGCTTTCATTGACCGCACTGGATATTATGCGCTGGCGCGGCCAGATGCGGCAAATCACAATCACCCCAAGGAGCGGCAACTCGACTTTTTCGGAGGCTTGCGCTGGCGTTATGAGGAGCACGTGCCGCTGCCGCGCCGCAAGATTGACCGTGTCTCGCTGTTTCGGGCCAAGTCGGGCTTGAAGCTGCGCGAGGATCACACGTTTAACGACGAGGAATATAACACCTTTGCCTGCCCGTGGCACAACAACCTCACGGCCTCTGTCTGCTCGTTTCGCACCGCCAAAGCGCTCAAGCGCAACCCGGGCTCGACCTTTGATATCCATACGTTCAAGTGGCACAACTCGGTGCCGTTTGAATGGCACTCGCGGCAGTTGCTCGACTTGGGGCTGATGGAGCCGGGGCAGTGGTTTTAAGGGCAGGTTAGACATAGACCTCGGAGTGCGGCTCGTCTAAAACGCGATGAGATAATTTCGCGGGGACCGATATGTCATCACATGGCGCAGCAATTCCGATGGTGTCACGTAAATGTGGCCCGCTTAAAGGCGAGGCGCATGTGCCTGGCGATAAATCGATCTCGCATCGGGCCTTGATATTGGGCGCATTGTCTGTGGGCGAGACCCGTATTACCGGGCTGCTTGAGGGCCAGGATGTGCTTGATACGGGCCGCGCGATGCGGGCCTTTGGCGCGGAGGTGGAAGACCTCGGGCAAGGCAACTGGCGGGTTTACGGTGTGGGCGTGGGCGGCTTTGCGGAGCCTGAAAATGTGATTGATTGCGGCAATTCGGGCACGGGCGTGCGCCTCATCATGGGCGCGATGGCAACCACGGATATGACGGCGACATTTACGGGCGATGCCTCTCTTAACTCGCGGCCTATGGCGCGGGTTACAGACCCGCTGGCGCTGTTTGGCACACGGGCTTACGGGCGGCGGGGCGGGCGTTTGCCGATGACTATTGTCGGTACGCGTGATGCAGCACCCGTGCACTATGAAGTGCCTGTGCCGAGTGCGCAGGTGAAATCGGCGGTGCTTCTGGCGGCGCTGAATGCGCGCGGCGAGAGTGTTGTGATTGAGCGTGAAGCGACGCGGGACCATACCGAGCGGATGCTGGCAGGCTTTGGCGCGCTGATCGAGACGGAAGAGACAGCGGAGGGCCGCGTGATCCGCCTTCAGGGACAGCCGGAACTCAAGGCGCAGAATATCACAGTGCCGCGTGATCCGAGCTCTGCGGCTTTTCCTGTGTGTGCGGCGCTTATCACCGAGGGTTCTGATGTGCTTGTGCCCAATATCGGGCTGAACCCGACGCGCGCGGGGCTGTTTACAACGCTGGTCGAGATGGGCGCGGAGCTGACTTACGAGAACCTGCGTGAAGAGGGTGGCGAGCCTGTGGCTGATTTGCGGGCGAAGTTTTCGCCTGATCTCAGGGGGATAGAAGTTCCGCCCGCGCGGGCAGCGAGCATGATTGATGAATACCCTGTGCTCTCTGTTGTGGCGGCCTTCGCTGAAGGACGCACCGAGATGCATGGCGTGAAAGAACTGCGGGTGAAGGAAAGCGACCGTATTGACGCGATGGCCAAGGGCTTGCGTGCGGCGGGTGTGACAGTAGACGAGGGCGAGGACTGGTGGGCTGTTGAGGGCCGCGGGCATGGCAATGTGCAGGGCGGTGCAACGGTAGAGAGCCGTCTTGATCACCGGATTGCGATGTCGTTTCTTATTTTGGGGATGGCTTCCGAGAAGCTCATGCAGGTGGATGACGGCGGGCCGATTGCCACGTCTTTCCCCATATTCGAGAGCCTGATGGGCGGGCTTGGTGCCACGATTGAACGGGTTTGAGATGAGCTTTGCGATTGCGATAGACGGGCCGGCTGCTGCGGGGAAGGGGACGATCTCCAAGGCCGTGGCAGCGCATTTCGGTTTTGCTCATCTGGACACGGGGCTTTTGTATCGGGCCGTTGGAGCGAAGGTGCTGGCGGGGGTTGACCCTGTTGAGGCGGCGCAGGCGCTTGTGGCGGAAGATCTGGAGGATGCGAGCTTGCGCACAGCGGATGTGGCGCAGGCGGCGAGCCGTGTGGCTGTGATTGGCGAGGTGCGCGCGGCTTTGGTGGATTTCCAGCGCGCCTTTGCGCGGCGCGCAGGTGGAGCCGTTCTGGACGGGCGCGACATTGGCACGGTGATTTGTCCCGATGCGGAGGCGAAGCTGTTTGTGACGGCCAGCGCTGAAGTGCGCGCGGCGCGCAGGCATGCGGAGCTGCTGGAGCGCGGGGCGGAGGCGACATTGGAAGAGGTCCTGGCCGACGTGAAAGAGCGTGATGCGCGGGATGCCTCACGGGCTGAAGCGCCTATGGTCGCGGCCGGGGATGCGGTGCTGATTGACACCTCGGAGATGAGCATTGAAGCGGCAGTTGCCGGGGCGATTGCGGCTGTAGAGGCAGCGCGGGCGTAGGCTTGATGCGCGGAAACGTCCCAAGACATTTCTAGAAAGAAAAAGGCTTAGAAGGCGAGAGTTTGCAGGTTTTGATCAAGCCTTCCGCCGAGTCCGTGGTGCTGTGCGAAGTGAGAGAGCTTTTGCGGCAGGGAGCGGTTGCCGACTGTGTGCCATTGGGCCTGTCGGACGCGCCAGTAGGCCGCTTTCGCGGGGCCGAGAGGGGCGAGCTCTTTTCGGGAAAGCGTGAAGCTGCCATCGCTTAGGAATTCGTAAGGGTGCAGGTAGATATGCGGGGGCAGGCCTGCGGCCTCGCTGCTTGCTATGAGACGTGTTGTGGCCGCGCGGGGGAAGAGCTTCATATAGGTTCCGCCGAGGCGCATTTTTGGGGAGAGGGCTGCGGGCCGGGCGGCGTAGACGGGCAGGAGCTTGAGCGGGGTGGCAAGACTGGCGGCAAAGGCTTTGGCCTGATGCGGGTGTGCGGCGAGGAAGGAGCTATCGTAATCCACATACTGCGCGAGGATGTTGTAATGCGCGGGGCTGGTTTGCGGGATGCGGAACTTTGGCGCGCGAAAGCCTGTGACCGACTGGCCAGAGGCGGCGCGCAGGGCTTTGAGCGCGGTGAGCAGGTTGGCCCCGAAAGCTTCGGGCGTTTCCTCGTCAATGTGGTCGTGGAAGTGATAGTGGCAGGCGATTTCGTGGCCTTCGGCGGCGATGCGCGCGATGAGGCCGGGGGTTTGCTCGGCGATGATACCTGTGCAGAAGAACGTGGCGCGCGCGCCACCGTGGGCTTGCAGGAAGCGCTCGATGGCCTCGTAGGCGCGAGTGAGGGCTTCAAGGCGCAGGGGGCGGGTTTTCCACAGGCCAAGGTCGCGGCCGAGGTCATGGGAAAAATCCTCAAAATCAATGCTGAGGAAGAGCAGGCTCATGTGAGTAAGTCACGTGTGAAGATGTAGGGACCGATGACCAGAGCATCGACGCCGCTGGCGCGGAAGGTCGCGACGGCATCAGCGGGGGAATAGACGATGGGTTCCTGGATGTTGAAGCTGGTGTTGAGCAGGACGGGCACGCCTGTGAGCTTGCCAAAAGCGGTGAGCAGTGCGTGGTAGAGGGGGTCGGCTTCGTGGCTGACGGTGTGAACGCGGGCGGTTCCATCGGTGTGGGTTACCGCGGGGATAATGCTGCGTTTGTCATCGAGCACTTGAGCGACGATATTCATGTAAGGGCTGGGCTGGTTCAGCGCGAAGAAGTCTTGCGCCGCGCTTTCTGTGACCGAGGGGGCAAAGGGGCGGAAAAGCTCGCGCTTTTTGATCTTGTCGTTGAGCGCGTCGCGGATGGCATCATTGCGCGGATCGGCGAGGAAACTGCGCGTGCCCAGAGCCCTTGGGCCGAACTCGGCAGCACCTTGAAACCACGCGATGATCTGGCCGTTTGCGAGCAGATCGGCGGTTTGCTTTGTGAGAGCGGTATCGGAGAGCGGCACGGGGAGGTCTGTGACATGGGCCTCAAGGGCGGCGGCGATATCGGCATCATCAAAAGAGGCGCCGAGGTAGGGCGTGCGCAGCGAAGCAGAGTCAGGTTTGACGGGGGTATCCAGCAATGCCGCGAGGCAGGCGCCGATGGCGCAGCCTGCATCATGCGGTGCGGGAGGGATGGAGACCTCGGCCACCGCGCCACGCTCGAGCAGTTTGCCATTGGCTGTGACATTGAGGGCGCAGCCACCGGAAAGCGCGAGGCGGGTGATTTCGGGGAAGTTTGCGCGCGCCGGTGCAAGCATATGTGCAAGCGCTTCTTCATAGGCGGCTTGCACAGAGGCGGCGAGGTTGATGTGATCTTGCGTGGGGGCTTCATCGGGCTGGCGTTGCGGGCAAAAGAGCGCCTCAAGCCGTGGGTGAAAGCGGCCTTTGCGCGCGCCGTGATAGTCGCAGAGGCGGGTGTTGAGCTGGTAGCGGCCGTGTGAGCGCAGGCGCAGGATGTGATTGAGAATATCGTCTTTCCAGAGCGGCTCGCCGTAAGGGGCGAGGCCCATCATTTTGTATTCGCCCTCAAGCATCCGGAAGCCGAGATAGCCTGTGAATACAGAATAGAAATGCCCCAGAGAGTTGGGCCAGCGGTGGCGGGACAGCTCGGTGCGGGTGCCGTTTTGCACAGCAGTGAGCACGGTTGAAGCATCTTCCCCGCCGCCATCATAGCTGAGCGAGAGGTATGTGTCCCAGTCCTGCATGGCCTCGGCGTAGAGCTGATGGGTGAGGTGATGATCGTAGTAGCGGATAGCGGCGGGGATATCGCCGTAACGGCCTGTAAGCTTGCGGCGCAGGCGGAAGAGATCGGCCCAGGAACCGGAGGGGGCGGCATCTTCGCCGCCTGAACGGCGGAAGAGCGTGAGCGCGCGGGCGGCAGGGGCGGCGGCTTGCGAGGGGGCGCGCAGCATTTTGGCGAGGGTGCCAAAAGAGCGGCCACGCAGCCGCCACGGCTGCCAGTAGACCGCGATAAGGCCGATCTCCTGCGCTTTAACGTTTGCGATGCGCAGCACTTCGTCGATGGCCTCGAAGGGAAAGCTGCCATCATTCTTGACCCGTGTGAGACGCTCGTTTTCAACGGCGGCTATGAGCACACCGTTTTTCATGAGTGCTGCGGCGGAGTTGTCCATTGTTGCGAGGCCGAGAGTATACAATGGGGCGCTTTCCTATGGGGCGATGAGCGGCAAGGGTAGCACCCGCGATTTGACGGTTCAACGGGCAAAGGGGGGCGCAGAGAAGAGTGCCGTGCGCGTTCGGCCGCGCAGTTTGCCGGAATGTCGGGGAACAGATTTTGTTTCTGTGTCTGGTCAAAGTCTAGCGGATGAATGCCGGGCTTGGCGCTTGTGCGTGCATGGGACTTGCACATTGGGCAGGCCCGTTATATACGCGCGCCTGTCGAACAAGGCGGGGCAACCGCAGGGCATGAAGAGAGCAGGGTCGGAAACTCCGGCCCTCTTTGTTTTGAAAACCCTGCGCCAACTGCCTGACCAACTAGAGAGTGCCTGCCATTGGCGGGACGAAACCCGAGAGACCGGCGGAGACAACCGCACGGCCAGCAACACTTAAAAGGAATGAAACGCCACATGGCTAACACCGTATCTATGGAAGACTTTGAAGCCCTTCTGAATGAAAGCTTCGAAATGGACACGCCCGAAGAGGGCTCTGTTGTCAAAGGCAAGGTAATCGCGATTGAAGCGGGCCAAGCCATCATCGACGTCGGCTACAAAATGGAAGGCCGCGTTGATCTTAAAGAATTCGCAAACCCAGGTGAAGAAGCTGAACTCGCTGTCGGCGACGAAGTTGAAGTCTTCCTGCGCTCGGCTGAAAACGCCCGTGGCGAAGCTGTTATCTCACGTGAGATGGCGCGCCGCGAAGAAGCATGGGACCGTCTGGAAAAAGCATATGCCGACGAAGAGCGTGTCGATGGCGCGATCTTTGGCCGCGTCAAAGGCGGCTTCACGGTTGACCTCGGCGGCGCCGTGGCCTTCCTGCCCGGCTCGCAAGTTGATGTGCGCCCCGTGCGCGACGCGGGCCCGCTTATGGGCCTCAAGCAGCCATTCCAGATCCTCAAGATGGACCGTCGCCGTGGCAACATCGTTGTGTCGCGCCGTGCGATCCTTGAAGAATCACGTGCCGAACAGCGTGCAGAAGTTATCGGCAACCTTGCTGAAGGCGATTCTGTTGACGGTGTGGTCAAGAACATCACCGAATACGGTGCGTTTGTGGACCTTGGCGGCGTAGACGGCCTTCTCCACGTGACCGACATGGCATGGCGCCGTGTGAACCACCCATCAGAGATCCTCTCAATCGGGGAAACTGTGAAGGTTCAGGTCATCAAGATCAACAAAGAGACGCACCGCATCAGCCTCGGCATGAAGCAGCTGCAAGACGATCCATGGGATCTCGTGGCTGCCAAGTATCCGCTGGAAAGCGTTCACATGGGCCGCGTGACCAACATCACCGATTACGGCGCATTTGTTGAGCTGGAAGCCGGTGTTGAAGGCCTTGTGCACGTTTCGGAAATGTCATGGACGAAGAAGAACGTTCACCCCGGCAAGATCGTGTCTACATCGCAAGAAGTCGAAGTTATGGTTCTGGAGATCGATGGTGCGAAGCGCCGCGTTTCACTTGGCCTCAAGCAGACACAGCGCAACCCATGGGAAGTCTTTGCGGAAACGCACCCTGAGGGCACGGAAGTTGAAGGTGAAGTCAAGAACATCACCGAATTCGGCCTGTTCATCGGTCTCGAAGGCGACATCGACGGCATGGTGCACCTCAGCGACATCAGCTGGGACGAACGTGGCGAAGACGCGATCCAGAACTACCGCAAAGGCGATATGGTTCAGGCCGTTGTCTCGGAAGTTGACGTCGAGAAAGAGCGCATTTCGCTCTCTATCAAAGGCCTTGGCGGCGACAAGTTTGCCGAAGCCGTTGGCGGCACGAAGCGCGGCTCGATCATCACGGTTGAGGTTACATCAATCGAAGACGGTGGCATTGAAGTTGTCTATGAAGGCATGAAGAGCTTCATCCGCCGCAGCGATCTGTCACGTGACCGTGCAGAGCAGCGCCCTGAGCGCTTCTCGGTTGGTGACAAGGTTGATGTGCGCGTTACAAACGTAGACAGCAAAACACGCCGTCTTGGCCTCTCGATCAAGGCACGTGAAATTGCCGAAGAGAAAGAAGCTGTGGAGCAGTATGGCTCATCAGACAGCGGTGCATCGCTTGGGGATATCCTCGGCGCGGCGCTCAAGTCGGACGACTGAGACCAGCTTTAACGCTTTGGAGAGGCCTCGCAGCGCAAGTTGCGGGGCCTTTTCTTTTGCGCAAATCTCTGTGCGAATCGGGGGCACGGAAAGACTGGGTGCGTGAGGCTTCTTTGCCTGTGCCGCGCTGCGGCAGGCGCATTCTAGCCGCCATTTGCAGCAAAACCCCTGATTTCGCTTCTATTTTTCCGTGATTGAGGCAAGCTTAATGGTTTCTCATAGCAAATTTTCTTCTATAGTCAGGTGAAGATAAAAATAATAATTCTGCCTGGGGAGACAGACTCGTATGATCCGCTCGGAGCTTGTTCAGAAAATTGCGGAAGAAAATCCGCATCTTTTTCAGCGTGACGTAGAACGCATAGTGAATACCATTTTTGAAGAGATCATTGATGCTATGGCGCGGGGCGACCGTGTCGAGCTTCGCGGTTTCGGTGCTTTCTCTGTCAAAAAACGCGACGCCCGCACGGGCCGCAACCCGCGAACGGGCGAAGCGGTTGACGTGGAAGAAAAGTACGTCCCGTTTTTCAAGACGGGCAAGCTTTTGAGAGACAGACTGAACGGAAAGTAAAAGATGCGCTTTATCAGGTACGTTTTTTTGGCTGCCTTGGCGGTATGTTTGGTGACCATTGCGCTGGCGAATGCACAGATGGTTAGCCTGAAACTTCTGCCAGAAGCTCTTGCACAGGCGACAGGCTACAGCTGGGCGATCGAGTTGCCGCTGTTTGTGGTGGTGTTTATCGGTATTCTAGCGGGCCTGCTTATGGGCTTCGTCTGGGAGTGGATGCGCGAACACAAACACCGTGCCGAGGCCGCGCGGCGCCGTGGCGAAGTGAAAAAGCTGGAGAACGAGCTTAAGCGCGTAAAAGGTGCGACAGCCGAGACGGCAAAGACCGGCGACGAAGTTTTGGCACTGCTTGAAAAAGCGGGCTGAAGTCGACAGACAACTATGAGATATCAGGCGCGGGTGCGACAGCTCCGCGCTTTTGATTTCCGGGGGACAAATATGGACACGCGGGTGAAAATATGCGGGCTGACGCGGCCCGAGGATGTGGCCGCGGTTGCAAAAGCGGGCGCCCATTATGCGGGGTTTGTTTTTTTTGAGAAATCACCGCGCCATGTGAGCGTTGAAACCGCGCGCGCTCTGGCGCTGGATGCGCCAGTGGGCTTGGCCAAGGTGGCGCTTGTGGTGAATGCCACGGACGCGGATCTGGACGCGATTGTGGAAGCTGTGCCTTTGGATATGCTTCAGCTTCACGGCGCCGAGAGCCCCGAGCGGGTGAGCGGAATCCGTGCGCGCTATGGCCTGCCTGTGATGAAAGCTGTGGGCGTGGCCGATGCGGGAGATATGGCGCAGATCGGGTTATATGAAGAAGTTGCCGACCAGTTGTTGATTGACGCCAAGCCGCCAACGGGGGCCGAGTTGCCCGGCGGAAACGGGCTGGCTTTTGACTGGCGGCTTTTGTCGGGACGTAAATACTGGCGCAAGCCTTGGATGCTTGCGGGCGGATTGACGCCTGAGAATGTGCGCCAGGCTGTGCAGATGACGGGCGCGCGACAGGTGGATGTATCATCGGGCGTTGAGGCCCGTGCCGGTGTGAAGGATGCGGCGCGGATTGCGGCTTTTGTGGCGGCTCTGCGTTGATTTCGAATTTGCTTCGCAAATCCGACCCGGCGGGGGGCCAGCCCCCCGGACCCCCCGAGGTATTTGTGAACAGAAGAAGCCACGGGAGAGCTTGTCGGCGCGTTTTGCTTGCTCTTGGAGGCGTCGCAATTTAGGACAGGGTAACGCTGATAGAGAGGGCATCTTATGGCCGACGATCTTTTCAATTCTTTCATGAACGGGCCTGACGAAAACGGCCGTTTCGGTGACTTTGGTGGGCGGTTTGTTTCCGAGACACTGATGCCACTGATCCTCGAGCTTGAGGCCGAATATGAGAAGGCGAAGACGGATGATGCTTTCTGGGCGGAGATGGATGATCTTTGGGCCAATTATGTGGGCCGTCCGAGCCCGCTCTATTATGCGGAGCGGATGACAGAGCATCTTGGCGGCGCGAAGATTTATTTCAAGCGTGACGAGCTTAACCACACGGGCGCGCATAAGATCAACAATGTGTTGGGGCAGATTCTGCTTGCGCGGCGCATGGGCAAGAAGCGGATCATTGCGGAGACGGGCGCGGGGCAGCATGGGGTGGCTACGGCGACGGTTTGTGCGAAATTCGGCCTGAAATGCGTTGTTTATATGGGGAAACACGATGTTGAGCGGCAAGCGCCCAATGTTTTCCGCATGCGCCTTTTGGGGGCAGAGGTCATACCTGTGACGAGCGGGCGCGGCACGCTCAAGGACGCGATGAACGATGCTTTGCGTGACTGGGTGACCAATGTGCGTGATACGTTTTATTGCATTGGCACGGTGGCGGGGCCGCACCCTTACCCTGCGATGGTGCGCGATTTCCAGAGCATCATCGGCAAGGAAGTGCGCTGGCAGTTGGCCGAGCAGGAGGGCGAAGGGCGCTTGCCCGATACGCTGATTGCGGCGATTGGTGGCGGTTCCAATGCGATGGGCTTGTTTTATCCGTTCCTTGATGACCCTTCGGTGAATATTATCGGCGTGGAAGCCGGCGGTAAGGGTGTGAACGCCAAGATGGAGCATTGCGCGAGCCTCACCGGCGGGCGGCCCGGGGTTTTGCACGGCAACCGCACCTATCTTTTGCAGGATGATGACGGGCAGATTCTGGAAGGCTTCTCTATTTCGGCCGGGCTGGACTATCCCGGGATCGGGCCCGAGCACGCCTGGCTGCATGATACGAAGCGCGCCGAGTATGTGAGCATCACTGACAAGGAAGCGCTGGAGGCGTTCCAGCTGTCATGCGCTTTGGAGGGGATTATCCCGGCACTCGAGCCGTCTCATGCGCTGGCGCATGTGATGAAGATTGCGCCGAAGTTGCCGCGCGAGCATATCCTTGTGATGAACATGTGCGGCCGTGGCGACAAGGATATCTTCACTGTTGCCAAACATCTCGGATTTGACATGTCGGATACGGAAGGGCGCGAGGCCGACTAAGGCCCCGCGCGCAAAGCTCAGGTTTCAATCAGAACGGTTTCGAAGCCTTCAAACTGCGGGTGGCCGACCATCACACCCTCGGTGCGCCCGTTGCCTGCGTTTTTGTGGGCGTCGCGGAATTGTTGTGACTTGGTCCATGCGTCAAAGTCATCTTTGCTCTCCCAGAGCGTGTGGCTTGAGTAAAGCTGGTGGTCATCGGCTGTGGGGCCTTTCAGCAAGCGGAACTCGCGAAAACCTTTCATTTCCGAGAGGCGGCCCTCGCGGTTTTTCCAGATGGCTTCAAAATCATCCTCGCGGCCAAGGGCAACGCGGAAACGGTTCATAGCGATATAGCTCATGTCTGTCTCTTTTATGTGATGTTGGATGGTTTACTGGCTGGACAGGCCGGGAGGCTGTCGGGCGGGCTGAGTGCAGCTTAGCTGCATAGACAGTGCGCAGCAACCGGTGGGCGGCGGGAGAGCCGTTATGCTGCTTGCGACATATGTGCCGGCAATTCGTCCTGAATGAGATCTTCAATAAAGATGCTCAAAAGCTGTGGCCGTCCACTTACGCCCGACTTTCTATAGATTGCGTTGGTTTGCGCTTTTACTGTCCCTTGCGAGGTGCCGCGTAGCTCGGCGATCTCGTTCACTTTCATGCCCTTGAGGGAGAACAGCGCCACATCGCTTTCGGCGGGGGTCAGGCCCCACTGCTCGAAATGCTCTGCCATGACTTCCATGAATGCATTTGAAGCTGCGCGGAGTTTGAGCTCGGTTTCGGCCGAGCGGTGCCGGCTGAAGCGCAATTCGCGCCAGCCAACGAAAGTTCCTATGACCAGGCCCAATCCGATTCCCAGCCGCACAAGTGTCTTGAAGTCCCATCCGGGAGATTGCGCCGTGCTCTGATTGTATTCGACGTAAGTTCCCAAAAAGAACAGTGCAACGCAGACAACCTGAATATAAAAAATGATCCGAAGTTGTGTGACTGAAAGCTTGCCCAAAACCGCCGCTCCTCTTTTTGGTTGATGCAGCGGTATTGATCTGGTGTTCGAGCCGTTGCGAAAGACTTACTTAGGCCTGCACGAGCGGAGGTTCTAGGGGGATTTCAGGTTGGTAACGGAAACGTTTACTTGGTTTGGCCCGCCCGGCCAAAGCCGGACGGGCAAAGCGCCATAGGTCACAGCGCGTGGAGAGACGCCGGCTTATCTGCCGCGGTTTGCGTCGGCTTGTTGCGAAGGAACAGTGGGATAAATGGTGAGTGTCATTTGTTCGATGTTCCCGTGCTCTTCCACTTCGACTTGAACTTGGGTTGCGTTGGCTTGCTGTTGAGAAATGCGCGCGCTGACATAGTCTTTGTCGCCCGAGTAATCGCCTTCGGCGAATGCGGCGGAACCCGCGATAAGAGTTGCTGCCGCGACTGTTGTTACGATGAGATTTTTCATTGTTTACCCTTTCAAGGTGTTTGATTTGTCTTTGCCGCATCCGGTGTTGAACGCGGCTTGTGGACTGGAGAAAGGGTTTTTGGGTTGAGGTCTCTATTGGCAGATCGTTTATTTTTGCAGGCGCAAACGAAGGGTATAGGCGCATAAACGAAAGGTTCATGCGCCGTGTTTTGTGACGTGGCGGCTTAGGGCCGCGTTTTCTCTTGGGGCTAGGCGCGAACGTGCTCTTGCAACACACGCAACGGGATTATTTCGAGTGCGCGGATGTGAGTGGCCTCTAAAGATACTTTGGGCGCGCAGCCTTCATCATGTGCTTGCAGGAAGCGCGCGGCGCAGAGGCACCAGCTGTCGCCTGCCTTGAGTCCTGCAAAACCGAATTCGGGGCGCGGTGTGGAAAGATCGTTGCCGACGTATTTGGAGAACGCGAGAAACTCTGCTGTCATGACTGCGCAGACGGTGTGACTGCCTGTATCGGCTTGGCAGGTGTTGCAGGCGCCATCGCGAAAGTAGCCTGTGAGCGGATCGGACGAGCAGGGCGCAAGCACGCCGCCCAGAACATTGACAGAGGCGTCAGGTGTCATTGGGTGGCCTCCGCCAGTGCACGGAACATGGCGATGTTGCTCAGGGTTACGCCCGCATCGCGGAAGTTCTTGTCGGCCGAGTTGATTGCAATAACCACGCCAAGGGGCTGGTTGATGTAGATATACTGGCCATAAACGCCGCGCGCGAAGAACTCACCTTGGCGGGCATCGGCAGGCATCCACCATTGGTAGCCGTATTGCGTGTTGCCTTCGGCTGTTTTGGCGGAGGGGCGGGTGCTTTCGGCAATCCACGCGGCGGGGACAACTTGTGTGCCGTCCCAGAGGCCGTTCTGGGCAACCATCTGGCCAAAGCGGGCATAATCGCGTGTTGTGAGGTTGAGCCCGCCGAGCACGAAGGCTGTCTCGTGGCCATCGGTAACGTAGTAGGGCTCTTTCTCAAGGCCCAAGGGGGCGATGATGTGCTCAGAGAGGAGCGTGGCGATGGGGGTGTCGGTTGCACCACGGATAACCATGGAGAGGACGTGAGTGTCAATCGAGACATACTTCCAAGCCTCGCCCGGTTCGGAGATACTCTCGTCAATGCCAGCGGCGAAGCTGTCCATGGACTGACCGAGGGCAAGGACACGGCCCATTTTGTTGATGTCAGACCAGAAGTCGAAATAGTCCTCGTTGAACTTTACGCCGCTTTCCATTTGCAGCACATCTTCGATGGTTGCACCGTCATAGGCCGTGCCGATGAGGGTGGGCGCGTATTTTGTGACAGGATCTTGAAGCGAAGCGATTTTGCCCTGATCGAGCATCACGCCCATGAGGGCGGAGAGAAAGGATTTGGCCACGGACCACGAGATGCGCAGATCATCGGGGCCTGTGCCGAGGTAGTAGGCTTCATGGCGCAGGAGGCCGTCTTTGAGAACAACGACCCCTGTGACTGCGCGTTCAATGGCCCATGTTTCAAAGCTATCGGGCAACTCGATCGGCTGGCCAATCACAATGGGTGAGACAGGGCCATCACCGCGCGGCATGGGCGTGGAGAGGAACAGGCTGTTCATATGCGAGAAGTTGTTGACGATTTTTTCGCCGGCAAAGAGAGAGTTGACGGCCATCACGCGTGTGATTTCTTCGCGCTTCCAGACATAGAGGAGCACGCCTGAGAGCACGAGGAAGAGAAGAGTGCGGCCGAGCCATTTTCCGAATGTGCGCATGATGCCTCCTGTTGTGTTGACGCTAGGATGCATGAGTGCGTGCTGCAAAGCAACGGTCGCTTATTTGAATTTATCCATGAGTTTTTGCATGGCAGAGCGGGTGTCTTCAGCCGGCTCCTGTGCTGCCGCGTCGGTTTTTTCTGCCTGTTTCGCTTTGGCTGGCTTTTCGCGCGGCGGGTTCACGCGCAGGGCAACCGCGTTCATGAAGCGGGAGCTGTCGCCCCGGGCCAGATCGGGGGCACCGTCGGCAATGCCGCGCAGAAGGTCATCGAGCCAGCCGGCTTCTGCTTTGGCAAAGTCGTTGAGAACATAGCGCGCCACGGCGTCTTTGTGGCCCGGATGGCCGATGCCAAGGCGGATGCGGTGATAGTCGGGGCCGATGTGGGCATGGATGGAGCGCAAGCCGTTGTGGCCCGCGTGGCCTCCGCCGAGCTTCACGCGGCATTTGCCAGGGGCCAGGTCGAGTTCGTCGTGAAACACCGTCACGTCATCGGGCGTGAGTTTGTAAAAGCGCATGGCCTCGCCAACCGACTGGCCCGAGAGGTTCATGAAGGTTTCGGGCTTGATGAGCACAACTTTATCAGATCCGAAACGGCCTTCGCTGACGCTGGCTTGAAAGCGTGACTTCCACGGGCCGAAGCCATGGGCGCTGGCGATTTCATCCAGTGCCATGAAGCCGATGTTGTGGCGGTTCTGCGCGTATTTTGCGCCCGGATTTCCGAGGCCGACGAAGAGTTGCATGGGGTTCTTTCTCACGCTGCTTGTCATTGTGGTTTAGGGATGCGCGGCCTAAGTTTCAACCAAAGAGCGATGGAGGAAGCACTTGGAGAGTTTCGAGATCAACGGTGTGACGCTGGTGTGCCCCGAGGCGCAGCTGACAGAGAAGATCCGTAGCAAGCTTGCTTCGGGCGAATATGAGGGATCTGAGGCGCGCGCTGTGAAAATGCGCGTGAAGGCGGGGCATCGTGTGCTCGAGCTGGGCGCGGGGCTGGGATATATCGGTGCGCTGGCGGCGCAGATTGTGGGCGCAAGTCATGTGACATCGGTTGAGGCGAACCCAGACATGATCGGGGCGATTACGGCCAATTATGCGAGGAATGGGGCCGGGGGGATTGATTTGCGCCACGGCGCGGCTGTTGGGCAGGACTATGAGGGCGACACGCTGGCCTTTGCACGGGCCAAGCAGTTCTGGGCCTCGCGGATTGCAGGAGCGGGTGACACGGGGGCAGGCGTTGTCGAGGTGCCCGCGTTACGCATTGATGCGCTGCTTGGCGAGGTGAAGCCCAACTTTGTGATCATGGATATCGAGGGGGCGGAGCAATATCTCTTTGCCGCCAAGTGGCCGCGCTTTGTAAAGCATGTGGTGATAGAGCTGCACCCCAAGCAATACGAGAGCGGCAAGGTGATCAAGCATATGGTTGATGTGCTTTCACGCTCGGGGCTGACGTATGACCCTGTTGCCTCGCGCGGCACGCTTCTGGCGCTGCGGCGGGTGTAGGGCGCGCACAAAAAAGCCCGCCGAATGAGGCGGGCTTTTCTGAATGGTATCGAGCAGACATTACTCTTCTGCGTCGTCGCCTGCGGCTGGCACTTCGTCTGCTGCCACTTCTTCGTCTTCATCTTCTTCGGAACGAAGGCTTGAAGGCGCGGAGATGTTGGCGATGACAAAGTCACGGTCTGTTGTTGGCTTCGCGCCAGCGGGCAGTGTCACATCGGAGATGTGAACAATGTCGCCGACATTGAGGCCTGCCAGATCGACTGTGATGCTTTCAGGGATATCGCCAGCTGTCACGACAAGCTCGACTTCAGGGCGCACAACTGTCAGAACGCCGCCTTTTTTGATGCCGGGTGCTTCTTCTTCATTGATAAAGTTCACGTGGATGAAGAGGGCGATTTGCGATGTGCGGCGCAGGCGCAGCAAGTCGATGTGTGTCGGCAGGTCTTTGACAACGTCGCGCTGGACGCTGCGGCAGATGACGCGCACGTCTTCCTGACCTTCAACTTTAAGGTTGAAAAGGGTCGAAAGGAAACGGCCTTCTTTCAGCTTTTTCAGAAGCTTGTTGAAGGGAATGTTGATGGGCAGCGGGTCTGCTTCACCACCATAAACGATTCCGGGAACCATACCGTCGCGGCGTGCCTGACGAGCGGCGCCCTTGCCTGTCCCCGTGCGTGCCTCGGCGTGAAGATCTGGGATCTGTCCAGCCATGTTGAATACTCCATAAGTTAGGGCGGGGATCCTCCAAGGCTGTATCCCCGCGTGAAGGCTGGGCGATAGCCGAGTTTAGCCATGTTGGCAAGAGGTTTGGGGCTGTTTTAACTGTATTCCAGTTGCAAATGCCCGCCGGCCTCACGCACACGGGAATAGAGCGCATAATCCGCAGCGCGGGCTTGCTTGAAAAGGGCTTCTGTTTCGGGGCTGATCGCAACCTCAGCGGAGGGAGATGCATTGGCTGTTGGCAGGGTGATGTCGCGGCCGAACCGCGCGCTGAGGAAGCTCAGGAGCACGGGCATTTCTTCGTAGGCGAAGATATGATGTAGGGGCGGTGTGCCGTTTTTGAGGGTGAGAAACCTGAATTGCGTGCCAACGTTGACATGCGGGAGCTTCGGATTGTCCAGCGTGTCTTGCACGTAGGCCTCAAATGATATGCCTGCGGTGGATTTGTTTGTTCCCAGAAGCACCTGCCGCGTGCGGTATTTATACCAGCTGCGCAGGTGATCAAGCGGGTCGCGCATGACAGCGATGCGCTCGGGTGTCAGATCGTAGGCTTTGGCCAAAAAAGGTGCGCAAAATTTGTCAAACGCGGCGGCAGACATATGCTTGCGCCGGCCTTTGAACTGGATGTCCGCTTTGCTGCGCAACGCTGTTTCCAATGCCGTGGTGCCCGTCTTGGGCACGGCCAGCATCGCAAGGTTTTGTTTGAAGAATATCTGCACGGGCCTGCCTGATATGGGTAACGGAAGTTTAGTGGAAAACCGTCAGTAGCGTCAATCAGTCCTGCCAGTCGCCTTCAAAACCTTTGGGGATCATCAGGATGTCGCGATCAACTTGGTTGATATCGGTCTTGCCACAGAGCGCCATCGAGACATCGAGCTCTTTGTGCATGACCTCGAGCGCCTTCGTGACACCTGCTTCGCCCATTGCGCCGAGACCGTAGACAAAGGCGCGGCCGATGTAGGTTCCTTTCGCGCCCATGGCCATGGCTTTGAGCACGTCCTGCCCCGAGCGGATGCCGCTGTCGAGATGCACTTCGATTTTGTCGCCCACCGCATCGAGAATGGCCGGCAGGGCGCGGATGGAACTCAGCGCGCCGTCAAGCTGGCGGCCACCGTGATTGGAGACGATGATCGCATCTGCGCCCACGTTGAGGGCTTCAAGGGCGTCGCGTGCATCCATTATACCTTTGATGATGAGCGGCCCATCCCACATCTTGCGAAACTGGCGGATGCGGTCCCAATCAAGAGATTGGTCAAAAGATTCCGCTGTCCATGTGGTGAGCGAGCTTGCATCTTCCACACCTTTGGCATGACCAACGATATTACCGAAGAAGCGCCGCTTTGTGCCTAGCATTCCAAGGCCCCAATGTGCTTTGGTCATCATGTTTGCGATGGATTTCATCGTGAGCTTGGGCGGGGCAGAGAGGCCGTTCTTCAAGTCTTTGTGGCGCTGGCCGAGGAGTTGAAGGTCTACCGTGATCACGGCAGCCGAGCATTTGGCGGCTTTGGCGCGGTCAAAGAGCCGCTGCATAAAGTCGTCGTCCTTGAGGGTATAGACCTGCATCCAGAAGGGATTTTCGGTGTTCTCGGCCACATCTTCGATCGAGCAGATCGACATGGTCGACAGCGTGAAGGGCACACCGAATTTTTCGGCGGCGCGGGCGGCCTTGATCTCGCCATCGGCGCTTTGCATACCCGTGAGACCGACAGGTGCGAGGGCCACAGGCATGGAAACGTCCTGCCCGATCATTTGGGTTTTGGTGGTGCGGCCTGCCATGTCAATCGCCACGCGTTGGCGCAGGTAGAGCTTGTCAAAATCAGAGGTGTTTTCGCGGAAGGTCTGCTCGGTCCAGCTGCCGCTTTCGCAGTAGTCATAAAACATGCGAGGGGTGCGCCGCTGGTAGATGCGCTTGAGATCGTCAATGTTTGTGATGACGGGCATGATGGCCCCTTTATCCTGAGAAGTCCTGAGAATTGTTGTAAATGCTTACGAACAATTCCCAGTGCCTGCAACGCATTTTGGGGTGCAGGCTGCTTTGCCCTGACGATCTGACCTATGCGCGGTGCGCACCGTCGGACAGTGTCTTGACGAAGGTCAGAACATCGGCGGCGCTTTCGCCTTTGCTGATACGGTCAACGATCGCGGAGCCTACAACCGCACCATCGGCCACACCTGCGATGGCTTCGGACTGTGCGGGGGTTTTGATGCCGAAGCCGACGATAACGGGCAGGTCGGTCTTGGATTTGATGCGCGCCACTTCGGGCGCAACATCAACAGCCTGCGCTTCGGCGGCGCCTGTGATGCCTGTGATGGAAACATAATAGACGAAGCCCGAGGTGTTTTGCAGCACTTTGGGCAGGCGGGCGTCGTCGGTTGTCGGTGTGGCGAGGCGGATGAAGTTGAGGCCGGCGGCTTGGGCCGGGATGCAGAGCTCGGCGTCTTCTTCGGGCGGTAGATCAACCACGATGAGCCCGTCGATACCTGCAGCTTGGGCATCTTTCAGGAAGGTTTCTACGCCGCGAGAGTAGATCGGGTTGTAATATCCCATGAGAACAATCGGGGTTGTGTCATCGGTTTTGCGGAACTCGGTGGCCATTGCGAGGGTTTTGGAGAGCGTCATGCCTGCCGCAAGAGCGCGCTGGCCTGCGAGCTGGATGGTGGGGCCGTCGGCCATCGGATCGGTGAAGGGCACGCCAAGTTCGATGATATCGACGCCTGCGGCAGGCAGACCTTTCATCACCTCAAAGGAGGCGGCCTCGTCGGGATCGCCCGCCATGATATATGCGACGAAGGCTTTTTTGCCTTCCGAGCGGAGGGCGGCGAATTTGGCGTCGATGCGGCTCATGGGGCATTCCTTTATGTGTCGGGAGTGATGTGCCCCGAAAATGGGGGGGAAATCAATAGAAAGAGAGTTCCAATGGCGCTGCGCACCATCGGACCAAAGCGGGGGGCCAGCCCCCCTGATGCAAAACCTGTGGTTTTGCATCCTCCCCCCGGGATATTTGAGGCAATAAGAAAGAGCTGCGGTGTTTGAACTGCTCGCAGGTGTTGCAGCGGGGCGGGGGAGGGCTTATGAGGCGCTCAACAGCATATGCGGGAGAAAAGCCATGGGCTTTAAGATGGGAATTGTGGGTTTGCCGAATGTGGGCAAATCAACCTTGTTTAATGCGCTGACAAAGACAGCTGCGGCGCAGGCGGCGAACTTTCCGTTTTGCACGATCGAGCCCAATGTGGGCGAGGTCAACGTGCCGGACGCGCGGCTTGATACTTTGGCCGCGATTGCCGGATCCAAGGCTATTATTCCGACGCGGATGACTTTCGTGGACATTGCGGGCCTCGTAAAGGGTGCGAGCAAGGGTGAGGGGCTGGGCAACCAGTTTCTGGCCAATATCCGCGAAACCGACGCGATTGCCCATGTGCTGCGTTGCTTTGAAGACGGGGATGTGACCCACGTTGAAGGGCGCGTGAACCCTGTTGAAGACGCCGAAGTGATCGAGACGGAACTGATGCTTGCCGACCTCGAGAGTGTTGAAAAGCGCCGCCAAGGGCTTGTGCGCAAGCTTAAGGGCAATGACAAGGATGCCGCGCAGCAGGACCGTTTGCTGGCGGCGGCTCAGGCCATGCTGGAGCAGGGTAAGCCTGCGCGGATGGTCGATGTCGATGCCGAAGATGCGAAAGCCTGGAGAGGCTTGCAACTTTTGACCTCTAAAAAGATTCTGTATGTCTGCAATGTTGATGAGGCCAGCTCGGCCACCGGCAATGCGCACTCGGAGGCCGTTGCGGCGATGGCGGCAGAGCAGGGTGCGGGCCATGTGATTATCTCGGCGCAGATTGAAGAAGAGATCAGCCAGCTGGAAGACGACGAAGCTGCAATGTTTCTGGAGGAAATGGGCCTTGCGGAAGCGGGGCTCGACCGTCTTATCCGTGCGGGTTATGATCTTTTGCATCTTGAGACCTACTTTACAGTCGGGCCCAAAGAGGCGCGTGCCTGGACCATTCGCGAAGGCACAGCCGCGCCGCAAGCGGCGGGTGTGATCCATGGCGACTTCGAGAAAGGCTTTATTCGGGCCGAGACCATCGCTTTTGACGAGTTTGTTGCGCACAAAGGGGAACAGGGTGCGAAGGAAGCGGGCAAAATGCGCGCCGAGGGCAAGTCCTATATTGTGAAAGACGGAGACGTTTTGCACTTCCTGTTCAGCAAGTGAGTTTTAGTCATGCGTGGTGTCTATGCTTTTGTGATCGGTCTTATGGTGACGGGTTGCACTGCGGACAGCCTCATTCAGACGGCTTATCCTGACCGCGAGATTTTCCGCTTCCGTTCGATGGAGGGCGATCTCAATTCCTATGCCTGTGAGGCGGGGCCGAGTGAGGCCGAGACCAAGGCGCGTGCTGGCAAGGCGCATCAGTTTTTTGACAAGCGGCTTGATGCGATTGCCGAGCGATTTGCCGAGCGGGTGATGTCGGGGTATGACGCGGGCAAAGGTGAGACAGCGGTTCAGCAGGAAATGAAGCAGCTTGAAGCGGCGGCCATAAAGCTTTCGGATGAGACAGAGCAGCGCTATCAGTGCCTGTTTTTCGATGCAAAAGAGTGGCTTCCAACGCGGTTCTGATGCATTTACGCAACGGGGCGTTTTGCGCCTGATTTGAAATTTGCGACCAAGCCTGCTAGCTTACCAGAATGAAGAACACGCTATAAGCATATCATTTTACAGTGGTTGTGGAGTTATCCACAAACACGATCTGCGCGGTGCTTCCTCTTTGATTTGTAAGTAATGTTCCGCCCGTGCGGAAAAAGACTCCATGGTTTGGAGTTTTCATATCTGCCGTATCGGACGCGGCCAATCAGAGCAGGACTTTAGAATGACCAAGCAAGATCGCACCCCCATGACTGGAACCCCCGCCAGCGATATGAGTACTGATCCACGTGCCGTGCGGGAGACCGCTGGCTTGAGCCAGGAAGAAATGGCGGCGTTGTTCGGGATGGGAGACTATGGCCACAGCGCTTGGGAGCGCGGTGCACGCAAGCCGGGTGGACCTGCGTTAAAGCTTCTGGCGTTGATCGCTACCGATGTACCTGAAATGATCGCTGCCTTGCGAAAAGTTTAAACGTAAAAAGGGTAAATACCTGGCTGCCGCAAAGTGGCTAAAGCATTTTTTGTTATTTTAAAACAAGGTTTTGCGATGAAGCTCCTGCTTCGTCCATTTCTTTGAAATTTACCCTTGTAAACCTGATCGCCGCGCGGCTATACCCGTCGGCGGAGACGTGGCCGAGTGGTCGAAGGCGCTCCCCTGCTAAGGGAGTAGGCCCGGAAGGGTCTCGAGGGTTCGAATCCCTTCGTCTCCGCCACCTCGCCTTGCGCGCTGTTCTTTATTTTATAATCATATCCGTAACTTAGAAGTAAATGCTGTGATCGAGTAGCGCTTATATACTTGATTTGCTACCCTTTCTGCACCACATTTTGCTACACGTGGTTGGTTGTAGTGAGGTGTGGATATGTCAAAGCCTGTCCTGCGGGGAAAGACCTGGTATTTGAAACGGCGTGTCCCGAAGCGTTATGCGGCTGTTGAGGCGCGTCCCGTTGTTTGGGAAAGCCTAAAGACTGATTCCTATAGTGTTGCCATGCAAAAATCGGCTGGCGTTTGGAATGCCTATGTTGAGGGTTGGGAAGCCCTTTTGGCCGGACGGGATGGTGACGCAGCCGATAGGTTTCGCGCCGCGCAGCAATTGGCAGCGACGCGTGGATTTCAGTTTCTGGCGATCGACAAAGTGGAGAACGCCGCTTTGGAGGAGGTGTTGGAACGGGTCGAGGCGTCTCGTGGGACGGACGGTATGCCCAACGAGGTCATCGCATCAGCTGTTCTTGGCATCACCGATGCGCCAAAATTGCTTTTGTCTGGACTGGTGGAACACGTCGAGGGGCTTGCGGCGCATGACAACCGGTTCAAAAACAGCGAACAAATGCGTTTGTGGCGGTCGCCGCGTCTTCGGGCGGTAAACAATTTGATAAAGGCCCTTGGTAAAGACTCGGATGTTATCTCTGTTGGCACAGCAGAAGCGCGTAAACACAAGCGTTGGTGGCAGGCGCGCATGACAACGGAAGGGCAGTCCGCGGATACCGCGAACAAGGATTTCAACTACCTGTCCGGCATGCTCTCACGCTTCTACGAAGACCTTGAGCATGAAGACCCGCCGCGACCCTATGCCGGAATTTCAATCAAAGACCGCCATTCACAGCCCAGCCAGAAGGCAGAAGTGCCTGTCGACTGGATTGTCGATAAGTGGTTTGCGCCATGTGCGTTGGATGGCCTCAACGACGAGGCACGAGATATTCTGTTGATGTCGATTGAAACCGGCTGCCGTCAGAATGAAATCTACAACTTGCCGAGTTCAGCGATCCGCCTGGATGATCCGATCCCGCACTTGTGTATTGCCCATGAACTTTCCGACAACCCCGAGGAGCGGCGTGAGGTCAAGAACCTTTCATCGCATCGGGAGATACCTTTGGTCGGGGTGGCGTTGGCGGCGGCCAGGCGGCATCCGACCGGTTTTCCCAGATACAGAAACAAGGCCAGTTATAGCGCCGCAGTTAACAAATATTTGCGCAAGCATGAATTGTTGCCGGAAGGAGTGACTATCGGCGGCACGCGTCACAGTTGGGAAAGCCGGATGAAGAAAGCGGGCTATCAGACGGATGATCGTGGGGAACTGATGGGGCATTCCCTTAAGGGCCGTCGCGGGCGCGAGACTTATGGCGACAGCCTGAGCCTCTCCGAGCGCCTGTCCGTTGCTGAGGAGATCATGTTTGCCGTGCCCGATCATCTTAAATGAAGTCTATCAATTCCGGTGAGGCAAATACTTCCGCGCGCGTGCAATGGTGTCGCGTTTCCTTTGCTCGGCCTCAAGCTCCCGCTCCAGACGCAGGAAGATGGGCAAATACGCGTCGTTCGTTTCGAGCAGAATGGCGACGGTTTGAAGGCATGATTGGATGCGCTGGTGTTTCGCGTCGAACAGGGATGATGTCAACGCGTCGGGTGATACGACGACTGCAACAGGCGGTGCGGGCGGCACCTTCTTGTCGCTTGCATGCCTCTTTCGGTCTCGTGCCATTGGCCGAAGTCTCTCGCCCGTTCCAGCGCAGTGCCAAACGGTTTAAATTGATGTTTATGACGCCGTGAATTGGTCCGACGTTCCGTGCATCAATATAGGGCAATGACGACCGACCGCGTTGCTTTGAATGTTTGAAAAGACCGTCGGAATGTTTCATTTATGTGGATTACGGGCGTGCCGAAAAAGTTATTCAAATCCTTTGACACGCAAGGGAGGCACAATAATCAGTTTGGAAATGAACAAATCCGGGAAACTCCAAAATCCGTATTTTCAGCGACCCAGAGTATCGGTGTGCTGACGCCAAACAGCTACAGCTTCCGGACCGTGGCGGCCTCACCCCTTTCAAACAGAGCCTCCGCTGTCTGCGCAACCATCTCAGCAGTTGCAAGTGATTGTGAATTCTCTTTAGAATACGATCAAAGCATAACGAAAAATAACGTTACCGTTACTGTCACTCATGGCGCGATGAACGAAGGGCCAACCTGCAAGGTGAACCGCCCCGGGTTTACCGGAGGTCGTTTGGTTCAAATGTTAGGCTGCTTTTTCATGCGCATTCAAGGTTTCATAGAACATCTCCTCTGCTTCGTGCGGCGTGACATATCTGATGGAGCTGTGCAGGCGCTTGGTGTTGTACCAATCGACCCATTTCAGCGTTTCCCATTCAAGCTGGTCCATTGATTTCCATGGCCCCATCAGCTTTGTGACCTCGGTTTTGAATAGGCCAATGACGCTTTCAGCGAGGGCATTATCGTAGGAATCCCCCACTGTTCCCACGGATGGATCAATCCCAGCATCGGCCAATCGCTCGGTGTATTTTATGGACAGATATTGAGAGCCGCGGTCGGAATGATGTACCAACCCGCCACCTTTTTCAGGGCTGCGCTGACAGATCGCTTGGTTCAAAGCATCAAGCACGAAGGCTGTTGTCATAGATGTCGATACGCGCCAGCCAACGATCCTGCGAGAGAAGACGTCGACGACGAAAGCAACATAGAGTTCGGCATGAGGCCGCCATCGGTCCGAGGACCATGCCGGACGCCCTGCCAGGTCGATACGTAAGTGAAGTCGTCGTCCATTGGGCTTGAACCAATGGCGCATCAATGGACGACCCCAAAGTTGGTTCGGGGATTGCGCTTTGAATTCCCTGTTCACCTTATCGTCCGGGCACGGTTGGGAGGTGTCGGGGTTTGTCGTTATGATCTGTTTACCACGAACAACACCCTGTAACCCCATGACTTTCATCAGGCGTTCCACCGTGCAACGCGCGATGTCATGTTTTTTACGGCACAGTTCATGCCAAATTTTACGCGCACCATATCTTTTGCCGCTGTCATCAAAAGCCTCTTGGATTTTACCGCGATCAATAACATCCCTCTTGACCCGGTTAGACCCCCGATGAGGGTCTCGTTTGACGGCCAAGTGGGCATAGTAGGACGATTGTGCGACCGGCAGTACCTTGCAGATCGACCCGACACCAAAGTCCGCGCGATACGCTTCAATGAATGTAATCATTTCCTGAACGGGCGGTCGAGTTCCGCCTGTGCAAAATAAGCCGATGCCTTCTTGAGGATCTCATTCGCGGTTCGCAACTCTCGAACTTCTCGCTCAAGTTCTTTGATGCGATCCTTCTCAGCCGTTGTCAGCCCTTCACGTCGGCCACAATCGCGCTCCGCCTGCTGGCACCAACCGCGCAGGCTATCAGGTGAACACCCCAGCTTGGGCGCAATTGCTTTATAGGCAGCGTTATCACTCGCATGATCCGCGCGGTTCTCTTGAAAAAGCCGAACACCACGTTCACGCAGTTCGGCAGGATAGGCGGGGGTATGTTTTCTCTTCGTCATAGGGTTCACCTTCGGAGTGTTTTACTCTCCGGTAAACCCGGGGCGGTTCAAGGGATCGGAAACCTCACACTTGTGAGCAAAAAGCTGAACCCGAGTCTTTCCAATGGCCCATGGTCTGATCTCGACGCTGACAAACCTGGCAAGCGGTCAGGATTACATGCCCATACAATGCTCATGATCAACCGAAAATTGTTGGATGATCATAATGATAATTGGTCCGATAAAGCTATCGGTGCGCGAGCTGAACAGATGTTCTCTGATGCCAAAGATATCTGGCCTTGCTAATCAACGATGAACTTACCAACCAACGGCCAAACGCAAGCCATTCCATTTTACGGACTTCTTGGTGCAAGTATCCGTAAAATGGAATGATACAGTTCTAAGCAGAAGTTAGCCCACTTTTCTGCCTACATAAAACTGATCAGATCAGGCGTGGCCGGTTCAAAATTTCCGAAATGCTATCAGCCATACGCTCTAACATCCTCAATGAAATTCGGGTGCCCTGTGAAGACCATCGCCTCAGACCGGTTTCGATAGCTTCCTGACCCGCATCTCTTAACGATTCAGGCAAACGTCTGGAAATCATGTTCCGACCGATAACCATAAGCTGCTCCGGCGTTGGATCACCCAGTCTAACAACTTTGCAGCGATCCAAAAAAGACGCTGGAATACCGTCGAGCGAATTGCTCGTCATTATCCAGCTTACCGCACTCAAATCGAATGGAATTTGATAAAATGGACAGCTCCAAGTTCGCGCACTTGTAGGCTCAAGCATACTCTTGAGTGCCTCATATGCACCTGGAAGCATGCTGCCTTTGCTTGTCGCAATCTGCTCAGGAATCTTGTCGATTTCGTCAATGATGATAACTGGATTGGCTGTTCGTTCACGCAGCATTGTTTGGACTACGCGACCAGGCGCCGCACTGCTCCATCCACGTTCCATTCCAGCAATGGAAAAAGTAGCACCTTGGCTCGCACCAATATCCACCTCAGCGGAGGCCACACCAAAAATCCGCGCTACAGCCCGCGCCCAGGAAGATTTGGCAATCCCAGGCGGACCTAACAAGATGAGAGGCGGGGTATGCATCGGGGCAGAGCCGTCTATAGTCCGGCCACGCATATGTTGCATCACAGCCGTGGACGCAGGTGCAAGCCAAGGAAAATCGCTGTGCAATGCTGCGATCCGCTCCTCCATGCCATGACGATCAACAACTCCGCGCGAATGACTTCCGCGACCAGCAGCGATGAGAGCTTTGCGGTCATCGCCTTTGATATGATTAATTGCATTGATCGCTTTCATTTTCGCTTGAAAAAATCGGCGCGCACGATTCAGAACACGGCAGTGATCCGCCCCAGAAATCTGGCCTGTCTCAAGCCAGTCATCCATCTCTTCCTCCGACCCTAAAAAACTACCAAAGCCGTCCGATTTGCCATAATGATCTATCCGACGTTTCCGCAAGCTACGTGCCAGGCGGTCCCGAACTTGCAGTTCTGATTCTTCGAGTGTTGTCGGCAAATGGACACCGATAAATCGGACGGGGATAGTCGTGTTCATGGGAGGTCTTCCTTTTCATCCGTCCTCAACGGACGCGTTTCGAATTATAAGTGAGAACGCAGCTCAGACCCGAGAACCGGAGGGGGTCAGGCGCGTGAGCACATAATTCGGAAAAGGTTTTTCATCATATGCGAGTTATAAACGGATGCATAAATCTGCACAAGCTCATTCAAGACTTCCGTCAACTAGAGAGCGGCTCCGGCTCAGAAAGGTGTTGCTGAACCATTTTTGTTTTACGAACAATTGTGGATGCCGAACTCTGTTTTACGAACAAGGGCCACGAAATGTTCGTAAAACAAAGCTGTGCAAAGTGCCGAAACATGAAACCAGACTTTGATAACAAAGTATCCATCTATGCATGGAGATTTTTTCATGGATTCCGTTTATCTTTCATAGAATGTAGCGGGAGATAGATATGGCACATGAACGAGATGGACCGGACCTTGTGATGACAAGCCGATACGTTGGCGCGTCAGAAATTCGCCAGCTAACCGATCACGAAAAACATAGAACACCTGACGGATCGTCAGCCATAGATCCCATGCGGACCCATTTGAATAAAATTCTTCACGGCCCTTCCACACAACAAGAAGCTCTGGAGAAGCTATGGGAAGCGGGGGTTAAACGCCCTGCCGCGCAAGCCGAGCGGCCCTATGTTCAGACCGTGATTAGTGCTTCAACGACCTATTTTCGTGACGAACATCACGGTCCGGGGGAGTGGCATTCTCAGCGCCTTGAAGCATGGTTAACTACTACGATGGCATGGCTGGCAGCTGAATTTGGTCAGGATTTGGTTCATGTGGCGCTGCATCTGGATGAAGACACACCGCACCTTCACATCCTTGTCGTCCCTACTTATGACAAAAAAGCACGCAGGCCCGGAAAGCCATTTAAAGATGAAACACCACAAGAATTTGATGCCCGTGTAGCCGTTGCGAGAAACACTAAAACTCAAAGAACAGCGGGTCGATCGAGCAATAAATACTGGTCGCAGATGTCAGTGCTGCGTCGTGCTCGGCAATCATATCATGCAGCTGTTGAACCTCTCGGAATTGGCTATGGTAGGGATTTTGTGGCTGAAGGAGAGCCGTCTCCCAAACGCAAACCGACAGGTATGTGGGTGCGTGAAGAGACTGCCAGGCTTGCTGAAGAGCGTCGACAAATTGTGGCTGACCGCTCCGCTTTTGATCTTGAACAAGAACGGGCGAAAAAGGAATTGGGACGCGCCAGACTTGAGATCAGCAGGATGATGATGAGGGCGAAAAACGAAGCCTTTGAAATCGTGATCGACGCGAAGTTATCGTCGGAAGATGAACGGCGCATTTTGTCGGAAGGCTTCATTGCTCTGGAAAAGGCTGTCGGTTGCATAGGTGATGAGCTGGCCCTTGTGTTGTCACCGGATGTCGATGACGCAATGGAAAACCTGCAGCAAAAAGTTGCTGACCTCACTGCTGTTGGCGCCTCAAAGTCTGACCATGGGGCGGGTCCTCGCATTTAATCTCCGATGATGGTGTGGCGACAGGTTTCTTATGGGGGTAGGGAGCCTGAAACAGCAGCCATGTGCGCTATTCTTTGAAAATGGCGAGTAGGGCCGTGCAAGCTGTAAGGTGGCTCTCTGGCACCCCTTGCAGGGTGTAGTCCGCTTCTGTCGTTCACGGAGGACAGCATGTTTTCGCGGGGTAAGGCGATGAGAACATATTAGCATGATTGTATGAGGCTGCCGGCAAGCCTTTCAGGCCTTCTACAGTAGATCAGACCTGCTACCCAGAAGTGGCAGGTCTGATAGTGTATCCATCAATCGAATTTATGGGGTTTGAACGCATAAACGCGAGTGGTGCCGCTGCGATCCGGCAGGCGCACGTTTTTCTGAAGATGGGCGCCATCCCCCACAATCAACGCTCCACATTCACGGGCGACACGCAACATGATGTCAGGACTATGCCCATCACAGACTTCGGAACGAAATGCTTCGGGCGTGACATAGACCAACGCGTTGCCATCATCATCCACCGTGCGATAGCCGCACCGGTCACGAACAAACTTGTCATCCTCTCGCTGGACTTCTTGTTCGGGTGTGAGGTTTTGCGGTGGCGTAATCGCTTCGAAACGGGAACGGCCATAAAGCTCAAAAAACACCCGCAAGGCACTCAACGCGTTACGCTCTTCTTCGGATTTTGACGTCCCACGTGCATCTTTCCACGCGCGGTAGCAGGTCACCGCAGCGTTAAACGCGTCATCCGTTTCCCAAGGCAATACCCCGCACAGCACAGCGAGCTCACCCGCCGCTGCAACCACACCGAAACGGCCGGCGATGCGTTCCACTTGCTTGTCATCCTCCGGCTCGAACACTGCTGCAAGGAAGCGCTCTTTGATCTCCTGCGCGGTTGCCAAGTGCGTTTCGCGGTCTGCAACAAGCTGTTTGACGAATTCGGGACCGGCATGACCATACACACGGCGCGCCTCGCGCCCGATGTGTTCGGCCATCATGCGTTCACTCTCGAACTCTCCGATATCCTCGAAACTCTGATCCGGAGACACCTGAATGGGAATATCGATCATTCGCACGGCAGCGCCGCCCACCGAACGTTTTTTGGCGCCCCGGACGCACGAGCGCATATGCACAGCGCTGGAATCTTCACCCGAAGACAGCGTGATGGAGCGCCACTGAGCACCCGGAGCGGCCGTTCCCAGGACTGTTGCGCGACCTTTGCCTTGACCGTTGGCCAGCATGTAAAAAAGGTCTGCGCCCTTCTCAGGGTCGGACAAGCCCAACTCGTCGAGCATGAACGGACAGTCGTTATGATTGTTGGCTTCCGCTTCCGCGCTGTTGGTTGTTCTTAGCCAGCTTTGGACGAACCCGTCGACGCCACCACCCCCGAAGGTGGATCCGGCACAGACCAAGAATGTTGTCTTGCTGCGGGACGAAGGGCCGTAAAAATGAAACCCGCCGCCACTTTCGCCCATCGGTTTCAGCAATACGGCGGCAAAGGCAACCGAAAGCGCAAATGCCGCGCGCGAGGACTTGCCTACCAATTCGGCAAGGGCGCGCCAGTCTTCGAAGGACCCGGCAGTTGCAAAGAAATGCTCTTTATCGCTCATGTCGATCTTGATGTGACGCGTGTCACCTGGCGGCGAGATGACACCCTGCGGGAGCGCAAAACTGTCTCCAATCCATCCCGGGCGGGAGGTAATCTCCAAAGTGTCGGGTGTATCAGACTGATTGATAAAGTCAGCCAGCGCGAGACGGCCGCTGCGATCATTCGGGCAAATAAACCCGTAGGGGACAAGCGAGGCGCGTGCTTCCTTGCCGTCACCGACCCAAAGGATGTTAGGCAAAATGAGCGTCACATAGCCGCCGCTGTCGTCTGGGAACACGATGATGCGCCCCGAGCCAGCCTTGCCGTTCGCCTCACGGCTTTTGCCGACTACTGCAATGGGTGAGCCGACAAAGGTCGTGACCGGATTTCCGCGCGCGTTCTGACCATTTTTATAAAGACCCTTGCTGGTCAGTTCATAGCCGTCAGGAAAATTCTGCTTCCAGCTCCATTCTTTTTTCAAATACTCGAGAAAGCGGTCATTCTTAGTTTCAGGCTTATCCGACGCGGAGTGTTCTTCTTCGGTTGAGGCGTCACCGTCCGGTTCTGAAACGGAGCCTGTCTCTGGCTCAGTCGGCGCGGATCCTTCCTCGATTCCATCGACATGCTTCTCTGTAACGGGTTCGCTCTTGAACACGTCTACCATCATTTCCGGATGCGCTTTCAAAACGGTCTTGAATCGCTCAAAGGTAAGACCGTTGTTGATTGCATCGGCGATGTCGTAGCCCTGCGGCACATCTTCCGAAATACACACACCCATAGCCGCAATATCAAGGACACGGACGCCTTTTGCGCCATTATCCATCAAGATGTCCGTCAATGAGTTCACAACTGCACGGCCCGGATCGTCATTATCCGGGAAAATTACAACATCGCGGCCTTCCATGAACGAAAAGTCTGTTTTCTTCACAGCATTGGTGCCGCCCGCCCACGTGATGCTGACACATTCAGGAAATGCAGCTTTCACTGCATCGGCGCATTTTTCGCCCTCGGAAATGATGACCAAAGCCTTGGGGCGCTGAATGAGTTCGGGCAGATTATAAACCGGCAGCAGCCCCTCGGCGCCCTTCCGCGCCCAGACAGCGGTGCCATCCGAATTCAGCCAGAATGTGTAAGGAAACATGCTTTTCTTCATCTCGCCTGGCTTTTGGTCGTCAGGCCGCTCATAACGCGCGATCAGAAACGCTTTCGTGCCGTCTTCCCCAAAATACGGGTAGCGGGCCACAAGTGAGCGCTCGTTGGAAATATCGGGCCAAGGGGTTTCAGGCGGAATATTTGCTACGATCTTCGCATCCGGGGCAAGTTCCTTAACAATGCGCGCGGGGCGGGTGGGAGACATATCGTTCATGACGCCACCCCCAGATCAATTGCCAGCGCACGGGCGGCTTCGATCTGCGACATACCCTCGATGTAGGCATAAAAGCTGATTGCATCGCCGCCGCGATCGCCGGTAGCAAAATCTGCCCACTTTCCGGAGATCAGATTGATCCGGAATGAACCCAAGCGGTTGTCGGCACGGGTGGGATTGAGGGCGACATATTCGCGCCCTTCTTTGCGCCCTTGTCCCAGCCAGTGAGAGCACAGGCTCTCCAGCTGGGGCAAAGCTGCGGCGTTGACCTCCTGAAAGATGTTGCGATCGAAGATGCGGGGCTTTTTCGCCACATGCGCCTTGGTATTTTGGTTCAAAGAATGTTTCATGAACATACTCCATTATTCACAGACAGATATTGCCTGCGGGACAAAGATGTGAGACGGTTCAGGAAGAAGACCTGATGATCGGGTGGTTGTGATTGGCATTGCGCCACCCGATCGTTTCTTCCAGCGTCGGCTCGGCTTGGATCGTGCTATAAACGTCAGGTAATCTCTGAAAATTCGCAATAGGGTTTGATTAGTGGGTTGTCGCTATTCTGTGGATAACCGGCTCTTCAACTCGAGAGCGTCAGCATTTCGCCTTTGGACAAGACGCGAAATGGCTTCAATCTGAAAATTGACGTGACAGCAAAAATCCGTATTTTTCAAAAGTAACGAAACATGTTCCCATGTTCCCACTTCCTGTAGCTACAAATATCTTTGAATGAAAACCGTGACACTCCGCTCCTTACGATGATTTCTCGTCCTCTATATAACCGCTGTATGAGTGGGAACATGGGAACACTGCTGATTGCCGCGGTTGGTTTTGATGAAAATGGGCCTGCGCGAATCCGAGGCCTGATGGAGCAAAGCAAACCGTCAAGAACTAACCGGATAGCGAAGAGGGCGGTTGTCGGTGCGATTGATAGTGACCTGAGCCCCTAAAATTCCTCCAAATTTGTGTAGATTCCGCCCAACAAAAAGGTCGGACAAATGAAGGCACGATTTACGGAGATATTGGAATATGTTTTGGTAAGGCATTAATGCCGAAGATTTTTGGCCTGTTGAGTGAGGACTTGGGATGTCCATCATCCAGGCTACCCGACCGCGACGACAATTAGAGTTAGGTAGTATATATTGCACTATAGCCTGAATCTCGCGCTAAGCATGTTGAGATGCAAATCAACCTGTGGCGCCACCAGGCCCACATAGCCCCGAAATGGAGACTGCACTTTTCCCGCCACCCTGTTTACGCACGGCGATACGGGTCGGGATGCGGTCCTTCATAGCTTCAACATGGCTGATGACACCGACCTGACGGCCTTGGGATTGCAGGGTTTCCAGCGCATCAATCGCAAGATCGAGACTGGTTGCATCCAGGGACCCGAAGCCTTCGTCGATGAATAGCGTTGCCGCAAGCCCGCCTTGGCTGCCCATGCGCGAAAGCGCCAATGCAAGTGCTAGAGAGACTAAAAATCTCTCACCGCCTGACAGGCTACGGGTCGCGCGAGCCTCACCCGCCATATCGCGATCCTCCACCTGAAGCGCAAGATCGTCGGCGCGGCGCAAAAGATAGCGCGGGTTCAGGTCGGCAAGATGATGGTTGGCGCGATCGACCAAGACATCAAGCGTGATGGACTGTGCAACGCGCGCAAAACGATCGCCGTTTCTGGAGCCAATGGCATCGTTGACCGCCTGCCAAACCTCGAGTTCGGCCTTTGCCTTTGCGGTTTCCGCCTCCAGCCCTACCAGAGTCTTACGCGTCGCATCGTCACGCGCCAGATCGCCACTGATTGTGCCGATACGTTCTTGTCGTTTGCCCATTGCCGCGTCTATCACGTTTAGCGCCACGGACAGGTCTGCAGCGGATGTTTCGGGCAATCCTGTCGATTGCAATTTGTCCAGATCGGCGCGACGCGAGGCAGTGGCCGACCGTGCGGCTGTTACCGTGTCATCCAGTTGCCGCAGGCGATGGCGGAGCTTTTCAACGTCATCGCGTGAGGTGGCAAAGAGCGGCGCAAGCTCCTCCGTCTCCAAACCTGTTTCGGTCAGGGCCTGCGCCAGCCCGATGGTGGCCTTTTCCAATGCGGCGGCGGCGTTGCTCTCGGTATTCTGCGCGTTGTCATATCGGGCCTTGGCGGTCGCAGATTTCTGCATGCTGACGCCCAATGCGTTCTGCGCTTCCTCTTTGGTTTTGAGCGCAGTTTTGCGGGCCTCGTTATGCCGTGAGCGATGGGCTTTCGTGTCTTCCCCATCCAAAAGCGGTGCGCGTGCCGTGCGAAGGTCTGACAGAGCCTTTTTACGTGACGTCTCTGTCTCGGCAGCATGTTTTGCCTGATCCGCAGCGCTTTCTGCTTTGCTGGTCGCCGTTGCGATTTGCGGGCCAAGGGCGGCAAGTTGATCGCTGGCGGATTGTTGTGCGGCACGGGCGCTGGCGATGCGATCGACCAGCGCGGCAAGACGGGACTGCAGGGCGGGGATATCGCTCAGGGCCGACATCGGTTCCTGTGCCGCCGTAAGTGTGGGGCGCAAGCCGGCGGTCAGCTTTTCGATGCGTGTGGTTGTGCCTGAAAGCTCTTGTTTCGCAAGGGCCTGCGCCTGCCGTATCTCGGCCGCCGTGGTGGCCAACGCGTCGCGTTCTGTGCTGCGGGTCGAAATGGTCGCGCGCAAGCTTTCGCGGCTCGTATTCTTCGCTGTTAGCGTTTTGCGGAGCGCGACCAGTTCGCGCGCCGCTGCTTGCTCTGCCCGTTGTTGGGTGGTGAGCGTTTTGACTGCCGCCAGAAGCGTCTTTTCCGGATCGGCAGGTTGCGCGGGCAATGTCGGGTAAAGCGGGTTGGCCTGCGCGGCCCGTAGGTTTTCCGACCATTGAGTTAAAGCCTTTGATTTGCGCTGTGTTGCCATTAAAATTTCACCCTGCGCTTGTTTTTCGCGTGCTTGGGCCGCGGCCAGTTGCCCCTCTGCGGTGGTTCGCTGATTGCGCGCGGTTTCTGCGCCGCCCTTTGCTGTGCTGAGGTTGTTCCGCAGGGTTTCGGCAAGCTTCAGCAGGTCTTCATCGGCGTGAACGGGGTGATCTTTGGCACCGCACACGGGGCAGGGTTGATCAGGTTCCAGCCGCAACCGCAGGTCGCGGGCTTTGTCAGACAATGCCAGATCAGCCTGTTCCACTGGTGCAACAAGTGCGGTAATTTGCGCCTCTGCATTGTGCAGAGCGGCCTCGGCCACGGCTCTTTGGTCGATTGCCTTTTGGGCCTGCGTTTTTGCGTTGTCTTGGGCATCAGTGGCGGTTGCCAACGCGGTTTCTGCGTCGGCATGGGCCTCCTGAATTCGGGTCAGGTTTGCCAGGCTTTGCGCCAATGATGATAGAGATTCGGCCTTTTCGGGCGGGTGGTCTGTTTCCGAACGGTTGATCGCTTTCTCAAGCTCTTTCAGTTCTGCCGTCAGTTCTGTTTCGGACGTGCGGTCAACCTTGTCACTCTCGTCAATCTCGGTCTGACGGGTGGTCACTTCTCCAAGCTGCTTTGCACAACCCGACACAAGGTTTTGCGCCTTTTCCAGCGAAGCATTTGCGTCTGAATAGTCGGTAAGGTTCTGGCACACCTGCGGCCAATGGTCCGCAATTGGAATGGCCTCGGCGAGGGCGGATAGTGCGTTTTCTGCGGTGGTTTGGTTCGCCTTGGTCTCGCTCTCGGCTCTTTTCAACGCGTCGAGCGCAGTTCTAAAATCTGTAGCGGCTTGCGCTTTGGTTTGCGTTTCATCACTTGCGCGTTTGGTCTCGGCATGCGCGGTTTCGATCTGCGCGTCGAGGTTTGCTGCTTGGTCCCAAACACGGCCAAACGCCTTGAACTCTACTTCTTTGGCGTCGAAGGCCTTGCTTTTGTCCTCAGCGTCATTTTGTAAGTTTTTAGCGGCTGCAGCGGCGTTTCGTGCGGCTTCTTCGGCCTCTTTTACTGCGGAAGTCGCGTCTACTTTGCGTTTTTCGGCATAAACTTTCGCTTGCCACGGCAAACGCAGAGGCTCTGCGCGATCAATCTGCGCAAGGAGTGCCTTGTCCTTGGCCGCATCAAGAACCGCTTGTGCTGCAATTTTTTCCTGTGTTTCGGCCTCGGTTAATCTTACCTTTGCGGCGTCGAACTGGCGGTGCAGATCAAGGCTGGCAGTCAGGGATTTGCCTTCGGTGCGATCCGTAACATTTGCAGCAATCAATGCGTCTTGTTCGGCCTTCAACTCAGTTCGTGCTTCGTCGCTCAACAGTTTGTGTTCGGCGTGTCGCAGCATTAGCGCGTTATGAGCATCGCGCGACGCGTGGGTGCGTTCATAAACGCGGGTTGAGATCGCGCGGTAAAGGCCAGACCCGGTGACCTTTTCCAATAGCCCAGCCCGATCATTGGTGTCGGCCCGCAAAAAAGCGTCAAAATCCCCCTGTGCCAGCAAGACCGTGCGGCGAAATTCGTCATAGGTCAGGCCGGTCAAATGCTGCATCTGTTCGGCGACGGCGCTGGTTTGCCCTGCAAGGATCTGGTCATCAGCCGCGCGGGCGATGGACCGGGCGACGCTTTGCAAACGCCCATCCACCTTGTCACGTGCGCGGCGGGCCTGCCAACGGGCGATGTAATCTTCGCCGTCCAGCGCGGTGAATCGCACCTCGGCCCACCCTTGCACAGCGCCACGGCGCAGAATGGCGCGGGAATCCTTGGCTTTGATCGTATCACCCGAAGGGTCGGGCACCTCATCGGAGGCAGCACCGCCCGAAAGACGGGGCGCATCGCCATAAAGCGCCAGACACATCGCATCAAGAATGGAGGATTTGCCCGCACCGGTTTCGCCCGTAATGGCAAAAAGCCCGGCCCCAAGTAGCGGCGGTGCGGTGAAATCAATGACAAAAGTATCGGCGAGGCTGGCGATATTTTGACCCGATATGGACAGGATGCGCATGGGATTAAACCTCCGAGAATGCGTCGCGGAATGCGGCGATGTGGCGGGGGTCTGCGTCAAGTGCGTGCGCTTGACGAAAGGCAGTCAAGAACAAATCCTCGGGCGAGGTTTCGGCCAACGTAGGCGGTGGTGCCGTGGGCGCGGCCAGTTCTGTGCGCGCAATGGACAGACCGGCCAAACGCACCGGAGTCCGTTCAATCAGTGCTTCGGCTTCGGCCATGAGCGAGGATGCGGGCCGATCGGCGGTCAAGGTAATATAGACGAATGGTCGGGCATCGCGCGGCACCTCGGGATCAAGGTTTAACGCGCTCAATGCGGCTTCTACCGCTTGCAAGGGGGCGGCACCGGTGGTTGGAAAGCGCAAAACTTCAATCGGGCGCTGCAAGGGAATATGGCACGGAACCAGCCCTTCGTTAAGGTCCAGCAGCGTGACGCCATGATCATAGGGGATTTCTGTCGCTGACAGTGGGAAGGGTGAACCGGAATAGCGCACCCGCCCGCCGTCCAGCGATTGTGGGCGATGCAGGTGACCAAGCGCGACATAGGCCAATTTTTCAGGGAAAATATCGGGGGGCACGGCATGTTCGCCGCCGATCATGATACGCCGCTCTGCGCCTTCGCTTTCCAGCGCGCCATTGCAGGTCAAATGCCCCATCGCGACAATGGGCAGGCCGCCTGCACGCGCGGCGGCGGCGTTTGTCATATCGGCATGCAGGCGCCGCGCGGCCGCAACAATCGCAGGTTCCGCGCCATTTTCCGCGCTTAATGTCAGCCCGGGCAAATCTGCCTGCCGAAGGAAAGGCACAGCCAAAAGGTGGGCCTTGACCACACCCTGCGCATCACGCATCGGGATCAGGTGACGATCCATATCCACGCCGTTTCCATCGCGTTGCAACGTGCCCACGACATGAACGCCAAGTTCGCGCAGAACCGCCTCGGGCGCCTCCAAACGCTGGGCCGGGTCATGATTGCCAGCGATCAGAATGATTTGCAGCCCGGGGCGCGATTTTAGAAAACGCGCGAGTGTGGAGTAGAGTAATTGCTGTGTATCACCGGAGGGATTGATGCCGTCAAACACATCGCCCGCGACCAGCAAAACATCGACTGCCTCATTCTGGATCACACCGTTCAGGTCGTTAAAGAAGGTGCGATGCTCATGCTCGCGCGACCAGCCATTCAGCGTTTGTCCAAGATGCCAATCGGCGGTGTGCAAGATGCGCATCGGTATCCTCCTAGATGATATTCATTTTTAAGATGTGATTGACATTAAATTTATACCGATATACTTAATATACGGATGCTTGATAGATGTCCATATACTTTATATACTAATTTGAGGTGAAGTGAGGATGAACGCGGATCGCACTACAGCATTGAAGTGGGGTGTTGAGCAGAGGCTTGAGTTCATTGAGTTCAGGTTGTTCTGGGAAGGTGGCGTAAATCGCGCTGATATCATTGATATGTTTGCTGTTTCCGTCCCGCAAGCGTCCAAGGATCTCACATTGTATCAGGAGCGGGCACCCAAGAACGCGATCTATGACAAGAGTGCGAAACGCTATGTCGCCGGCCCGAAGTTTTCGCCCAAGTTCTTGAAGCCCGATCCTGATAGCTACCTTTCTCGGTTGAGGTCTCTTGCGGAAGAGATATCTGGCCCAGTGGAGTCCTGGATTGCAAAGCCGCCGATGGTGGACATCGCGCTGACGCCAAGGCGTGAGGTCGATCTCGGTGTGCTGCGGGCTGTGCTAGACGCGGTGCGAGAAAACAAGTCACTTGAGGTTCATTATCAGTCAATGAGCAAAGCCCGTCCCGATCCGATCTGGCGTCGAATAACCCCACATGCGTTTGGCTTTGACGGGTTTCGTTGGCATGTTCGGGCGTTTTGTCATCTGAATGAGCGCTTCAAGGATTTCCTCTTGCCGCGGATTCTTGGCGTGCGCGAGATGGGGTTGCCCGAAAGCACTGGTGATCGGGACGTGCTGTGGCAGGATTTTTTTGAACTTCAAATCGCGCCGCACCCCGACCTCGCGGCATCACAGCAGGCGGTTGTTGCCAAGGATTACGGCATGGTTGACGGGCGGGTTGTTTTGAACGTGCGCTACGCCATGCTGTTCTATGTCCTCAAACGGCTTGGTTTGCTTGGCGATGCCGCACAGCAAGACCCCCGGACCCAGCATATTGTCGCGGTAAATGCGCCTGAAGTCGAAACGGCGTTGCGGCGTTTGGAGTTTGAAATCGACGAAGGCAATTCAACACCCGCAGGTGCTGCATGATGGCGGCTTGCAAGCAACACGATATCGCTCCGGATCACATCTTTGCTGGAGGTCCGAATGCTGTTGTCAGGCTGGTCGTCGCTGTAGAGTGTTTGAAGCTCTGGCGAGCCGATGAGGCATCGCGATGAGCACGACGAAAACTGAAAAATACCGCATGTCGTTCTCCACCGGAGGCCTGTTTGTGAATGAAAGCATCGCGCTGGCTGAGCATTATCGATCTGGCGAAAGTTGGGCTAAATCCCAAGAACGCTTGCTTGAAATGGGCATCACCGCACTGCCAAAGCTCTCCTCACAGGCCCGCTCCCTGAGGGAGATCTACACTCGCATTACCTATCTGTCTGAGGCGGAACGCGTTTTCCTTGTGGAGAAGGCGGACCGACAGGAGCAACAGGCAATCCTTTGGCTTGGCGTTTGTCGAACCTATCGGTTTATCCGAGAATTTGCTGTCGAAGTGATCCAAGACCGCTATCAATCCTGGCGGCTGGAATTGGGACATGAAACCTTCGACCGGTTTCTCGCAGATAAGGCCGAATGGAATGAACATCTTGCCCAATTATCGCCATCTACCTGCGCGAAGTTGCGCCAGGTTATGTTTCGGATCATGCGGGAGGCGGGCGTTTTGAATGAAGATGACAATATTCAGGCGATATGGCTATCGCCAGGATTGAAAACACTGATCTCGGAGGTGGATCCACAGGACCTTCTGGTGTTCCCTGGGGCGAAACTGCCTGGAAAAATGGCATGAACCAACAACTGGACCGCCGTGCCCGCGCTGAACATCTTTTCAAAGTAGTTTCCGGTGAACGGTTTCTGGCCAAGGAAGGGCTTGGCAACGAAGTTCCGTTTTTTATCTGCCCTTTCGGCGCAGAGGATGGCCTTGCGATGGTTGAGGATCGCAAGGATCTGATAGCCCGCCTCGGGCATGAAGGCATCAGGGTATTGGATGTTGATCTGTATGACCTGTCGCTGGAAATACTCGCGGAACGTGACGTCCTCGACCAGTTGATTGAGGTCGAACCTGAAACCGACAAATCCGAACTGAAGGAAATGCTACAAGGGGTGCTTGACCCGCAAGATCACCTCATACCGAAGATTGGTGACCGGATCGCAGCGACCGCCCATGAGGTGATCTTTCTATCAGGTGTGGGTGAAGTTTACCCATTTCTACGATCGCATAACGTGCTGAATAACCTGCAAAGCACGGCAAAGGACAAGCCGACCGTCCTGTTTTTTCCAGGTAATTACACCCATGCGCTGGCGACCGGGGCCTCTTTGGACCTGTTTGGCCTCCTGCACGACGATAAATACTACCGCGCCTTTAACATCATGAACTACGAGGTTTGACCCATGGCTACTCAACTGCGTGAAATTTTTGCCAAGCCTGTCGATCGCTCGATTGATGGGGTTATCAAGGCGGACGACATGGCAAGCCTGCTGACGGAATTGGATGAATACGTCATCACCAACGAAATCGGCGCACGGCTTGAGCAATTCCTTGAGGCCTACAACAACTATGAGACTGCAAATGGCGTCTGGATTTCTGGTTTTTTTGGGTCAGGTAAATCTCACCTCCTGAAGATGCTCGCGCTTCTGCTTGAAAATGATCCCGTGGAGGGGAAAAGCCCGTTCGATATCTTTGAAGGCAAGCTGGGTGACCGACCAATGCTTTCTGGAGCGCTGCGCAAAGCCGTGGCAATTCCTTCGAAATCGATCCTGTTCAATATTGATCAAAAGGCGGACGTCATTTCCAAGACGGATGTCGATGCGCTTTTGTCGGTGTTCCAGAAGGTTTTCGACGACATGTGCGGCTACTACGGAAAACTGCCGCATATCGCGCAATTTGAACGTGATCTTGACAGCCGTGGCAAATTCGATGCGTTCAAAGCGTCCTTCGAGGCCTCGGCAGGCAAGGCATGGGAGCGAGGCCGCGAGCAGGCGCTGATGGAGGGCAAGCACATATCGGCGGCTTTTGCCGAGGCTACTGGTGATGCGGCGCAGGATATCCTTGGGCAGTATCGCAAGGACACGAAAATTTCGATCGAAGACTTTGCGACGAAGGTCAAAGACTGGATTGACACTCAGGGGCCGAAATTCCGTTTGAATTTCTTTGTAGACGAGGTGGGTCAGTATATTGCTGACAACGTCAAACTGATGACCAACATGCAGACCATTGCAGAGAGCCTGAATACCAAATGCAAAGGTCAGGCATGGATTATCGTGACCGCACAGCAGGACATGGGATCGGTCATCGGAGATATGACCGCGCAGCAGGAGAACGACTTTTCCAAGATTCAGGCACGGTTTGCGCATCGGATGCCGCTGAATTCTCAAGATGTGGCGGAGGTGATCCAAAAACGGCTGTTGGCCAAAACAGACGCAGGGCAGATCACGCTGGGCAACCTGCATGACCAAGAAGAGAACAACCTGCGCACCTTGTTTGATTTTGGCGATGGCTCATACCGGTTCAAGAATTTTTCCAGCAAAGAACAATTCGTCTATAGCTACCCCTTTCCAAACTATCAGTATGATCTGTTTCAGCGGTCGATCATGGGGCTGTCGCAGCATAACGCGTTTGAGGGTAAGCATAGTTCGGTCGGGGAACGTTCTATGCTGGGCGTGTTCCAAGAGGTCGCAAAAAAGCTGGCGGATGCAACTGTGGGCGGACTGGCAACCTTTGATCTGATGTTTGAGGGCATTCGCACCGCGCTAAAGTCGACGGTTCAGCAATCCATCCAGATGGCAGAACGCAATCTCGGCGATGAGTTTGCCGTTCGCGTGCTGAAATCCCTATTTCTTGTGAAATACGTCAAGGAATTCAAACCGACCGTCAGAAACATCTCGATCCTGCTGTTGTCGCGCTTCGATACTGACCAGACCGAACAGCGCCGCAAAATCGAGGCTGCTCTTTCGCTTTTGGAACGCCAAACGCTGATCCAGCGCAACGGCGAGGTCTATGAATTCCTTACCAATGAGGAAAAAGACGTCGAGGCAGAAATCAAGAATATCCCGGTTGATCCCTCCGAGATCGAGAAACATCTTGATGAACTCGCCTATTCCACGATCCTGCGCCACTCCAAGATCCGGCATGGCGGCACAGGGTTTGATTATGCCTTCACCCGTAAGCTGGACGGCCACAGTCTGAACCGCGAATATGAACTGGCGGTCAATATCATCTCGCCCTTTAACGATGAGGCCGACGCGCCGGAGACCGTGCGAATGAACAGCATGTCTCGTGATGAAATGACGGTTCTGCTTGTCCGGGATGCCCGATTTACCCGGGATATGAACCTCTGGATACAGACGATCAAATTCGTAAAACAGGCCCGCAGTGGATCGGAAGAGCCCGGCCGTGACCGGATAATCGCGGAAAAAGGCGAACAAAACAGCCGTCGAGGCAAGGAGTTGGAATCTCGCATGCGCTCACTAATGGCGCAGGCCCGTCTGTTCGTGCGCGGCAGCGAGTTGGAAATTGGTGGTGATGATCCACAGGAACGGTTGGTCAAAGGTTTTCAGATTCTGGTCGACAAGGTCTACACCAGCCTGCCGATGCTGCGCGGCGTGGCTTATACCGAAGCCGATCTTGCCAAGGCTGGTCGCGTGGACGGTGGATTGTTCGGCGGTGAGGGTGACGGTCTAACCGAGGCCGAGCAGGAAGTGTTCAGCCACGCCCAGTCCCAAATGCGGCTTGGGCTGAAGGTGTCCGTCAAGGCCATGATCGAGAAGTTCGGTGGCAAACCTTATGGTTGGCCGTCTATTGCAGTGCTTTGCCTGACGGCCAGTCTTGCGGCTCGTGGCAAAATCGAGGCCCGCGCTGACAGCACGCCGCTTGAAGGCGACGCTCTTTTGCAAGCTCTGCGCAACAGTAATAAGCTCGCTAACATCCTGTTGTCACCGCAAGCTGAATTCACGCCGCCTCAAATCCGCAAATCCCGCGAGATATTTCAGGAACTGTTCGACATTCCGTCATCGGGGTCAGATGCCCGCACGCTTGGTGCAGAATGGATCCAAGCCGTGCGTAAGCTGGCTGTTGAACTCGACACCCTCACACGTCAAACCGCGCAATACCCATTTGTGGCGGCATTGGAGCCGTTACACCAGAAAATCACAGGGATGCGGGATCAATCGCCGACTTGGTTCATCACCGGGCCGTTGGACCAGGAAGATGCTTTGCTGGATGCCAAACAGGATATCCTCGACAAAATTCGCAGCTTTATGGGTGGCAAACAGCGTATGATTTATGACGATGTGCGCGGCTTCGTAGCGGCGCAGGAGGTGAACCTGCCATATGCCGATCCGAAAGCCGCAGAAAAACTTCATGCCGCCCTAACTGATCCCGATTGCTACAAAGGCACGGTCATCCAGAACCTCAAGGCCGATTTCTATACGCTGAAAGAGGGGATCGAACAGGCCGTCCTAACCGAACGCAATAGCGTGATCACGGCGATTGACGATGTGGCGAAAAAGGTTTTCCAGACCTCGGAATTCGCAGCCCTAACTCCTGAACAGCAGGACAGCATCCGCCAAGGCCTTGAGGCGCATAAGGCGCGGCTGGAAAGCCAAACCCATATTGCTGTATTAAGGGATCGTGGCACTGGTGTGCGCAACAATCTGTTGGCCGATACGCTGAACCGGATCGGTGCGTTGCAAAATCCGTCTGATCCTTACCCTGAACCCGACTCGATCAAGGGCGACCTGCAAGAGCCCGCTGCGACCTTCATAAAGGCGCAGACCATTCCCGTCTCCTTCGACAAATCCTACCTTGAGGATGCCGCCGACGTGGATCGCTATCTCGATGAAATGAAAAAGACCCTGCTGGCTGAAATCGGCTCGGGCAAAAAGGTGCTTGTCTGATGGATACCAACGCGCTCAAAAAGTTCGCCCAAGGCGCTCGCAATCTGCTGATTGATCAGGTCACCGCCAAACTGGATCTGGTGCTGGACGAGGCCGCCCCTGCGCGCCGTGAACACCCCGCTGCGATCAAAGCGCTGGAAGGGGCCATTCCCACCAGCAGCCAGCAGCAGGTCATCGAACAGGTCGCCTATACGTGGTTCAACCGCTTTACCGCGCTGCGCTTTATGGATGCCAGCGGGCTGACCAATCCGCGCGTTGTCTCCCCCGCCGATGGCGCCACACGGCCCGAGATCTTGTCTGAGGCGATGGCAGGCAACCTGCCGGACAATGCCACGCCCCACATCACCGAACTGCTGCAAGGCACGCGTCAGGCCCATGATCCACAGGCCGAGGCATATCGCCTGCTGCTGATCCACGCCTGCCACGACTGGCACAACGTGATGCCTTGGCTGTTCGAGACGCTGGATGACTACACCGAACTGCTGATGCCCGATGATCTTCTTTCGCAAACCTCTATCCTTGCCCGCCTGCGCGATGTGATGACCGAAGAAGCCTGTGAGGATGTCGAGATCATCGGCTGGCTCTACCAGTTCTACATCTCTGAGAAGAAGGACCAGGTCTTCGCGGGCCTCAAGAAGAACGTCAAAATCACGGCCGAGAATATCCCCGCCGCGACGCAGCTGTTCACCCCTCATTGGATCGTCCGCTATCTGGTGGAGAACTCGCTTGGGCGGCTCTGGCTGCTGAACCGGCCCGATAGCGATCTTGCGTCCAGGATGGAGTATTACATCGCGCCGGAAGAGCCCGAGACGGATTTTCTGCGCATTGAGCGCCCCGAGGATATCCGCATCTGCGATCCCGCCGCCGGGTCGGGGCATATGCTGACCTATGCCTTTGATCTGCTGTATGAGATTTACGCCGAAGAAGGCTATGAACCCGCCGCGATCCCCGAACTGATCCTGACGCACAACCTGACGGGGGTAGAGATTGACGACCGCGCGGGCGCGCTGGCGGCCTTTGCGCTGGCGATGAAGGCAGCGGCCAAGTTGGGGCGGCGGCGGTTCCTGCGGATGGCGGCCAAGCCCGACATCTGCGTGTTGCAGAACGTGAGCTTTACGCCTGCCGAGATGCAAGACGTTGCCGCCGTGGTGGGCAAGGATCTGTTCACCGATGAGCTGCGCGAGACGCTGGGCCAGTTCGAGCAGGCCAAGAACTTCGGCTCGCTGATCGTGCCTAAACTGCGCGACCCGGCAGAGACTCTGCGGGTGGTCGAGGCACGGGACTTTGGCGGCGATCTGCTGCTGAAGGAGGTGCAGGCGCGCGTTGTCGCCGTGCTGCGCATGGCCGAGGCGCTGTCGTCGAAGTATCACGTGGTGGTGGCCAACCCGCCGTATATGGGCGTGACTGGTGCCAACAAACTGCTCAAGAGGTTTGTTTACGAAGAGTATTCTGACTATAAGTCCGATCTTTTTTCTGCTTTCGTTTCGCGCTCAACAGAGCTTCTGGTGGAGAAGGGAATTTGTGGGCAAATGACACCTTTTGTCTGGATGTTTATTTCCGCTCACTCCAAGCTGAGAGATCTTCTTTATAAAGAGAATACGTTGCTGACTCTGGTGCGACCATCCTACACAGCGTTCTTTCAGTCCGCTATCGTGCCAATTTGTGCTTACATCGCCAAAAGATCGAACTCTCCAGATTTCAAGGCAACATACTTCGATCTCGGCTATTTGGGAAACGCGACGGAGCAACCTGAGCGCTTTAAGAAAGCAAAAAAGGGCCATTTGAAAGATGGTCGTTTCTCGAAAACTTCTCGTGAAATCCGAACGATTCCTGGGGCTCCGGTTGCTTACTGGGTTGGCGACAAAACAATCGCGGCATTCAGAGATCAACCAGACCTGAAAGCCTCTTATGAGGTGCGTTCGGGCATAATGACCGGCAACGACTCCGAATTTCTTCGAACTTGGCATGAAGTGGCTCTATCGGAGATCGAGTTTGGCTTGAGCCATAGCTCACAGATGACCAGAAGATTCTTCCCAATGAGCAAAGGAGGCAGTTTCCGTCGTTGGTTTGGAAATCAAAGTCACGTCATCAACCTTTGGAACAATGCGGAAGACATTAAATCTTCAGGGTTGAACTTTGCTTTACGCGATGATCGGCTTTACTTCCGCCCTTTCGTGACTTGGTCGCGGATAACATCGAGCAATGTTGGCTTCAGGTTTAATCCAACTGGGGTTTTGTTTTCAGATGCAGGGCCTGGAATATTTGCAGAAGGGGATTGTCAGCGCGTGATTGCACTTGCCAACTCAAAGGTTGCTACTCACTTCTTAAATTCTCTCAACCCAACGCTGAATTTTCAGACAAGTGATATTGGTCGAATCCCTTTGATTGACGTAGTCGCCGAGGAAACAGCACGAAGCCTTGTCAGTTTGTCGCGTGGGGACTGGGACGCCTACGAAACCTCCTGGGATTTCACCACGCTCCCGCTGCTCTCGCCCAATCACCGGGGCGAGACGCTGGAAGACAGTTACGCCACCCTCCGCACCCATTGGCAATCCATGACGGACGAGATGCAGCGGCTGGAGGAAGAGAACAACCGCATCTTCATCGACGCCTATGGTCTGCAAGACGAGCTGACCCCAGAGGTGCCGCTCAACGAGATCACCCTCACCTGCAACCCCGCCTATCGCTATGGCGTGAAGGGCACCGAGGACGACCGTGAAACCCGCCTGCGCGCCGACACCATGGCCGAGTTCCTCTCCTACGCGGTGGGCTGCATGTTCGGGCGTTACAGCCTCGACGCGCCGGGCCTGATCCTCGCCAATCAAGGCGAGACGCTGCAAGACTACCTCGCCCGCGTGCCCGAACCGCAATTCATGCCGGACGAGGATAACGTGATCCCTGTGCTGGATGGCGATTGGTTCCCCGATGACATCACCGAACGCTTCCGCACCTTCCTGCGCGTGACGTTTGGCGATGACAAATTCCGCGAAAACCTCAGCTTTATCGAAGACGCCTTGGGCAAGGACATCCGCAAGTATTTCACCAAGGATTTCTATACCGACCATGTGAAGCGCTATAAGAAGCGCCCGATCTATTGGATGTTCTCCTCGCCCAAGGGCAGTTTCAACGCACTGGTCTATCTGCACCGCTATCGTCCCGACACGGTGTCGGTTGTGCTGAACGAATACCTGCGCGAATTCATCACCAAGCTGACGGCAGAACGCGCATCGCTGGAAAAGCTGGCCGATGATCCAACCGCCACGCAAAGCCAGCGCACCAAGGCGATGAAGGCCGTGGGCGCAGTGATCAAGCAGATCGACGAGTTGACCGACTGGGAACGCGATGTGGTGTTCCCGATGGCGCAGGCCAAGATCGACATTGATCTGGATGACGGGGTAAAGGCGAATTACCCCAAGTTCGCCGGTGCTGTGAAGAAGATCGTGGGCCTATGATGAATGACCGCATCAAAGCGGGCCTGCTGCGCCTCTATGAGGATCAGGGCCACCGGATTGTGTTCTGGTATGACACGCAGCGCGAGTTGCGCGAGGCGTTCGAGGCTGTTGAGTTGGAGGGTGTCGAGAAGGTCGAGATCGCCAACAATGAGTTCGGGTTGAAATACCGGATGCTGCGCCAAGAACCCAAGGCGCGGTTTCTGGTGTTCCACGACGGGCCGGAACCCGAAATGGCGGACAACTGGCTGCTTGATTTGCAACTCGCCACCGCTGTCTTCCGCGCCGATCAGGCCGCGATTTGGGTCGCCGAGCTGGGCATCCCCGCGCAATACGAAGCCGCAGTGCGCGACCACGCCGATTTCTACAAATCCGGCAAGCGTTTGGCCGCCCTGCGTGCGTTGGAGCAAGAGAAGCCCTCGCAAAGCGCCAACGAGATCCGCCGGAAAATGCTGGCCGTCTGCGCCGGGGCCGATGGTGATCTGGACACGGTGATCGAGGCGATGCTGGGGGAGTTGGCTGAAAAGGCCGACGACACCCTGCGCCTGATAGAGCGCGCTCATCTGACTGAATTTTTCTGGAAGGAAGTCGCCGCACACTATGGCTACACCGCGTCTGAACCGGACTTCCAAGACTTCGCCATCGCCTTGTTCGACAGCGCTTGGACCCGCGCAATGGGCGACCCCGCCCGGCTGACCGCCCACGCAGCCCTGATGTTCAAACGCTGGACCAATGCGCGACGGTCCGGCGAGGCGTTCGAGGTGCTGTCCGCTGAATATCAAGACGTGTTGAGCATCAGAGATGATCTGACCGCCCGCGACTTCCGCAGCCTGATGCCGCATGACCACTTTGAGGCCATCGACCGCCAGATCATCGTCTCTATCGTGGACGCCATGGCAAAACAGACAGTTCCGGCTGGCGATGTGCTAAAATGGGTCCGCGCACGCAAGCAAAGCCACTGGTATGACCGTTACGCCGACATCTATCAGGCCATCGGCTTTGCCACGGAGTTTCAACAGGCGCTGGCCGAGGCGACCCTGACGATCACCAGCGTATCGGACGGCGTGAAACGATATGCCGCCAGTTGGTTCCGCATCGATCAACTCTACCGCAACTTTATCTATCACATGCAAAAGAGCGGCCAGGCGGGCCTGTTGGCAGCGCTCTACGAGGCCGTCGAGAACCGCTACACGACTAATTTTGTCTTGGCCCTCAACGATGCGTGGCAGGATCAGGTGAACCGACTAACCGATTGGAATATCCCCGGTTTCCCGCGCCAAGCTGAGTTCTACACCCAGCAAGCCGCCGAATATCGGCGCAAGGATCAGAAGGTTGTCGTCATCATCTCGGACGCTCTGCGATATGAGGTGGCGGAGGAAACGCTGCGCGAAATTCGCAAGCAAAACCGGTTCGACGCGGATCTAAAACCGATGATTTCATCCTTACCCAGCTACACCCAGTTGGGAATGGCGGCGCTGTTGCCGCATAAGTCGCTGTCCTTCAAGGACGAGAGCGATCTCGTGCTGGCTGACAGCGAAAGCACGCAAGGGGCCGCTGCGCGCGAGAAGGTGCTGAGCACGGGGCGTGCCGGTGACCGCGCGAAGGTCATTAAGGCGGATGAGTTCATGAACATGCCTGGTAGCGACGCCAAAGATATGTTTCGCGATCATGATATCGTCTACCTCTACCACAACCAAATTGACGCGGTCGGTGACAAGATCGCCACCGAAGAAAATGTGCCCGCAGCAGCGCAAGCGACTGTTGAATACTTGGTAAAACTGGTTCGCAAGCTGACTTCGGCCAATTTCTCGAACATCCTGATTACCGCCGATCACGGTTTCCTCTGGCAACACCGTGCGTTGGATGAGAGTGATTTTTCTTTGGCGGAACCTGCTGGAGACAGCATTACCTTCCGTAACCGGCGGTTCGTTATCGGGCGTGGTCTTGGGGTGAGTTCGGGTATGAAAACCTTCACCGCCGAACAATTGGGAATGGACGGGGATCAGGAGATTCTGATCCCGAATTCAATCAATCGCCTGCGGGTGAAAGGATCTGGCAGCCGTTTTGTGCATGGGGGGGCGAGTCTGCAAGAAATTGTTATTCCGATCTTGCGGGTCGGAAAACAGCGAAAAGAAGATGTCGCGCAGGTCTCGGTTCAGATCATCCCCCCACAAAAAGCGCAGATTACCACGGGGCAAATCCAGATTACGTTCTGGCAAGACAATCCGGTTACTGAAAAGTTGCAAGCGCGCACTTTGCGCGCGGGCATCTACGCGGCAGATGGCACCGCGATTTCCGATGAGGTCGACCTCGACTTTGATTTCACATCGGACAATTCCCGCGAACGGGAAATGCCACGCAGCTTCCTGCTGACCCGCGAGGCCGAGGGCTATAACAACCAGACGGTCTTTTTAAAATTGCGTGCGCGTATCGGCAAGACCAGCCACTATGATGACCACGCCAGCCAACCCTTGCAATTAAAGCGCGCGAGTGGCGCTGAACTGGATTTTTGAGGCCCCGATGAGCATATTAGATGACAAAATCAATGAACATTTCGCAGGCTATGTGGTCCGCAAGGATCTGGTGAAAGCCGTAAAGGGCAATGCAATCGTGCCCACCTACGTTCTGGAATATCTCCTTGGTCAATATTGCGCGACCGATGATGAAGCTTCCATCGCCACCGGCATTGAGACGGTAAAAGACATCCTGCGGAAGCATTACGTTCACCGTTCCGAGGCCGGGCTGGTTCAGTCTACGATCAAGGAAAAAGGGCGCTACAAAGTTATTGATCAGGTTAGCGTGGCTTTGAATGAGAAGACTGACGCCTATGAGGCGGTGTTCGAAAGCCTTGGGGTCAAGCGTGTCGCCATTGATGCTGCCACTGTTAAGGCACATCCTAAGCTACTGGTTACGGGCGTCTGGTGCATTGCCGATGTGCAATATGAATTTTCCGAGGATAACCGGATCTCACCATGGATCGTTGATACGTTGAAGCCGATCCAGATTGCGCGTGTCGACTATGACGCTTACCGTCAGACGCGCGATCAATTCACTACCGAGGAATGGATTGATCTTCTGATGCAGAGCATCGGTTTCGATCCGGAAGCCTTTGGCCGGCGCTCCAAGCTGTTGCAGCTAATGCGCCTGATCCCTTTTGTGGAGCGCAATTACAACATCATCGAGCTGGGCCCCAAGGGGACGGGTAAGTCGCACATCTATTCGGAATTCTCACCTCATGGTCAGCTGATCTCGGGCGGGGAAATCACGGTGCCGAAGTTGTTCGTCAACAATTCGAACGGACGGATAGGTCTCGTTGGATATTGGGATGTTGTGGCCTTTGACGAGTTTGCCGGACGTGAAAAGACGGCCAACAAGGCGCTGGTCGACATCATGAAGAACTATATGGCGAACAAGCAGTTTTCACGTGGGGTCAATCCCATGGGCGCCGAGGCCAGTTTCGCCTTCGTAGGCAATACCGATCACAACGTTCCTTGGATGCTCAAGAACAGCGATCTGTTCGAAGCCTTGCCGCCCCAGTTCCACGACAGCGCATTTATCGACCGCTTGCATGCCTATTTGCCGGGATGGGAAGTCGACATTATCCGAGGGCAAATGTTCACGTCAGGCTACGGCTTCATCGTTGATTACTTGGCCGAGATACTACGTCATTTACGTGCCGAAGACTTTTCAAACAGGCCTAATCGCTTTTTTTCCGTGCCAGTCCAGACCCATATCCGCGACCGTGCCGCGATCGACAAGACCATGTCCGGTCTTTTGAAGCTGATTTTTCCAAATGGCGGAGAAACGGAAGACGAGGTCGAAGAGCTTCTGCGCTTGGCCATTGAAAGCCGCAAGCGGGTGAAAGACCAGTTGCTTCGTATCGATAACACCTTTGAGAAGGCAGACTTTTACTATGTTGGTGCGGATGGTGCAAAGCGGAAAGTCACTACCTTAGAGGAAGAAGAGTATCCCCAGTTCTATCATCGAAGGCCTACTGGTGAAGATGAAGAGGTCATCTTGCACGAGGACGCCGAGGCGCCGACAGAGCGAACAGATACAGGCTTAGAAGGCGATACGGTAACGGCGCCTGACGCACAGCCCAAAGCCTTCGCCCCGAAACCTGGACACATCGTGTTTAATGAAAATCGCAAGGGAATTAGTTTCGACAAGATATTTGGCCCATGGACGGATGGCGCCAGCCGGATCACGATCACTGATCCCTATATCCGAAAGTTCCACCAAGCGCGGAACGTTATGGAGTTCATCGAAATGCTAATCCGCCGCAAGGCACCTGAAGATCAGGTCGCCGTGCATCTGATGACTGCACCGGACGATGGTAATATTCAGGAACAACGTGAATGTCTGGACGGTGTTGCCGAAGCCTGCACAGATACAGGGGTTGATTTTACCTGGGCCTTTGATGGCACGGGATCCATGCATGCTCGTGACATCAGCACGGATACTGGCTGGAAGATGGTGCTTGACCGCGGGTTGGACATCTTCCAACCGACCCCGCGCAAAACGAACGGCTTCTCTTTGGGCGAAAGGATGCAGGAACACAGGATGATCAAGGGGTTTTATGTGACGTATGTCAGTTCTTAGTGTTTATGGAAAACTGTCTCGCCATTCGGCCTTGCTGAAATTGACAGACCCCGCCAACAATACTTTTGAAATGACGTAAATAGATTTGGTCAATGCTGCAGGTTTCTCTAAATTACCGTTCGGCGTTGAGAGTTTAATGAAAAAAGAGAAATAAATGATCGATGCCAGCCAGAAAGATGATGTTGTTCGGATATCAAGCGATACTTTAAGCACATTGACCGAATTGGCAGCAGCCGCTCGAACGCGACTTGAAGGAAACCGTTCATCGGGCGCGGAGGCTTTCGCAAGCATCAATACATTCACTTCGGGTGGAGCATTAAGATCACTCGACAACATCGACGATGAGCGCATGCGTAGCTTGATCTCATTCGCTCGAGAACCTGCAATCGCAAGAGTCGTTGTTCTACGTGATGATGGTGAAACGGTTACCTATTACATCTGCAGAAATACAGCCGAAAGCTTTGGCAACTCGAATTACCGTCTTGCCGGTCGCAATTCCCCCGCTGGTCGCTTGGCGTCTCTTGCTGTCGGCGATGACTTTGAATTGCGCCTCCCAAACGGCGAACTTTCCGTAACGGTGCAGGAAAAAGGGATTCTGTATCCGCTTTTTGCGCACGAAACTTGGGATTCGCGTGACTCAGTATTGTCGGCAGACTCCTATGGCACGATCACGATTCCATCGATGCGTCAACTTTTGGATGATGCTGGCACCGGATCCCTGATCGATGAGGATATTCTTAGCCATATCCTTTCAGAGGCTCAGCACGCTGATAAAATCATCGAAGGTATAAAGCGCACCGTCATCACAAAAATGGGCCTGCGGGATCAGCCGATCCTAGACCGCTACCAAGACGAAATATTTCGTCTGCCACTACAGAAGCAACTATTGATTATCGGCCCGCCAGGAACTGGAAAGACCACAACACTTATTCGCCGACTCGGTCAGAAGTTGGATGTAGTCTACCTCGAAGACGATGAGAGACGCATTGTGTCAGGCACGGAAGCTGAAACCATGCTCCCGCATAGGGACAGTTGGATGATGTTTACTCCGACAGAACTGTTGAAGCAGTATCTGAAAGAGGCCTTTGCGCGCGAGGGCATAGCGGCCCCGGACCAAAGGATATCTACTTGGGAGCGATATCGTCTGGAGCTTGCACGCAACCATTTCCGAATTCTGAAATCAAGCGGAGGAAGTGGTGCCTTCGTCCAACAACGTGCTGCCCAAATATTACTTTCTGACACAATTACTGGGCAAGCTATTTGGTTTGAGGATTTTGATGAATGGCAGGTTGAAGATTTCTGGTCCGGCTTAAACACCGCTGCTGAAACTTTAAAAAAATCTGTGCGCAAAGAGATTTCGCGATTTGGTGTTGACGCTGATAAAGTATTAAAAAAGCTACGTCGATCGACCACAGCTAGCGCTCTTCTTGAGCTGGTCCGCTTTTCCAACGACGTGCAAGTGCCTCTGGCTACTTTGCGGTCGGAAACCGATGATCGAATTCGTCGACACATCACTTTACGTCTAAATCATGATCGCGAGCTCCTTAAAGATTTTGCGCGGTTCCTCGACACGCTTGCTTCTGAGGAAGATTCTGAGGAGGGAGACGGAGATGAGGATGAGGAACTCGCGACTGCACCGACACCGGTCGCAAAAGCACTGGTAGCATTTACCGCGAATATCCGGAGCCAGGCACTCGCTGCCGCGTCTGGGCGGCAGGTGCCAAAAGGTGGACGCACTGGAAAAATCGCTGCTTGGATTGGCGATCGAACAATGGAACGAGGCGAACTGAGCGAGATAGGCGGCAGCCTCCAACTTCAAACTGCTTTTCGGAGATTTGTCAGTCCTATACGACGCTATATCAATGGGTTGCCCACGAGATATAGGCGTTTCCGTCGGACTAGATTGGCTGAGTCTCATTGGTATGATGTCGGAGCCGCATCTGCGACGGATGCGCATCCTTTGGAAGTTGATCTGATGCTTGCGAGCGCACTCAGCGTTTTGGCAGAGGTAGTAGCGCACCCCTCGGCGGCGCGGCTTCAAGATGACGCCTCTCTTCAGCCAGTCCGGCAATATCTTGAGCTTGTCCGCAATCAGATTATGGTTGATGAAGCGACGGATTTCTCGCCGCTTCAGTTGCGTAGCATGGCCGCGCTTTCGAACCCGGCAATCCAGTCATTCTTCGCTTGCGGAGATTTCAATCAACGCATTACTGAATGGGGTAGTCGGTCGAATGATGACATAAACTGGGCTGTCCCCGGTATTGACGTCCGACCTATCGAGGTTACCTATCGCCACAGTCGGCAGCTCAGCCACTTGGCGACAGAAATCGTGCGCCTGTGTTCCGGCCAAATGGTGGAAGTTACCCTGCCCAAGGACGTCAATAGCGACGGTATTGAGCCAGTGCTTGCCATGAATCTAAGTGACCGGACTGCCATCGCAGATTGGCTTACCAAACGCTTGGTGGAAATCGAAAGCCTTACTGCACCGCTTCCCTCTGTTGCTATTCTGGTCAACAACGAACAAGAAGTCGGCCCTCTTGCCGAGATGCTGCGTGAACGAGTCGAAATACATAACATGAATGTCGTTCCGTGCCATGAGGGCCAATTCGCGGGGCAAAATAACGATATCCGAGTTTTTGATGTTCAACACATCAAAGGCTTGGAGTTTGAAGCCGTGTTTTTTGTTAGTGTTGACGACTTGGCCAAGCAACTTCCTGAATTGTTTGATAAATACCTTTACGTTGGAACCACTAGGGCAGCTACCTATTTAGGGCTGACATGTCATGGAGAAACATTGCCTGCCAAACTCGCACCAATTGAACCCCTGTTTAGCAACAGGTTTGTTGTCTGAAAACTGAAATATTAGAACAGCTCCAGTGGAACCCAAAACAGCCACTTATAGAAACTTCATAATATTTGAAACGAAAATTTGCGGAGGGTCTAGCGACTATGAAAGACGGTAAACACAGCGACGGCGGCGAGAGCCTGGCCGATCAATTTATCGAAGCCTTGAAGAAGGGATTTGCGAACGAGGCCTCGAAGATAGCCGCCAATCCGGAGTTCGACCCTAATGCGCAAACAGGAATTTCTCTCACTGTCGCTGTCGAGTTAGGATATCTAGGTATTGCAACCCGACTTGTCACTTTGGGAGCGAACCCGAACCTTGGTGCAGATTGCCGCAAGGGCGCACTCGTTCTTGCACTTGAGAACGAACATTTTGAACTTGCTGATCTGATGCTTCAGCATGGCGCTGAAATCTCCGCGCGAGATCATCGGGGTTGGACACCATTAATTTGGGCTTCGATCAAGGGCTATAAGCATATCGTAGAATATCTGATCGAAAACGGTGCAGACCTTCACATTTGTTCAGACGACGGGTGGAACGCCGTGACTGGCGCGTTTTTCAAACAACATACCGCGATTGTGGACTTTTTGACGGAGAACGGCGCAAACTTCGGCCGGAAATTTAAGGAAGCAGCCTTGTTGTCGGCTTACGAGCACGGTTCGCTTGATACTGTTCGATTCCTGATCGCGGATGGCGTGAACGTCAATGTCGGTGCTGCTGACGCGCAGCCATTGTTGATCTCGGTGATCGGAAGGGGTGACGATGATATTCTAGATCTGATGCTTGATGCCGGAGCAGACATCAACATCCGTGACAAAGAAGGAAATCCAGCGCTTCTAAACGCAATAATGGTCGCCCAAGATGAATGCGCAATGCGCCTCATCGAACGTGGTGCGTCGGTGAATGTAAAAGGACCAAAATGGGCACCGATTCATGCAGCTGCAGACCGTGGCCGCGTGGACTTGTGCAAAGCGTTGCTAGAGGCAGATGCATCGGTGGATCATCTGGCTGCTAAGAAACGCAGTGCGTTGATGCAGGCGTCGGAGCGGAAACATACGGCTGTTGTTGAGTTACTTCTTGAAAACGGTGCCGACCCGAACCTTAGCGATACAGAAAGCAAATCGGCGCTCGATTTTTCTTATGACCGTCAGGGGATTACGCGGGTGAATACAAACTGCACTGAACTTTTGAAGCGCTACGGAGCTGTTTCTTGAACATCGTCGATCACGACGTTTTTGAAGCGGTGCGTCGCGGGTATAACTCCCTCGAAACCGCTTCGAACGACGAGATCATCGACTATTTCGCTACTGTTGATCCGGCTTCGACAGTTGGCCACATGAGCAACATAAAAGGCATCCTGTTCGAGCAGGAGTATGTTGAAGCTCTGGCAGTCCAAGGTATTGAGGCTGCGATGTTTGAAGCAACCAACCACCCGGTCACGGACATCATGGTGTTCGGCGGTCTTGACGGTGTCTCCGAGATACAGCTGAAAGCAACGGATTCGTTAAGTTATGTAACGGCAGCAATGGCAGAAGATCCGGAAGTTCTCTTCGCCGTAACATCAGAGATTGCCGCTGAGCTTGGAACTGGCGTGGTAATCGACGCCGGTATCGAGAATGCCACTCTCGAACTGGCTGTCGGGGAGACACTATTTGGCGAAACTGTTAACCCAATTGGTGCATTCTCCTTACTGAGGTTTCTCATCGGAATTCCGTTTTAGAGGGTTTGTTAGGCAGATGGCCTGCAGGCGTTCTTTTAAATCATGCACCGAAGTCGGGGTGGACAACGGCGGTTGCGCACTCCCGCAACCAACAGTTCAAGAGATAATTTGCTACACATTGCGCTACACATTCTGGCGTGTGGGTTTAACTTAAGTTATTGATTTATAACAAAATTATACTGCACCCGATTAAGTGGTGGCAGACTTCGTCTCCGCCACCAAAAGCCGCACAGTAAGTTACATGGCTGTTAGAGCCAAATCTTGGAGAGTGGTTGTGAGGCTCAGCCATAGCTCTTCTGGATCGCTATGCCTTCCGCTACACAGCGGCGCTTTTTGGATGGGCTAGGTGGCTGTGATGAAATGTGGGAAGACTTAGCGTTTGAGCAAGCGTGCTCCGTCACCGTATTTTTGGGCCGAAACTCGCAAGATTTTTACAACCACCTGCAATGGATCGCTGAAGGCGCGGGTTTGCGCTGGGCACCCGCAGCGCCGAGAGGGAGCAAAAGGCGAGGGGGGTATCTGGGCGCAACTCATATCAGTGGAGGCTCTGCGGCGGGAGCAATTCTTATCGGCTTCGCTCTGGCGCAGTGCCTCGCGTGAACAGACCAGACGCTCCTAATGTCTGAATAATTGGATTGCGCGGCCTCTTCGGCTGGAGTGGCCGGTTCCAGATGTATGGATATGGGGGTGTTGCTTTGTCGGGTTCGCCGCGCCCTATGTAGGCTTTGTATGAGATGTGGTGATTGGTATGATCGAATCTGAAATACCGACAAATACTGGTCACGGGGCCGATTCCTTTCTCGTATCGCAATATCTGCAACGATTTTCGTTTATCATTGCGTGTGAGCCTCTCCTTTTTCGTGTGCGCTGAGAGGGGGAAGTGCCTTGTGAATAAAGGTATCTCTCCGGTCAATTCGGGGATTATTAAAAAAAAGACAGATTTATGAAAAAAGGGGTTGCGGGTATTGGCTACTAACCTTAGAACCCACTTCACCGGCGGCG
>NZ_JAOWLC010000012.1 GCF_025751535.1 Lentibacter sp. XHP0401 | reverse complement strand
CCCCCCCCCCCCCCCCCCCCCCCCCCCCCCCCCCCCCCCCCCCCCCCCCCCCCCCCCCCCCCCCCCCCCCCCCGGGTCGGATTGAACGCAGTTCAATCCGAAAGATCAGACACTGACCTCTGGCAATTCAAGCATCTGCACCGCATCTATCAGCCATGCGCCTTCAACCTCGATCATGCGGTAATCCATCAAATACCGTGCGCCCTTGGCATCCGTCACAAGCACCTTCTGCCAGAGTTTCCCAGCCACCATCCGCGCGTCCAGATAGCGCACATCCGTTGGCCGCCAGACCATAGGATAGCCCTGCCGCACCATCGCGCCAAAGTTCTCGGGCGTGCGAAACGCGTTCCGGATTGTCGGGCTGGCATAGGTAAACGCCCGCCCGAAATCATCCTCCTTAAAGGCTTCGATCTGAGCCGCAATCACCTGTCGGATCGCGGCATCATCTGCCTTTGCAGGCTTCACCCACAAGGCCAGAGCCATCGTCAAAATCAAAAAAATCTGTTTCATAGCGTCCCCTCCTACAAAGAGATACGCCACAAGCCTTGAATCAGATCAATCAACCCAACTCGCCGCGCAGGCCTTGCTCAATCAGATCGATGGTTTCATCGACACCGTAAAGCGCAATAAAGCTGCCAAAGCGCGGGCCTTGGCTCGCGCCCATCAACACCTCATAGATCGCCGCAAACCATTCGCGCAGGTTCTCGAAACCGTGGTTCTTGCCCACCGCAAAAACAATGCTCTGCAAGTCTTCGCCATCGGCCATATTCAACTCAGCCACAGGCTCGTCCTTGCCCATCGCCTTGTTTTTCGTCTCGATCATCGCGCGCGCAAGTGCGGGGTCTTTCAACGCCTTCACCAGATCTTCCAGCGCCGCACGCTCCTGCTCCGTCGGCGCACGGAACTGGCGCGTCGGCTTCACAAAATCGTTGAAGTAGCGCACAGCATAGCCCGCCGCCGCATCAAGCTGCGGGTTGTTTTGTGCACTCGCCTCGGGTGCGTAGCGTTTGATAAAGCCCCAAAGCCCTTCCTTGTCCTCGGATGCCGCCACGCTGGCGAGGTTCAAAAGCATCGAGAACGGCACAACCATATCAGACTTGGGCACATCGCCGCTGTGAATATGGTAAACAGGGTTGTTCAAGCGCTGTGTCTCGTCCTGCCCCTCGTAAGCCCGCAGCTGCTGGTGGTATTCGTCCACCGCCTTGGGGATCACATCAAAATGCATCCGCTTCGCGGTCTGCGGCTTCAGATACATGAAGTAGCCAAGGCTCTCGGTACTGGCGTAGGTGAGCCATTCATCAATAGACACGCCATTGCCGCTTGATTTCGAGATTTTCTGGCCGTTCTCGTCGAGAAACAGCTCATAAGTGAAATGCTCCGGCGCACGTTCGCCCAGAATACGGCAGATGCTGTCATAAATCGGCGTGTTGGTGCTGTGGTCCTTGCCATACATCTCAAAGTCCACACCCAGCGCCGCCCAGCGCGCGCCAAAGTCGGGCTTCCACTGTAGCTTCACATTGCCGCCGGTCACAGGCAGGGTCATTTCCTCGCCCTCTTCGGTGTCAAAAGTGATCGTGCCGTCCTTGGCATTCACTTCTTTCATCGGCACATACATCACCCGCCCCGTTTCAGGGTGGATCGGCAGGAAAATCGAATAAGTTTTGCGACGCTCTTCGCGCAAAGACTTGAGCATCACAGCCATGATCTCATCATATTTCTCGGCTGCGCGCAAAAGCACTTCGTCAAACTGCCCCGAAGCGTAGAATTCTGTCGCCGAGATAAACTCGTATTCAAACCCGAAGGTATCCAGAAAGCGCCGCAGCATCGCGTTGTTATGCGCACCAAAGCTGTCAAACTTCTCGAAAGGGTCAGGCACGCTGGTCAGCGGCTTTTGCAAATGCTCCGCCAGCGCCTCGGGGTTGGGCACATTGCCCGGAACCTTGCGCATCCCGTCCAGATCGTCGGAAAAGCAGATAAGCTTGGTCGGAATATCGCTGATCACCCCAAAGGCATGGCGGATCATCGTTGTGCGCGCCACTTCGCCGAATGTCCCGATATGCGGCAGGCCCGAGGGGCCATAGCCCGTCTCGAACAGAACAAAGCCCTTCTTGGGCGGCTGCTTCTCATAACGCTTCAAAACGCGACGCGCCTCTACAAAGGGCCAGGCTTTTGATTTCATCGCAGCGTCACGCAGTGCCGACATTGTTTTCTTCTCCATTGCGGTCCATCTACACAACGCAGGGACCAAACTTCATGCTTCCTATTGGCAAGCGCGCCATTGGTCAATATTCTGCACTGCAACAAAGCTTTCAAGGAGCGCTCCAATGCAAGATACAACATCGCACCCCATGTCGCCCCAGGATTGCCTCGTCGCCGTGATGATCGCCGTTTCGGCCTCAGATGAAGACATCCGCACAGCAGAGCTTGTGAAGATCGAAAACACAGTCAACATGCTGCCCGTCTTTGCAGATTATGATATCGACCGTATGAACAGAACAGCCCAGGTGGTGTTTGATCTCTTCGGTCAGGAAGACGGGCTTGATGCCCTCTTCGGCCTCGTGCGCGACAACCTCCCCGAAGCGCTCTTTGAAACCGCCTATGCCCTTGCCTGCGATGTCGCCGCCGCCGATGGAAAACTCGCAGAATCAGAGCTGCGCCTCCTGGAAGAAATCCGCTACGAGCTTTCGATTGACCGCCTCCACGCCGCCGCCATCGAACGCGGCGCACGTGCGCGTCACATCACGCTCTGATACGCTAAAGCGCAGCCTCTCACACGCCGTAAAGCGCGCCCCAGCGTTCGATCAGGCCTTGCTGCAACCCTTTGGCACGCCTGTTCCAGCTGCGCGCACCGCGCGGGCTTTCACGATCGTCACGCTTGATGCGTGCGCGCGTGCTCTCGTCGGCGGCAAAAATAGCAAAGCTCATCAGCGTGCCGTCAGGTGCACGCGCATAGCCTGCCAATGCGCTCACAAAGTTAAGCGTCCCTGTCTTGGCATGCACACCAATGGGGTGGTTCTTCATCACGTTGCCCTTGCTGTCACGCATGTCAAACCGTTTCAGCAGCGGTTCAATCACCCCTCGCGCACGCACCAGCGCCAACGCCATGTCTTCTGCCGTGGCCTCTGAAGCATCGCCAAGCCCCGAGTGGTCGACAAAACGGCTCGACTTCATGCCAAGCTGCTGGCCCGCCCACTGGCTCATCTCGCCGGCACTTGCCTTCAATGTGCTCACCTTGCCATTGCGCGCCTTGGTGGCGGCCAGCCCGACCATCTCGGCCATCAGGTTGTTGGAATAGAACAGAAAATCGCGACACATGCGGCTCAGCTCGACACTCTGCTGGCGCACAAGAACACGGCCCCCGCCGCGCCCTGTGCCCTTTTGTGGCTGCGGAAGCGTAACGCCTTGTGCACGCGCCAGGTCACGCAGCACTTCGCCCGCATAAATCTCGGGGTGGCGCACAGGCAACCAGCGCGAGCCGCCCTTGCCCAGCGCCTTGGCCGAAACGCTCCAATGGTCTTCCTCGCCCTTGCCCGCATAGGTGTAAACAGGCATATCCCGCGAAGCGATCTTCATCTTGGCAAAGCGCACAGACGGGCGGTGGCTGTTGCTGCGCGCGTCCATCGTGGTGGCCCATTTGCCACCTGCGCGCTTCCATTCAAAATGCACACGGTTAAAGTTCAGCGCGATACCCGAGATCGCAGGGTTATACCCCACATGCTCGGGTTGGTCGCGGTCAATCTCGTTGAGGCTCGGAAGAGCCGTGCCATCCACATAAAACCTGCCCTGCACCTCGCGCACCCCAGCCGCCTTCAGCTCGGCCGCGAGCTTTACCATACGGTCGGTGTCCAGCGTCGGGTCACCCCCGCCTTTCAGTATCAGATCACCTTTCAGCACACCGCCGCTCACTGGCCCCATGGCGACAAGCTCGGTGAAAAAGCGGTGACCGGCCCCCAACGTGCCCAGCGCATACAGCGCCGTCACGGCTTTGGTCACACTCGCAGGCGGCAGCCCGCGCCGCGCCTCGCGGCTCTCAAGCAGCAGCCCCGTCTTGGCATCCGCCACAGCAAAGCCCACTCGCCCGCCAAGCTCGGCCCGCGCAATCAGCGCCTCCGCACTGGCCGCCTTGGGCGCGGCGGCGCCCGCCGTCGAGGTGCTCACACCGGCGCCCCCGGCGGGCCGCGGCTCGGGCCGCAACGAGACATCAGGCGCGCGCGCACAAGCTGCCGTTGCAAGGGCCGACAGCCCTGAACTCAGGAAAAACCGTTTTGAAATATTACGCATCATACCCTCAACTGTAAGCTCAATTCGCAAACGCCCACAAGCGTTACCACTTACCCCTCGCGCGAATGTCACTGGAGGAAACAGCGCGCATCGGAACGTTCACAAAACACCACGCAGGCGCTGGCGCGTGCGCCAAAAGCTGGCTCTCAGACGCGCGCAGCTGAAAGCGGCGGTAAATATCGGCCGCCTTCGCCCCCCGCGCCTGTAGCCGCTGCCCGGGCCGCGCGAGAATACCGATCGGCACCGTCTCGATAATCCACTTCCAGTCGCCCCACCGGTCAAACTGTGCCAGATTGTCCGCCCCCATCAGCCAGACAAACCGCGCTTTCGGATAAGCCATCATCAACGCGCGCAAAGTCTCGGCAGTATACCTCGTGCCTGCCCGCGTCTCAAAATCGCTGATCCTCACACGCGGATGCACCATAACCTCCCGCGCCCGCGCCATCCGCTCGCCCAAAGGCGCTGGCCCCTCGGCCTTCAAAGGGTTGCCGGGCGATACAAGCCACCAGACCTCGTCCAGCCCGAAGCGCTTCAAAGCTTCCCGCGTGATATGCACATGCCCGCCGTGAGCCGGATCAAACGATCCGCCCAACAGCCCGATCACGCGGCCCGCAGGCACATATGGCAAACCCTGTCTCATGCGCCCGTTCTCGCCAGCCGCCCCCGTAAAGTCAACGCAAAGTCAACGTGCGCCGCGTGCTCTTTCTTATTGCCTCAAATATCCATCCCGCAGCCGCCTAAAGCACCACAACTAGCGCATTGCCCCCACGCCCGCCAAAGGCTATCACCCCTGCCAACACAGTCACACAAAACATGAGGTTTCCCATGGCCGCTTACCAATACGTCTACCACATGCAGGGCGTCTCCAAGACATACCCCGGCGGCAAGAAATGCTTCGAGAACATTCACCTCAACTTCCTCCCCGGTGTCAAAATCGGTGTGGTCGGGGTCAACGGCTCGGGTAAATCGACCCTGATGAAAATCATGGCCGGCATGGACAAGGACTTCACCGGCGAAGCGTGGCAAGCCGAGGGGGCCAAGGTCGGCTACCTCCCCCAAGAGCCGAAACTTGATGAAACCCTCGATGTGCGCGGCAACGTCATGCTCGGTGTCGCCGCCAAGCAAGCCAAGCTCGAGCGCTACAACGAACTCGCGATGAACTACTCCGATGAAACAGCCGATGAAATGGCCGCCCTGCAAGACCAGATCGACGCCGAGAACCTCTGGGATCTCGACAGCCAGATCGACGTCGCCATGGAAGCCCTGCGCTGCCCGCCCGATGACGCCGCCGTCGCCTCCCTTTCAGGCGGTGAAGCCCGCCGCGTCGCGCTCTGCAAACTGCTGCTCGAAGCGCCCGATATGCTGCTGCTCGATGAACCGACCAACCACCTCGACGCCGAAACCATCGCCTGGCTTCAGCAGCACCTGATTGATTACGCAGGAACCATCCTGATCGTCACGCACGACCGCTACTTCCTCGACGATATCACCAGCTGGATTCTCGAACTCGACCGCGGAAAAGGCATCCCCTACGAGGGCAACTACTCCGCATGGCTCGAGCAAAAGGCCAAACGCCTCTCGCAAGAGGCCAAGGAAGATAAATCCAAGCAAAAGACACTGGAACGCGAACTCGAATGGATGCGTCAGGGCCAGAAAGCCCGCCAGGCCAAGCAAAAAGCCCGTATCAACGCCTATAACGAGCTCGCCTCGCAGTCCGAGCGCGAAAAAGTCGGCCGCGCGCAGATCATCATCCCCAATGGCCCCCGCCTCGGCGGCAAGGTCATCGAGGTCGAGGGTCTCAAAAAGGCCATGGGCGACAAGCTGCTGGTCGAAGACCTCTCCTTCGCCCTGCCCCCCGGGGGCATCGTCGGGGTGATCGGCCCCAACGGCGCGGGTAAATCCACGCTCTTCAAGATGCTCACCGGGCAGGAAAAGCCCGACGAGGGCACAGTCACCTACGGCGACACGGTGCAGCTCTCCTATGTCGACCAGTCGCGTGATGATCTCAACCCCGACGATACCGTCTGGCAGGCCATCTCGGGTGGCAACGACATCATCCAACTGGGCGACGCCGAGGTGAACTCCCGCGCCTATTGCTCCGCGTTCAACTTCAAAGGCGGCGACCAGCAGAAAAAGCTCTCCCTGCTCTCTGGCGGCGAGCGCAACCGCGTCCACATGGCGCGGCTTCTGAAAGAAGGCGGCAACGTCCTCCTGCTCGATGAGCCGACAAACGACCTTGATGTCGAAACGCTGCGCGCCTTGGAAGATGCCCTCACCGACTTCGCCGGCTGCGCCGTGGTCATCTCCCACGACCGCTTCTTCCTCGACCGCATCTGCACCCACATGCTCGCCTTTGAAGGCGAAGCGCACGTAGAATGGTTCGAAGGCAACTTTGAGGACTACGAGGAAGACAAGAAACGCCGTCTGGGCGCGGATGCGCTCGAACCCAAGCGCTTGAAGCATAAGAAGTTCAGCCGCTAAGGCTTGCCCTATCTCTATTTAGAAACGCAAGGCCGGTTGTTTGTCGAGCAAATAACCGGCCCTTTCTAACTTGAGTTCATATGACGGAAGAAACATAGTCGGTGTCATTATAACTCACTGAGGAAAGTACATTGCACATCAAACGCTTTTTCACCGTCGTAACTTTAGCAACAATCGCCTTTTCTAGCCCCACGCACGCAAAAGAGCTGTCTGGCGCTGATGCCCTCGCACTTCTTAACGGGAAGAACCTGAACTGCACTGCCGATGGTAAGAACGTTACTATCAACTTTGGCGCACCCAATGCCAAAGGCCGTATCAAGTTCAAAGTCACTATGGACGGTCGCACAATCTCAAATGGCTACCGGATGACCAAGAAGGGCACACTTGTGAACGACAAGACGAATGTTCCACGCAGCGTATCAACGGGTGCAGGCGGCACAATCATTCTCAAAGGTCGGGGTGTTCCAGACGCTGTCTGCAAATAGTTGAGCGGCCTTTAGGCCGCCCTTCTTTTATTTCACTAAAGGCTGCGCCCGACACGAGGTGGGCGCCAGTCGCAGCAACCTGTAGGGTGGGTGCTAACCTACCACACCAACACCCTCACCCCACCCAGCTCACAATATCCCCTGCCCGCATAGCTCCGCTCTGCCGCTTCTTTTCCTTCCCGCCTTCAAAGCGCACCATGGTCGGAATACCCCGTATCCCGTAAACCTGCCCGGCCTTCTGGTGTTCTTCCGTATTCAGCTTCACCAGCCGCGCCTTGCCGGCCAGCACGTCGGCGGCTTTGCTGAACTCGGGGCCCATCATCTTGCACGGCCCGCACCACGGCGCCCAGAAGTCCACGACCAGCGGAAGCTCGTCGTTCTTCGCCGCCTTTTGCAGCGTCGCAAAATCGATCTCCACCGCCTTGGTTGAAATCAGCTTCGCGCCGCAGGTTCCACATTTCGCCCCCGCGCCGAGCTTTTCTTCCGGCACGCGGTTAAGCTGTCCGCACGCAAGACATGTCAGTTTCTTTCCAGCCATTTCAGCCTCCATCACATTCCAGTTTCAATATACGTTAGCCGCTCGCGCAAACAAGAGCACCGCACGCCACCTTAACCAAATTTCCCTAACAGAAATTAACAAATAGCCGGTGCACAGGGTGTGCACGCAGGGTGCACGCATATCACCCCCCGGTTTTGGGCAGGCTCTTGCCCGTTAACCACAGCGTTCGCTGCCCCTCTTGTAACGAATCCCGATCAGTGCCATATACCTCTTGCTACGATCTTCTACTCGACCCCTGTTTTCCGACCACCGGCTCACAGTTCTAGACGACGACGACGTGAATAAGCCGGGTTGCTGCACTTTCGCGGGCAACATTACTTAAGGAAAACACTGATGGCTACTGGCACAGTAAAATGGTTCAACTCAACAAAAGGCTTCGGCTTTATCGCTCCTGATGGCGGCTCAAAAGACGTGTTCGTTCACATCTCAGCCGTTGAGCGCGCAGGCCTCACAGGCCTCGCCGACAACCAAAAAGTAAGCTTCGACATCGAAGCAGGCCGCGACGGCCGCGAAGCAGCGTCAAACATCGAATTGATGTAAGCTGTTCTTCCAGAACACTTAAAGGCGCGTCCATTCGGGCGCGCCTTTTGCGTTTCGGGGCCTGAGTTGTGCTGCTTTTCTGGCATGAAATACCGCCCGCTCTTCCCATCCCGAAGCGCCTCACATATGGTCGCGAAATCAATTCAAAGGAGCGCCCCATGGCCGAGATCACCCGTCACCACACCAATGCCCGCATGAGCCAGATCGTCACCCACGGCGATACCATCTATCTCGCAGGTCAAGTCGGCAAACCCGAGCATGATGTCACCGCCCAGACGCAAGACTGCCTCGCCCAGATCGACACCCTTCTGGCCGAAGTCGGCTCTGACAAAACCAAGATCCTGCAATGCACCATCTGGCTCGCCGACATGGCCGATTTCGCCGCCATGAACGCGGTTTGGGATGCCTGGGTTCCGCAAGGCCACACGCCCGCACGCGCCTGCGGCGAGGCCAAACTGGCCACGCCTGACTACAAAGTCGAGTTTCTGATTACCGCAGTAAAATAAATAACTTAGCCCGCGGCCGTGCCTTTAGAAGGCACTGGCCGCGGGCGTCCTTCCTCGTCGATCGCGACATAGGTAAAGAGCCCTTCAGTGACTTTGTCACGCACACCCGTGTGCCGCCGGCGCGCCCAGGCCTCAAGCCCGATCGCCATCGAGGTATTCCCGACCCGCTCAACCCAGGCATAGACGCAGAGCACATCTCCCACCTGCACGGGGCGAATGAATTTCATCGCATCCACAGCCACAGTCGCCACCCGCCCGTCGGCGCGCTCGGCGGCGACAATTCCGCTGGCAATATCCATCTGCGCCAGCACCCAGCCGCCAAAAATATCTCCGTTCACATTTACATCCGCAGGCATCGCTACGGTGCGTAATGTCAACTCCCCGGTGGGTTCAATTTCAGTCATGTTTTTGGCCTTTCAACGCGCTGTCCCCGCATCTTTAACGTTTTGGTAAGGGATGGGGAATAGCTTGCAATCTGTTCCAACTTTTTTCCAGTGCCGCCATATTCTCGCCCTTTTACTCCTCCATAAGTCTAGATAGGGATAAAACAAGGTTCATACCATGCTGATCATAACTGTCATTTTTGGAAGCGTTGTTGGCTTAGCCGCCGCGCTGATCTCGTATTTTGTGCTAGGGCTCGGTTTGCTCGGAGCATTCGCACTCTATATGATGTGTTCCATCACACCCGTGCTCATCTCGGTTGCCCTCGTCGCAACGCAAACTGTCGTTGAACGTGAAAGCCGTGAAGGTTTGACAACCCGCTAAGCCGTCTCACTCGTCATTGCGCGCCGCAGCCACAAGCTCTAACAGCCGTGGCCCAAGCACTTCGACAATCTTGCCAACACCCGCTTCATTCGGATGCACACCATCGCTTTGCATCCACGCCAACGCTTCGGTTGGTGTTTCTCCCAAGGCGCTCAAAAAATTTGGCTCATAAAGCGTGCCATAAGCCTCAGCCAGATCAGCATAAATGCCCTCAAATGCCTCTTTGTATGTTTCGCCATAATTCCCAGGCGCTTGCATTCCGACCAATAACACAGGTATTTTCGCAGCTTGCGCGGTCTCAATCACCTTGGTCAAATTCGCCTTTGCATCTTCAGGCGGCAGCCCGCGCAGCATATCATTACCGCCCAGCGCAACCATAACCGCCTTGATATCCGGGCTCAGGCTCCATCCGATCCGCGCAGCTCCGCCTGCCGTTGTGTCTCCCGAAACACCGGCGTTCACCATGATAACATCTGCGCCTCGCGCGCGCATCCAGCCTTGTAACTGCGGCACAAGCCCGTCTTGCTCCATCAGCCCGTAGCCCTGCGTGAGGCTGTCGCCAAAGGCCAGAACACGCATAGGTTCTGCCGCCGAACCGCTGGCACCAAAGCAAATCAGCACAAGTGCCAAAGTTGCCTTGCGCATCGCCACCACACCCCCATATGAAACAGGCAGCACTCCAAACAGGCAATTTTTCATGACGTCTCCAATTATCCAGCTCACAAACGCGGGCCTCTCTTTGTCAGGCAACGCGGGTTCTGTCACCATTCTCTCTGGCATCACCCTCGCCGTAAACTCCGCCGAAACCCTTGCGCTCACTGGCCCGTCAGGCTCTGGCAAGTCCTCGCTGCTCATGCTCATGGGCGGGCTTGAGCGCGCCACAAGCGGGCAGATTGAAGCCCTCGGCCAAGACCTCGGCACAATGAGCGAAGATGCCCTTGCGAAGTTCCGTCTATCCAATATGGGCATTGTCTTTCAGTCTTTCCACCTTATTCCAACACTCACTGCGCTCGAAAATGTCGCGCTGCCTCTGGAGCTTGCAGGCATGGCCGATGCTCGAGCACAGGCCGAGGCTGGCCTCGCCGCAGTAGGCCTCGCCGAACGCTCGGGTCATTTCCCTGCGCAGCTTTCAGGTGGGGAGCAACAGCGCGTGGCTCTCGCGCGCGCCCTTGCACCAAAGCCCAAAATACTGCTGGCCGACGAGCCCACAGGCAACCTCGACAGTGCCACAGGCGCTGCGGTTTCAGATCTCATCTTTGAGCTTTGCAAAGCCTCGGGCACAACCCTTGTGCTCGTCACCCATGACACGGCCCTCGCCACACGCTGCGCCCGTGTCACTCAGCTATCCGGCGGAAAACTCGTTCCAGAAGAGCCAGTCGCATGAGCCTTCACACGTCTTTTCGCCTCGCCCGCGCCGAACTGCGCGGCGGTGCGCGCGGTTTTTATGTTTTTCTCATCTGCCTCGCCCTCGGGGTTGCTGCCATCGCGGCAATCGGGACCATCCGCGAGGCACTTGAGCGCGGCCTGTCCGAAAACGGTGCCGTGCTTTTGGGTGGCGATGCTGAAATTTCGCTGACCTACCGCTTTGCCAGCCCTGAAGAACGCGCCGCATTTGAAGCCAGCGCCACAGCCCTTTCCGAGATCGCCGATTTCCGCTCGCTTGCAGCCGTGGGCGACACGCGTGTGCTGACACAGGTGAAGGCTGTCGATACCGCCTATCCGCTCACAGGCGCGGTTGCGCTTGAGCCTGACATGCCTCTGTCTGAAGCTTTGGCCAAGCAAAACGGCGTCTTCGGCGCGGTCATGGATCCTGCCCTCATCGCTCGCCTCGGGCTTGAAGTCGGACAAATCTTCGCCCTCGGCGAGGCCCGCTTTGAGCTGCGCGCCGCCCTTACCCGTGAGCCTGACAGCGTGGCCAGCGGCTTTTCTCTCGGCCCGCGCACCCTACTTTACCGGGCCGCTCTTGAGGGGTCCGGCTTGCTCTCTTCCGGCACGCTTTTTGACAGCTCTTACAGGCTCGATCTCCCCGCAGGCACAGATTTAGATGCGCTGGAAAGCGATCTGCGCGCCGCCTTGCCCGACAGCGGCATCCGCTGGAAAGATGCCCGCAACGCCGCGCCCCAAGCCAGCGCTTTCATCGCCCGCTTGGGAGCCTTCCTCGTGCTGGTTGGCTTCTCGGGCCTCGCCATGGGCGGCATTGGCGTGTCGATCGCCGTGGGAGCCTATCTTGCCCGCAAGACCCGCGTTATAGCCACCCTGCGCAGCATCGGGGCGTCACGCAAAACCATCCTCACAAGCTATGCAGTGCAGATCTCGGTCATGGCCGTGCTGGGCATCACTCTTGGTCTCATCCTTGGCGGTGGCATTCCACTCCTCCTCGGCCCGTGGCTTGGCACGTTACTGCCCGTGCCGGCCGCCTTCGCGCTTTATCCCGCACCACTTTTCGAAGCAGCCATCTACGGCTTGCTCACCGCCGCGATTTTCACCATCTGGCCACTTGCCCGTAGCGAAAACGTGCGTGCCGCCACGCTCTTTCGCGAAAGCGAGGCTGGCACAGGCGGCTTGCCGCGTTGGCCCTATCTTGCGCTCATCGTGCTGCTCAGCGCCGCCCTTATCGGCGCGGCACTCTGGTTTTCAGGCAGCGCGACACTCACGCTTTATACCAGCGCTGCGCTGGCTATTGCCCTTGCTGTTCTGGCACTCGCCGCCTTCGGGATGCGCTGGCTCGCCCGCCGCCTGCGCGCCCGTGCCAGAAACCCCATGCATCGCCTTGCGCTTGCTTCTATCGGAGGCGCACGCTCTGATGCGCTCACCACCGTGCTTTCCCTCGGCCTCGGCCTCGCCGTGCTGTCTACCGTTGGCCAAGTCGATGGCAACCTGCGCCGCGCCATCACCGCCGATTTGCCAACAATCGCCCCGTCCTATTTCTTCATCGACATCCAGAAAAGCCAGATCGGCCCGTTTGAAGCCGCTCTTGGCGAAAACCCCGCCGTCAGCCTTGTCGAAACCGCGCCCATGCTGCGCGGTATTCTCTCCAAAATAAATGGCGTCCCCGCAACCGAGGTGGCCTCGGGCCACTGGGTTGTCGAAGGCGACCGCGGCATCACCTACTATGATGAGCTGCCAGAAAACTGGAGCATCGTCGCAGGCGAACACTGGCCGCTCGGCGCAGACGGCCCTCCGCAAGTGAGCTTCGCAGCCGAAGAAGCCGAAGAGATCGGCCTCAAGCTTGGCGACACACTCACGATCAATATTCTGGGGAGGCCCATTGAGGCCCAAATCACCAGCCTGCGCGAAGTAGATTTCTCAACTGCCGGCATCGGATTTGTCATGGCCGTAAACCCCGGCGCTGTCGCAGGCGCTCCACATAGCTTCATCGCCACAGTTTACGCAGAGCCCGAAGCCGAAGCTGACATCTTGCGCGATATGTCAAAGGCTTACCCCAACATTACTGCCGTCGCTGTAGGTGATGCTATCGCGCGTGTCTCCGAAGTGCTTGGCACATTGGCAGGCGCCACCCGTTGGGGCGCAGCCGCAGCGATCCTGTCAGGTTTCGTGGTGCTGATAGGAGCCGCAGGCACAGGTGCGCCCACCCGTCAACGCGAAGCGGCAATCCTCAAGTCACTTGGTGCAACCCGCAGCCAGATCCTGCGCTCGTTTCTTTTGCGCGCAGGCTTGCTTGGCGCGGCGGCAGCCCTCGTGGCGCTCGCCGCAGGCCTCACCGCAGCATGGGCCGTGAACACCTTTGTATTTGAATCCGACTTCGTAGTGATCTGGCCCTCTGCCCTCACCATCCTCGCCTGCGGCGTGCTGGCCAACCTTTTGGCCAATATCGGTTTTTCCTTGCGCGCCTTGCAAGCGAAGCCTGCGCAAATCCTGCGCTCCGAAGGATAAAGAAAAAACGCCCCCGTTGAGGCAAACGGGGGCGCCTCAATTATTCCGCAGCGTCGGCATAGTCTTCAAGCGGCGGGCAAGTGCAGATGAGGTGACGGTCGCCATAGGCATTATCGACACGGTTCACAGGCGGCCAGTATTTATCCACACGAAACGCCCCTTTGGGGAAACAGGCTTGCTCACGCGTGTAGGGTCTGTCCCACTCGCGCACGAGATCTTCCATCGTGTGTGGCGCGTTCTTCAGCGGGTTGTTTTCTGCATCCATCTTGCCTTCCTCGATCTCGCGGATCTCTTCACGGATCGACAACATCGCGTCACAAAAGCGGTCAAGCTCGGCCTTGGTCTCGCTCTCCGTCGGCTCGATCATCAATGTCCCCGCCACAGGCCAGGACATTGTCGGCGCGTGAAAACCATTGTCCATCAGGCGCTTGGCGATGTCGTCTACCGTCACACCCGCGCTCTCCGCGTAGGGGCGCGTATCAATGATACACTCATGCGCCACCCGCCCGTTACGGCCCTTGTAAAGCACGTCAAACGCCCCTTCGAGCCGCTTGGCAATGTAGTTTGCATTCAGGATCGCCACACGCGTCGCCTGCGTGAGGCCCTCACCGCCCATCATCAGAACATAGGCCCACGAGATCGGCAGAATAGAGGGAGAGCCATAAGGCGCAGCACTCACTGGCCCTGCCGTGCCGCCTGTCGCCGGATGTCCGGGAAGATGCGGCACAAGATGCGCCTTCACACCAATCGGCCCCATGCCCGGCCCGCCACCGCCATGCGGAATGCAGAAGGTTTTATGCAAATTCAAGTGGCTCACATCGCCGCCCAAGTCACCGGGCTTTGATAGCCCTACCATCGCATTAAGGTTCGCTCCGTCGATATAAACCTGCCCACCATGGCTGTGGGTGATCTCGCAGACCTCCTTCACCGTTTCCTCGAACACACCGTGCGTCGAGGGGTAAGTGATCATACAGGCTGCCAGATTGTCCTTGTGTTGCTCGGCCTTGGCTCGGAAATCATCGAGGTCGATATCTCCGTTCACCGCCGATTTGATCACTACAACTTTCCAGCCGACCATCTGCGCGCTTGCAGGGTTCGTGCCATGGGCCGACATCGGAATAAGGCAAACATCGCGGTGCCCCTGCCCTTCAGCCGCGTGATACTGCTGGATCGTCAGCAAACCCGCATATTCCCCCTGCGCGCCCGAGTTTGGCTGCATCGACATGCCGTCATAGCCCGTGATGTCGCAAAGCTTGGCGCTCAGGTCATCGAGCATTTCCTTATATCCAAGCGCCTGATCTTGCGGCACAAACGGATGGATCATCGAAAACTCGCGCCAGCTGATGGGCATCATTTCCGCCGCCGAGTTAAGCTTCATTGTGCAGGAGCCAAGCGGGATCATGGCCCGGTCAAGTGCGAGATCACGGTCAGACAGGCGGCGCATATAGCGCATCATTTCCGTCTCGGCGCGATTCATGTGAAAGATCGGATGCTGCAAAAAGCTGCTCTCGCGGTGCATATCCTCGGGCACACGGTATTCGGGCGAGAAGTCATCATCCTTGCGCGCAATCCCGAAGGCACGCCAAACTGCCTCAACCGTTTCAGGCCGCGTCGCCTCATCGAGCGCAATACCCACACGGCTTTCTCCCACAGCACGCAGGTTTACGCCTTCATCAACAGCCGATTTCAAAACAGCCGCCTGAAGCGGGCCAACATCCACGGTGATGGTGTCAAAAAAACTCTGAGGATCAACCTTGAAGCCCGCCACCTCAAGCCCTTTGGCCAAGCGCACAGCCTTGCGGTGAATGCGCTGCGCAATCGCCTTTAACCCTTCGGGTCCGTGAAAAACCGCATACATCGAGGCCATCACCGCCAGCAATGCCTGCGCCGTGCAGACGTTGCTTGTCGCTTTCTCGCGGCGGATGTGCTGCTCGCGGGTTTGAAGGCTCAAGCGATAGGCACGGTTGCCATGACTGTCCACAGACACACCCACAATACGCCCGGGCAAAGCGCGCTTATACGCGTCCTTACAGGCCATATAGGCTGCGTGCGGCCCGCCATAGCCCATCGGCACACCAAAGCGCTGCGTATTGCCCACGGCAATATCTGCGCCCATAGCGCCCGGTTCTTTCAGAAGCGTCAGCGCAAGCGGATCGGCGGCGACAATCCCGATCGCCTTTTGCTCGTGCAGTGCCGCGATATGGCGCGTGAAATCCCGCACATGACCGTATGTTCCGGGGTATTGAAACAGCGCGCCAAATACTGCGCTTGCGTCCATTTTGTCAGGGTTCCCGACAATCACCTCAATGCCGAGTGGCTCCGCGCGGGTCTTGACCACGGCGATGTTCTGCGGATGACAGTCACGGTCTACAAAGAAAGCCTTGGCTTTTGACTTGGCCACACGCTGCGCCATGGTCATAGCCTCGGCACAAGCCGTGGCCTCGTCCAGAAGCGAGGCATTGGCCACATCCAGCCCTGTGAGGTCCGTCACCATGGTCTGGAAGTTCAACAGCGCCTCAAGCCGGCCTTGTGAAATTTCGGGTTGATAGGGCGTGTAGGCCGTATACCACGCCGGGTTTTCAAGGATGTTCCGCTGAATCGCAGGCGGCGTCACAGTGCCGTAATAGCCCTGCCCGATGAGCGAGCGCAGCACTTTGTTCTTACCCGCCGTCAAGCGCATACGGTGAAGCATCTCACGCTCTGAAAGTGGCTTGCCAAAGTCCAGCGGCTTGGCCTGACGGATGCTCTTTGGAACCGTCTCGTCAATCAGCACCTCAAGGCTCGCAACGTCCAACACTTTGAACATAGCCTCCATTTCCGCAGGGCTTGGCCCAATATGGCGGCGGTTGGCGAAATCATAGGGCAAATAGTCGGTTGGCGTGAATGACATAGCTTTCTCCAGCGGGCACGGCCCTGCGCTTTTTCTTTCTGAAAATATCCGCGCCGCAGGCTCCCTACGGCGCGACCAATCTTAGCCGACAAATTTTTTGTAGGCGGCTTCGTCCATGTAGTCATCCATCGGGCTCAAATCCGACGGCTTCATCTTGAAGAACCACGCATCGCCCAGCGGATCGTCGTTCACCTTGCTCGGCTCGTCCACAAGCATCGAGTTTACTTCCACAATCTCGCCGTCCAAAGGCGCAAGGATGTCCGAGGCGGCCTTCACACTTTCAATCACGCAAATCTCTTCGTCTTTGGTCACTTCCGTGCCCTCTTCGGGCAGGTCGATAAAGACGACATCGCCCAGCTGCTCGCTGGCGTGCTCGGTGATCCCGACAACTATCAGCCCGTCTTCTTCGCGCAGCCATTCATGTTCTTCAGTGAATTTCATATTTGTCTCCTTGTTGGTCTTAGCGTTTGAAATTAGCAGGAATAAAAGGAAGCTTGGCCACTTGAACGGGCAAGCGCTTACCGCGCACCTCGCCAAACAACCGCGTGCCGACGGCGCTCATATCGCTCGGCACATATCCCATCGCCATGGGCGCTTGCAGGCTTGGCCCGAATGCGCCCGAGGTGACGACACCTATCGCGCCATCGCCTTCGGCGTCGGCAAAAAGCTCTGTCCCTTCGCGCATCGGTGCACGGCCTTCAGGCAAAAGGCCCACGCGCTTACGCGCCACACCTTCCGCCATCTGGCCCAGGATGACATCCGCACCGGGGAAGCCGCCTTCGCGCGCGCCACCTGTGCGACGCACCTTCTGAATACCCCATGTAAGCGCGGCTTCGACAGGGCCGGTTGCTGCGTCGATATCATGGCTGTAAAGGCACAGGCCCGCTTCAAGGCGCAGGCTGTCACGCGCGCCGAGGCCGATGGGTTCAACCCGCTCATCGCTCAGCAAAATACGGGTCAGTTCAACAGCGGCATCCACAGGAACGGAAATTTCGAACCCGTCTTCCCCCGTGTAGCCCGAGCGCGAAACCCAGCACTCGGCGCCATTCAAAGAGACAGTCGCCACATCCATAAATTTCATCTTGGCCACCTCAGGTGCAAGCACGACCAAAGCCGCCTCTGCTGCTGGCCCCTGAAGCGCCAGAAGCGCGCGGTTTTCAATGAATTCAACGCTCACATCAGGCTCCAAGGCCGCGCGCATCCGCGCGACATCGGCCTCTTTGCAACCCGCGTTGACCACCAGAAACAGATGGTCGCCACGGTTGGCAAACATCAAGTCATCCTCGATCCCGCCAGCCTCGTTGGTGAAAAACCCATATCGTTGGCGCTCGGCTTCAAGCCCTATAACATCTTGCGGGATAAGCGCTTCAAGCCCTGCCGCCGCACCGGCGCCTCGCAGAATAACCTGCCCCATATGGCTCACATCAAACAGCCCGGCCTCTGCACGGCAGTGCAAATGCTCTTTCATCACACCAAGCGGATACTGCACGGGCATATCATAGCCCGCAAACGGAACCATCTTCGCTCCAAGTTCCAAATGTAAGTCATAGAGCGGCGTGCGCTGTAATTCGGCCATAGGCTTTCCCCTTCAAACCCGCCGAAATTGAGCATTCGCAGGCATCAAATCTGCACGCTTCGTCAGCGCGCCTGTGATGCCCCTCTCTGTCCTTTTGCCTGAGATCGCTATCCCTTCGGCGGACGCTCGCGCGCCTCTCTCCAGATTTTTGTCAATCCCGCGGTCCTGTGGCCTGAGAGTTTCCGGGGCGGTTGCTCCTTCGGCACTGACTCGCGCCAGTTCTCCCGTGAGATTGTTCGCATACGATAGAATACAGCAGGGTGTCTCGCAAGCGCGAAAATCCGTCGCTTATGCGGCATGCTCGCAGCGGAATGTGCCGAGAATAGCTTCAAGAGGCGCATTGTCACAGACCAGCGCATCCAGTGTCACCCCGTCAAGATGCGCGTAAAACGCTTCCGCGGCGTCCTGAAGAGCAATCCGCAGGCGGCAGGCGTCTTTCAGCGGGCAGGAGTTGTCAGCGTCTGCAAAACACTCCGCCAGCGGCACTTCGCTTTCAAACTCGCGAAACACATCGCCAATGTTGATCTGCCCGGGTTCCCGTGCAAGCCGCAACCCGCCGTTCCGCCCGCGTTGCGTGTGCAAAAAACCGTGCTGCCCCAAACGGTTGATCACTTGGGCAAGATGGTTCTCCGAAGAGTTGCACGGCCCTGCAATTTCGGATTTGGTCACAAGCCGGCCCGGATTCACGGCGCAAAACATCAAAATTCTGATCGCAATATTTGTGCGTTTGGTCACGCGCATTTCGGGCCCTCCAAAGGCTAAACTATATTTCTAATACACCATCAGGCGCACAATCCATTTGACATAAATCAACTCACCAATCATCCATCGCTTATGAAACATGCTTACTTCTTCGGCTACGGCTCGCTCGTCAACCGCTCCACCCACAGCTTTATCGAAGCCCACCCGGCCAGCGCGCGCGGCTGGCGGCGCGCATGGCGCAGCACGGCCTTGCGCCCCGTATCCTTCCTCACGGCCCTGCCCGATACCGCATGTGAGATCGAAGGGCTCATCGCCCATGTGCCCAATGATGACTGGGCCGCACTGGATGCGCGCGAGCACGCCTATGCACGTGTGGGCGCCGCTCATCAGATCACCCATCCGCTGGGCAACACCGCCTCCTCCATCGCGATTTACGCGATCGAGGATGGGCATCACTTTGATCCGAGTTTGGAAAACCCGATTCTGCTCAGCTATCTTGATGTGGTCATTCAAGGCTACCTCACCGAATTTGGCGAAGCAGGGGCGCAGCGGTTTTTCGAGACAACAACAGGCTGGGACGCACCCGTGCTCAACGACCGCGCCGCACCGCTCTATCCGCGCCACCAAACGCTGACAGCCGACGAGCTAACCTTTGTTGATGTAGCCCTCACCCGCCTCGGCATTCAGCCGACGGACGGCAACTAAAACGCTCAGCCTCGAGCCTTGATCACCTGCAACAGCGGCAAAAGCGCACCCATGTCAGGGCCGTGCTCCATCCCCGTCAGCGCTTTGCGAAGCGGCATGAACAGCCCCCGGCCCTTGCGGCCCGTGGCCTCTTTCACAGCAGCGGTCCAAGCGCCCCAGCTTTCACCCGTCAGCTCGCCCGCGGGCAAAAGTGCCATCGCCTCGGCAATAAACTCTTTGTCCTCGGCATCAATCACAGGCTCGGCCCCCTCACGGATCAACAGCCACCACGCGGCCAAATCCTTGCGGGTCTCGATGTTTTCACAGACGGCATTCCAGAATGCTTCCGCCTGCGCCGCAGGCACACCCAGCGCTGCGATGTCATCGGCCACAGCCGCAAAAGGCTGCGCGTGGAGATATTTTGCCGTCAACGGGAAGAGATCCGCGACATCAAACTTTGTTGGCGCTGTGCCAAAATGGCTGATGTCAAAGCCGTCGATCAAATCGGCCATCTCGGTGCGCAGTTCCAAAGGATCCGACGAGCCAAGCCGCGCCATAAAGCTCAAGAGAGCCATCGGCTCAACACCCTGCTCGCGTAAATCGCGCAGCGCCAGCACACCCAGCCGCTTTGACAGCGCTTCGCCCTGCGGGCCTGTCAAAAGCGAATGGTGCGCAAATTGCGGGACCTTGCCGCCAAGCGCCTCGATAATCTGGATCTGCGTGGCGGTGTTGGTCACATGGTCCGCCCCGCGCACCACATTTGTCACACCCATCTCGGTGTCGTCCACAACGCTCGCGAGCGTATAAAGCACCTGCCCGTCCGCGCGAATGAGCACCGGGTCCGAAACCGAAGCCGCATCAATCGAGACATCCCCGATGATACCGTCGTTCCACTCGATGCGCTCCTGATCAAGCTTGAAGCGCCAATAGCCGCCGCGCTCCGCGCGCAAGGCGTCTTTCTCGGCCTCGCTCAGCGCAAGGCCCGCACGATCATACACAGGCGGGTTGCCCATGTTGAGTTGTTTTTTGCGCTTCAGGTCAAGCTCTGTCGGCGTTTCGAACACCTCGTAAAAGCGCCCCATTCCGCGCAGTTTCTCGGCGGCGGCTTCGTATTGCTCAAGGCGGAGCGATTGGCGCTCGACGCGGTCCCATGTGAGGCCGAGCCACTCAAGATCCTGCTTGATCGCATCAACATATTCTTCCTTGGAGCGCTCGGGGTCAGTGTCATCGATCCGCAGGATAAACTCGCCCCCGGCCTTACGCGCGATGAGAAAGTTCATCAGCGCAGTGCGCAGGTTTCCAACGTGGATGTAACCTGTGGGCGATGGGGCGAAGCGTGTTGTGGTCATCAGAGTTCTCCGAAATAGGCTTGCGCCATGTCCCATACCGCTGCGCCAATGTCCAGATGCGCTTGCTGGCAGAAACCGCGTTCAAATTCGCGTGAAATGCATCCACTGCTACATATTTAGCGTATGGTTCCCATTATCAAACAAAAGAGAGGCCTCCATGACACATAGCAAGCACATCACGCGCCGCACAGCTCTTCTGGGGGCAGCTTCGCTGCCAATGGCAGCAGCAGTAAGCAGCCCTGCTTTTGCCGCCGCCGAAATGCTCGGCGCAAGCACAGCAAAGTTCAACCGCGTAAAGCTCGGCGGATTTGAAGTCACCTCCCTGCTCGCGGGCACACGCACCGTGCCCGAGCCGCAGACCATCTTCGGGATGAACGCCACGCCCGAAGAGTTTGCCGAAGCCTCGGAAGCGGCGAATATCCCGACCGACAAGGCGCAGTTCTTCTTCACCCCGACTGTCGTTAACACAGGTGAAAAGCTCGTGCTGTTTGACACGGGGCTCAACGCAGGTGGCATCTCAGGCGCGCTGCAAGCAGCGGGCTACACACCCGACCAGATCGACACCGTCGTGATCACCCATATGCACGGCGACCACATCGGCGGCCTAATGAACGAAGGCGCACCGACATTCGCCAACGCAGATTATGTTACAGGCGCCGTAGAGTTCAACGCTTGGGACAAGATGGGCAACGAAGGCTTTGACAGCAAAGTGCGCCCGCTGGCCGAGAAAATGGCCATGCTCGATGACGGCGGTTCTGTCGCCTCGGGCATCACCGCCATGGCCGCCTTTGGCCACACGCCTGGCCACATGGCTTACAGGCTGGAAAGCGAAGGCCAGCAGCTTGTTCTGGCAGCCGACTTTGCCAACCACTATGTCTGGTCGCTCGCTTATCCTGACTGGGAAGTGAAGTTTGATCAGGATAAGGCCGCAGCAGCCGCAACCCGCCGCAAGATGCTCGATATGATGGCGGCGGATAATATCCCCTTCATCGGCTATCACATGCCCTTCCCCGCCATCGGTTATGTCGAGACCCGCAGCGACGGCTTTGAGTATGTGCCTGCGAGCTATCAGCTATTGATGGAGTGAGTTGATTTCGAATTTTCGCTCGTTGAACGCAAAAGCGCGCTCTGCGCGCGAGCGTTGAGCGAAAACCCGACCGATGCGAGAGGGGCCAGCCCCTCTCGCGCTCTCCCCCAGGCAGCTTGCGAAGCAAACGCGATGACAGACAGAGCGCACTTGTTGCGCAGAGTCGGTGGGATACTTTTAGCAAGAAAAAGAGCAGGCTCTTTTGACTTCAACTCGGGTCGCGCCAGCGGTTGACGATAGGATAGCGGCGGTCCAGCCAGAAAGCGCTTGGCGTGAGCCTTGGCCCGGGCGCCGACTGGAAGCGCTTGTATTCGCTAATGTATATCAGGTGCTCAATGCGCTTGACTGTGTCGCGGTCGTGCCCCGCCTCAACGCAATCGGCAACCGATTGGTCATGATCCACCAGACGTTCAAGAATATCATCAAGCACATCATAGGGCGGCAGGCTGTCTTCGTCCTTCTGGTCGGGGCGCAACTCGGCTGAGGGGGGCTTGTCGATGATCGCCACAGGGATCACCTCGCCTGCGCGGCCCTGCATCCAGGAGCGGTGATTGGCATTGCGCCAGCGGCATTGCTCGAACACGCGGGTTTTGTATAGGTCTTTGATCGGGTTATAGCCGCCCGCCATGTCGCCATAGATCGTGGCGTAGCCCACGGCGACTTCGGATTTATTGCCTGTGGTAAGCAACATCTCGCCAAATTTGTTCGACATCGCCATCAGTAGCAGCCCGCGCAAACGCGACTGGATGTTTTCTTCGGTTATATCTTCCGCGCGGCCTTCAAACAGCGGCGCGAGTGTTTCGGTGACAGCATCACGACCCGCCTTGATCGGCACGATATCATAGTGGCAGCCGAGGCGACCGGCGATATCCTTGGCATCGTCAAGTGAGGCTTGGGATGTATATTCCGAGGGCAACATCACGCAGCGGACATTATCAGCCCCCAGCGCATCAACCGCGATGGTGGCGACAATCGCGCTGTCGATACCGCCGGACAGGCCCAAGAGCACCTTCTTGAAGCCGGTTTTGCGCATATAATCGCGCAGGCTTTCCACCATCACGCGATAGTCCTGCTCCCATTCGTCGGGCAGAGCGGTCATTTCGCCTTTGACAATTTTCCAGCCCTCGCCCGTGTCGACGAGCTCGACCATGCGCAGCTCTTCATCAAACACCCCGAATTGATGCGCCAGCGCGCCGTGGGCGTTGAGCGCAAACGAGCCGCCGTCAAACACCTGATCATCCTGCCCGCCGACCATATTGAGGTAAATCAGCGGCAGTTCGGTTTCCACAACGCGACCGACCATATGGTTAAGGCGCGTCAAGTGCTTGCCGCGATAGTAAGGGCTGCCGTTGGGAACAAGCAGAATCTCGGCACCGCTTTCTTGCAGTGTTTCGGTGACATCAGCGTGCCATGCGTCCTCACATATCGGGCTACCGATGCGCAAACCCTTGACGGTGTATGGTCCGCTCATGGGGCCTTCGTCAAAAATGCGCACCTCGTCAAACACGGTTTCGTTGGGCAGGTGATGCTTGAGCACCCGCGCGCTGACGCGGCCCTCCTGAAGCACATAGTAGCCATTGTAAAACCCAAGCCCCTCAACAGCAGGACCACCGATCGCCAGCGCGGGGCCATCGGCACAGTCAAGCGCCAAAGCCTCAATCGCCGCAATCGCCGTTTGATGAAAAATAGGCTTCATAACAAGATCTTGCGCATTGTATCCAGTGATAAACATCTCCGGCAGCGCCAACATATCCGCGCCTGCATCACGGGCTGCTTTCCAAGCCTTTAGTGCTTTGGCCTTATTGCCCTCGATGTCGCCAACAACCGGGTTCAACTGCCCCAGCATCAAGCGGAAGTTCTTTGCCATAGCGCCCTCTTTCTCAAAACTTGACCGCTGATTTAGCACAAACTCCGCCAAGGGAAAGAAGAACCCGTTGCCCCCGCCGCCCTGCTCGCTTAACTTTCGCTTAAACTTTGGTAAATTTGCCGCGCATAAAGGTGGACCGACAATGACATTTCGCACGACCGCACTGAAGCTGACAACAGCGTTCGCGCTTGCTTTCGCCGCCCCTGCATCGGCACAGGACGGTCAGGTCAGCACCAAGCAGTATGATGACGGCGGCGTCTACGAAGGCACGTTCAAAAACGGGCTGCAACACGGCACAGGCACCTACCGCCTTCCCAACGGCTACGAGTATTCAGGCGAATGGGTCGATGGCGAGATCAAGGGCCGCGGCACGGCACGCTTTCCCAATGGCTCGGTCTATGAGGGCGAGTTTGAAAAAGGCAAGCCGCAAGGCGTTGGCAAGATCGTCTTTGCCGATGGCGGAACCTATGAGGGCAGCTGGGTCGAAGGCAAGATCGTAGGCCAAGGCATCGCCCACTATGCCAACGGCGTGCGCTATGAAGGCGCGTTCCTCAATGCGCAGCACCACGGCAACGGCGTGATGACCTCCCCCAACGGCTACACCTACGATGGCACATGGGTGGGCGGCGTCAAGGATGGCAACGGGCGCATCACTTATCCCGACGGGGCGATCTATGTGGGCGAAGTGGCCGGCGGCGAGCGTGCTGGCCAGGGCACGCTCACAATGCCCGACGGCCTTGTCTACGAAGGTCTCTGGGAGGCGGGCCAGATCGGTGGCACAGGCAAACTCACACAAGCCAACGGCGATGTTTTTGAAGGAGAACTGGTGCAAGGCCGCCGCGAGGGCAAGGGCCGCGTCACATACGCCAATGGCGATAGTTTTGAGGGCGACTTCGCAAACGACAAACGCGAAGGCCAGGGCATTTTCAAAGGCGCTGACGGCTATACCTATGAAGGCTCATGGATTGACGGGCGCATCGAGGGCGACGGAAAAGTGACATACCCTGATGGCTCTGTCTACGTGGGCCAGTTCCGCGCTGACCAGCCCGATGGCAAAGGCACCATCACATACGCCGACGGCTCATCCTATGAAGGAGACTGGGCCGCAGGTGTTATCGAGGGCAACGGGCGTGCCACATACGCCAACGGCGTGGTCTATGAAGGCGGCTTCAAAGGCGCGCAAAACCACGGCTTCGGCATCATGACCTACGCCGACGGCTACCGTTATGAAGGCAACTGGGCCAACGGCCAGCGCGAGGGCGCGGGCAAAGCCACCTACCCCGACGGCACCGTCTACGAGGGCAACTTTTCAGGCGGACAGCGCAGTGGCAACGGGACAATCACCATGCCCGACGGTTTCACATACGATGGCGAATGGAACAGCGGTGAAATCTCTGGAAAGGGTAAAGCCACTTACGCCAATGGCGACATTTACGAAGGCAGCTTCCAGGGCGGGAAACGCCAGGGCACAGGCACAATGACTTACGCCTCGGGCGAATCCGAGACTGGCGAGTGGAACAACGGCGTACTGGGCGCGGAGCAAGGCAGCGATGCACCCGCCGCCGAACCACAACCCACCGCCGAGCCAACGCCCGTAGCCGACCCCCTTGTGCCTGCAGAAACCGCAGATCAATAACGCCTCGCAGGACTATTATTGATGGGGAATGAGAATGGACTGCCAAGCATTCGCACACTCTTGGGAAAACGGATGGAACACACATAACCTTGACACGATCATGTCGCATTACCGTGATGATATCGTCTTTCGATCCCTTAAGGCCAAGGCGCTTGTGGGCGCCGGTGAAGTGCATGGAAAACAAGCGCTAAGAGAATATTGGAGCGCAGCCCTCGCACGGCAACCAGACCTGAAGTTCACAATTCAGGAGGTTTTTGAAGGCCACGACATGATGGTGATTTCCTACCTCAACCATCGCGGTGTCCTCGCTTCAGAGGTTCTGTATTTCGATGCAGCGGGCCAGGTTTACCAAGCCGCCGCCTGCCATTGCACATCCCAAGAAATCTAGCACCAGCGTCCTTACGCCCGCTTGAGCCTCAGCGCGTTGCTCACCACAAAAACCGAGCTGAGCGCCATGGCCCCCGCCGCCAGCATCGGCGAAAGCAGCCAGCCAGTCAGCGGATACAGAAGCCCCGCCGCCACAGGAATAAGCGCTGCATTGTAAGCAAACGCCCAAAACAGGTTCTGCCTTATATTGCGCATCACCTTGCGAGCAAGCCGCACCGCAACCAGCGCCTTGTCGGGCGCGCCCGTCATCAAGACAACCTCGGCACTCTCGATCGCCACATCCGTTCCCGTGCCAACCGCAATGCCCACATCCGCCGCCGAAAGGGCTGGTGCGTCATTGATCCCGTCGCCGACAAAGGCCACAGGCCCCTGCTCTTGAAGCTTTCGGATCGCGTCAAGTTTGCCCTCGGGCATGACCTCGGCAATCACCTCGTCAATCCCCGCCTCATCGGCGATGAATCTTGCCGCCGCTGCGCTATCACCCGTGATCATCACCGTTTTGAGGCCCATCTCGTGCAGCGCCTTTACGGTGGCCACTGCGTCAGGCTTCAAAGCATCCGACACCGCAAAGAGCGCCGCGATCTGCCCGTCGATTGCAGCGTAGGAAACCGATTTCCCCGCCGCCTCCAGCGCACTCGCGCGCCCGTCAAGCGCAACGCCCTGCTCGCGCATCAAACGCACCGTGCCGATCAGCACTTCGCGTCCTTCCACCTGCGCCGCGACTCCCTGCCCGGCAATCGCCTCGAAACTCTCTGCCGCGGGCATTGCACCCTCATGTGCCGCCACAATTGCGCGCGCCACAGGATGCTCGCTGCCCTGCTCCGCCGCCGCCACAAACCGCAAGGCCTCGGCCTTTTCAAACCCGCCCAGCGCCTCAAAGTCGGTGAGCTTCGGCTTGCCTTCGGTCAGCGTTCCCGTCTTGTCAAAGGCCACGGTGCGCACGTCCGACAAGCGTTGCAAAGCATCCCCCTTGCGAAAGAAAACTCCAAGCTCCGCTCCACGCCCCGTGCCAACCATAATCGACATGGGTGTCGCCAAGCCCATCGCACAGGGGCAGGCGATGATCAGGACCGAGACAGCGGCGACAAGCGCATTGGCAATCCCCGCGCCAAAGGCGAGCCACGCCAGCAGCGTGAGCACAGCAAACCCCATGACCACAGGCACAAACCACATGGTCACGCGGTCCACCAACGCCTGAATGGGCAGCTTCGCCACCTGCGCTTCTTCTACGGTGCGCACAATGCCGGCCAGCACCGTGTCTGCGCCGACTTTCTCGGCCATCATCTCCAGCGCCCCCGCGCCGTTCACGGTTCCCGCGATCAACGCATCGCCTTCGCTCTTGCGCACGGCCATCGGCTCACCCGTCAGCATGCTCTCGTCCACATGGCTCTCGCCGCGCGTGACAGCCCCGTCCACAGGCACACGCACACCGGGGCGCAAACGCAGAACATCACCCGCGCGCACATCACTTGCGTCAGCCTCTTCAAAAGCGTCACCGCGTTTGATCTCGACCCGCGTGGGAGCAAGCTCCACCAGCTTGGCAATCGCCTCGCCCGCCCGCCCCTTCGCGCGCGCTTCCAGATAGCGACCCAGCAAAATCAACGTGACAATCACGGCTGCCGCCTCAAAGTAAACTGCACGCGCCCCGCTCGGCAGCAGGCCCGGGGCAAATGTCGCCACAACCGAATAAGAGTAAGCCGCCAATGTCCCAACCGCGACCAGCGAGTTCATATCCGGCGCGCCCTTCATCAAGAGCGGCAGACCTACGGTGTAAAACTTGCGCCCCGGCCAGATCAGCACAGCGCTTGTCAGCACAAACTGGAATATCCAGGAATTCACCTGCCCGAATGTTCCCGCGACCCAGTGGTGAAACGGCGGATAGATGTGCCCGCCCATCTCCAGCAGGAACACAGGCAAAGCCAAAGCCAGCGCGATGAGGAAACTACGCTTCAGCCCGTGGACTTCTTCCGCCCGCCGCTCCGCAGCACTCGGCCCCGTGCCCTTTTGCACTGCCGCATACCCCGCACTCTTTACCGCAGCGATAATATCGGCCTCGCTCACCACGCGCTCCAGATATGTCACCCGCAACTCGCCGGCCGCAAAGCTCACATTGGCCTCGGTTACCCCCTCAAGCCCGCGCACCGCCGCCTCGACACGGCCCACACAAGAGGCACAGCTCATACCTTCAACCACAAAAACAGCGCTCTCGACCCGCGCAGGGTAACCCGCCTTGGTCAAAGCCTGCGTCACATCCTCCAAGCCTGCATCGCCCAGATCAAGGCTCGCGCGCCTGGTTGCAAGGTTCACTGACACCTCGCTTGCACCTTCAACGCCCGCAATCGCCTCCTCCGCACGGCGCACACAGCCCGCACAGCTCAAACCTTCAATAGACAGTTCAATTTTGCTCATGTTTCACCTCTTTGAGCCGAACCTAAGCCTTCCACTAACTGGAGGGTCAAGCCCCACAAAGGCCCCAAGCGCATTTTCTCGCAAATTGGGGGTTTATCTCGGCAAATCCCGCTCCTATAACTTCGTTCATGAACACGCAGACACATATCACACCTATGCCGCCCCGCGCTTCACGCGCCGCGCGCACTGCGTCTGCCCTACTGCTTCTAAGCTGCCTCTGAGCGTGCCTCATGGCGCACGCGCTCAGAGGAGTGACGGCCCGCGCCCCCAAGCTTAGATATTCACAAAACACAGAGAACCGATATGACATCTGCAAACGCATCTGACCGCGTCTATATTTTTGACACCACTTTGCGCGATGGCGAGCAATCGCCCGGCGCGACCATGACCCATGAGGAGAAGCTCGAAATCGCCGAGCTCTTGGACGATATGGGCGTCGATATCATCGAAGCAGGCTTCCCCATCGCCTCCGAGGGCGATTTCAACGCCGTTTCCGAGATCGCCAAGCGGAGCAAGAACGCCGTGATCTGCGGCTTGGCCCGCGCCAACGCAAAAGACATCGACCGCTGCTTTGAGGCTGTCAAACACGCCGCACAACCGCGCATTCACACCTTCATCGGCACATCGGAGCTTCACCGCGCCATCCCCAATCTCACGATGGACGAAATGGCCGAGCGCATCCACGACACAGTGACCCATGCGCGCAACCTCTGTGACAATGTGCAATGGTCCCCCATGGACGCCACCCGCACCGAATGGGACTATCTCTGCCGCGTGATCGAAATTGCCATCAAGGCAGGCGCGACCACAATCAACGTGCCTGACACGGTCGGCTACACCGCGCCCATGGAAAGCGCCGATCTGATCAAACGCCTGATCGAAACTGTGCCGGGTGCGGATGAAGTTATCTTCGCCACGCATTGCCACAACGATCTGGGCATGGCCACGGCCAACGCCCTCGCCGCCGTTGCTGGCGGCGCGCGCCAGATCGAATGCACAATCAACGGGCTTGGCGAGCGCGCAGGTAACACGGCGCTGGAAGAAGTCGTCATGGCGCTCAAAACGCGCCACGATATCATGCCATGGACCACAGGGGTGGATACCACCAAAATCATGAACATCTCCCGTCGCGTGGCCGCCGTCTCGGGCTTTGCTGTGCAATTCAACAAGGCCATCGTCGGCAAAAACGCCTTTGCGCACGAGAGCGGCATCCACCAAGACGGTATGCTGAAGAACCGCGAAAACTTCGAAATCATGCGCCCCGAAGATGTCGGCCTCGCCGGCACATCCCTGCCCTTGGGCAAACACTCCGGCCGCGCGGCTTTGCGCGACAAGCTCGAGCATTTGGGTTTTGAGGTGGGTGACAACCAGCTCAAAGACGTGTTCGTGCGTTTCAAAGACCTGGCCGACCGCAAGAAAGAGGTGTTCGATGATGATATCGTCGCCCTCATGCGCGTGGGCGAAACAGCCGAAAGCGACCGTCTCAAGCTCATCACTCTGCGGGTGGTTTGCGGCACGGGCGGCCCGGCTGACGCGACCTTGGTGATGATGGTTGATGGCGAGGAAAAAACCGCAATCGAAAAGGGCGACGGCCCTGTCGATGCGGCCTTCAAGGCGATCCGCAAAGTCTATCCCAACACGGCACACCTCGAACTTTATCAAGTCAACGCCGTGACAGAAGGAACCGATGCGCAAGCCACGGTTTCGGTCCGCCTTGAGGAAGACGGCAACATCGCCACAGGCCAGTCAGCCGACACCGACACAGTCGTCGCCTCGGCCAAAGCCTATATCCACGCGCTCAACCGTCTACTCACACGGCGCAGCAAAACGGGCGAAGACACCAAGGAAATCAGCTACAAAGACCAAAGCTGAATGAAAACAGTCCGGGTGCCGTGCAGTTTATTCCGGCACTCGGGCCATACTCTAACGAAAGAATCACAGCCAAGTGATTGGCCATTTGCTTTTTCCTATCGCATCAAAGTATCATAGTTTTCTGCTTCAATCCGATTACGGAGACATTCGTCCTATGCTCACGCGCCGTCATTTCATCGCAACTTCAGCCGCTCTCTTTTCCGCACCCATCGCCAGCGCGGTCAGCGCCGCGCCCACCTCGCCACGCTCGATGTGGGATAAATGGGATGCCCAGATCACACCGGCGAATTTTGACCCGGCAACAACTAACCCATGGGGATTTCACCCGCGCTTCCTGCCACAGCTGGTTCAGGCCAACGCAGGCCTGACGCCGGGTGATGTTCACGTCGATGCCGTGGCACGCTACCTCTACCATGTCCGCGATGACGGCACCGCGATGCGCTATGGCGTCGCCATTGCCCGTGGCAACCTCTACGAAGCGGGCGTCTATAACATCAAGGTCAAGAAAAAGTGGCCAACATGGACACCTACCCCCGCGATGATCAAACGTGACCCGCATCTTTACGCCCAACACGCCGACGGCATGAACGCAGGCCCGAAAAACCCGCTCGGCTCACGCGCGCTCTATCTCTTTGAGGGCAACCGCGACACCTACCTGCGCATTCACGGCTCCCCCAGCCCGCGCAGCATCGGCGGACGCGCAAGCTCGGGCTGCGTGCGCATGGTGATGGCGCATATCAACGGCCTCTACGAGCAGGTGCAGGTCGGCTCCACAGCACACCTCCACCCTGCCGAAGACGCAATCACAGCCAGCAGCTAAGACGCGCCCGCAGATATGTCACAAAAGGCCGGAGCATATCCGGCCTTTTTGCTTTCCACCCACCTGGTGGCGCGTTCTCCGCAAAAACCTACCGCCCCTTCCAAGCGTCACACACACATGAAACCAAAAGGTAATTTCTCCGCAAAGCACATCGGCAGGCGTTCTAGGCCAGACAAGACACTTGCCAAGCGCGGATCAAGAGTGTTGTCTAGTCTCTGATTATTGGTGGTGTGGGGCACGAACATATGAGCAGCCGACGCAAAATGCAGGCGGGTGACTGGTTCAACGGGGCTGCAATTCTCGCGGTGGGCGTTTTTCTCGGATTGGCGGCCGACAGCATGGCAGATTTGGCGGGCACCGCGTCCTGGCCCTTGATCACCATCATTCCGGTTTTGTTCGGGGGTGCTTTTCTTTGCGTTGTCTTGCTTGACAGCCTGATTGATCGGGTCTTCCCGAGCGGGGTCAAACCTTCGTCCAAAACCCTCGCAAAAAAGCGTAAACCCTTCGCGCTTCTGATGAGTCTGCCCGCCGGAATTGCAATCGGGGTGATCGGGGCGCAGTTGGGTTTGAGCGACCTTCTTTTATAAGCCCCCATTCGTTGGCTTTGACAAGGAACCGTCGGTCATTGCCTTGTCTTGCCCTTCGCACATCCTCAAGCCCGCGCCGCGCGGGCGATCTCATCCTCCGTCAGCCCGTATTTCCCCGCAAACCGCGCCCGCGCCCGCACAAGCCGCCCGTCATCAGGCCGCATTCCCAGCGTGCGGATAAACTCGGCCCGCTGCTTGTTCTTCAAATCGTCCCGGTCAATCGCCGTGTGCATCGCACGGTCAATTACCTCGCCCCCGGGCGAGACATGAAACCACTTCGAGAAATCACGAAAGTGGTGCTGGTTGTGCAGCGTCGTGACATGGCGCTCGACACGGGTTTTCGCCACAGGCAAATGCGCGGTCATGTGAAACCACTCGTAGGCCATGAACGTCAACACGCCGCCCACAAGAACAATAGCAACGGCAATATCAAAAGCAGCCGGCAGCCCCACAAGAGCCGCAATCGCCCATACAGCGGCAAAATTGAAGCCAAGCACAGGCAAGGCAACCCAAGGCGGAACAAAGAACAACCCGTGGTTGGTCGGAAAATCGTGATGTCCGTAATGGACTTGATAAAGAAGGTTGAAGGCCCACTGTTGCTTCGGCGGCGGCAAGTGGAAGACAAACCTGTGCAGGTTATACTCGTTCAGCATTTGCGCCAGCACACCAAAGGGGACCAACAACCAGGCCCACCCAGGCGCATGGACAATCATGATCACAAGCCCGAGCAAAGCCACAAGGCCCATGGACACCACGCTGAAATGCGAAAACATGAGCTTAAGCCGTTTCACCGCAGGCCCTCCCTGTTTCGTTCAAAAAACTGTTTCTTCCGCGCCGTCACAACAGGTCTTGCAAACCGGCCTCAAGTCGCCGCGGGCTTGGTGCAGATCGGATTGCCCTTGGCGGTGCGCAGCGGCAGGAATGTCGTCTCGACAGGACCGACATGCTGATACTCAAAGCAGCCGTCCACAGGGTTCACCCGGATGGCGGCAAGGTTCTGGTTCGGTCCGGCAATCGCCAGAACCTCTTCGGGAACCGTGGTCAACAGCCCTGCAGATGATGTGCCCTCAACGGCCATACAGCCTGAAAGTGTCATCGCAACCAGACCGCAGGCCAAAACAGATTTTCTCATCAATAGTCTCCTCAAGAATGAAACGGCCCGATACGGGCCAGAACAACCCGAGCACAAACCCCATATTTCCCCGAGATTGAGCGATTTTGCGCGCGGATACCAGCGTAATTCCGCGCGCGCACGCGTCATCCCCGCAGGCGCTTGCAAAACAGTCGCACTGAAACGACACAGAGGTTCCAGACAGGCGGATCAATGCCATTTCCCGCAAATCCCGCAAATGCAGACCCGATTGAAAGCCTTGCGCCCCGTTTCCCCCTTTCGTCATTGGAGCGACAGGCCTATACACACTCGAACACCCGCAGCCCCCGCGACTCGTCGCGCCAATAAACGTTTACTTGAGGTTCACACGCCTATGTCGATCTTTGATAAATTGCCTGGTCTTTTTGCGTCCGATATGGCGATCGACCTCGGAACCGCAAACACACTTGTTTACGTGAAAGGCCGCGGAATCATTCTTAACGAACCGTCTGTTGTCGCCTATCATGTCAAAGACGGTGTGAAACGCGTGCTGGCTGTGGGTGAAGACGCCAAGCTCATGCTCGGGCGCACCCCCGGCACAATCGAGGCGATCCGCCCGATGCGTGAAGGTGTGATTGCCGATTTTGATGTGGCCGAAGAGATGATCAAGCACTTCATCCGCAAGGTGCTCAAGCGCTCGACCTTCTCCAAGCCCAAAGTCATTGTTTGTGTGCCCCACGGCGCAACTCCCGTTGAAAAACGCGCGATCCGCCAGTCTGTTCTGGGCGCAGGCGCGCGCCGCTGCGGACTGATTGCCGAGCCGATCGCCGCAGCCATCGGCGCAGGCATGCCCATCACCGACCCGACAGGCAATATGGTTGTCGATATCGGCGGCGGGACAACAGAGGTCGCCGTGCTCTCGCTTGGCGATATCGTCTACGCCCGTTCCGTGCGCGTCGGCGGTGACCGTATGGATGAAGCCATCATCAGCTACCTGCGCCGCCAGCAAAACCTGCTCGTGGGCGAAAGCACCGCCGAGCGCATCAAAACAACCATCGGCACAGCGCGCATGCCCGACGATGGCCGCGGCACCTCCATTCAGGTGCGTGGCCGCGACCTGCTCACAGGTGTCCCAAAAGAAACCGAAATCAGTCAGGCCCAGATCGCCGAGGCGCTCTCCGAGCCAGTTCAACAGATCTGCGAGGCCGTGATGACCGCACTGGAAACCACCCCACCAGACCTGTCAGCCGATATCGTGGATCGTGGCGTCATGCTCACAGGCGGCGGCGCGCTTTTGGGCGATCTTGATCTGGCCCTGCGCGAGCAAACCGGCCTCAGCGTCTCGATTGCCGATGAAAGCCTCAACTGTGTGGCCCTCGGCACCGGCAAAGCGCTTGAGTTCGAGAAGCAACTGGCCCACGCTATCGACTACGACAGCTAAAGCACCCGTCCTTTTCACTGTGACACGCCTTGTTCCGAAAGGCCCCTATTGGCACAAGAACCGCTCAGATCCGATGATTTCGCAGGCCCGCTCAAGCGGCTGGTTCTGATTGTTCTGGTCCTTTTGCTAGTTGGCGTCTTTATTCTTTGGCGGATCGACAGCCCAAGGGTCGAGCGCTTCCGCATCGCGGTGATAGACCGCGTTGTGCCCAACTTCGACTGGGCCTTTGCCCCTGTCACAGGGGCCGCCAATCTGGTCAAGGATTTCCAGAGTTACCAGAAAATCTACAACCAAAATCAAGAGCTTCGCCGCGAACTCCAGCAAATGAACAGCTGGAAGGAAGCTGCACTCCAGCTAGAGCAGGAAAACGCCCGCCTGCTCGATCTGAACAATGTCCGCCTCGATCCGCGCCTCACTTCGATCACAGGGATCGTGCTGGCCGACAGTGGCTCGCCCTATCGCCAGTCCGTGCTGCTCAACGTCGGCGCGCGCGATGGCATCCTTGATGGCTGGGCCGCGATGGACGGCATCGGCCTTGTCGGGCGTATCTCGGGGGTGGGCGAACGCTCCTCGCGTGTGCTCCTGCTCACCGATGTCGCCTCGCGCGTGCCGGTCACAATCCAGCCCTCGGGCCAGAGCGGCCTCATCATCGGCGATAACACCCTCGCCCCCCCCGTGGATTTTGTCGAAAACCGGGATCTCATCCGCCCGGGCGACCGCGTGATCAGTTCGGGCGATGGCGATGTCTTCCCCGATGGTGTGCTCATCGGCAATGTCGCGGTTGACCCGGGCGGGCGTATGCGCGTGCGCCTCGCCGCCGATTACGAGCGCCTCGAATTCCTGCGCGTTCTGCGCAACTACGGAACCGAGCGCATCGCCGATCCGGGCCGCCTGGTCCTCCCCGAAGGCGGCGCAGCCCCTGCAACAGAACCAGCCCCCCCACCAGAAGCCGAAGCCGCCGCCAATGACTGAAAACACCATCAGCCGTCTATGGTTCATGCGCATCATGTTCGTCGCGCTCAGCTTTATTGTGATGTTTTTTCACCTCTTGCCGCTCCAGACAACGCCGGGCACTTTCGCCGCACCTGACATTATCCTCGCCCTCGGCATCTGCTGGGCGCTCCGGCGCCCCGATTTTGTCCCGGCCGTTCTCATTGCACTGGTCATGCTCTTTGCCGACATCATGCTGAGTCGTCCGCCGGGCCTGTTTGCCGCCATTGCGCTCATCGCAATCCAGATGCTCAAGTCCCGCGCCGCGCGGCTGCGCGATATGCCCTTCTCGGTGGAGTGGTTCACAGCCTCCGTCAGCATCATAGGCGTCATTCTGACCTACCGCCTCATATTGGTGGTTTTGCTGGTCGAAGCGCTCGCGCTCAAAACCGCGCTCATCCAGATTTCGCTCACAATTTTGTGCTACCCTGTTGTCATCGGCGTTTCTTGGTTATTCTTTGGTCTCAGGAAGCCAACGCTCGGCGAGGTCAACGCCCTCGGCCAGCGGCTCTGAGGATAGGTCATGCGCAAAAGCAACAATGAAAAACTCACCAGTCAGGCCATCGTCAGCCGCCGCACCCTGCTTGTCGGCGGGCTTCAGGCGGGGCTTATCGGCGTGCTCGGCGCGCGGATGCATTATCTTCAGGTGCAGGAAAGCGATCAGTTCCGCTTTCTCGCCGAAGAAAACCGCATCAAGATCAGCCTTATTCCCCCCGCCCGCGGGCAGGTATTTGATCGCACAGGCCGCCCGTTGGCGCAAAACGTGCAAAGCTACCGCGTCACCATAACCCGCGAAGACACCGATGATATCGAAGAGACAATCGCCCGCCTCGGCCAGTTGATCACGCTTGATCCTGCGCTGGTCGCCGAGGCCCGCCTCGAGCTTGAAAAGCGCCGTGGTGACACACAAGTGACGATTGCCGAGAAAATCACGTGGGAAGAACTCACCCGCGTCGCGGCCAACGCGCCCGCCCTGCCGGGGATAGAGCCACAGGTCGCCCTTTCGCGGCACTACCCGCTTGGCCCCGATTTCACCCATGTCATCGGCTATGTCGGCCCCGTCTCCGATTACGATCTCTCGCGCATCGAAAACCCCGATCCGCTGCTCAACCTGCCACGCTTCCAGATCGGCAAGACCGGGCTTGAAGCGCGCGAAGAAGAAGAGTTGCGCGGCAGCGCCGGAACCATGCGCCTTGAGGTCAATGCCTCTGGCCGCGAGGTGCGCGAGCTTGGCCGCAAAGAGGGCAAGCCCGGTGCCGACATCCAGCTCACCATTGATCACATGCTGCAAAACTACGTGCAGGCGCGCCTCGGCTCCGAAAGTGCCGCCGCCGTGGTAATTGATTGCGAAAGCGGTGATCTGCTCGCCATCGGTTCTTCGCCCGCATTTGATCCCAACCTGTTTGTAAACGGCATCTCCGTATCCGATTACAACGGCCTCATTGAGGATGATCACCGCCCGCTGGTGTCAAAATCGGTGCAAGGGACATACCCGCCCGGCTCCACCTTCAAGATGGTCACCGCTCTGGCCGCGCTCGAAGCCGGTATTGTCACCGCAGAAGACAGCTTCCGCTGCAAAGGCCACCTTGAGGTCTACAGCCAGAAATTCGGCTGCTGGAAGCGCTCGGGCCATGGCAACGTGAGCCTCGTGCAAGCCCTGCGCGAAAGCTGCGATGTCTACTTTTATGAACTCGCCCTCGAAACAGGCATTGAAAAAATCTCCGAAATGGCCCGCCGCCTCGGCATCGGCGAGCGCCATGATATTCCCATGTCAGCCGTCGCCCAGGGCCTCGCGCCCACCAAAGAATGGAAGCGCGAAGTCAAAGGCGAAGATTGGGTCATCGGCGATTCTGTCAACGCCTCCATCGGTCAGGGCTTTGTGCTCGCCTCGCCCCTGCAACTCGCGGTGATGACAGCCCGCCTCGCCACGGGCCGCGAAGTCACGCCGCGCCTGATCAAGACAATCGACGGTGTCGAGCAGCCCAGCGGCGCAGGCGCCCCAATGGGGCTCAACGAAAATCACCTCCGCCAGATCAGACGCGGCATGTATGAGGTCATCAATCACAGTCGGGGCACGGCGCGGGGCAGCCGCATCCTGTCCAAAGAGCACCAGATGGCAGGTAAAACTGGCACAAGTCAGGTTATCAGCCGCCGCGTAAAATGTGATGAAGTGCCATGGCGCCAGCGCGATCACGCGCTTTTCGTCAACTTCGCGCCCTACGATAACCCGCGCATCGCAGTGTCTGTGGTGGTCGAGCACGGCTGCGGAGGCTCCTCCACAGCCGCCCCCATCGCGCGCGACATAACCTTGCAAGCGCTCTATGGCGATGATCCGCCCCTCAGCGAATACCCCACCCGTGATCATGGCCGCATCAAAGCCCAACAGCGCAAACTGCGCGAAATGCGCCCGCCCGTTTCAGGCGAGGAGCCCGAGCGCGCATGAGTTATCTTGAGTATAATGCCAAATACGTCCCGACAGGGCCGCGCAAACTGCTCTATCTCAACTGGCCACTGGCCCTGCTTCTGATCGCCGTCGCCTCGATCGGCTTTCTCATGCTCTACTCCGTTGCAAACGGCAATTTGAGCCGTTGGGCCGAACCCCAGATGAAGCGCTTCGGCCTCGGCTTCTTCGCCATGATCTTCGTGGCCATGGTTCCGATTTGGTTCTGGCGCAACATCTCTGCCGTGGCCTATGGCATCTCGCTCATTCTGCTCCTGTCCGTCGAGTTCTTCGGCGAGGTGGGCATGGGCGCACAGCGCTGGATCAACCTTGGCTTCATGCGTCTACAGCCCTCCGAGCTCATGAAAATCACGCTGGTGATGCTGCTCGCCGCCTATTACGACTGGCTGCCGCTGAAGAAAATCTCGCATCCCGTCTGGGTGGCCATCCCCGTGGCGCTTATCCTCTTGCCAACAGTGCTCGTGCTCTCCCAGCCCGATCTTGGCACAGCCATTCTGCTGCTCACAGGCGGGGGCGCGCTAATGTTCATGGCAGGCGTGCACTGGGCCTATTTCGCCGCCGTCATCGCTGCGGGCGTCGGGCTTGTCGCGGCGGTCTTCCAATCGCGTGGCACAAGCTGGCAGATGCTCAAGGATTACCAATACAGACGCATCGACACCTTCCTTGATCCCTCCGCCGATCCGCTCAATGCGGGCTATCACATCACCCAATCCAAAATCGCCCTCGGCTCGGGCGGCTGGACAGGGCGCGGCTTCATGCAAGGCACGCAAAGCCGGCTCAACTTTTTGCCCGAAAAACACACCGACTTTATCTTCACAACCCTGTCTGAAGAGTTCGGCTTCATCGGCGCCATCACCCTTCTGGTGCTCTATGCGCTCATCGTCATCTTCTGCATTGTCTCGGCCATGAACAACGCAAACCGCTACGGCTCCCTGCTCACCCTCGGAATCGCAATGGCGTTCTTCCTGTTCTTCTCGGTCAACATGGCCATGGTCATGGGCCTCATCCCCGTCGTCGGCGTGCCACTGCCGCTTGTGTCTTACGGCGGCTCTGCGATGCTGGTTCTCATGGTCGCCTTCGGCCTCGTGCAAAGCGCACACGTCCACAAACCCCGCTAAATCTTGAGGTTCCAATGACAGTCAATGCACTCTTCGCCGCCCGCTCCGAACGCTGGGACCAATACAAAGATGTCTTGCCGGAGGCCTTCAAAGCGGCGGGGCTCGATGTGCACCTTGCGCTCGATATCCCACCCGAAGAGGTGGATTACATCATCTATGCCCCCAACTCCGATGTGAAAGATTTCACCCCCTTCACCCGCCTAAAAGCCGTGCTCAATCTCTGGGCCGGAGTCGAGAAGATCACAGGCAACGAAACGCTCAAGGTTCCGCTCACCCGCATGGTTGATTTCGGCTTGCAGCAAGGCATGCTTGAATGGGTCACGGGCCACACCCTGCGCCATCACCTTGGCATGGACGCCCAGATCGTGAACCCCACGCATGAATGGAAACCCGCCTCACCACCGCTTTCGCGTGATCGCGGTGTCACAATCCTCGGAATCGGCGAGCTTGGCATGGCCTGCGCCGAAGCGCTGGTGCAGCTCGGCTTCAACGTCGCAGGCTGGTCACGCTCGCCCAAAACCCACGACCGCATCACCTGTTACTCGGGCGATGACGGGCTTAAAGAAGCCCTCGCCCACGGCGAAATCTGCATCCTGCTTCTGCCCTCTACAGCCGGTACGCAAAACATCCTCAATGCCGAAACCATTGCGCTCATGCCGCGCGGCAGCTTCATCATCAACCCGGGTCGCGGCCCGCTGATTGACGATGAGGCGCTTCTCGAAGCGCTTGACTCAGGCCAAATCGCCCACGCCACGCTTGATGTCTTCCGCATCGAGCCGCTCCCGCAGAATCACCCCTTCTGGGCGCATCCCAACGTGACGGTCACGCCCCACATGGCCGCCGAAACCCGCGCCGAAACCTGTGCTGAAGTGGTGGCTGAAAACATCCGTCGCAATGAGGCAGGCGAGCCGCTTCTACATCTGGTTGATCGTTCCGCCGGCTACTGACTAGGCCCCGACAGCGCGGCGCACCATGCCCCAGTAAATCGCCTCAACTTCCTCAAGGCTCAGCCGCCCGCCCTTGCGGTACCAGGTGTTCACCCCAGTGAGCATGGCAATCACCGCCAGTGTGGTAATCTTGGCATCCTCGATCTCGAAGACACCCGCCTCTGCCCCGCGCCGCAAAATGCCCTCAAGCTCGTCTTCATATTGCCGCCGCAAGGCTTCGATCTCGGCAAAGTTCGCAGGCTCCAGCGCACGCAGTTCCATATAGGCAATAAAAACCTCGTCGGGCCGCTCGATGTGAAACCCGATGTGAAAGCGCACGAACCCTTCCAGCGCGTCCAAAGGCGCAAGCTGGCCCGACTTCACTTCCGCGCGCGCGGCAAGCAAATCGTCCATATGCTCGCGCATCAGCTCCGCCAGAAGGCTCTGTTTGTCGCTCGTATAATTATACAAAGCCCCCGCCTGCACGCCCACCTCACCCGCAATCTGGCGCATCGACACGGCCGCATAGCCATGACGCGCAAACAAAGCGCGCGCAGCCGCGCGGATGCGCGGGCCCGTGATATCAGAGTGTGATCCTTGAGTGCGTGCCATAAGCTAGACTTAACTGAACACCCGTTCAAATCAAACCCTTTGCTTGCGCTTTTCGCTCCTCTAGGGCATCACAAAACCCGACACCGCCTCAGGAGCCCCCCATGCGCGCGCCTATCGCCCTTTTTCTCGCCCTCACACTCACCGCTTGCGCGGACTTCCCCGAGCTTGACGCAACCGTGACAAGCGAGATGAAAGCGGCCGATTACCCCGCCCTCGCGCCCACTTCCGAGCTGACAGCGTCCCAAGCCGCTCCCCGCCTGACCGAGACAAGCGCCTCCGAGCTAACAGGCCGCGTCGCATCCTTACGCGCCCGTGCATACCGCTTGCGTGGCAGCATCGTCAGCAGCGCCGACAAGGCGCGTATGCAGGCGGGTGTGAGTGAGCCGGTGGAAGCAGGCGAGTAAACTCAAGTGCAGGTCATCAGCGACATTTCCTCCCTCAAAGGAGCCGATTTTTCATTTCATGAATTCAAGTCTCTACATTTTGACGGCATGGATATTTCCCGGTATCGCTTTGATAATTGCAGCTTCCAAGACTGCTCTTTCGCCAGCGCCCTCATGGAAGAATGCGTGTTTTCCAAATGCAAAGCCCTCAAAGCCGATTTCAGCCATGCCCGCCTGTCTGATGCGTGTTTTGAAGACTGCAACCTGTCTCTCAGCAACTGGACAGGAGCAGATGTTTCCAGCGCAACTTTTCACGACTCCAAGCTAACAGGAGCCGATTTCAAAGACGCGCGGAGCTTGGGAATAGCTTTCAGAGGCTGCGTTCTCTCCGGCGCATTCTTGCGCAAAATGAACTTCAGGAAATACCATCTGGAAAACATCGACTTCACAGATGCCGACCTTGCCGGATGCGATTTCCGCGACACAAGCTTTGACAACTGCCGCTTGGGAGGCGCCCATTTGGCAACCGCCCGCTTCGAAGGCTCCGATCTGCGGCTGGCAGACCTCGGTGCGCTCACGTTCTCAAGCGCAACCTGCTTTAAGGGTGCGATCATCTCCAAAACCCAAGCAACCGAACTGCTGCACGGCTTGGGTTTGAAGGTTCATTAAGCGCTAAAAATTTCTTTAGATTCAGCATACTTCACGTCAGGGTGGGTCGTTGCTTGATCTAATGCTGGCCACAGAGCCTAGCAGCGACACAGTCTCCAACTGAACCACTCGTTACCACGGCAAAGAACTGCTGCCACATATGAGACTGGGCCGCCACAGTTAGGGCATTCTTTCTCTGAAAAGCGCTCATCGTCCCCAGGCCCACAACAACAACCATATCCAATCCGCCTTTCCCCTCCCCTTTCCAACAACCCACGTTGCAAGCCCGCGCGTTAGCGGCTAAATCGCTATTCAACACATCTGACACAGGTAAAAGGCGATATTCCCATGACAAACCCCCTCCGTTTGGGCATCGCAGGCCTCGGAACTGTCGGCGCTGGTGTCGTCAAGATCGTCCGTCAGAAGTCAGAGCTTCTCGCCGCCCGTGCAGGCCGTCCGATCGAGATCGTCGCCGTCTCCGCCCGCTCGCGCGACAAGGACCGTGGCGTAAACCTGTCCGACTACGCATGGGAAGATGATCCCGTCGCCCTCGCCAAACGCGAGGACGTCGATGTCTTCGTCGAACTGATGGGCGGCTCCGAAGGCCCGGCCAAAGCCGCAACAGAAGCCGCACTTGCCCTTGGCAAGGATGTGGTCACAGCCAACAAAGCCCTGCTCGCACATCACGGTCAGGCGCTCGCTCTGGCAGCCGAAGCAAAAGGCGCCGTCATCCGCTATGAGGCCGCCGTCGCAGGCGGCATCCCCGTCATCAAAACGCTGCTCGAAGGCCTCGCAGGCAACGAGATGACCCGCGTCATGGGTGTTATGAACGGCACTTGCAACTATATCCTCACGCGGATGCAAGCCACAGGCCAAGGCTACAACGCACTCTTCGAAGAGGCGAACGCCCTTGGCTATCTTGAGGCCGACCCAAACCTTGATGTCGGCGGCATCGACGCTGGCCACAAGCTCGCGATCCTCTCCTCCATCGCCTTTGGCACGCAGGTCAACTTTGACGGCGTGCAGCTTCAGGGCATCGGCGAGATCACACTGGAAGATATCACCCAAGCTGCCGATATGGGCTATCGCATCAAGCTCCTTGGCGTGGCCCAGATGACAGGCCGTGGCCTTGAGCAACGCATGACCCCTTGCCTCGTGCCTGACACCTCCCCCCTCGGGCAGCTCGAAGGCGGAACAAACATGGTTGTGCTTGAGGGCGACCAAGTCGAGCAAGTCGTGCTGCGCGGCCCCGGAGCGGGCGAAGGCCCCACAGCCAGCGCTGTGATGGGCGATGTAATGGATCTCGCCCGCGGCATCCGTCCCTATATTTTCGGTCGTCCCGCGTCCGAGCTTGTCGCCGCGACCCCTGCCAATGCTTCGGCCCCCGCGCCTTACTATCTGCGCATCTCGCTCGTCGACAAACCCGGCGCACTCGCCAAAATCGCCACAGCTTTGGGCAACGCAGGTGTCTCTATCGACCGTATGCGCCAATACGGCCACGCTGACACCTCGGCCCCCGTGCTGATCGTCACGCATAAATCGGCCCACCCCGACCTGCTCGCCGCACTGGCCGCTATCGAGGCGCTTGATGTGGTCGTCGGCAAGCCCGTGGCCTTGCGGATCGAGGACGTCTGATTGCACGCACGCGCGCTTTGCGCCACACTGGCGGCAACAGATAGCAAGCAGGCAGAGCATGGCATTTCTAGGCGTTGAAACTTCCCTCACAGGGCGCAAGTGGCTTGGCCCAACCGTCGAGCTCGAGCGCGCAAGCGAGCTCATCGTGCAAGAAACAGACCTGCCCCGCGCGCTGGCGCAGGTGCTTGCCCGCCGCGGTGTCTCTGCGCAGGAGGCCGAAGGTTTCCTCGCCCCCCAGTTGCGCGACCTCATGCCAGACCCGCGGTCTCTCAAAGACATGGAAAAAGCCTCCGCCCGCATCGTCACAGCATTGGATAAACGCGAGCGCGTGGCCATCTTCGCCGACTATGATGTCGATGGCGGCACATCCGCTGCCCTCCTGCTCGACTGGTTCCGCGCCCTCGGCCATGATGCAACGCTCTATGTCCCCGACCGTATTGATGAAGGCTACGGCCCCAACGCCCCCGCAATGGAAATGCTCGCGCGCGATCATTCCCTCATCATCTGCGTGGATTGCGGCACTTTGAGCCATGAGGCGCTCGCAGCGGCGTCAGGAACCGATATTATCGTGCTTGATCATCACCTTGGCGGCGAAACCCTTCCGCCCGCGCTGGCCGTGGTCAACCCCAACAGGCAGGATGAAACAGGCGATCTCGCCCATCTCTGCGCTGCCGCCGTGGTCTTTCTCACACTGGTCGATGCAGGCCGCATCCTGCGCGAAGCAGGTCGCAAAACCCCTGATCTCCTCGCCATGCTCGATCTCGTCGCGCTGGCCACGGTTGCCGATGTCGCCCCGCTCATCGGCGTCAACCGCGCCTTTGTCGTGCAGGGCCTCAAGATCATGTCGCGCCGCGCACGCCCCGGCCTTGTCGCACTCTCCGATGTGGGCCGCCTTGATACCGCACCAAAGGCCTATCACCTCGGCTTCGTCCTGGGCCCGCGTATCAACGCAGGTGGCCGCATCGGGCAGGCCGACCTTGGCGCGCGCCTGCTCTCCTGCCGTGACCCTCACGAGGCAAAAGCGCTCGCCGACAAGCTCGACATGCTCAACACCGAGCGCCGCGGCATCGAAGAAGAAGTGCGCGCCGCCGCCCTCACCCAAGCCGAAGAGCGCGGCTTTGAGGCCCCCCTCGTCTGGGCCGCAGGCGAGGGCTGGCACGCAGGTGTGGTCGGCATCGTCGCCTCCCGCCTGAAAGAATCAACAAACCGCCCCGCAATCGTCATCGGCTTTGACGGCGACGAGGGCAAAGGCTCCGGCCGTTCTGTCACAGGGATCGACCTTGGAGCAGCCATCCAGCGCCTCGCCATGGACGGCCTCATCGAAAAGGGCGGCGGGCACAAAATGGCCGCTGGCCTCTCGCTCTCGCGCGCACAGCTTGAGCCCGCCATGGCCCGTCTCTCCGAACTGCTCGACAAACAAGGCGCAGGCGCGCTCGGCCCCTCCGATCTCAAACTCGATGGCGCGCTCATGCCGGGGGCCGCCTCCCAACAGCTCATCGAGCAACTCGATGCCGCCGGCCCTTACGGTGCCTCCGCCGCCGGCCCGCGCTTTGCTTTTCCCGATTGCGTCATCCACTTCGCCAAACAGATCGGGACAGGCCACCTCAAGCTCACCTTCTCCGATGGCACAGGCCCCCGCCTTGAAGCCATCGCCTTTGGCGCATTCGACACAGCGCTTGGCCCCACACTCTTGAACCACGGCGGTGCACGCTTTCACCTCGCAGGGCGGCTTGAGCTCAACACATGGCAAGGGCGCACCAGTGTTCAACTGCGCCTTGACGATGCCGCCCCCGCCCACTGACGCCCGCGTTTCACCTCACGGAAAAAAAAGTGAAAATCCGCGCAAATTTAGGCTTGCACAGATGCGCCACTTTCCCTAGAAACCGCCTCACGGCTGGGTATGCCCCGTTCGTCTATCGGTTAGGACGTCAGGTTTTCAACCTGAAAAGAGGGGTTCGACTCCCCTACGGGGTACCACAGCTTTCTCCCTTGAAAGCAAGCATCACAAAAGCGTTGCCCCCTTGGCAAATCGCTTCAACATGCCCACATTCTGCCTTTACCCGTGAACTTTAAGGGAGCCTCCGCCATGAATTACCAGAAAACACCAGAATCCCTCGCCGCCCTCACCGATGAAGAGCGTTTCGTCACTCAAGAGAGCGGCACAGAGCGGCCCTTTACGGGCAAATACAACAGTCACTTCGAGGCTGGCCTTTATGTGGATATCGTCTCGGGCGAGCCGCTCTTTGCCTCCAGCTCCAAGTTCGAATCAGGCTGTGGCTGGCCGAGCTTCTCCAAGCCCGTCGAGGAAGCCTACGTGAACGAGCTGCGCGACATGACACACGGCATGGTCCGCACCGAAGTGCGCTCTGCCCATGGCGACAGCCACCTTGGCCATGTCTTTCCGGACGGTCCGCCTGAAATGGGCGGGCTACGCTACTGCATCAACTCCGCAAGCCTGCGCTTTGTTCCCAAAGATGAAATGGAAGCCGAAGGCTACGGAGCCTACCTAAACCAAGTGGAGGACGCATCATGACAACCGAAACCGCAATTCTCGCAGGCGGCTGCTTCTGGGGCATGCAAGACCTGATCCGCAAAATGGATGGCGTGGTCAGCACCCGTGTCGGCTACACAGGCGGCGATGTGCCCAACGCCACCTACCGTGACCACGGCACCCACGCCGAAGGTATCGAGGTTGTGTATAACCCCGAAAAAATAAGCTACCGCAAGCTCTTGGAGTTCTTCTTTCAGATTCATGATCCGACCACGGAGAACCGCCAAGGCAATGATCGCGGCATGTCATACCGCTCCGCGATCTACTACATGGACGAGGCGCAAAAAGCCGTCGCGGAAGACACCATCGCCGATGTAAATGCCTCTGGCCTCTGGCCCGCGCGCATTGTGACAGAACTTGAGCCCGCAGGTGATTTTTGGGAAGCCGAGCCAGAGCATCAGGACTATCTGGAACGGATTCCAAATGGTTACACTTGTCACTTCATCCGCCCCGATTGGGTTCTCCCCAAGCGCTCCGCTGCAGAGTAAGCACTAAACTCAAGGCAGTATATCTTTCAACCTCCGCCTGCTTCCCTTCAGGCGGAGGTTTTCTTTTGTGCGACAAGCTTCTGAAACAGAAGAAGTTTTCAGTTTTTCCACAGCCTCATGTTGCAGGTTTCACAAGTCTCGCCGATAAACCCTCTTTACTTCTTATTTGTGCATACATATCAATTCACCCAAGCAAACCAAGGGTAAGCCATGCGCAACGAAGAATATTCAGGATGGGAAGACGTGCGCGCCGAAGCGTTGCGCCGCATTCAGTCGCGCGCATGGGCGCCCGGCGCGCTGATTCCCTCCGAAGAAGAGTTCGCCCGCGAGCTTTCTTGCGCACGCACCACGGTCAACCGCGCCCTGCGCAGCCTCGCTGAAGAGGGGCTGCTTATCCGCAAGCGCCGCGCCGGCACCCGTGTCGCCGAGCTGCCCCAGCGCGCGGCCAAGCTCAATATCTCTCTGGTCGCCGAAGAGATTCGCGCCCGTGGGGCAAGCCCGTCCCATCTCTGCATCCTGCAAGACAGCCGCCCGCTGCCAAGCCATATCGCGGCGGCTATGTCGCTGCCCGTTGCCGCGCCGCTCATTTATGTCGAAACACTGCATCTCGCCGATGCCCGCCCCTTTGCCTTTGAAACCCGCTTTATCAATCCGCAAAGCGTGCCCGCTGCCAGGGAGGCCGACTTTGCGAGCGTTTCCGCCAACGAATGGCTTTTGCGCCACGCGCCGTTCAACCACGGCACACTTGATTACTCCGCCCGGCCCGCTGAAGCGGAGGCTGCAGAAGCCCTCGGCTGCGCGCCCCAAACACCCACACTTGTGCTCGACCGCGTCACCCACGGCCCCGAGGCCGCTATCACTTGGGTTCGCATGGCCTACGCCCCCGATTATCACCTCACCATGAAGCTTTAACCAAAGGAGCCCAACATGCCTCATCCGCTTCTCACCCAAGACCAGATCGAGACCTACCAGCGCGACGGTGTCATCGTCATTCGAGGCCTCTTCAATGACCATGTCGAAACCTTGCGCGCAGGTGTTGAACGCAACATGACCGAGCCAGGCCCTTTCGCGTCCGAAAATAAAAAAGACGGCGAAAAAGGCCGCTTCTTTGATGATTATTGCAACTGGCAGCGCATTCCGGAGTTCGCCGAGGTCATCGCACACTCCCCCGCCGCCGAAGTTGCCGCCGACCTGATGGGCAGCCAAACGACACAAATGTTCCACGACCATGTCCTCGTCAAGGAGCCGGGCACCTCGATGGCGACCCCTTGGCACACTGACGGGCCTTACTACTTCGTCGATGGCGTGCAAAATGTCAGCTTCTGGTCACCGCTCGACCCCGTGAAAGACGCCGCCCTGCGCTGTGTCGCAGGCAGCCACGCTTGGGAAAAGCCAGTGATGCCAATGCGTTGGGTCGCAGGCGAGAGCTATTTCCCCAATAAGGAAGATTATATGCCCGTCCCCGACCCCGAAGCCGAAGGCATGGACATTCGCGAATGGGAGATGGAGCCGGGCGATGCCGTCGCCTTCAACTACGCCATCCTGCACGGCGCACGCGGCAACACCTCCCAAACCCGCCGTCGCGCCTTCAGCCTGCGCCTTGTCGGCGATGATGCCCGCTATGTCGAGCGCCCCGGCCCGACCTCGCCACCCTTCCCCGATCACGGCATGAAAGCAGGCGAGCGCTTGCGCGACGATTGGTTCCCCGTCATCTACACGCGCTAATCCGGCGTAAATCGGGCACAAATTACAACATCTTGGGGGGCAAAATCGCGCGCCCCCCAAGGAAGGGCTGGCCAAGGCTTCAGTTTTGATTCAAACTTTCTGCTTAAAACGAGCGCAGGACAATGAAAGAGAAGCCCGAAGCCATGGTCATTCAAGGCCCGAAACAACTCCCGATCCTGCTCAAAGGCGCGCGCAAAACCGATGTGCGCAGCCAGTTCGCAGCGCTCTGCTACCGGATGCGAAAAGGTGAGCCCGAAGTCTTGCTCATCACCTCGCGCGGCTCCCAGCGCTGGATCATCCCCAAAGGCTGGCCAATGGCCGAGAAAACCCCCGCAGAAGCCGCGCTGCAAGAAGCATGGGAAGAAGCGGGCGTGAAGGGAAAGGCCTATGATCGCTGCTTGGGGCTGTTTTCCTACACCAAAGAACTCAGCCCGAAAGAAAGCTTGCCTTGCATCGCATTGGTCTACCCTGTGCACGTCACCTCGCTTGAAAAGAACTTCCCCGAAAAAGGCCAGCGCCGCCGCAAGTGGTTCAGCCCGAAAAAGGCGGCAGGTAAAGTCTCGGAACCGGAACTGAAGAAAATCCTCAAGACTTTCGATCCCCGCCTGCTCGAAGCCTGAGGCCCGCACAAGGCTTGCACGACGCGCCACAAAGCTTATCTATTTACTAACGATACCTTAAAGGCACGCGATGATCAGTTTTTCGCTCAAATGCGCACATGGCCACAGCTTTGACAGCTGGTTTCAGTCCTCTGAAGCCTTCGAGAGTCTGCGCGCGTCCGGCAAAATAGAATGCGCCGTCTGCGGCTCGCCCGAGGTTGAAAAATCCCTCATGGCGCCGCGGGTCAGCACGCGCGATACGTCAAAAGGCGCACTCAGCCAGCCCGCGCACCCCGCCGAACAGGCATTGTCCGAGATGCGCCGCAAAATTGAGGCCAATTCCGAATATGTCGGCCCCAAATTCGCCGCCGAGGCCCGCAAAATGCACTTGGGCGATGCGCCGGAGCGTGCAATCTATGGCGAAGCCAAGGTGGAAGAGGCCAAAAAGCTCATCGAGGATGGTGTGCCTGTCATGCCCCTGCCCTTCAAGCCGAACAGGAGATCAAATTGAGCCATATTCTCATCACCGGGGCCAATCGTGGCATTGGCGCACGTCTCTCCGAGCTTTACACTGTCACGGGCGACACTGTCACAGCCACCGCCCGCAGCGGTGATGGCTACGCCGCCCTCGATGTGACCAATCCCGCCAGCGTCAAGGCGCTGGCCAATGCCATGTCAACCGAGACAGTCGATCTGCTCGTCTGCAACGCAGGCATCTATCAGGACAAGGGCCAGATTCTGGAAGATGGCTACCCCGCGCAAATGTGGGCTGATACGTTCGCCACCAATGTAACAGGCGTCTTTCTCACCGTTCAGGCCTTCCTGCCGCATCTCCTGCGCTCCGAAGCGCCCAAAATCGCGATCATTTCTTCGCAAATGGGCAGCGACACCCGCGCGCCGGGCGGCAGTTATATCTACCGCAGTTCCAAAGCCGCCGCGCTCAACCTCGCGCGCAATCTCGCAACCGATCTGAAACCTGAAGGCATCGCCGTGGGCTGCTATCACCCGGGTTGGGTCCGCACCGAAATGGGCGGTGAAGGTGGCGATATAGACGTGGCCCAGTCCGCTGAAGGCCTGATCAAGGAGTTCGACGCCCTCAGCCTCGAGACAACAGGCTGCTTTCGCACATGGGATGGCCGCGATCACCCCTATTGAGTCGCTCATTTTGACGCGGCATCACGCTCTTGCTCTCACGTCTCAGAGAGACTAAACCGCGCTTCACGTAATAAAGAGGCCTCCCATGCCCGTTCTGGTGATGAAATTCGGCGGCACATCCGTCGCCAACCCCGACCGCATCCGCCGCGCAGCCAAGCGCGTGGGCGTTGAAGTGGCCAAGGGCTATGATGTGATCGTGATTGTCTCGGCTATGTCCGGCAAGACAAACGAGCTTGTCGGCTGGGTCAATGAAACCTCCCCGCTCTATGACGCGCGCGAATACGACGCGGTCGTTTCCTCGGGTGAAAATGTGACAGCGGGCCTCATGGCGCTGACATTGCAGGAAATGGACATCCCCGCACGCTCTTGGCAGGGCTGGCAAGTGCCTGTGAAAACCACTTCGGCCCATGCCTCTGCACGGATTGAAGATATCCCCCCCGCCAATATCGAAGCAAAGTTTGCCGAAGGTATGCGCGTGGCCGTTGTGGCAGGCTTTCAAGGCATCAGCCCCGAAGGGCGCATCACAACACTGGGCCGCGGCGGCTCCGATACAACGGCTGTCGCCTTTGCGGCGGCGTTCAAGGCCGAGCGCTGCGATATCTACACCGATGTCGACGGCGTCTACACCACCGATCCGCGCATCTCGTCCAAGGCCCGCAAGCTTGATAAAATCGCCTTCGAGGAAATGCTTGAGCTGGCCTCGCTTGGTGCAAAAGTCCTGCAAACCCGCTCGGTCGAACTGGCCATGCGCTACAAAGTCAAACTCAGAGTGCTAAGCTCTTTTGAAGAACAATCCGACGATGCGGGCACGCTCGTTTGCGATGAGGAGGAAGTTATGGAAAACCGCCCCGTATCAGGCATCGCCTATTCCCGCGATGAAGCCAAAATGACGCTGCTCTCCGTGGCCGACCGCCCCGGCATTGCCGCAGCAATCTTCGGCCCGCTCTCCGAGGCCGGCATCAACGTCGATATGATCATCCAGAACATCGCCGAAGACGGCCGCACCGACATGACTTTCTCCTGCCCCGTCGATCAGGTGAAGCGCGCCGAGAAAGCCATGGAAAACGCCAAAGAAAGCGGCGAAATCAACTATCACAACCTCGTTGCCGACACCGATGTAGCCAAGGTTTCGGCCGTGGGAATCGGTATGCGCAGCCAATCCGGCGTGGCCGCGACCATGTTCAAAACGCTATCTGATGAAGGAATAAACATTAAGGTTATTGCGACATCGGAAATCAAGATTTCCGTGCTGATCGACAGGAAATACATGGAACTCGCCGTCCAAGCGCTGCATGATGCGTTTGAGCTTGAGAAACAGGCCTGAGGTTTTCCTTGGGTCAGACCACACAAGGCCCGCAATAAAATGACAGAGCCAAGCGTCCCAATCAAAACAGACAGCCGGCATATGCTGGCCCGTCTGCGCGAGGTTATGGCCGAGGACAGTGCCGGTCAGGCGCGGCTTGATACCATCACCAAGCTTATCGCCGAAGAAATGCACTCAGAGGTTTGCTCGGTCTACCTCTTTCGCGACGATGACACACTCGAACTCTGCGCCACCGAAGGCCTCAAGGCCGAATCTGTCCACCAGACCCGTCTCAGAATAGGCGAAGGCCTCGTTGGGCGCGTCGCGCGCAAGGGCCAGCGGATCAACACCCCCGATGCCCCTTCCGAACGCGGTTTCCGCTTCATGCCCGAAACAGGCGAAGAAATTTACTCCAGCTTCCTCGGCGTGCCGATCCAGCGCTTGGGCGAAAAGCTCGGCGTGCTTGTTGTCCAGACCAAAGACGCCCGCGAATTTGCCGATGAAGAGGTCGATGCCCTCGAAGTTGTCGCCATGGTGCTCGCCGAAATGGCCGAGCTTGGCGCCTTTATCGGAGAGGGAGCGGCCCTTTCGGCGCGCCACACCCAACCCGTCCTTGTGCGCGGCACAACAGGACAGGAAGGCGCGGCCGAAGGCCACGTCTGGCTGCACGAACCCCGCGTGGTGGTGACAAACCCCTTCGCCGAAGACCCGCACCGCGAATTGGAACGCCTCAACGAAGCGGTCGAGGAGTTGCGCGTGGGCGTTGACAAAATGCTCGCAGGCGCGCGCGGCGGCGGCAAAGAACAGCTCGACGTGCTCGAAGCCTACCGCATGTTCGCCAATTCCAAAGGCTGGATGAGCCGCATGGAGCAAGACATCGGCCGCGGCCTCTCCGCCGAAGCCGCTGTCGAAAAAGAACAATCCACCGCCCGCGCCCGTATGCAGCAGGTAAAAGATGCCTACCTGCGCGAGCGCCTGCATGATCTCGATGATCTCTCCAACCGCCTTTTGCGCATCCTCACGGGACAGGGGCTCAACACCGGGGCCGAAATGCCGTCCGATCCCGTGCTGATTGCGCGCAATATCGGCCCCGCCGAACTGCTCGATTATGGCCGCTCGCTCAAAGGCATCGTGCTCGAAGAAGGCTCTGTCGGCTCCCACGCCGCCATCGTTGCCCGCGCATTGGCAATTCCGCTTGTCGTGCATGCCACCCGCATCACCACAGAGGCGCTTAACGGCGATCACATCATGGTTGATGGCGATCAGGGTGTCACACACCTGCGCCCGGATGACAGCGTCGTCGCCGCCTTTCGTGACAAAATCGCAATGCAGGCGGATGCCCAGGAGCGCTACGCCTCAATTCGCGACAAGCCCGCCGAAACGCGCGATGCCCAGACAATCAACCTGCACATGAATGCAGGCCTCATGGCCGATCTGCCCTCGCTTGACGGATCAGGTGCCGATGGCGTCGGCCTGTTCCGCACCGAATTGCAATTTCTGGTGCGTAACCAGATGCCACGGCGCTCCGAACTCTCCGCGCTTTATGCGCGTGTTCTTGATGCGGCACAGGGCAAACGTGTGGTGTTTCGCACGCTCGATATCGGCTCTGACAAGGTGCTCCCCTACATGAAGCCCCACGACGAGCCGAACCCCGCGCTTGGCTGGCGCGCCATCCGTGTGGGTCTCGACAAACCCGGCATCATGCGCATGCAACTTCAAGCGCTTCTGCGCGCCGCAAACGGCCGCCCCCTGACGGTGATGTTCCCTTTTGTGGCCCAGTCCGAAGAGTTCCGCGCCGCCCGCGACGAGATGGACAAAGCCATCGCACGCGAAAAAGTGCTCGGCCACTCCCTGCCCGACACTCTCGAAATCGGCGCGATGCTGGAAACGCCCTCACTGGCCTTTGCCCCTGACAAATTCTTTGACGAGGTTGATTTTCTCTCTATCGGCGGCAACGACCTGAAACAATTCTTCTTCGCCGCCGATAGAGAAAACGAACGCGTCCGCCGCCGCTATGACAGCCTCAACGTGAGCTTTCTGACGTTTCTGGAAGGCATCGTGAAACGCTGCGCCGGCTCGAACACCCCGCTCAGCTTTTGCGGTGAAGACGCGGGCCGCCCGCTCGAAGCGGTCTGCCTCGCAGCCATCGGCCTGCGCACACTGTCAATGCGGCCCGCCTCCATCGGTCCCGTCAAAAGCCTGCTGCGCCGCGTGGACTTGGGCGAGGTCAAAGCCCTCATTGACGCCGCCGCCGAACGCGGCGATCAATCGGTTCGGCCAGCGGTTGTCGAGTATATCCGCTCCCTCAACTGAGGTTTTGCGCTGCGCTACGCGCATCGCGGCGGGGGCCTCGCTTCGCTCGGCCCCGACTTTTATGCCTTCGGCGAGGATATTTTTAGCAAGAAAAAGACAAGGAGCGCCTAGCTGGTGCGGTTGATCTTGGTTTTGCGTATCTTTGTTTTGAATCGTGCCAGCAGATCATCATGCGAAAGGTCCGAATTGATCGCGAGGCGACGTAGGCCGAAATGCACATGCGCCATGTCCTGATAATAGCTCGTGTAGGCGTAATTCGTCGCAGCCCCCGCCGCCGCGCCCAAAACAGGCACGGTCTGAGCCGCAAGTTTCTGGCCCAAAACAACGGAGAGGCGCGGTGCAATCCGCGCAATCAACCCGCTCAAGGCGGCTCCGTTAACCATGATCCGCGTGGAGAGAAACGCAAGATCCGCACCGTCATCGCCATCCAGCGGCCCTGCCACGGCAAAAACAGTGATACAATCGTATTTCACGGCCTCTTCAGAGGTGTCAAACCCGTGCTCCTCGGCAATCGTCTGGATGGCCCGCAAGAGCACTGTTGTTGTCACCGGCAGTTCGGCCAAAGCCGAGGGCAGCCCGCCAAAGCCGCCCGCCGCGCCCATGGCCGTTGTCAAGGCGCGGGTCATCCAGCTTGGCTCGCCCGCCATAGTGCTGCGCGAGCGTGTCGCCGCATCAAGGGCCAGGCGCAAAGCGCGTTCGGTCTGGCTTTCCAGCCCTTCGCGCACAGGCCTTGGCAAGCGCTCCAGCAGGCTGTCGGCCTGACCGCCGATCTGGTTGAGCAGATCAATCACCAAACCGCCTGCGCGCCCGTAACGCCGCGCCAGCGCGGTAAGCTCGGCCTCGACTTCGGCTTCGGAAATCGGCGCGCCCAGTATCTCCATACCGCGTATATCCATGCTCTGTGTCATGCCTTAAAGATCGTGCGCAGCGCTTTGGTTTTCAAGCGTCTTTCGTGACTTTCCCCGTAATGCCGTTCCAAGCCCCGTCTTGAAGCTCAAATCCCAGCACCCGTGCAGGGTTGGTCGGCGGCGGCATTTCCACATTCGCCAGCGGCGTAAAACCAAAGCGCACATAATAGGGCGCATCGCCCACAAGCATCACCCGCGCCCAGCCGCCCGCGCTGGCCGCCGCCAGGCTTTCGCGGATGAGCAACCCGCCCACCCCCTCGCCCTGACGTGTCGGATGCACGGCCACAGGCCCCAGCAGCAAGGCACGCGCAGGCCCGATCCTGACGGGCCAGTAACGGATTGCCCCTGCCAGCTCGCCAAACTCGTCGCGCGCCACATGGCTCAGCCCCTCGGCCGGTGCAACGCCATCGCGCAAACGATAGGAAGAAAGCCCCTCACGCCCGGGCGCGAAGCACAAATCATAAAGTGTCTCAACCTCCCAGCCCTCCTCAGGCTGCTCGGGGCTCAGCTTGATCACGCGGCAAAACCTCCTTTGCACTGGAAACGCCCCTAGCACGGCGCTATGCACGGGGCAAACGCCACGAAGGAGCCCGCGCCATGTTTTTCCGCCCGGAGGAGGGCCACGGCCTTCCGCACAACCCGTTCAATGCCCTCATTGTCCCCCGCCCGATCGCATGGATATCAACCCGCGGCAGCGCAGGTATCGACAATCTTGCGCCCTATTCCTTCTTTTCGGGTGCAGCCTATGTGCCTCCGCAGGTGATGTTTGCTTCAACGGGTACAAAAGAAGACCGCGACGGCACAAAAGATACCCTCGCCAATATCCGCGAAAGCGGCGTCTTCTGCGTGAACCTCGTCGAGGAAGCGGCGACCGATGCAATGAACGCGAGTTCGCAGACTTTGCCTGCCGGGATCTCGGAGTTTGATCACGCGGGGCTCACCCGCACGGCGTGCGAAACCATCCCCTGCGCAAGGCTTGAAGGCGCACCCGCCTCGATGGAGTGCAAACTGGTCGATATCCACAAAAGCCGTGGCGCATCCAACTACGTTGTCATCGGCGAGGTCACGGGCATCCACCTGCGCGATGATTGCATGGTCAACGGCCAGTTTGACGCTACCCGCTTTAACCCGCTCGCCCGCATGGGCTACCGCGAATATAGCGTTGTGCGCGAAGTGTTCGAACTGTCACGCCCGGATGACTGAACAGCAGGGCCACAGCAGGCAAATACGACACCCGAAAGTCGAAAACATGCTTGCTAATACCTGACCCGCTGCCATGCTGGCTCTGATATGCGCCTCCTGATCTCCTTCGCCGCCCTGTTTATGTCAGTGGCGCTCTTGCAACTCTCGACAGGTGGGGTCGGCCCGCTTGATGCGCTTTCAGGCATCGCTCTGGGTTTTTCCCGCGCCGAGATCGGTCTGCTCGGCTCCGCACATTTCCTCGGCTTTTTCATTGGGTGCTGGTGGGCACCGCGCCTCATGGGATCCGTCGGTCACTCCCGCGCTTTTGCCGCCTTCACATCGCTCGGGGCCATCGCCCTTCTGGCGCATTACATCGTGATCGGCCCCTATGCCTGGGCGCTGATGCGGATCGCTTCCGGCCTCTGCGTGGCGGGCTGTTACACCGTCATCGAAGCCTGGCTGCAAGCAAAAGTCACAAATGAAACCCGCGGCCGCACCATGGGTGTCTACCGCCTTGTCGATATGAGCGGCTCGCTGTTCAGCCAACTGCTCATCGGCTTTCTCGCCCCCGCGCACTATGTTTCCTACTCGATCCTCGCCATCCTGTGCTGCGCCGCGATCCTGCCACTCACACTCACTTCGGCCAGCCAGCCCGAAACTCCGAGCGCCCCGCGCCTGCGTCCGATGCTGGCTGTCGCGCGCTCTCCGCTCGCCGCCGTAGGCGTTGTGGTCGCCGCCCTCAGTTCGGCCTCGTTCCGCATGGTCGGCCCGGTCTATGGCCAGGAAGTCGGCCTGCAAGTGACCCAGATCGCAACCTTTCTCGCCGCTTTCGTCCTCGGCGGCGCTCTCGCACAATACCCGGTCGGCTGGCTCGCCGATAAATACGATCGTCGGTGGGTGCTGATCTGGCTCTCCGTCGCCGCCATCATGAGTTGCGCGTCCACAGCCCTGCTGCAAAACCTCAGCACAACAGGTATCCTCCTCAACGCCGCTTTCTTCGGCCTCACCACCTTCCCGATCTACTCTGTCGCCGCCGCTCATGCCCATGATTTCGCAAGCTCCGAAGAACGCGTCGAGCTCTCCGCCGCGCTCATGTTCTGGTTCGCCACAGGTGCCATCGCCGCGCCGCTCGTCGCCTCATACCTCATGGAAGCCTTCGGCCCGCCGGCTCTCTTCATCATGATTGCCGTGGGCCACGCGGGCCTCGCCGTATTCGGCCTTGCCCGCATGCGCAAACGCGCCAGCCCCGCCCAGCGCACGCCCTACATCTATGCACCCCGCACGTCCTTCACCATTGGCCGCCTCCTGGGCCGGAGCCGCGACAAACCCTGACTCCCCCGGCTTATTCTGTTCAAAATACCTTGGGGGTCCGGGGGCAAAGCCCCCGGCGGGTCGGGTTTTCGCGAAGCGAAAATCCGAAACCTGTAGAACCTACGCAAATCATCCGTTACACACCCGCCAAAGCGCAAAACAAAGGCTCTCCAGATGGCACGTCACCTCATCACCTCGGCAATCCCCTACATCAACGGGATCAAACATCTGGGCAACCTCGTCGGCTCCCAGCTCCCAGCCGATCTTTACGCCCGCTACCTGCGCCAGCGCGGCCATGAGGTGCTCTTCCTCTGCGCCACCGATGAACACGGAACGCCCGCCGAACTCGCCGCCGCCAAAGCCGGCAAACCCGTCGCCGACTTCTGCGCCGAAATGCACGAGGTCCAGGCCAATATCGCCAAAGGCTTCGGGCTCTCGTTTGATCACTTCGGCCGCTCGTCCAGTGCGCAAAACCACGCGCTCACACAACACTTCGCAGGCGCGCTCTATAAAGCGGGCCTCATCGAAGAGGTCACAGAAAAACAGATCTACTCCCCGGCCGATGGCCGCTTCCTGCCGGATCGCTACATTGAAGGCACCTGCCCCAACTGCGGCTTTGAAGATGCCCGCGGCGATCAATGCGACAACTGCACCAAACAACTCGACCCGACCGATCTGATCAATCCGCGCTCCTCCGTCTCGGGCGCCACCGATCTGGAAGAACGCGAAACCAAGCACCTCTACCTCAAGCAATCAAACATGCGCGAGCAGTTGCAAGACTGGATCAACAGCAAAACAGACTGGCCCGTCCTCACAACCTCCATCGCCAACAAATGGCTCAATGACGGCGACGGCCTGCAAGACCGTGGCATCACCCGCGATCTCAACTGGGGCATCCCCGTCAAGCGCGGAACCGAGGATTGGCCCGGCATGGAAGGCAAGGTCTTCTACGTCTGGTTTGACGCCCCCATCGAGTATATCGCCTGCGCGCAGGAATGGGCCGATGCAGGACAGGGCCGCGACTGGGAGCGCTGGTGGCGCACCGACAAAGGCGCCGATGATGTCACCTACACCCAGTTCATGGGCAAGGATAACGTCCCTTTCCATACGCTCTCTTTCCCCGCCACCATTCTGGGCTCGGGCGAACCTTGGAAGCTTGTCGATTACATCAAATCCTTCAACTACCTCAATTACGAAGGCGGTCAGTTCAGCACCTCCCGTGGCCGTGGCGTATTTCAGGATCAGGCGCTCGATATCCTGCCCGCCGATGTCTGGCGCTGGTGGCTCCTGTCTCACGCGCCCGAAAGCTCGGACGCCGAGTTCACATGGGAAAACTTCCAAGCCTCGGTGAACAAAGACCTCTCCGATGTGCTGGGCAATTTCGTCTCCCGCGTCACCAAGTTCTGCCGCTCCAAGTTCGGCGAAACTGTCCCGAGCGCCGGTGAATACGGCCCGACTGAAGACGCGCTCATCGCCGACATCGAGGTTCGCATCCGTGCTTACGAGCAACACATGGAGGCGATGGACGTGCGCAAATCAGCTGCCGAACTGCGCGCCATCTGGGCCGCCGGCAATGAATATCTGCAAGAGGCCGCTCCGTGGAGCGTCTTCAAAACAGACGAGGACAAGGCCGCCGCACAAATCCGTCTCGCGCTCAATCTCATCCGCCTTTATGCGGTTCTGTCTGCTCCCTTCATTCCGACAGCCTCGGCAAAGCTTTTCACCGCGATGAACACACTTGATACAAGCTGGCCCGATGATCTGCGCGCAAGCCTCGGCAGCCTGGAAGCGGGCCACGAGTTCTCCGTTCCGGACAACCTCTTTGCCAAAATCACCGATGAAGAGCGTGAAACCTGGGCCGCCAAATTTTCGGGCATCCGCACATAACTCCTTCTCTATTTCACGTCCCCACCGTGCGCCGCATTAGCTAATTTTCCCTTAACAGCTACGGGGTTTTAGCGGTGCACGGGGGGTGCACGCCCTGTGCACGCTTATCGCCCCCGTGGAATCAGCGGCCTTCCCCCGCTCTTAACCAAGCGGTGCGCAGCCGTAATATTCACTTCAGACTTGACTCATGCGCCCCATCTACTTAACATGTTAATTAGATAAGAGGGACATAACCGATGCCGCACTTTTCCATAGAATATTCGGCAAACCTTGAAGAGCACGTTGATATGCCGGCGCTGCTTGATGTGCTCCGCCTCGCGGCCATCGAAACAGGCCTTTTCCCCCTCGCAGGCATCCGCATCCGAGCCTTCAAAGCCAATCACGTGAGCATCGCCGATGGCGACCCCCGGCACGCCTTCCTCGATCTCGGCATCCGCCTGCGTGAAGGCCGCCCTCAAGATGCCAAAGAAGCCGCAGTATCTCATATTTTCAAGACCCTAGAGGGCTTTCTCGCCCCTGCCATGGCCCAACATTCCATCGCCCTTTCCATGGAAATGCGCGACATCGACGCCAGCCTAAGCCCCAAGGCCGGCTCCATCCGTGACCACCTGAAGAAAGACAACTGACATGAGCGATTTAACCGCAAATATCTCCAAGGCTCAGGCTTACCTCACCCGCTTCAAAGAGGTTGGTGTCATGAACCGCATCAACGGCAAATCCCTGCCAGCGCTCTCTGGCGAGACCTTCAAAAACCACTCGCCGGTCGATGAAGACTTCCTCTGCAACGTGGCCAAGTCCGGTGCGGCCGATATCGACGCTGCCGCCCGCGCCGCCCACGCCGCCTTCGCTGAATGGCGCGACCTTCCTGCCGTTAACCGAAAGAAAATACTGCATAAAATCGCAGACGGCATTGAAGCCCGCGCCGAAGAAATCGCCTTCGCCGAGTGTCTTGATACGGGCCAGCCGCTCCGCTTTATGTCCAAGGCCGCCCTGCGCGGCGCAGAGAACTTCCGCTTCTTTGCCGACCGTGCGCCCGCCGCACGTGACGGCCAGTCGCTGCCCTCACCCACGCTGATGAATGTGACAACCCGCGTGCCCATCGGCCCCGTCGGTGTCATCACGCCATGGAACACGCCGTTCATGCTCTCCACATGGAAAATCGCGCCCGCGCTGGCCGCTGGTTGTACCGTGGTTCACAAACCCGCCGAGTTCAGCCCTGTCACCGCCAGTATCCTCTGCGAAATCGCCCATGAAGCGGGCCTGCCCGATGGCGTCTGGAACCTCGTGAACGGCTTTGGCGAAGACGCAGGAAAGGCACTCACCGAGCACAAACTGATCAAGGCCATAGCCTTCGTCGGCGAGAGCAAAACAGGCTCCATGATCATGCGCCAAGGCTCCGAATCGCTGAAGCGCGTGCACTTCGAACTCGGTGGTAAGAATCCCGTAATCGTTTTCGACGATGCTGATCAGGACCGTGCCCTCGATGCCGCGATCTTCATGATTTACTCCCTCAACGGAGAACGCTGCACATCCTCCTCCCGCCTGCTTTTGCAAAAGAGCATCGCAGGCGAATTTATCGACAAGCTCGTCAAGCGGGTGAACAACATAAAAGTGGGTCATCCCCTTGATCCCAATACAGAAATTGGCCCGCTCATTCACAAGGTCCACTATGACAAAGTCTGCTCCTACTTCGATATCGCCAAAAAAGACGGCGCCACAATCGCTGCGGGCGGCAAGGCCCCTTCAGGCAAAGGTCACTATGTTTCCCCCACCCTCTTCACAGATGCCACCCCCGATATGCGCATCGCTCAGGAGGAAATTTTCGGCCCCGTCCTGACAACCCTCACCTTTGAAACCGAGGAAGAAGCGCTAGAAATCGCCAACAGCGTTGATTATGGCCTCACAGGCTACGTCTGGACGCAGGATATCACCCGCGCCATGCGCTTTACCGACAAGCTCGAAGCTGGCATGATCTGGGTGAATTCTGAGAATGTCCGCCACCTGCCCACTCCCTTCGGCGGCGTCAAAGCCTCGGGCATAGGCCGCGACGGCGGCGACTGGTCGTTCGAGTTCTACATGGAACAAAAACACATCGGCTTCGCCATCGGCGAGCACACCATCCCGCGCCTCGGCGCCTGATCTTCACTCGTAGCCCGGAGACACACCATGCCCGTTCCCGCCCCGAACCTTTACCCCGATTTCAACATCGTGCGGCTCTCTCATGTTGAATACCGCGTGAAAGACCTCGCCAAATCGCGGGCGTTCTACGTCGACACCCTCGGCCTGCAAGTCACCCATGAAGACGAAAGCCGCATCTACCTGCGCGCCCTTGAAGAGCGTGGCCATCACTGCATCGCTCTGGTCAAAGCCGACGCAGCCGATGTGGGCGTTTTGGGCTTCAAGCTCTATGATGAACCCGACCTTGAGAAAGCTGAAGAATGGTTCAAAGCCAAAGGCTTGCCCACAGAATGGGTCACACGCCCGCACATGGGTAAGACCCTGCGCACCCGTGATCCCTGGGGCATCCCGCTTGAGTTTTATGTGCGCATGGACCGCCTCGCGCCGATCCATCAGGAGTACAAGCGCTACCACGGCGTGCGCCCCCTGCGTATCGACCATTTCAACATGTTCTCGTCTGATGTCGACGCCTCAGTGGCCTTCTACAACGAGATGGGTTTCCGCACGACAGAATACACCGAAGATGCCGACAGCGGCAAAGTCTGGGCCGCATGGATGCACCGCAAAGGCGGCGTGCATGACGTGGCTTTCACCAACGGCACAGGCCCGCGCCTGCATCACACGGCCTTCTGGGTTCCAACGCCTCTGGCGATCATTGATCTGCTTGATGTCATGGCCACCACAGGCTGGGTTTCCAACATCGAGCGCGGCCCGGGCCGCCACGGAATTTCCAACGCGTTCTTTCTCTATATCCATGATCCCGACGGCCACCGCATCGAAATTTATTGCTCTGACTACCAGACAGTTGATCCGGACCTTGAGCCAATCAAATGGGACCTCAAAGACCCACAACGCCAAACCCTCTGGGGCGCGCCTGCGCCACGTTCTTGGTTTGAGCATGGCAGTGTTTTTGAGGGGGCCGAAACCCGTGAAAGTGAACTCAAGGCGCAGCCGATTATCGCGCCGTAAGGAGGCCACATGTGCAACTCATCTGAAGGAACAGCTAAGGGCGAAGTGCTCATCAACAATGGCCGCGTGCGTGTCACCCGCTGGTCTTTTGCCAACAAGGGCGACAACACAGGCTGGCACAGGCATGAGCACGACTATGTCGTTGTCCCGCAGTTTGATGGAACACTCGAAATTGCGCAGCCCGGGGGAAAGCATATGACAGCCACGTTGCAAACCGGCGTGCCATACTATCGCGAAATCGGCGTCGAGCACGATGTGATCAGCGGCAATAACTTCCCCTGCGCGTTTATTGAAATTGAACTTCTCGACAAGAAAGGCTGAGCCATGCGCTTTGCGACAGTAAACACCGAAACAGGCCAGCTCTACGGGGCGGTCGTCGAGGGCGGCTTTATCGCCCTCTCGCCCGATTTCTCCGAATGGAGCACGATGCGTGATGTCATCGAGGCAGGTGGCTTGCCAGCGCTTGCCAAGGCCGCCGAGGGCCGTGCTGTAACCCACCCCAACGACAGCTTCACCTACGCAGTTCCCGTGCCCGACCCCGAAAAAATAATCTGCGTCGGCGTCAACTTTCCTGACCGTAACGCCGAGTATAAAGATGGGCAGGATGCCCCGCCCAACATGTCGCTCTTTCCGCGCTTTGCGCGCAGCTTCACGGGCCACGACGAGGCGCTGGTGCGCCCGCCCGAAACACCCCAGCTCGACTATGAAGGCGAAATCGCCGTCATCATCGGCAAGGGAGGGAGGCGCATAGCCCAAGCTAATGCATTTGATCATATAGCCGCCATAAGCCTCTGTAATGAAGGCACTTTACGCGATTGGGTGCGCCACGCAAAATTCAACGTCACCCAAGGCAAAAACTGGGACAACTCAGGCGCAATCGGCCCTTGGCTTGTGCCCTTCGAACGCGCCGAACAGCTTGATGACATCCGCCTCACAACCCATGTAAACGGCGAACTCAGGCAAGATGACCGCACCTCGCGAATGCTCTTTCCGATCCGTCGACAGATCGAATACATCTCGACCTTCACCACTCTGGTTCCGGGTGATATCATCATCACAGGCACCCCCACAGGTGCTGGCGCGCGCTTTGATCCGCCCCGCTTTCTCGTGCCGGGTGACGAGATCATCATCGCCGCCGAAGGTATCGGCGAGCTCAGAAACACGGTGCGCGACGAATGACACCTGACGAGATCAAATCCGCTGCAACTGTACTTTTTGAAGCCGAGAAAACGGGCGTTCAAACGGGACTGCTTTCTGTCGCTTATCCGCAGATCAACATGGATGATGCCTATGCGATCCAGGCCGAGCTTGTCGCTCAAAAGAAGGCCGCAGGGCTCAAAACCATCGGCTGGAAAATCGGCCTCACTTCGCGCGCAATGCAGATGGCGCTCAATATCGACATCCCCGACAGCGGCGTGTTGCTTGAAGATATGGCCTTCAAAAATGGCGCGGTAATCCCTGCGGGCCGTTTCATCCAGCCCCGCATCGAGGCCGAAATCGCCTTTGTGATGAAGGCCCCCCTCAAGGGAAAAGTAACCCGAGCACAGGTGATTGCCGCCACAGATTATGTCGCGCCAAGTATCGAAATTCTCGACACCCGCATCCTGCGCGCCGACCCTGCCACAGGCCAGAGCCGCAAGATCTTTGACACCATCTCCGACAACGCTGCCAACGCCGGCATCGTCATGGGGGATGGGCGGTTTGACCCCGCATCAGACCTGCGCTGGATCGGCGCTATCGTCTCCGCGAACGGGCAGGTTGAGGAAACAGGCCTCGGTGCAGGTGTTCTCAATGACCCCGTCGAAGGCATCGTCTGGCTCGCCGCGCGCATGGAGCTTTACGGGCAAAGCATCGAGGCGGGGCAAGTCATTCTTTCAGGCTCGTTCATACGGCCCTTGGAGTGCCCTGCCGACACCCTGATTGAGGCCGACTTTGGCCCATGGGGCGTGGTCAGCTGCCGTTTTGAATAAAGCGTTTGGCGATATCGCCAGACATATAGCTCACCCGTCCGCCAGCAATGGTCGCGGCCATGCGGCGGCTTTCGCCGTCTACGATCATAAAATCCGCGCGCTTGCCCGCCGCCAGAGAGCCGCGGTCCTCAAAGCCCAGAAGCCGCGCTGGCCCGCTAGACACAAGCGCCCAAGCGCCTGCCAGATCGAGCATCCCGGCCTCCTCAACAAAGAACGCCGCGCGCCTTAGCGAAGGATAATGATAATCCGAAGCAAGCGCATCACAATGCCCCATCGCGATCATATCCACTGCGCTCACATTGCCATTGTGGCTGCCGCCGCGCACCACATTGGGCGCCCCGAGAATGACCCCCGCACCCAGCCCACACGCAGCCTCTCCTGCCTCCAAAGTCTCGGGGAATTCAGATAGCGTTACGCCTCGCTCTTGCCAAAAGGCACAGTCATCACGCGAACGGTCATCATGGCTTCCAAGCGTCACACCACGCGCCAACAGCCTCTCGGCCAGCCCGCGGACGGCCTCTGGCACCAACCCGCGCTCGTCGTGCATCTTTTGCAGCTGTTTGTGTAGCGTCTCGGGGCTACGGCGGCTTTTCAGTGCCATCCCGTTCAAACGGCGCGGCACAAGTCCTTTGGCAAGGCGCTCATGCGGGATATGATCGTTAAACACCACATACTCGACACCATGTTCCGCCACGAGCGCTTCAAAGCGGTCGTAGTCCTCAAGCATATGGGTTTCAAAGCGCAGCTGTCTGCGCAGATCCGTCACCGTATCTCCCGCCATGTGGCCCAGAGCCTCAAGAAACTGCGCTGCAAAATCGGGGCCCCGATAGCCGCCTTCCCAGCTGAAAAACTGCGCCATAACAGCCGTGGTAATTCCGTTGGCGGCAAGCTCGGCCTCTGCCGCGCGCAGTCCGGCGCCAAGGTCTTTCATCGCACCACGACGCATCGCCAGATGGCGCTCGAACCCGTCGCCATGAATGTCCACAAGCCCGGGCAGAACAAGATAGCCCGCAAGATTCACCTCGCGGCCACCCGCCTCACAAATCAACCCGTCCGAAAACGAAAGCGGTTCACGCACCAAACCCTCGGGGCCAAGCACATCCGCACCGACCAAACGCAACGAAAGCTCACTCATCTCGCAGCGGCCCTTCCTCTGAAAACATGTTGAGCATGGTGAGATCGTGGTTGAACTTTCCGTTGCGCAAAAACTCTAACACCTGAGCCACAACAAGCGGATTGTTCATCAGAAACGTATGAGTCACGGGCAGCACGATATGGTCTTTCATGCCTGTCACCTTGGTTGACGCAACCGAAACCTTACCGTCGTCAGCGCCCTTCAGCAGCACCGAAAACGCAGGGCTGAGCGAGCGATTGCCCGCAATCACGCCCAGATCGAAATCAACATCCGGCAAATGCGCGGCAATACCGTCGGGCCCCGTGCCAAGCTGCTTTCCCGCAGGTCCGTTGAACCAGCCAAACGCCTCCCAATCGCCAAACTCGTCCACAACCTCCGAGCCCTGATTGGGCGGGGCCAGCATCACTACGCGCCCAAGGTTCTCGGGCTTCACTCCCGCAAACCAGTAGCGCAGCAAAATCCCGCCCATAGAATGCGTAACATAGTGCACCGTATCGTCACCACAGGCCTTGGTCGCCTCGGGCAGAACAGCCGTAGCAAGCGACGCCACGGTTTCCTTCGTCGAAGGGTAATTCGGGCGGATCACGGTGTAGCCCTGCTCCTCGAGCACCTCTTCCATCAGAAAAAGCGAAGCATCACTGCGCGCCAGCCCGTGCAACAGAACAACGCAATCCGCCCGCACGAGGGCAGGCAATAAACACAAGAAAAGGGCTAATCCATAACGCATGCGCTTGAGATAGCCATTATAGCTGGCCTATGAAAGAGACAAAGGAGCACAACCATGCCCCAGCGCCCCATTCGTCTCGCCACCCGCGCGATCATCCTGCACGACAACAGGCTCCTGATGGTCAATGCCTTCGCGGGGGATACCTCCGATCTGTGGTGCGCCCCCGGCGGCGGGGCCGAGCCGCATCAAAGCCTGCCCGACAATCTGGCGCGCGAAGTCTACGAAGAAACGGGGCTGCACATCTCGGTTGGTGCGCCTTGTCTGGTCAACGAATTTCACGCGCCCTCGCATAGCTTTCATCAGGTTGACCTCTACTTTCGCTGCAAGATCATTTCAGGCGCTTTGACAGAGGACTGGCAAGACCCTGAAAATATCGTCACCAAGTGGCAATTTTTCAGCCGCCAAGAGCTTGAGAGCATCCGCTACAAGCCCGACAGCCTGCCAGATATCGCTTGGGGCGATGGCGCCTTCTACGATGCCTTGGAGCCCTTGGTACGATAAAGCGAAAGCACCACACCGCCCAAGACCATGCTTGCAGCCACAGCAAAACGCCAGCTTGGCGGCTCTCCCAGAAAGAGGACCCCGCCTGCAAGTGCTATGATAGGCACAGTGAGCTGCGCCACAGCCGCCACGCTTGAGGGCAGTTCAGGCAACACCCGGTACCAGAGCGCATAGCCCAGACCCGAAGTGACAGCACCAGAAAGAGCCGCCAGAAGTGCGCCAGTTCCACTCATCCCATCCCAAAGAAAAAACGCGGGCAGAAGCCCCAAGGGGGTCGCCCAAACAAAATTACGCGCCGTTGCAGCCAGCGGATCATCTGCCTTTGCGCCGACAAGCGAGTAAATACCCCAGCCGAGAGCGGCGATGAGCATTAGCGCAGCGCCGCCCACAGGAACAGGCGTGGCACTGTTTGGCCACATCAAGAAAGCAAGACCCGCAAAAGCAAGAGACACGCCCGCCCATCGCATCGGCGGCACATGTTCCTGCCGCAAAAGCGCACCGGCAAACATCGTCACCTGCACACCGCCAAACAGGATCAGCGCCCCAAGGCCCGCATCAAGGCTGATGTAGGCAAACGAGAATCCAAGCACATAGGCGAGGAGCGAAAAAGGCCCCACAACGCTTGTCAGCCGCCAGCTCGCTCGCCCACGGATCTGCACCAGAAGCGCAAGCACCAACGCACCCGAAAGAAGGCGCAGCGCCGCAAAGCCCGCCGCCCCCGCCTCGCCGCCGCTCAATGCCATACGGTTCAGAACCGAGTTCGCCGCAAAAGCGACCATCGTAAGTGCAACAAGCATAATCAGTCGCATTGGGTTTGCTGTCTCCATGATGGATGCTGGCAGTTTGCGCGAAGCCGCTGGGAGGCACAAGAAAAGCCCTCCCTTGACAGCCGCACATCTCGCCCTTATCTGCCCCTCAGGGTTCGGACCCCTGCCGCTCGCAGGCGCAAGCCATGGTGAAGTCCGAAAACAACATGAAAAACCGACGTCAGCCCAAGCGGTTCGTTGGCAACGCGAGCGCCCAGCCCATCTCCGCAAGACTGCTGAATGAGGTTAACATGACACATCTACTCCCCTCCCTTGATGCCCTCAAAGCTCAGGCAAAAGCCCTGCGCCGCGCGCTTGATCACCAAGGCAATCCTATCACGCATAGCCAGTCGCTTGAGCTTTTGGCGCAGCAGCTTGGCCACCGTGACTGGAACACATTGCACGCCCAAATCGGCAATCAACCTGCCCAGCCCTTCGCGGTCGGCCAGCGCGTTAGCGGACATTACCTGAAGCAACCGTTCAAAGGCACCATCATTGCGCTCAACAACCAAGGTGGCGGTCAGTATTTCCGCCTCACGCTCGACTTTGACACGCCTGTTGATGTGATCACCTTCGAGAGCATGTCAAACATGCGCAAACGTGTGAGCGTAACAGTCGGCCGCGATGGTCGCACGGTTGAGAAGACCTCCGATGGTCAGCCTCATATGGTGCTGGACATTTAACACCTTCGGGCTGCGCCTCAAGGCGTGGCCCGTCTACTGCCCGTCAAATGCTTTGGGATAGACAAGCTTTGCCTCAGGTGTGCTATCCACTCCAGCAAGTAAAGTGTGCTCAACCGGATATGGGCTCTGCAATTTCGCCGCCCGCGCATGTGAAAACCCGGTGCGCTCGTAAAATTCGGGCTGCCCTAACACAACAACAGGCTGCCCCGCACCCTCCGCCCAGGCTACCAGCTGCCCAATCATCCGCTTGCCGTGGTTCTTCCCTTGCCAATCAGGCCGGATCGCCACAGGCGCAAGGCAGAGCCAGCCTTTCGGCGCAACCATCTGCGAGAGTGCATAGTATCCGATGATATCTTCGCCCAAAGGCAAAACCATCTCCCCCGCCATCGCGCCGCTCTTGCGCAGTTTCCCCACAAGCTCGGCCTCATCGGGGCCACCGAACGCCTCGCGCAACACCGCATCGACCTGCGCAGTTTCATCAGGCTTCATCGGGCGCACGAAAGAGGGGAAAAGAGGAGTGGTCATGGCGCAACCTTAAAGGATTGCACAGATAAGAAAAGGGCGCCCCATATGGAGCGCCCCTCTTTGTTTCAGGCGTCACCCTCTCGGTGGGTTTTCTTCCAGAAAACCACCTGTCGGGCAGACAGAATTCGCTACGCGAATTCGTCTTACATCATGCCGCCCATGCCGCCCATGCCGCCCATGTCGGGCATGCCGCCACCTGCGCCACCGTCTTTTGACGGTTTGTCAGCAACCATGGCTTCTGTTGTGATCAGAAGGCCCGCAACCGAAGCTGCGTCTTGCAGAGCTGTGCGAACAACTTTCGCAGGGTCGATAACGCCGAACTTGAACATGTCGCCATATTCTTCTGTCTGTGCGTTGAAGCCGAACTTCAGGTCGCTGCTTTCGCGGATTTTGCCCGCAACAACCGCTCCGTCAACACCGGCGTTCTCGGCGATCTGGCGCAGAGGCGCTTCGACAGCTTTGCGAACGATGTTGATGCCGACGCTCTGGTCGTTGTTCTCGCCTTCAAGACCGTCAAGAACCTTGCCAGCCTGAACGAGAGCAACACCGCCGCCCACAACGATACCTTCCTGAACAGCCGCGCGTGTGGCGTTCAGAGCATCGTCAACACGGTCTTTGCGCTCTTTCACTTCCACTTCTGTCATGCCGCCAACGCGGATAACAGCAACACCACCTGCGAGTTTCGCAACACGCTCCTGGAGTTTTTCACGGTCGTAATCAGATGTTGTTTCTTCGATTTGCGTGCGGATTTGTGCCACGCGCGCTTCGATTTCGGCTTTGTTACCAGCGCCATCAACGATTGTTGTTTCGTCTTTGGTGATGGAGATTTTCTTGGCCGTGCCGAGCATGTCCATTGTGACAGACTCAAGCTTCATGCCGAGGTCTTCCGAGATCACCTGACCACCTGTGAGGATCGCGATGTCTTGCAACATGGCTTTGCGGCGGTCGCCGAAGCCGGGTGCTTTAACAGCCGCAATTTTCAGACCGCCACGCAGTTTGTTAACCACGAGTGTCGCAAGAGCTTCGCCTTCAACATCTTCTGCGATGATGAGAAGCGGCTTTTGGGACTGGATCACTTGCTCGAGAAGCGGAACCATCGCTTGAAGTGATGACAGCTTTTTCTCGTGAAGCAGGATGAGGCAGTCTTCCAGCTCTGCAACCATTTTGTCAGGGTTTGTCACGAAGTAAGGTGACAGGTAACCGCGGTCAAACTGCATGCCTTCAACAACAACGGTCTCTGTTTCGAGGCCTTTGTTTTCTTCAACGGTGATAACACCTTCGTTGCCGACTTTTTGCATCGCGTCTGCGATTTGCTGGCCAATTTCGCGCTCGCCGTTGGCTGAGATCGTGCCAACCTGGGCAACTTCGTCAGAGCCTGACACGTCACGGGCTGCTGCTTTGATCGCTTCAACGACTTTGCTTGTGGCAAGGTCGATACCGCGCTTCAGATCCATCGGGTTCATGCCCGCGGCAACCGATTTCATGCCTTCTTTGACAATGGCTTGTGCCAGAACTGTCGCAGTTGTTGTGCCGTCGCCGGCTTCGTCGTTGGTGCGTGAGGCCACTTCTTTGACCATCTGCGCGCCCATGTTTTCGAACTTGTCTTCAAGCTCGATCTCTTTGGCAACAGAGACACCGTCTTTGGTGATGCGTGGTGCGCCGAACGATTTGTCGAGCACTACGTTGCGGCCTTTCGGGCCGAGAGTAACTTTAACCGCGTCGGCAAGAATGTTCACACCTTTGAGCATCCGGTTGCGGGCGTCGGTTCCAAACTTTACGTCTTTAGCTGACATAGTTTGCTCCTAATTTATTTGAATTTCGGGGGGACAGTTAGGCAATGATGCCCATGATGTCGGATTCTTTCATGATCAAAAGCTCTTCGCCGTCAATCGTGACTTCTGTGCCGGACCATTTGCCAAACATAATGCGGTCGCCCGCTTTTACGTCCATTGCAATGCGATCGCCGTCTTCGTCGCGTGCACCCGCACCAACAGAAACGATCACGCCTTCGGCGGGCTTTTCTTTTGCGCTTTCGGGGATGATCAATCCGCCAGCTGTTTTTTCTTCGCCTTCTACGCGGCGAACGACTACGCGGTCGTGAAGCGGTGTAAATGCCATCTCTCGAGGCTCCTTACGCTTGAGTTTCAATATCCAACCCGGCTTCTAACCAGGTTTAGCACTCACTACATAGGAGTGCTAACGGCGCATAGCTAGGGCGCGTTCAGGAATGAGTCAAGAAAGGTAGCAAAAAATTTGTGACTATCTGTTTCTTCATCCGCAGCTTGCGTCACCGATCCCTGCATCATAGCCTCACATCAAACACTTCAGAGGCCCCAATGCTGCGCACCCTTCTTCTCACAGCTCTTCTCGTCCTGCCCGTCACGGCCCATGCCGACGCTTGCACAGGTCGAAACCTGTTCACAACCATGCCTCCGCCCGAGATTGCCAGCCTAAATGCCAAAGCCGCGACACAGCCCTATGCCGAAGGACTGCTCTGGCAGGCCACCAAAGGTGCGCGCACCATCACGCTTTTTGGCAGCTATCATCTGCCCCACGAGTTCACCGAAGCGCACCTTGAGCGCCTTCTGCCCCTCGCCAGCACTGCTGATGTCACCTACTTCGAGATGAACGCCGCCGATACAAAGCGCTTCGAACGTGAGATGGCGCAAAAACCCGACATGATGTTTGTCACCTCGGGGCCGACCCTTCCCAGCCTTCTCACGCCCGAGGAATGGGCCTCTGTTCAGGTCAAGATGCAGGCACGCGGCTTTCCGGCTTTCATGACAGCCAAGATGAAGCCGTTTTTCGTCTCGATGATGCTCGGCATGAGCCCCTGCAAAATGCGCCTTATGCAGCAAGGCGATTTGGGCATTGACCGCGCCCTCGCCGAGGCACTCGCCGAAGAGGGGCTACCCACCCGCTCGATTGAAGACTACCGCACCGTCGCCACGCTTTTTGATGCTTTCTCCTCCGAAAAGCAGATCGAATTTCTGCGGCTCTCGCTACTTGAGCTGGTCAATCCTGACGATATGGTCGAAACACTCTATCAAAGTTACATAGCCGAAGAAATCGCGTTAATCTGGGAATACACCGAGGCACTTTCCCTTGAAACAGGCGGAGAAAATGCCGCCGAAGATTTTGCTCTCTTCGAGCAACTTCTGCTCACCAACCGCAACACAGCATGGCGCTCCGAGCTGCTCGCCGCTCCTGAAAAAGATATCCTCGTCGTGGTTGGCGCCGCGCATTTCCCCGGTGAAAACGGTGTGCTGAACCTGCTTGCAAATGAGGGCTACGCCATCACCCGCCTCAAACTCAATCAGGAATAATCCATGCAACTCAAAGCCAACGGTATTACCCTAGAAGTGCAGGATCATGGCGAGGCAGCCAACCCAGCCCTCATCCTTATTCGCGGGCTTGGCACACAGCTGGTTCACTGGCCCGACAACCTGATCAACGGCTTTGTCGCCGCAGGCTTTCGCACCATCGTTTTCGACAACCGCGATGTCGGCCTTTCACAACGCTTTGACGATGCCCCTGCGCTCTCGCAGGCCGACGATATCATCGCAGCTGCCATGCGCGGCGAAGCCATCGAAGAGGCCTACGCCCTTACCGATATGGCAGCCGATGTGATCGGAATCATGGACGCGCTCGGCATCAAGCGCGCGCATATCTTCGGCATCTCCATGGGCGGAGCCATCGCCCAGCTTCTCGCTCTCCACCATCCCGAGCGCCTCCTGACAGATACGATCGTGATGACAACCTGTCGCCCGCTCGTCGAACGCGGCGCTGTAGCCGAGCTTTTGCCTCAGCTCGTGGCGCGTGATGACGCCTCGCTTGAAGCGGCCGAAGATGCACTGATGGCGGAATACGGTATCTGGGGCAGCCCCGGTTACCCTGCCGATGAAGCCTACATTCGCGCGCAGGCCCGAGCCGCCTACCTGCGAGGAGGCCCAAAGGCCGCTGGTATCAACCGCCAGCTTCTCGCCACGATGAACGCCCCCGACAGGCGGCCCGCCTTGAACAAAATCGAAATGCCCTGCTGTGTTATTCACGGGCTGGACGACACCCTCATCCCGCCCGAACTTGGCGCCGAGATTGCCGAACACATCAAAGGCAGCGAATACCACCCGATCAAAGGCATGGGGCATATCATCACCCCGCTCCTATCGCCCGAAATTGTAAGACTTGTCGCCACGTTCATAAAAACAAAAAGCCCCCGCTAGGAGGCTTCTCAAGGCTCGGTATGTTGACAAGAGCTCAGCCCTGCCTTCCCTGCTTATGCTTAGTAAGCTACCGGGTTACAGCCTTCGCCTGCAACATCGTCGCAACCTCTGGCTTGTGCGCCGTAAAGGTTCTGATAAGAAGCTTCGCTCATTTGAACCTGAACAAGGTTTTCACCCGCGTTGCGCGAGCCACATGCAGAAAGGCTGGCAACCATGGCAAGGGAAGCAGCAGAAAGGAAAAAGGATTTACGTGTCATTGGGGCAGCTCCAAAAAGTTATCCACTCCAGTTTTAACCATGTCTGACGAAATCACAAGCGCAAGATCACCTTGAGGGCTTCATCGCCGCACGCCCCACAGAGCTCAGCGCATAAACGCCTTTATCCGCTTTTTCAAACCAACCGTAGTAATTGGCGCGCATCATTATCGTCGCCCGCTCAACGCCGGTTGCGGCCTTCACATCGCGCCCGCGGCATGGCCCGTGCTTAGCCAGATGGCGGGCGCATTTCTCAGCCCCCTGCCTATAAGCGGTCATAATCGTTTCGCGGCTCATGCCGCCAGCGTTCGGATCACCTTCGCGGGCCTCGAACTCGCGCATCAACGCGGCCTTCTTCGGCTTTGACTTACGCGGCTGAAAAGCCGCAGGGTCGCTGTGTGCCTGCACTGTCCCGTCTTCAAGGTTTACCGATAGAACCCCCAAAGCAAGCCGCTTGCACAAGCCGACATTGGCTTTGAACGCCTTCCAGCCTGCCCGCCCCTTCCAACGCGGCACAGCCACATACACACTGTCCGTCAGCCTTTGCCGTGCAATGGCCTGATGCATAAGCTGAAGCGAGAACCCGGTCTTGAGTTCCACAATCACCGGCTCCTCGCCCGCGCGCCGCGCCACAACATCGGCTGCACCCACCTCGCCTTTCACATCATAGCCCAAGGCTTCAAGATAGGCTTTCACAGGAGCGTAGAGCTCGGTTTCTTTCAACTTTGTCATGGAGGTAATCTGCCCCGAGCAAGGCCTCGTGACAAGCCCGCATCATAAGCCTATAAGGCGCGCAAATCAGTCTAATCTTGCAGGAGCAGCCGTAATGACAACCCTCGTTCTGGGCCACAAATCCCCCGACACCGACAGCACAGGCTCGCCCATCCTCTGGGCGTGGTATCTCAACGAAGTCAAAGGCCAAAGCGCCGAAGCCGTGCTTCTGGGCGAGCCCAACACCGAGGCTGCCTTCATGCTCGCAAAATGGGATCTCCCCAAGCCCCGCATTATCGCCGATCTGGATGAAGACCAGCCCTGCGTGATCGTCGATACAAACAACCCCGCCGAGCTGCCCGCAGGTGTGAACAACGCCGATGTGCAGGCCATCATTGATCACCACAAGCTCGTTGGCGGCCTTGAAACAAAAGGCCCGATCGAGATCACCATTCGCCCACTCGCTTGCACCGCCACCTTGATGATCGACCTCATGGGCGATGACGCCGTCAAAATGCCCGACTGGGCCAAAGGCGCAGCTCTCACCTGCATTCTCTCGGATACGCTCGAGTTCCGCTCACCCACAACCACACCGCACGACAAGGCCGTGGCCGAACAGCTCGCACGCGATCTGGGTGTCGATATCCCCGCCTACGCCGCAGAAATGTTTGCCGCCAAGTCTGATGTTTCCGCCTTCTCCGATGCCGAGCTTCTGCGCATGGACAGCAAGGAATACGAAGTCGCCGGCACGAAATTCCGCGTCTCCGTGCTCGAAACCACAGCGCCCGAGACAGTGCTCAGCCGCAAGGCAAGCCTGATCGACAGCTTGGCATCCGTTGCAAAAGAAGATGGCGTGGATCAGGTGCTGCTCTTTGTGGTCGATATCCTGAACGAAGAAGCCACGCTGCTTGTGCCAAACGAACTGGTCAAAACACTCGCCGAGAAAAGCTTCGGCGCAACGGTTTCTGGCGATGCGGTCGTTCTGCCAGGTATCATGAGCCGCAAAAAACAGATCATCCCAAGCCTCAAACTCTGATCTGCTGCCAATCAATCAAAAGGCGCTCCATTCAGGGGCGCCTTTTCTCTTTATGGCCGTTCTCATGCTCGCAAAAATTGCCCTATCTCCCCTCCTCGCCGTTCAAGCGCTGCAAGTGCGCGCCCGCGCGCTGCAACTGCCCGAGCCCGACGGCACACGCACAGGCCAAGCGGGACAGGGTGCGCCCCTGCGCCTGCTCATTGTTGGCGATAGCTCTGCAGCAGGTGTCGGCGCATCACACCAAACGCGTGCGCTTACGGGCCAACTCAGCGAACGCCTAAGCGTGCAACATAACTTCTCGTGGCAGCTTGAGGCGAAAACCGGCGCGACCACAGCCTTGACCATCGCACATCTAAATGCCCTGCCAGCTCAGGCGTTTGATGCCGCCCTCGTTGTGCTCGGCGTCAACGATGTCACCCGCCTTGTGCGCCCGAAGGTCTGGCTTGAGCAACAACAAACCCTGCACAGCCTTCTGCAGCACAAATTCGAAATACAGCACATCTATCGCTCGGGTCTGCCACCGATGGCGCATTTTTCGCTGCTGCCCCAGCCCCTGCGCCGTATTCTCGGAGCCGATGCGGCACGACTTGATCATGCCCTCGCGCAGCTTTGCGCTGCCAGCACGGCACTCACCCATATCCCGCTCGACCTGCCCTTCGCCTCCGAATATCTCGCCGAAGACGGTTTTCACCCTTCCGAGGCAGCCTATGCCCGATGGGCTGAATTGCTCACACCCCATTTCCTCAAAACCCCCTAACTCTTTTTCTTGCTCCAAATATCCCCGCCGGAGGCTCCGCGCTATCCATAGGCGCGCCCTTGGGAGAGGCTTCCCCACTCTCGCAGTTCTGTTGCGGATTTTCGCAGAAAATCCGCCCACCGCGACGCAGCAAAGCTGCGGCGCAACCCCTCTTTTCAACCCCCCGCCCTCCTGCCATAACACTCTCAAGCCTTAAAGGAGCCTGCCCCATGACCCGTATCATCCCCGCTCTCAGCGAAATCTCTGCCCAATATGACGCTCTCTTCGTCGATCTATGGGGCTGCGTCCATGACGGCGTCAAAGCATTCCCCGAGGCCGTGGCCGCACTTCAGGCCTATCGCGCCAGCGGCGGGATTGTGATCCTTGTCACGAACTCCCCCAAACCTCGTGAGGGCGTCGCCAGCCAGCTTGTCCAGTTCGGTGTGTCTGACGATGCCTATGACAGCATCGCAAGCTCGGGTGATTCTGCGCGCGCCGCCATGTTCCGCGGAATGGTTGGGGAAAAGGTCTATTTCATGGGTGAATGGGAACGCGACGCAGGCTTCTTTGAGCCGATGGAGATCATCCATGAGCCTGTGAATATCACCCGGGTCCCCTTGCCGGAGGCCGAAGGCATCGTCTGCTGCGGCCCGTTTGACCCGATGGCAGATCCCGCTGTGAACCGCCCCGATTTTCTCTATGCCAAGCAAAAGGGCATGAAACTACTCTGCGCCAACCCCGATATCGTTGTCGACCGTGGCGAGGTGCGCGAATGGTGCGCGGGAGCCTTGGCCGCGCTTTACACCGAGATGGGCGGCGAAAGCCTCTACTTCGGCAAACCCCATCCCCCAATCTACGATCTGGCCCGCCGCCGCCTCGCAGCGCTCGGAAGCAAGGCCGACACCAGCCGCATCCTCGCCATCGGCGATGGCATCCACACCGACATTCAGGGCGCGCAAGGCGAAGATATCGACTCTCTCTTCATCACAGGTGGCCTCGCCGCTTCAGAAACCAAAACCGGCAACCAGCCCGATGCAGAAGCCCTCGACGCCTTTGTAACCAAAGCAATGGTTACACCGACCTTCGCCATAGGCCGCCTGCGCTGAGCAAAAATAGAAACGGCCCGCACAAGGCGGGCCGCTCCTGAAGCATCCAAGCTCTCGGGCTTAGCGCTTGCCGTTGCTCATAATGTAGAAAACGATCCCGCCAAGCAGCGCGCCGATCACCCAGGCATAACCACTCAACACAGCCAGCGCCGGAACCCAAACCGCCGCGATCGAGAAAACCGCCGCAATCGCCATGGCGACAAGCGCGGTGTTGTTCCATCCGTTTGTATAGTGATACTCGCCACCTTCCATGTTGTAGAGGTCATCACGGTTCAGCTCTTCACGGCGCAAGAGATAGTAATCGACAATCATGATGCCATAGAGAGGCGCAAGCACGGCCCCCAGCGTGTTCACAAACCCGCCAATGCCGACTTCACTGATAAACGCAGTCCATAGTCCGCCAATCACCAGGGCAAAGCCCGAGGTGATAAGCCCCGCCATGCGAAAGCTGATCGACTTCGGCGCAAGGTTGGCAATCCCGTTCACCGCAGGAATGAAGTTGGCCACAAGGTTAATGCCAACCGTTGCTGCAAAAAAGGTAATCGCCGCAATCACACCCAGCAACACCGAGTCGGTGCGCGCCACAATATCGGTCGGATTGATAAGCTTTTCACCATAAACCACAGCCGCACCAGCCGTCGTCAGAAGCGCCAGCGCCGAAAACAGGATCATGTTGAAAGGCAAGCCCGCAAGGTTGCCCTTCTTCATCGCGCTCTTGTCTTTGGCATAGCGTGAGAAGTCCGAGAAGTTGATCATCACAGCAGCAAAATAAGCCACCATCGTGCCGACAATCGCCACAAAACCGGCAATCTCCGTGCCCCATGTGCCTTCCGGGTTGGCAAAGATTGTGCGCGCCTCACTCAGAAGCATTCCGTCCGATTTGACCCAAAGCACAATCACAAGCCCGATCATAACCGCATAAACAAACGGTCCCGCAAAGTTGAGGAAGCCTTCAACCCAGTCCATCCCGCGCCAGAAAATCACGATGTGAAAGGCCCAGACGATCAGGAACGCAACCCAATCGACCCCGTCCAAGCCAAGCATCTGAGCTCCAGGCTCAAGGCCCGTGACCGAGCGGATGAGCAGGGAAATGGCAGTCGAGGCGAAATAGACCTGAACACCATACCAGAAGACAGCCGTGATGGCCCGCAATATAGCGGGCAGCTTGGCACCCTGCGTGCCCATACTGGCGCGCGCGAAAACGGGATAAGGGATACCGTATTTTTCACCTGCCGCGCCGGAGAGGTTCACAAGAAACATCACAAACAATCCTGCAGCAATCAGCGCCGTGAAGGCTGTCCAGCCGCTCACACCAAATGATATGAAAAGAGATGCCACAAGCGTGTAGCCAAAAAGCGACTGAACATCATTCGCCCAAATGTTGAAAATAGCAAACCAGCCCCAAGTCTTTTGGTCCTTGCTCACGGGGTTGAGCGTGTCGTGGTCCCCTTGCGCGCCATGCGCTCCTGAGTTGTCCATGTTGTTCTCCAGTTTCTGTCCCTGTTGATCCCGCTCCGAGATACCTGTTTTGCGGCTCCCTTGAGTCAGGTGCTTTGTTGATGTCGACATCATCAAAAATTGCACCTAACATGTTAGAAGAAATTTCTTCTGGCAGATATATCGGGAAACCAAGTAAGTGTTTATTGAATTGCCTGCAAATCAAGGCCAATAAGGCAGGCCATCCGCCCATTTTTACCGCACTCAAAAAACCTGCAAGGGGGCGTAATGCCAAAAGAAAAACCCGATCTTCAGACCGAACGAGCTTTGTCTGCATTGCTTCAACAGCTGCGCAGCGGTGAGCTTGCAGGTGGCACATTCCTGTCCATGCCGATGCTCGTGGAAAGCCTCGATATGCCAATCTCTTCTGTGCGCGAGGCCGTAAAACGAGCCGAAGCCACAGGGCTTCTGACCATCCTGCCAAAACGCGGCATCATGGTTATGGACGCAGGTCCGGAAACAACCCGCGACTGTCTCGAGCTGCGCGCCATGTTTGATTGCGAGGGCGCACGCTGCCTGATCGAAAGGGGCTCGGAGATGCCACTCGGTGCATTACGGCAAAGCCACGAGTCGCTCTTGAAAGAAGCCGAACAGGAAGCTTTCCCCGATCTGTCCCCCCGCGCCATCTCAACGGATCTATTGCTGCACGACACGCTCGCTGCCGGTATTGGCTCCCAACTAGCGGCGCGTCTTTATGCCGAAAATCGTGACAGAATCGCCATCATCCAGAATTCACGTCCCTTTTTGCCCGCCCGTATCGTCTCGGCCATGCGGGAACACCTTGATATCATTGCTGCACTGGAGGCCCGTGACGTCTCTGCGGCACATGACGCGATCCGCACTCACCTGCGCAACACACTCGGTTGGTGGGGCGTTCAAAGTTGACGCCACTGAGTGACCGAAGCAGAGTTTCCACTTGATCTTTCTGCAACTGCGAAGTAATAAAGTTTCAATCAAAGGCCGCTTAGCGCCCGAATGTTACCAAGCCATATCACGTAAAGGAAGGGCACAATGTTGGATAATCTGCCCCGCGGGACCATCACAATCGAAGAAATCGAGATGGGCATGACGCGCCATCTGCGCAAAACAGTCACCGATGAAGACATCGAGATGTTCGCGCAAGTCTCGACCGATAGAAACCCGGTTCACCTTGATGATGCCTATGCCCAAGACACTATTTTTGAGGGCCGCATCGCCCATGGTATGCTCACAGCGGGCCTTATCTCGGCTGTGATCGGCGAGCAGCTCCCGGGCCACGGCACGGTTTACATGGGCCAGACACTCAAGTTCCTCGGCCCCGTCCGCCCCGGCGACACCGTTCTGGCCGAAGTCGAAGTGATCGGAATCGACGTGGCAAAGCGCCGCGTGCAGCTTGAAACCCGCTGCCTTGTGAACGGCAAGAAAGTCCTCATCGGCGAGGCAACCGTGCTCGCTCCCTCAGGCAAGTTCGACTGACCCTTCCCTAAGCCAAGGTGGACAGAGCGGCCAATTCGCGCCACAAGAGGGCGCAGTTTCAGCTCCCTAAATCCGCGAGGCCACTTTGCAAAACGATCCCGCCTATGCGCTGAGTGCGCGCATCCTGCAAAGCGCCGCCGCCTCGCCCCGCCGTGCTGAAAAAGAAGTCAAGCTCGCGCTCAAGACCCATCCTAAAAGTGCGCATCTGCATTTCGCAGCTGGCCTCATCGCGCTTCAGCAGAAAAAGCCGAAAGACGCGCGCAACAGCTTTATCCGCGCGATCAACACCGGCAATGCACCCGCCGCCGCCCACTTGAATGCAGCCTTGGTTGAGGCCGACATTGGCCAATTTCCCCGCGCGCTTGAAATGCTCGACCGTGCCAGTACCCGCTTCCCTGACGACCGCCAGTTTGAAACAACCGCAATCAAGCTTTGCCTGCAAACCCAAGAGCTTGATCTCGCCCAAGCCCGCATAAAAGCCGCAAGTGAGGCAGGGCTAACGGAAGAGTTACACTTCCTCGCTGGCCGCGTTTATGAAGCGCAGGGCAATCTGCCGCAAGCCATCGTGGCGTATGAGCAAGCCGGAGAAACACCCTTGGCGAAGGCTGCGCTCAGCCAGTGCTATGCCTTCACCAATCAGGAAGCCGCTGCGCTCAAGGCGGCCAAAGCGGGCCTCGCCCTCGCTCCGCAAGACCCTGCGCAGCGGTTCAATCTGGCGTGGCGACAGCTCGAAAGCGGCGCGTTTGACGAGGCCGCGCAGGGCTTTCACGCCTTGCTCACAGCACAGGAACAGCGTTTTGAAGCCTTCAGCGCGCTGGCAAGCCTGCCAACAGTCAAAGGCGCAGACGCCGCTGGTTTGGAAAACACCGCCAAAACTCTCGAAAAAGCGGCGCGCAGCCCCACGGAGAAAGGCCATGTCGCCATGGCTCAAGCGCATCTGGCAGAAAAGCGCGGTGACACAGCCGCTTTTCTCGCGGCCCTCGGAGCAGCCAATGCGTTTTATGCCAAAGACCGCCTCTATGATCACGCGGCCGATGCCAAGGCCCAAGCTCAGGTGTTTGAGGCGTTCGATACCCTGCCGGAAGCCGAAACCGCGCCTCACACACCCACGCCGATCTTCATCACAGGCATGATCCGCTCCGGCACAACCTTGCTTGATCGCCTGCTCTCCGCCTCTCCTGAGGTCAGCAGCCTCGGCGAAGCAGCCACCGTCAGCCGCCATTTCCGCACCACTCTCCCCCATGGCACAACCGAACTCGCAACCTTGCGCAGTGCTTACTCTGCGCTTCAGTCGCTTGTCCCTGATGCGGCCTTCACGCTTGATAAAATGCCCGTCAACGCACTCTATCTCGGATGGATCATGCGCGCTTTCCCAAATGCCAAACTCATCGTGATGGAGCGTGACCGCCGCGATGTGGCAGCCTCCGCCTTCACCTCATATTTCAACGCAGGGCCGATGAACTTCACTTTCCGCGAGGACTGGCTCATGCAAAAGCTTGACTTGTTTGAAGCCCAGATTGCGGGATGGGAAAGCCGCGGTGTGCCGTTCCTGCGCGTGTCCTATGAAAACCTCGTGCGCGAGCCACAAAGCGAACTCGACAGAATCACCGCCTATTGCGGTCTGCCGCCACTTGATGTTGCCGATCTCAGCCAAGCCAAAGGCGCTATTCGCACAGCAAGCTACGCGCAGGCCCGCCGCCCCGTAAACACAAGCTCTATCGGACGCTGGCAACAATTCGAACGCCTCCTGCCAAACCTTTGCAAAAACGGTTAGTGCCGCAATGCCCTGCCCTCTTGCGCCCCGCCCCGCCTAAGGCTACCCAAGCGCTATGCGAGTGATCCGCTCATATCAAAACGTCGCGGCAAAAGACCGTGGCGCTTCCGTTGCCATCGGCAACTTTGACGGTGTGCACCTTGGCCACCAGTCGGTGATCAACATCGCTCGCGGTGCAGGCGAGGCCACAGATGCACCTCTCGGTGTGCTCACATTCGAGCCGCACCCGCGCGCCTTTTTTGCGCCCGATGCCCCCGCCTTCCGCCTGATGAGCCCAGAAGCACGGCAGAACAGGCTCGCCAAATTGGGCGTCAAAATGCTCTATGAACTGCCCTTTAATGCCGAGCTGGCAGCCCTCACGCCGGAATCCTTCGCCCGTGACGTGATCGGCAAAGGGTTGGGCCTTGCCCATGTCGTCATCGGGGAAGACTTCCGCTTTGGCAAAGCCCGCGCTGGCACAGCGGAAGACCTCACACGCTTTGGCGCAGAGATGGGCTTTGGCGTCACCGTCGCCAAACTTGTCGCCGCGCAAGATGCTCAGGTCTCCTCCACAGCCATCCGCACGGCCCTGTCCGAGGGTCGACCGCGCGATGCAGCCGCCATGCTCGGCCATTGGCACAGATTTGAAGGCGCGGTGCAGCATGGCGCAAAGCGTGGCCGTGAACTCGGCTTCCCGACAGCCAATATGCACCTCACCAACCTGCACTTGCCCAAATTCGGCGTTTACGCTGTGGAAGTTGATGTTCTGTCTGGCCCCCACAAAGGCAGCTATACTGGCGCAGCCTCGCTTGGCACACGGCCGATGTTTGGCGAGAACACCCCCAATCTTGAAACTTACATTTTTGATTTCAAAGGCGATCTCTACGGCGAAACGCTCTCTGTGGCGCTGGTCGAGTATCTGCGCCCCGAAGAAACATTCGAGAGCCTTGAGGCCTTCATCGCCCAGATGCATGCCGATTGCGATCTCGCCCGCAGCATCCTGAGCAAGCTATGAACGAGCCCAAAGACCCGATCGCCCGCGACGGCCTCGCCCCCAAATTCTGGGAGCGCAAAAAGCTCGCCGAGTTGAGTGCCAAAGAATGGGAAGCCCTTTGCGATGGTTGCGGCAAATGCTGCCTCAACAAGCTTGAAGATGAAGATACTGGCGACGTTGCCCTCACCCGCGTTGCTTGCCGCCTGTTTGATGACACAACCTGCCGCTGCGCCCAATATGAAACGCGCCACCAGTTCGTGCCCGAGTGCATCAGCCTTACGGCCGAAAACCTCGAGGGGCATATCTACTGGATGCCCGAAACCTGCGCCTACAAGCTCCTGTGGCAAGGCAAGCCGCTCTTTGACTGGCATCCGCTCATAAGCGGCACTGCCGAAAGCGTACATGCGGCAGGAGTTTCCATGCTGCACCGCACCGTGCCCGAATTTGAAATCTCCGAAGACGACTGGGAAGACCACATAATAGAGGAACCGCGCTGATGTTTTTTGCCTCCGACAATTCCGGCCCCGCCCACCCCGAAGTGATGGCAGCCATATCGGCCGCCAACGAGGGTTACGCCATGCCATATGGCGCCGACACGATCATGGACGAGGTCCGCGCCCGCATCCGCACTCTCTTTGAAGCACCGGACGCGGCTGTCTACCTTGTCGCCACGGGCACAGCGGCAAACTCGCTGGCGCTGGCCACCATGTGCGCGCCTTACGAGACGGTGTTTTGCTCACCTACAGCCCACATCCACGAAGACGAATGCAACGCGCCCGAGTTCTACTCGGGCGGGGCGAAGCTTACGATTGTCGGCACGAGCGACCAGATGACACCTGACGCCCTGCGCGCCAGCATCGAATCAGAACAAACCCGCGGCGTTCACGGCCCGCAGCGCGGCCCCGTCTCGATCACCCAGGTGACCGAGCGCGGCGCGGTGCACACCCTTGCCGAAATCAAGGCTCTGGCTGATGTGGCAAAATCCTACGGCCTTGGCGTGCATCTTGACGGCGCGCGCTTTGCCAATGCGCAAGCGGCTCTCGGCTGCACAGCCGCCGAGATGACATGGAAATCCGGCGTTGATGTTGTGTCCTTCGGCGGCACTAAGAATGGCTGCATGGGCGTTGAAGCGGTTATCTTCTTTGACCCGGCCAAAGCATGGGAATTCGAATTGCGCCGCAAACGGGGGGCGCATCTGTTCTCCAAACACCGCTACCTCTCGGCGCAGATGCTGGCCTATCTGATCAATGATCTCTGGCTCACTTCCGCCAAACAGGCCAACGCCAACTGCGCACGGCTGGCTGCGGGTCTCAATGAAGTTGCAGGTGCGCGGATCACCAACCGGCCCGATGCCAACATCATCTTCGCCGAATTGCCTCGCGCCGCACATCAACGCCTCGCCGCAGCCGGGGCGCGCTACTATGTGCTCGCGGGTGATGTAGACATCGGAGATGCGGATGAGCCTTTGCCCTGCCGTCTGGTCTGCGACTGGTCGATCACCGAAGAGCTAATTGATGCATTTGTGGGCACTGCCAAAGGCTGAAGCGCAGAGCATATCTTAGCGCTCAAAACGTCTTCCACTGTCCATACAACCTGCCCTACAGGTTGCCATACTGCTTGCCACACGGTCGCGTCGCCGCCTAAAGACGTTTGACCTCGTCATGCCGAAAACAGGTTGTGAGGTGATCATTCACAAGCCCGCAAGCCTCCATCCATGCATAAACAATAGTCGGCCCACAAAATTTAAACCCACGTTTCTTCAAATCTTTGGAAAATTTTTGCGAGATTTCCGTCTGCGGCGGAACCTCTCCCAAACGCCCCCAGACGTTGTGCAAAGGCTCCCCGCCAACAAAGCTCCAGCAGTAGGTCGAGAAGCCTTCAGTGGCTTCGATTTCAAGATAAGCACGGGCATTTGTGATCGTCGCCTCGATCTTGCCACGATGGCGAATGATGCCCTCGTTCGCCAGCAATCGCAGCACATCATCCTCGCCCCACTCGGCAATTATTTCTGGGTTAAACTCATGAAAAGCCTCACGGAAATTATCACGTTTGCGCAGGATCGTAAGCCAGCTCAGCCCCGCCTGAAAGCCGTCAAGCACGAGCTTTTCCCAAAGCGCGCGGCTGTCCCGTTCGGGCACGCCCCACTCCTCGTCATGATACCTCACATACTCGGGATCATCCCCGTGCCAGCCACATCTTTCCACGTGTTTCTCCCTCGGTTTCAAAGCTCTGCTCAATTTTAGACGATCCTGCCACTTAAACGCTTGTTAGCAAATAGGCTGCAAACCTTCCCGCTCACCAGGCATCACGTGGGAGCGCTACGATGAACAACAGAAACAAGCTTTACAAGGCTACTGCCAACGAAGCCATCAATCCGCTTGGTTACGCGGTCGCAGCCCGCGACAAATCAGTCATGCAAATGGTCGAAATCGCCCTCCGCAACAAGCAGGTTTTGCTCGCCTACCAACCAATCGTTCAGGCAAAAGCACCTGATAAGATAGCTTTTTATGAAGCCCTTCTGCGCCTGACGGACGAGACTGGGCGGATCATTCCAGCCAAAGAGTTCATCACCGAAATCGAGACAACAGAGCTCGGCCGCATCATGGATTGCATCGCTCTGGAGAAGGGCCTGCGCACCCTCGCCCACCAACACGAGTTGCGCCTCTCCATCAACATGTCCGCGCGCTCCATCGGCTATCCGCGCTGGATGCGCACTTTGCGACAAGGTCTGCAGCGCAACGCCACAGTGGGCGAGCGCCTGATTCTCGAAATCACAGAAAGTTCGGCCATGACCGTGCCTGAGCTGGTGGTCACTTTCATGAGCGATCTGCAATCCAAGGGGGTTAGTTTCGCGCTTGATGACTTTGGCGCTGGCTATACATCCTTCCGCTACTTACGCGATTTCTACTTCGACATACTCAAAATTGACGGGCAGTTCATTCGCGGAATCAGCCAGAACCACGACAATCAGGTGCTTACCGGTGCGCTACAAGCAATTGCCGAGCAGTTCGATATGCTTACAGTCGCCGAGTTCGTAGAAAACCGCGAAGATGCTGCTTTCCTTGCTGAAATGGGCATCAACTGCCTGCAAGGCTACTACTTCGCCGCACCCACGGTAAGACCGGTATGGGAGCGCCCCGAACCAGAATCGCGGCGCGCCTGACCCTGCGTCGCTTCGCCTGCCCTGGTATGTTGTCGCGTTGAAACAAATAAGATATGCCTTGCCCAACAGCTCTGGCCGCAGGTGCGACTGGGCTTTTTCATGGGAAAGGAACGTCATGACCAACGTCGTAATCGCCTCTGCCGCCCGCACCGCGGTTGGCTCTTTCACTGGCTCGTTTGCCAATACCCCCGCGCATGACCTTGGCGCAGCTGTCTTGCAAGCCATCGTCGAGCGCGCAGGCATTGAAAAGGATGAAGTCTCCGAAACTATTCTCGGGCAGGTTCTCACCGCCGGACAAGGGCAAAACCCTGCTCGCCAAGCCCATGTCAACGCTGGCCTTCCGATCGAGAGCTCTGCCTGGAGCATCAATCAGGTCTGCGGCTCGGGGCTTCGCGCCGTGGCTCTCGGCGCACAACATATTCAACTGGGCGATGCCGATATCGTGGCGGCTGGCGGGCAAGAAAGCATGTCGCTCAGCCCCCACGTCGCACATCTGCGCAACGGAACGAAAATGGGCGATGTCAGCTATATTGACAGCATGATCCGTGACGGTCTTTGGGATGCCTTTAACGGCTACCACATGGGCCAGACAGCCGAAAACGTTGCTGAGAAATGGCAAATCAGCCGCGATGAGCAAGACAGATTTGCTGTCGCCTCACAAAACAAGGCCGAAGCGGCCCAAAAAGCTGGCAAATTTGCTGACGAGATCGCGGCATTTACGGTTAAGACACGAAAAGGTGACATCGTTGTCGATGCGGACGAATACATCCGCCACGGCGCAACAATGGAGGCCATGCAAAAATTGCGCCCCGCCTTTACCAAAGACGGTTCAGTAACAGCGGCCAACGCTTCGGGCCTCAATGATGGTGCAGCTGGTGTTCTTTTGATGAGCGCTAACAATGCCGAAAAACGCGGCATTGAGCCACTCGCGCGCATTGCGTCTTACGCAACCGTCGGTCTCGACCCGTCCATCATGGGTGTCGGCCCAGTTTATGCAAGCCGTAAAGCACTCGACAAAGCCGGCTGGAGCGTGAGTGATCTGGACCTTGTCGAAGCCAACGAGGCCTTCGCTGCTCAAGCATGTGCCGTAAACAAAGAGATGGGCTGGGACCCCGAGATCGTAAACGTCAACGGCGGGGCGATTGCCATTGGCCATCCGATCGGAGCCTCGGGCTGCCGTGTTCTCAACACGCTGTTGTTTGAAATGCAGCGCCGGGGCGCGAAAAAAGGTCTTGCGACCCTCTGCATCGGTGGCGGCATGGGCGTTGCTCTCTGTGTTGAGCGCCCGTAACCGGCCAACACGTTTACTATTCTGGTTTTCTAAGTTGGGGCGCTCTTTAGGGGGCGCTCCAATTTCATAATGCCCACCTATCTGCTTGCGCAATAATATTGCCTAAAATAGACTAATTGGGTAACAGGATTACGCTGGCAAAAACTTGGAGGAAAACATCATGGCACGAACGGCACTGGTCACGGGCGGCTCACGCGGAATTGGCGCGGCAATTTCAAAAGCGCTTAAGGCGGAAGGCTACAATGTGGCTGCAACCTATGCTGGCAACGATGAAGCGGCAGCGGCGTTTACTGCTGAAACCGGCATCAAAACCTACAAGTGGAACGTAGCAGACTATGACGAATCTGTTGCGGGTATCGCCAAGGTCGAAGCCGAAGTCGGGCCTGTCGATGTGGTCGTCGCCAATGCGGGCATCACCCGTGATGCGCCGTTTCACAAGATGACACCACAGCAATGGCACGAGGTGATCGACACCAACCTGACTGGCGTTTTTAACACAGTGCACCCTGTCTGGAACGGTATGCGCGAGCGCAAGTTTGGCCGCGTAATTGTTATCAGTTCCATCAACGGTCAGAAGGGGCAGTTTGCTCAAGTCAACTATGCAGCGACCAAAGCAGGTGATCTTGGTATCGTGAAGTCACTCGCCCAAGAGGGCGCGCGCGCGGGCATCACGGCAAATGCGATTTGCCCGGGTTATATTGCGACTGAAATGGTTATGGCAGTTCCTGAAAAAGTCCGGGAATCCATTATTGGCCAGATTCCGGCAGGTCGTCTTGGTGAGCCCGAAGAAATCGCGCGCTGCGTGGCCTTCCTTGCCTCCGATGATGCGGGCTTTATCAACGGGTCCACAATCTCTGCGAATGGCGGGCAGTTTTTCGTCTAAGACATTTTCAAGAGAGAGCTTTAAGGCCGCGCCGAAAGGGGCGGCCTTTTCATGTGAGTCTAACTAAAAAACGCGCCCCGAATTTCAGGGGCGCGTTGTGGGCCAGATATTACCTGTTTCAGCCAGCCGTGGCTTCAAAACGGGAAATTTGTTCTTTAATTTTCAGCTTTTGCTTCTTCAGTTCAGCAATCTCTGAATCTGTTGCGCTTGGTGTGCGTTGAAGGAGTTCCACACGGTCGGAGAGGGTTTGGTGCTTTCTTTTCAGTTCTTCTACGTGTCCGTTCAAGCTCATTGCAATCTCCTCTCAATATGTTGCGTTCTCAGTCGAGCATATCAAACATAATAAGTCACGCCGCAGTTGCGAGAGGATGAGCAATAAAATGCTGTCAAATCTTCGGAAATGGCAATGCGGCTGCATTTCTGAGCACTGCGCTGACATTCGGAGCATAGCTTTCAGCGTCTCTCATATGCCGCGTGCCTTCGTGCATTACGAGCCCTGCATGAAGGCGAAAAGCGGCTTTTCCGCTATGACGGGCCCGTAAAAGCACCAGTTGTGAAGCTTGCTCCGTGCGGGGCAAGATGGGCCAAAGCTCGATTGAGCCGAGATAGTCTGGCAGCGCCGTCAGAAGCTCTGGCACACGTTCGGTGCGACAAATCAGCGTAAGGTAGCCTTTGGGCGCAAGCCGGCGGGCGGCAGCTTCAAGCCAAAGGGGGAGAGACGCCCCACCGAGAGCGGTTTCGCGGCCTTCGTCGGGCGCCTTGGAACCTGTCCCACGATCAAAATATGGCGGGTTGGTTAACACGTGATTAAAGCGCCGTTCCTTCAAACTTGCCGGCATTTCATTAACGTTGCCTCGATGAACCGTTAATGCGATTCTGTTCTCCGAGGCGTTTTTCAGCGCCAAATCCGCGTAAAACGGTTGAATTTCCAAACCGTGCAGGTCCAGGCCTTCAATTCGGGTGCCGAGGCAGAGCGCCGCGGCCCCTGCTCCGCAGCCCAGATCAAGCACGCTTTCACCTGCTTTGGCGGAGATAGTGGCGGCCAGCAGAACGGGATCGACGCCTGCACGGTAGCCCTGCTTTGGTTGCCAAAGCTTTAAGCGCCCGCCCAGAAAGGCATCGTGGGTGAGCTCAGACGTGCTCATACGGCTCAAGCCCGTTGTCGCGCAGGGTTTGAGCGGCGTCGTCATACTCATCATCCGCAACCATCAGACGGCGCGGGAAAATTCCGATGCTGCCTTCGAGCACGCTCATATTTACGTCCATTTCAAACACGGCTATACCCTCGCCCTGAAGCAGAGCTTGGGCGAAGGCCAGATCGGCAAGATTGTTTGTGCTAAGAAGCTGTTTCATAAAGTGAATATGACCATTCGGCGGCGAATGTCGAGGTGTCTGACGGGAGCGTGAAGAGCTTGAACGAGACAACAAACAAACCGCACGAAAAACTCGCCTCCCATTTGGCTGCAAGCATGGAGGCGGTGAACGTCTTGATCCGCGAGCGGATGGCCTCGGAACATGCACCTCGAATTCCTGAGGTAACGCAGCATCTGGTCGAGGCCGGCGGCAAGCGTTTGCGCCCCATGCTGACGCTCGCGGCAGCAGAGCTCTGCGGCTACGGCGGCCCCTATCATGTGCATCTGGCGGCGACTGTGGAGTTTATCCATACAGCCACGCTTTTGCATGACGATGTGGTGGACGAAAGCGAGAAACGGCGTGGACGCCCCACAGCTAACCTATTGTGGGACAATAAAAGTTCTGTCCTTGTGGGCGACTACCTGTTTTCACGCTCGTTTCAGTTGATGGTGGAAACAGGCTCTTTGCGGGTACTTGATATCCTTGCGAATGCCTCTGCGACGATTGCGGAAGGCGAGGTTTTGCAGCTGACGGCGGCGCAAGATCTGGCCACCACAGAAGCGATCTATTTGCAGGTAGTGCGGGGCAAAACGGCGGCGCTGTTCTCGGCGGCGACAGAGGTTGGCGGAGTGATTGCAGGCGCTCCCGAAGCGCAAGTGCAAGCGCTGTTTGATTATGGGGACGCGCTTGGGATTGCCTTTCAGATTGTGGATGATCTACTTGATTACAAAGGGTTTTCCGGCGCGACAGGTAAAAATGTGGGCGATGATTTCCGCGAGCGTAAGCTGACCCTGCCTGTTATCAAGGCGGTCGCTTTGGCCAATGCCGAGGAGCGCGCCTTTTGGAGCCGCACCATAGAGAAAGGTGACCAGCGCGACGGAGACCTTGAGCAAGCCATTGAATTGCTTGAAAAACATGGCGCTTTGGAAGCTGCGCGGCACGATGCTTTGAGCTATGCCGCCAAGGCGCGTGCGGCGCTTACCGTGATGCCTGCACACCCTGTTCGGGAGATGCTCGACGAAATCGCAGAATTCGTGGTTTCGCGGATCAATTAACGGAGCGTAAGCCATGGTTAACGCCGCTATCCGGGGCTGATTCCAGGGGGGTGATATGCGTGCACACCCCGTGCACCCTGCGTGCACCGCGTGAATCACTAAAAGTTAAGATAAATTAAGATAACGGAGCGCGCGGAGGTTGGCTGTGGCTGGTGGGCTCGCCCGCCCCATACGGAACGGTTAAGCCAGCGCGCGGTCGTCTTGGAGAGATTTGAGCGCTTTCGCAACGATCTGGAAGGATTTAACCCGCGCAGCGTGATCGTGGATCATACCTGTGACCATAAGTTCATCGGGTTTGTGCTGATCCATGATCGCAGCAAGTTGTGATTTGACCGCTTCGGGCGCGCCCGTGGCCGAGCAACCAAGCGCCTGATGCACGCCCGCGAGAATTTGCGGCGGGATTTCGGCCTCAACATTTTCAACGGGAAGCGGCAGCTTGCCGGGCTTGCCTGTGCGCAGGCGGGCAAAGGCGAGCAGCTGTGACGTGCGAAGATACGCCGCCTCTTCATCGGTATCAGCGGCGCAGGCACCTGCGGCGACCATGGTGTAGGGCGCCTCAAGGTGGACCGAGGGGCGGAAGCTGCGGCGGTATATATAGAGCGCTTCCTCCAACATCGCGGGGGCGAAATGAGAGGCGAAAGCATATGGCAGCCCGAGCATGGCGGCGAGCTGTGCGCCGTAGAGCGAGGAGCCGAGAATCCAGACCGGAACATGGGTGCCTTCCCCCGGAATGGCACGGACACGGGCCGAAGACGTCTCGCCAAAGTAGGCGATAAGCTCCTGCACATCGGTCGGGAAGCTGTCTTCGGGGGCCATATGGCGGCGCAGGGCGCGGGCGGTTTCCATATCGGTTCCCGGTGCGCGGCCAAGGCCAAGGTCGATTCTGCCGGGGAAGAATGTGGCCAGCGTGCCGAAGTGCTCGGCGACAACGAGCGGCGCGTGGTTGGGGAGCATCATGCCGCCTGCCCCGATGCGCATGTGTTTGGTGGCTTGGGCGACCTGACCGATAACAACGGGCGTGGCCGCGCTGGCGATACCGGGCATGTTGTGATGCTCGGCGAGCCAGTAGCGATGATAGCCAGCCTCCTCGGCCGCTTGGGCAAGGCTGATTGTATTGTGGAGCGCGTCCGCCGTGGTCTGGCCTTCGGGAACAGGGGAAAGATCGAGGAGGGAGAAGTGTTTCATAGGGTAGATGTAGGCGCAGTGAAGGCGCTTTGCTAGGCCTGAAACGCTTAGAACGCCTCGGGGCGGGCCTCGCGGGCCATGTGATCAAGCACAGCGTTTACAAAGCTTGCCTCTTTGCCATCAGGGTGGAAGGCGCGGGCGATATCGACAAACTCGGTGATCACCACCTTGGGGGGTGTTTCGGACTGTGTGATCTCGGCGCCTGCGGCGCGGAAAAGCGCGCGCAGAGTTGGATCAATCCGGCCAAGGGGCCATTTGGCAACGAGGGCGCGGTCTGTCATCTGGTCGATTGCGGCCTGGTAGTTGACCGCGTTTTCCATCAGCAGTGCGAAGAGAGCGGCGTCGCCCTCCTGCATATCGCCTTCATCGTAGGATGCCCCAAAGCGGTGCTCTTCAAACTCGGCCATGACCGACTCGACCGTTTGATGCGAGTATTCCATTTGAAAGAGCGCCTGCACGGCGTAGAGCCGTGCGGCAGATTTCATTTTGCGTTTCTGGTTGCCTGAGAGCGTCATGCGGTAGGGTTGCCTTTGTTAGCTTGGGCCAGCTGATACTCTTCGGACTCGGGTTTGAAGCCGGGAGTGCCGCGCTGGCCGCCCCACTTACGAGCGAGGGCGATAAGATGCAAGGCCGCAGCGGCGGCTCCGCCGCCTTTGTTCATATCGGCGGGGTTTGCACGCTCTTCGGCCTGAGCCATGCTCTCGACTGTGAGGATGCCGTTGCCTATGAGCAGGCCTTGCAGGCCAAGCAGCGTGAGCGCGCGGGAGCTGTCGTTGCAGACAGTCTCATAATGCGTGGTTGCGCCGCGGATGACGCAGCCCAGCGCCACATAGCCATCGTAATTCGAGAGGCGCTCGGCCATGGCTATGGTTGTCGGGATTTCCAGCGCGCCGGGCACTTCGATGACATCAAGAGTGGCGCCTGCGGCTTTGGCCTCGGCGCGGGCACCGGAGATGAGATCATTGGTGATATCGCGGTAATAGGGCGCGACCACGATGAGGAGCTTGACGGGGGCCTCGAATGTGGGGCGCGGCAGAATGTAGTGCGATTGGGAGCTTGCCATGATTAGACCTCGGAGATCGGGCGTGTGCCGGTGATCGAGAGGCCGTAGGCGTCGATCCCGACATAGACGGTTTGCGGGGAGTTGGTGAGCAGGGTCATCTCGGTGATGCCGAGGCTGGCGAGGATCTGGCTGCCAAGGCCCGTGTGCTTGATGATGCGGGGGGCGTCTTCATCTTCGGCAAAGGTGAGGCGCGGGTGCGGCTCGCGGAAGAGAAGAACAGCGCCGCGGCCTTCGGCGGCGACGATGCGCATGGCTTTGTGCAACTCGTCCGAAGGTGCCGGGCCAAGGCCGAGGACATCTTCAAGCTCGTTGAGAGCATGGGTGCGCACAAGGACCGGCTCGGAGGTGCTGATATCGCCTTTGATCAGCGCGATATGCTCGGTTCCGCTGATCTGGTCGGTGAAAACGCGCATGTCCCATGTGCCACCGAACTCGGAGGTGACAGGCTGCCGGCGCGTTTCGGTGACAAGGTTGTCGTGGGTGTGGCGGTAGGCGATGAGATCGGAGATCGTCCCGATCTTGAGGCCGTGTTGCGCCGCAAATTCGACGAGGTCGGCCAAGCGGGCCATTGTGCCATCATCTTTCATGATCTCGCAGATGACGCCTGCGGGCTTGCAGCCTGCGAGGCGGGCGATATCAACCGCCGCTTCCGTGTGACCTGCGCGCACGAGCACGCCGCCGTTGCGGGCGCGTAGCGGGAAGACGTGCCCCGGCGTGGCGATAGCGGCGGAGGTGTTCTGCTCGTTGATCGCAACTTCGATCGTGAGGGCGCGGTCGGCGGCGGAGATGCCTGTGGTCACACCTTCGCGGGCCTCGATGGAGACGGTGAAGGCCGTTTCGTGACGCGAGGAGTTGTTGACAGCCATCATAGGCAAGCCGAGGCGGTCAATGCGCTCGGATGTCATCGGCAGGCAGATGAGGCCGCGGCCATGGGTGGCCATGAAATTAACCGCTGCGGCATCGGCGAACTCGGCGACGATGACAAGGTCGCCCTCGTTTTCTCGGTCTTCATGATCGACCAGCACAAACATTTCGCCCGCGCGGGCAGCGGCAATGATCTCTTCAATCGGGGAGATCGCGTCTTTCAGGCTCGCTTCCAGCGGTCCGGGGGTGGTGTATGCATCGCTCATGGTTGGCCTCATTCCTTGCGCCAACGGGAGTAACGCAAGGCTACGAGATTGGCCAGAGGTTTGCGTGGCGGGGTGGGGAAAGGGCGGGATAGACATCGACGTGGCGGGATTTGACTGACGACATTCATTGCGAAAAAAAGAGAATGAGGTTTGCTGCGCGGACGGAGTGGGCTTTCACTTCTTGTGGGGGAATGACCGCTCTCAGCCTGAAGGGGACATTGGTCTTTGACTGTTTGGTATAACCCAAAGTTGTTGCCAATCCAACAGAGGCTTCAAGTTGCCTTGAGACGGGCCAACGCGTACATATAACAGAGTTAATTTACAGAATTGGTGCTAAACATTGAAATGGCTTCTTGAACACTGGCGAGAATTTGCTCGCTCGATCCTAGGTTCATTTGGTGCGATCTTCCTTTCGCTCGAAGCTTACGAGGTTTTGACCGATGGCAACATTAGGATTCCCTTTCTGTGTTTTCTCGCCGTGGGAGTCCTGCCCGGTTTGGGTTTCTTCTTTCTGGACGGTTACTGGCTCAGTGGATTCTTAAAACGCGAAGTTCAGGTTCCAAACCCAAACAACGATACCAAAATCATTATCAAATTTGGAGACTTGCTCGCTGAGACTGGCTGGAAGGCAATTGGAGCAAACGACTTTTTTGACAGCATAGTTGACGAAGACTTGGTATCGTCACGATCCCTGCACGGCTTTGTCCTCAACAAATATTGGACGAACAATCGACATGATTGGGAAAAACAAATCTCTGGGTCACTGAGAAAAATCGAAGGGCATACAGAGAGTCGCTCGAAGGGTAACCGGAAGCGATATCCAATTGGAACTACTGTTCGTGCCTGCACCGAGACCCAAAAGTTCTTGTTTGTCGCGCTCGGAAAAACGGATGCCCAAAGCAACGTGACAAAAGCAAATGCTGAGATGCTGATCTGTGCGGTTCGTGGAATGGTTGATGAAGCGCGCGCAGCGTGTTCAATGGAACCCTTAGTTATTCCGCTCATGGGATCGGGAATGTCCAGAGTTGGAGTTAAGATCTCTGTACTCGTTGACCTTATCATCACCGCCGTCTTGGAAGAGAGCCTACACGGTCGTGTCACAGGGGAAATCAAGATCGTTCTCCCTGAGGACAAGGCGCATGAAATCAATTTGAAGAACCACGTTAGGAACTGGTCCAATGGCAAATAGAACCGGCACATACTTTGCTTTTGACGGCCTTGGACAAGCAGACCGCAGCAAGTCTGACCTAAAATACTACACAGTAGTTCAAGGCTGGAATGCCGCCAAAGGTATCGATTTCAAGTTTGTAAACAGTCATGAGAAAGCAAGCGCAGTTCGCGACACAAGTAAACTGGAAACACTGAAAGTTAGCATTCGCCAACGACTTGTTGTGTCCAAAAACATGGTGGTGATTATTTCGGCTGACACGCGGAAAAGCGGAAGCCTGCTGTCATGGGAAATTGAGAGAGCTGTGGACGTCTATAAGCTTCCGCTGATCGTTGCATATGCAGGTTTCAATTCGATCCTAGAACCAAGGGCTCTTAGCAGCAGGTGGCCGAGTACTTTGGCGACAAGAATTAATAATAGGACGGCCAAAGCAATTCACATACCTTTCAAGAAAGACATTATGCTTGCGTCTATCCGAAGGTTCACTGTTAACGGGGAGGAGATTGGAGGTTCTTTGGTAACCTTTACAAAGCAGGCGCATATCAACTGGGGCTACATTGCCGTTTAATTTCAGAACTTTGCAAAGCCTACTATCTGCGCATTGCGGCCGTTCGTCTATAGCGTAGCTTCGATTACACTCGGCTCAAAGCCGCCACTCGACGCACTAAGCCCGACAGAGCACTTTCTTCCAGCAAGGCTGTTTCTCATCTTTGGTAGGGAAACATTCCCGCCCTACCCCCTCAGAACTGCCAGAGGCTCGGCACGAAGCGATAGGCGTCGCCATCGCGCATGACGTGGCCGACGCCCGGGAAGGGGAAGTGGTAGCCCAGCAGCGCGACACGGTCGGTTGCGGCCATGTCAAGGAGGGCTAGGCGGGTTTTGACGGTTTGTTCGCCGTCAGAGTCAAAGCCGTTGAACCATGTGGGCTGGGCGAAGTTTGTCCAGGCATGGCTCATGGCATCGCCGAGGGCTATCAGGGACTGATCGCCGCTCTCGAGGCGCACCGACATGTGGCCCGGTGTGTGACCCGGCGTGCTGATAAGTGTGACGCCCGGGACGACTTCGTAGCCCTCACCAGCCATTGTCCACTCGACACCTTCTGTGGCGAAGCTGTTGACCGCGCCCGCAACGAACTGCAGCTCTTCGGGAGCGACACGGTCGGCCAGTCCGTCCTGGCTCCAGTAGGTGTATTCAGCCTCGCCGATGATGTATTCGGCATCAGGGAAGAGCGGCTCGTCAAAGTCATCGCGGATGCCCCAGATGTGATCGGGGTGGGCGTGGGTGATGACGACATGGGTGATGTCTGACGGCGTGAGGCCTGCGGCCTCAAGGTTGCTCACAAGGCGACCTGTTGTGTCAAACCAGCGGTTGCCGGAGCCGACATCGACGAGGACTTTGGCCTCGCCTGTCTCGATCAGCAGGTGGTTGGTGTGGCTGTAGCCCTCATCGGGCGAAAGATAATGCGCGGTGAGGAAGACTTGCACCTCTTCGCGCGGGGCATTGATGCCAAGGCCGGCTGTTGGCGTGCTGAAGAAGCCATCGGACAGAATTGTGAGCTTCACATCGCCCATAGAGAAGCGGAAGACGCCGTTGTTGCCTGTGGCGGGGCCACCGAGGGGCGCGTATGTTGCGGCAGAGGCCACGCCGGGCAGCGCAAAAGCCGGCATGGCGGCGGCGATTTTAAGGATGTCACGGCGTGTTGGTTTGATAAGGCTCATGGCAGGCTCCCCAGTTTTGTTGGGGAGCGGCTCCCCCTGTTTGTTTCAGGCGAGTCTACGGGCTGCAACGCCAAACGCAATGCTTTTTGTGAATATGTCAGCCCGCTTCGGCAAGGCGCGCGACATAGCGCGCGAGCGTGTCGATTTCGAGGTTGATGAGATCACCCACCTGAGCCGCGCCCCATGTTGTCGCCTCTTTGGTATGGGGGATGAAGTTGATCCCGAAGCTTGTACCGCTCACCTCGTTGACCGTGAGAGACGTGCCGTTCAAAGCCACCGAGCCTTTGGGCGCGATGAAGCGGGCGAGTTCTTCGGGCGCCTCAAGGGTGACGCGGGTGCTGTCGCCCTCCTCCTGCATCGCGGTGATCACCGCGACACCATCAACATGCCCCGAAACGATATGACCACCGAGTTCGTCGCCCACTTTCAAGGCGCGCTCAAGGTTGACACGGCTGCCCTTGGCCCATGAGCCGATGTTGGTTTTTGCAACGCTTTCGGCGGAGATTTCGACATCAAACCAGCCCTCCCCCAAAGCAATGGCCGTGAGGCACACGCCGTTGCAGGCTATGGAGGCGCCGATGTCGATGCTTTTTGTGTCATATTTTGTGCCGATGCGCGCGCGCAGGTCGCCGCGCTGCTCAAGCTCGAGGAGTGTGCCGATATCGGTGATGATGCCTGTGAACATGGGGCTTCCTTTTGCGCTGTTGTGTGTGAATAGCGCGCGTGCAGGCGGGCTGCAAGAAAGCGCTGGCCTTTGGAGGGCCATTCACCATATTTTCACCACAGTCAGCGTATACAAAAGGATGAAGAGCATTCCAACCAGCGCGAGACATATGGGCAAAGTCACTGGCGATAACCGGGTTTTTCTGTTTTTGCAGGGGCCGCACGGGCCGTTTTTTCACCTCTTGGGGAAAATGCTGGGCCGCGCGGGGGCTAAGGTGTGGCGTGTGGGCTTCAACGCGGGCGACCGTGCTTTCTGGTTCAGCCCCGAGAGTTATATCCCCTACAACGGCACACAGGCCGAATGGGCAGAGAGCTTTACCGCGATTGTTGCCGAGAAAGGCATCACCGATATTGTGCTTTATGGTGACACGCGGCCCATTCATGCCGAGGCTGTGAAGGCCGCGCACGAGATGGGGCTTCAAGTGCATGTCTTTGAAGAAGGCTATATGCGGCCCTATTGGATAACTTACGAGCGTGGCGGCGCAAACGGGCACTCAAAGCTGATGGATATGAGCCTTGCAGAAATGCAGGCGGGGCTGACGCATTCGGACATGGACACGCCCCTGCCCCCTGCCCGCTGGGGCGACACGCGCCAGCATGTGTTTTACGGTGCGCTCTATCATTGGTTTGTGATGTTCCGGAACGGCGATTACCGCAATTTCCGGCCGCACCGCGCGCTCAGTGTCACGAAAGAATTCCAACTGTATCTCAAGCGCCTGCTGCTGATGCCGTTTCAGGCTTTGGAGCGGGGGGCGGCCACGTGGCGTATTCGCAATGGTGGCTTTCCCTATCATCTGGCGCTGTTGCAGCTTGAGCATGACAGCTCGTTCCAGATGCACTCGCCGTTTGCGAGCATGACAGAGTTTCTCGAAGTTGTGATGCACGGCTTTGCCGAGGGGGCGCCCAAGCACCACCACCTTGTTTTCAAGGCCCATCCGCTGGAAGACGGGCGTGTGCCGCTCAGGCGCGAGATCAGACGGCTGGCAAGCGAGCTGGGCCTCAAGGGCCGTGTGCATTATGTGCGCGGCGGCAAGCTGGCGGCGCTGCTCAACGACGTGCGCACGGCTGTGACCGTGAATTCAACCGCAGCGCAGCAGGTGCTTTGGCGCGGCATTCCGCTCAAGGTGTTCGGCCGCGCGGTGTATGACAAGCCCGAGTTTGTCTCGACCCAGCCTTTGAGCGCGTTTTTCACAGCGGCCAAGCGGCCCGACCATAAGGCCTACCAAGATTATCGCCGCTATTTGCTGGAAACCAGCCAGATTCCGGGCGGATTTTACTCCAAACGCGGGCGGCGACAGCTCATGCGCATGGTTGTCGACATGATGCTGAGTGCCGACGATCCTTATGACGCGTTGGAAAGCGGAACCGCGGCTCCGAGGCAACAGTTGCGGCTGGTGCAATAAAATAGGCTAAGTCTAGCGCTTTATTTTTAAATCAAACTGGGTTACGGTTGCGTCAATAACGGCGCGCAAAGTGCTGAATCTGAGGCAGAATAGTAATAGGTCGAGGAGACCGAGCAGTGAAACCCGTAACTCCCAGCTGGGCGCGTTTTGTCGCGCTTGTAGCCGCACTTGCGGTTGTGTCCTCTTGTGGATTGCCGCGCTCCGGCCCCAATAAAAAAGAGATTTTCCAAGGCTCCGTGCAGAAAAACGGCGATGCGTTTATCGTGACTGTCAATGACCGTGTGACACGGGCAACAGGGATTGTGCCGGCCCTCGGGTTTTCGGATGCATTCAAAAACGCAGGCCTGATTGGCGCAGACACGATCCGCCCCGGTGACACGTTGGGCCTGACCATTTGGGAAAACGTCGATGATCCGCTTTTGGGGTCTTCCGGCCCCGCAGGCGGCGGCGCAGCCGTGCTTGAAGAAGTTCAGGTCGATGCGGCGGGCTTTATCTTTATTCCCTACGCCGGACGCATCAAGGCCGCGGGCAACACGCCAGAAGCCATTCGCCAGGTTATCACCCGTAAACTGGGCGAGCAGACCCCTGACCCGCAGGTGCAAGTGCGCCGCCTAGCAGGCGATGGTGCAAGCGTAAGCCTCGTGGGCGCTGTTGGCGGCCAGGGCGTTTTCCCCATCGAACGGCCGACGCGGACGCTTTCGACCATGCTGGCCAACGCAGGCGGCATCACCATTGAACCCGAGATTGCGCAGATCACTGTTTTGCGCGGTGGTATGCGCAGCAAAGTGTGGTTTCAGGACGTCTACAAACACCCCGAGCTCGACATTGCCCTGCGCGATGGCGACCGTATTCTTGTTGAAGAAGACACCCGCTCTTTCACAGCACTTGGCGCGACCGGCACGCAGGCGCGTGTGGCTTTCGAAAGCCAGACGCTGAGCGCGATTGAAGCGATTGCCCAGGTGGGCGGGCTTTCAACGGCGGCGGCAGACCCTACTGGTGTTTTCATTTTCCGCAACGAACCTGCGGATATCGCCAATATCGTTATGGGACGCCAGGATCTTCAGGGCGCGCAACGTCTTGTTTATGTGCTTGATCTGACGCAGCCGAACGGCATGTTCCTTGCGCGTGACTTTTCTGTCCGTGACGACGACACGCTTTACGTAACGGAAGCGCCTTTCACCCAATGGGACAAGACGATTTCAGCGCTCACAGGCTCACTGGCGACAGCCGATACATTGGCAAGCTTCGGCACAGGGGGTTAACCCTTTTGGCGGTTACGCCTGATCACAATGCTGCCGCCGGAACTGCAAAGCTCCGGCGGCTTTTCTATTACAACGCCGGTTTTTTGCGTCAGCGTCGAGTGCGGCGGATTTTGCAACTGGCCGGCTACGAGCTAAAGCTGGGCAAGCCAACTGCCGATGATCAAATCGCGGTTTGGGGCCGTTCGCCCTATGCTGCAAGGGGTGAGGCCATGGCCACGCGCACCGGCGCGGGGCTTGTGCGGATTGAGGATACATTTCTGCGCTCGCTCCGGCCAGGACGCGCGGGAGAGCCGCCGATCGGCCTTATAATTGATGAGACCGGCGTACATTTTGACGCTGAACGCCCCTCAAAGCTTGAAACAATCCTTGCCGAGGACCCGCTGGATAACGCTGCCGAGCTAAAGCTTGCGCGGGCAGGAATTGAGCGGATGAAGGAAGCGCACTTAAGCAAATATGCGGGGTTTGACCCTGCTGCCCCCTGCCCCGAGGCTGGCTATGTTCTGGTGATTGATCAAACGCGCGGCGATGCTTCGGTGACCCACGGGCGCGCCGATGCGAACACATTCAAGGAAATGCTTTACTACGCGCAGGAGGATAACCCCGGCGCACGCATTGTCATCAAGACCCACCCCGAGACGCGCGAGGGCTTTCGGCAAGGCTATTTCCGTGCTGAAGACGCCAGCCGCAAGATCGAGCTGTTTGACGGGGCGGTCAGCCCTTGGGCGCTGATGGAAGGGGCTATTGCAGTTTATACCGTGTCGAGCCAGATGGGTTTTGAGGCCATTATGGCAGGGCATCGCCCACAGGTGTTTGGCCAGCCGTTTTATGCCGGTTGGGGCCTGAGTGAGGACCGCAACCCACACCCCCTGCCCCGCCGTGGCCGTGTTTTGACACGTGCGCAACTGTTTGCGGGGACGATGATCAAGGCGAGCACCTGGTATGATCTGCATGACGACAGGTTGTGCAGCTTTGAGGAGGCATTGGGCAGTTTTGAAGCCGCTGTGCGTTGCTGGCGCGAAGACCACAAAGGCTGGCAGGCAGCCGAAATGCGACTTTGGAAACGTGCGCCCTTGCAGGCGTTTTACGGCACCCACAAACGCATACGTTTTGGCAAGACCGAGAAGGGCGCGCGGCGCGTTATGGTCTGGGCGGGAAAGGCCCGCGAGAATGACACTCGGGTGCGGCTTGAGGACGGTTTTTTGCGCTCGCGCGGGCTTGGGGCAGCTTTGACCCCGCCTTTGAGCCTCGTGCTGGATGACCTCGGGATTTATTATGACCCCACGCGAGAGAGCCGCCTTGAGAGGCTGGTCAAATCACGTGCGCAGATGAGGGATGACCAAACCGCGCGGGCGCGGACACTGATCGAGGCGATCTGTGAGCGCGGTGTCACAAAATACAACCTTGGCGGCGATGTGCCGGACCTGCCCGAGGGACAGCGCGTGCTTGTCCCGGGGCAAGTGGAAGATGACGCCTCGATCCGCCTTGGCGCGGGCGAGATTTGCACCAACCTTGGCCTTTTACGCGCGGCGCGGGCGGCGCACCCAAAGGCTGTGATTGTGTTCAAGCCGCACCCCGATGTAGAGGCGGGCCTGCGCCCCGGAGCGGTGAGTGCAGAGGAGCTTGTAGGGCTGGCGGATGTCTTGGTTGAGCGCGCGAGTGCCGATGCCCTTCTGGCTGTGGTGGACGAGGTGTTTACCATGACCTCCCTGCTCGGCTTTGAAGCGCTGTTGCGCGGGCGCAAGGTGACCACCACTGGCGCGCCGTTTTATGCCGGTTGGGGGCTGACAACAGACAAGGGCCGCGTGCCGGCGCGGCGCGGGATGCATGTGAGCCTTGAGACCTTGGTGCATGCTGCGCTGATTGATTATCCGCGCTACTTTGACCCTGTCAGCAAACGACCCTGTGCGCCCGAACTGGCACTGAAGCGGCTGGCCGAAGGCGGCTATGCGCGCGGGCCCGCAAACCGCGCTCTGGCCAAGGTTCAGGGGGTCTTTGCCAGCTATGCGCACCTTTGGCGGTGATTGCAGAGCGATGCGTGTATGCCTATCTTAAGGCAAAGGAGCATTGTCATGCGTATGTTTGGATTGAGTTTGTTGGCGGTTCTGGCGGCAGGGTCTGTCGGTGCTTTTACGGCGGTGAACGGCGTGAGTGCCTACCCCGAGGTGGGCGATGCGCGCTTTGAGGTGGTGTCTGAGGTCGGTTCGGGGCCACGGCAAATCTGGTGCGCGGCGGCGCAATATGCATTGGTGGCATTGAGTGCGCCCCCCAACACCAGAATTTATCTGGCGCGCGCCATGGCGCCTTCGCCACGCTATCAGGGCAGAAAATCGGCCAGCTTCACAATCCGCCCCGATGCGGCGCTACAAGCAGGGCCAAGACCCGGAGACGGCGGCAACTATTCGGTTTCACTTAAAAATACCGGCTACAGCCTGCGCTTGGCCCATGCGGAGACCTTTTGTCACCCGATCATAGAGTTCTATCCAGACTAAGGGCCATCCGATCCTGAATTTATGGTGTTTTTTCACCCAGAGTGACGCCAAAAAGCGCCATGGGAACCAATCTGCCACATTCCCCCTTCCCTTCATGTTGCGGTTGCATTTGCCCCCTACCCAAACCCTAGGCGCTGACCTATAGTGCCTGTGGATAAGTGGGGGCTAACCCCACATCTTTGAGGCGGAACAAGAAAAGAAGGGGGACGGCCAATGCGCTGCCCGTTTTGCGGAAATATCGACACCCAAGTAAAAGACTCGCGCCCGGCCGAGGACCATGTATCTATCAGGCGGCGGCGCTTTTGCCCGGCCTGCGGCGGGCGGTTTACCACATATGAACGCGTGCAGCTGCGCGACCTTGTGGTGATTAAGACCAACGGCAAACGCGAAGATTTTGACCGCGACAAACTTGAGCGCTCTATTCGTATGTCCATGCAGAAGCGCCCTGTTGAACCCGAACGCATTGATCAGATGATCTCGGGGATTGTGCGGCGGCTGGAGAGCATGGGCGAAACAGACATCCCCTCGCGTGTGATCGGCGAGATCGTTATGGAAAGTCTGGCGCGGATAGATACGGTTGCGTATGTTCGTTTTGCAAGTGTTTACAAGAACTTCCAAGCTGCGGATGACTTCGACAAATTTGTCAGCGAACTGCGGCCAGATATCGAGCCGGAAGACAAGTGAGCCGATCCGACGAGAGCTACATGCGCGCCGCTCTTGGACTGGGGCGGCGCACGATGGGCCAAACATGGCCCAACCCTGCGGTTGGCTGCGTGATTGTGAACAAGGGCCGCATTGTAGGCCGCGGACACACACAGCCCGGTGGACGGCCCCATGCAGAACCAGTGGCCTTGGCGCAAGCCGGACCACTGGCGCGCGGTGCTACGGCTTATGTGACGCTTGAGCCCTGCTCGCATGTCGGGCAGACGCCACCTTGTGCCACTGCCTTGATAGAGGCGGGCATTGCGCGGGTTGTTGCGCCGTTTGAAGACAATGATGCGCGGGTTTCGGGGCGCGGCTTCGAGATGTTGCGGGACGCGGGCATTGAAGTATCGCTTGGCGTTTGCGCCGAAGAAGCCGGCCACGACCACGCCGGCTTTTTGAAGCTTCAAAATACGGGGCGGCCTTGGGTGACACTCAAGCTTGCCAGCAGTTTTGACGGGCGGATCGCTACCGCTACGGGTGAAAGCCAGTGGATCACCGGCGCAGCGGCTCGGGCCGATGTGCACCGCATGCGCGCGCGCCATGACGCCGTGATGGTGGGCGGAGGCACGGCGCGGGCCGATGACCCGATGCTGACCGTGCGTGGCCATGGTGATGTGCGACAGCCCGTGCGCGTTGTTATATCGCGCCATCTTGATTTGCCTATGATGAGCAAGCTCGCGATGAGCGCTGCGGATGTGCCGCTGTGGCTTTGTCACGGGCCCGATGCAGACAGCTATTTGCTTGAAGCCTGGGAGGGGATCGGTGCGAAGCTCATGCCCTGCGGTTTGCAGGGGCGGCAGCTTGATATTATCTCGGTGCTTGATGCTTTGGGCGCAGCGGGGTTGACGCGGGTGTTTTGTGAAGGCGGTGGGGCTTTGGCGGCCTCGCTTCTTGGCGCTGATCTTGTGGACGAGCTTGTGGGCTATACCGCCGGCCTCGCCATTGGTGCAGAAGGCTTGCCGGGCGTGGGCGCTTTGGGGCTGGAAAAGCTCGGCAAGGCGCCGCGGTTTGAACTTGTGGAGACACGGGCTGTCGGTGCGGACGTGTTGTGCCGTTGGGGACGAAACGCCTAACGAAAAAGAGCCCCGAAGGGCTCTTTTGTTTTATTGATCCAAGAAACTGCGCAGCTTGCGCGAGCGGCTAGGGTGCTTGAGCTTCCTAAGCGCTTTGGCCTCGATCTGGCGGATGCGTTCGCGGGTGACCGAGAACTGCTGGCCCACCTCTTCAAGCGTGTGGTCGGTGTTCATCCCGATGCCAAAGCGCATGCGCAGCACGCGCTCTTCACGCGGTGTGAGCGACGAGAGAACGCGGGTGGTTGTCTCTTTGAGGTTCTCCTGAATAGCAGAATCCAGCGGCAGAACAGCGTTCTTGTCTTCGATGAAATCGCCAAGTTGTGAGTCTTCCTCGTCGCCGATAGGCGTTTCGAGGCTGATCGGCTCCTTGGCGATTTTCATCACCTTGCGAACCTTCTCAAGCGGCATTTGCAGCTTTTCGGCCAATTCTTCGGGCGTCGGCTCGCGGCCGATTTCGTGAAGCATCTGGCGGCCTGTGCGCACGAGTTTGTTGATTGTTTCGATCATGTGCACAGGGATACGGATTGTGCGGGCCTGATCGGCAATCGAACGGGTGATGGCCTGACGGATCCACCATGTCGCATAAGTGCTGAACTTGTAGCCCCGGCGGTATTCGAACTTATCGACCGCTTTCATAAGGCCGATGTTACCTTCCTGAATAAGATCAAGGAATTGTAGGCCACGGTTGGTGTATTTCTTGGCGATGGAAATAACGAGGCGCAGGTTGGCTTCGACCATTTCTTTCTTGGCTTGACGGGCCTCTTTTTCGCCCTTCTGGACCTGTCCGACGATGCGGCGGAACTCAGAGATATCGAGGCCGACATACTGGCCGACCTGAGCCATATCGGCGCGCAGCTCTTCGACTTTGTCAACGGAGCGCTCGATGAACATTTGCCAGCCACGGCCGGCCTTGTCGGCCATTTCTTCCATCCAATTCGGGTCAAGCTCGCGACCGCGATAGGCATCAACAAATTCCTTGCGGTTGATGCGGGCCTGATCGGCCAGTTTTACCATGGAACTGTCGATCGACATGATACGACGGTTGATGCCGTAAAGCTGGTCAATCAGCGCTTCGATACGGTTGTTGTGCAGGTGAAGCTCGTTCACCAGAAGAACGATCTCTGAGCGCAGCTTTTGATACTTCTTCTCGGCTTTGTCGGAGAAGCTATTGTCTTCATTCAGGGTCGCCGAGATGCGGCTGTCCTGCATTTCGGAGAGTTTGACGTAGGCGTTGGCGATCTGCTCGAGCGTTTCAAGCACACGCGGCTTGAGTGCGGCTTCCATCGCGGCGAGTGACATATTGGCCTGTTCATCGTCATCGTCGTCGTCATCGTCGTCGCTGCGGATCGGGTTGCCATCGGCGTCAAGCTCGGGCGAGGCGTCGTCTTTCGAAGGTGCGGAGGAGACATTTGCGGCTGTTGCGCCCGGTGCCACAGGTGTTGCACCGACTTCGTCATCATCACCGAGCTGGTTGCCGAAGGTTGTTTCAAGGTCGATCACGTCGCGCAGGAGAATGTCTTCGGAGAGAAGTTCGTCACGCCAGATTGTGATAGCCTGAAAGGTGAGCGGGCTTTCACAAAGCCCGAGGATCATCGTGTTGCGGCCCGCCTCGATGCGCTTGGCGATGGCGATTTCGCCTTCGCGAGAAAGCAGCTCGACAGACCCCATTTCGCGCAGATACATGCGCACGGGGTCATCTGTGCGGTCAAGTTTTTCGGCAGTGCCAGAGCCGAGCGTGAGCTCGCCCTTCTGGCCCACAGCGACCAGATCGCCTTGCTTTTGCTCTTCTTCTTCGGCTTCTTCATCTTCGATGATGTTGATGCCCATTTCGGAGAGCATCGACATCACGTCTTCGATTTGCTCGGAGCTGACCTGATCGGGCGGCAAAACCTGATTGAGCTGATCGTAAGTGATGTAGCCCTTCTCACGCGCCTCGGCGATCATCTTTTTGACGGCCGCTTGGCTCATGTCGAGGGATGTTTCTTCCTCTCCGTCGGGTTTGCGCTCGTCGTTGTCTTTGGCGGCCATGTGGTGCTCCTTCGGAACTGGATAGCGGATGATTCGCTTTAAACGAATCAAGTGCTTTGCGAGGTGATTCGCAACCCGTTTACCTTGTTTTAGTTAGCGCTTCCTCACGAAAACGCATTAATCGGACGAATCACTGTGACCGATTTGCGCCATGAGCGCCGCAAAGGCCTCGCGTTCGGTCTTGCTGATTCGTGCGCCGTTTTTCCCGAGGTCATACTCGGTGTTGTCTTCTGTGCCGCCGCTTTGCGCCCGCCCCACGGCCGCTGCGGCCTGCGAGAGCCGCCATGTCACGGCTTCATCGGCCAGATGGGCCAGATCTTCTTCGGCTTCGGCAATTTCTGTCTTGAGCCCGCGATGGGCCTCAAGCTTTGCCAGCTCTTCCGCCACTGTCATGCGCACGAGCTCTGCATCTGCCGCCTCTTTGAGCGCGGGGACTATGCGCAGATGGGGAGCGGAGAGCAGATTTTCAAGCGTCTCATAGCCAAGTCTTTCCGCGGCCTCCTCAAAAGCATCCGCGCGCTCTTGAGCCTGAAGGCCCAGCAGCACCTGACGCAGCGCCGACAACTCGCCATCGCGGCAATCGAGCATCTCGAGCGCGTGCTCGAACTCGGCGCAAAGCCAGGGATTGCGCAAGAGCACGGCCAGAATGACGGTGATGCGCATACGCTCTTGAGAGGCCTCGTTGCCTGCGGCCAGGTAGCTGTTTTTTGTTTCGGTCAGCACGGGGGGCTGAGGGGGCTGCCATCCGCCCTTGCCGCGCCCTTTTTGAAAGGCGCCACCCTGCTTGAAGCCTCCGCCCGCGGGCTTCCATGCCTCACGCTTGGGGCGGAAAAGCTCATAGCGCATTTCCTTGATCGCTTCGCCATAGTGGCTGCGGATCGAGGGGTCGCGGATGAGTTGGATCTTTTCGCGCAGGGCCTTATCGAGCGCGGCCCTGCGCTCGGGGCTGTCATAGACGCGGCCCTCGGTTTCGCGGCTCCAGAGCAGGTTGACCATGGGCATGGCCTCTTCAACAAGCTTGCGCACAGCCCCTGCCCCCTCGGCGCGGATGATATCATCGGGGTCTTTGCCCTCGGGCATGAGAGCAAAGCGTAAGGATTTGCCCGCCTCAAGCAGCGGCAGAGCGATATCAATAACGCGGTGGGCGGCGCGCAGGCCCGCTGTGTCACCATCGAGAGCAATCACCGGCTCGTCAGAGACGCGCCAGAGCATCTGGAGCTGGTGCTCTGTCACAGCCGTGCCCAGCGGCGCAACAGAGGCGCCGAAACCTGCCTCACTGAGCGCAATCACATCCATGTAGCCTTCAGCCACAATCAGCGGCGCGCCCTTGCCTGCGGCCTCACGCGCGGGGGCGTGGTTGTAAAGCGTGCGGGATTTATCAAACAGCGGCGTTTCGGGGGAATTGAGATATTTGGCATTGTCGGACGGGTCCATCGCGCGGCCGCCAAAGGCGATACAGCGTTTGCGAATATCGCGGATCGGGAACATGATGCGGTTGCGGAAGGTATCATAGGGCTTGCCGCCCGCGCGGGTGCTGGGCTTGGCGAGGCCTGCCTCGATGATCAGATCAGGCGAGACACCTTTGCCTGTGAGGTGATCCCAGAGGTGCTGCCAACCTTCGGGCGCAAAGCCGATTTCAAAACGCTCTTGGGTGGCTTCCTTGAGGCCGCGCTTTTCGAGATAGTCACGCGCCGCGCCGCCTGCCCCTGTTTTGAGCTGAAGGCGGTAAAACTGCACGGCCTGCTCCATAACGGAGGCCAGCTCTGTGTGTTTGTCGGCCTTTTCCTGTGCGCGCGGGTCGCGCTCGGGGATGGGCATCCCTGCTTCTCGCGCAAGAATTTCGACGGCTTCCATGAAGCCGACATTCTCGGTGTCTTTGATAAAGGAAATCGCATCGCCTTTGGCGTGACAGCCGAAGCAGTAGTAGTAACCCTTGCGGTCATCGACGTGAAAGGAAGCTGATTTTTCGTGGTGAAACGGGCAAGGCGCCCACATGTCGCCTTTGCCCTGATTGGATTTGCGCTGATCCCACATGACTTTCCGGCCCACGACCTGAGACAGGGAGGTGCGGGTGCGAAGCTCGTCAAGGAATCCGGGTGGCAGCGACATGCTTCATATATGGTCAGATCGCGCGGCGGCGCAAGTCACTCGGGCTCGAAAGCCGAGCACTGCTCGATGAAGGCTGCAGGCACGTCGATGCCCTTCAGGTCTTTGCGCGGCAAGGTGTAGATGTAGCCGACAAGCAGCGGAACCGAGCCCAGCAGCGCTTCTGCTGTAGTTGCGGAAATCTCTTCATTGGCCTTGGCCTCCTTGGTGCGTTTGAGGCGCAGCTCGACCGCTTTTGTAACGATCTCGCCCTGCTCTTCGCAGCGCGCTTTGCGCTCTTTCGCGGTTTCGGCTGTGGCAGTTGTTGCCGCTGTCATGAGCATGAAGGCGACTGTGGTTGTAAGCAGATGTTTCATTGTGACTCTCTTTTAACTTTGGGCAAGGTTAACGGAGCCGCGCAGAAGAGTCAGCGGGAAATAGGCAAAATATCAACCAGCGGGCGGAGGTTTTCCAAGGCGCTTGACGGAAACTGGCGGGACCGTTTGTTACCGCAGCGCACCGCTTGGTTAACGCCGACAGGAGGCACAAAACAGGGGGGGTGAAAAGCGTGCACCTGGCGTGCACCCCCCGTGCACCGGCTGTTTGGAAACCGGTTAACGCAAATTAACTTAACGGCGCGTGCTCAGACCCGGTATTCGCCGCGCGCCATGTGCCAGTGCAGCATGATCGGCGGGGCAAAGAGCAAAAGCCAGCCGAATGTGAAATAGACATAGATCAGCGCAGGCCACCAGAGCACGGCAAAGACAAGGCCGATTGCACCTGCTGTGCGCATGGCCACATTTTGCGGAAAGAAGCGCAGAAGACCGAGCTGGAGGAGTTTGCCGCCATCCAGCGGCTGTACGGGAAGGAGATTGAAGATGAAGAGCGCAAGATTGAGCCGTGCGAAGAGGCTAAGATAACCACCTATCATATCGAGCCCCATGGAAGGGCCCGAGAAAATCCACCACGAGCCCAGAGAGGCCAGAGCCCAGAGCGCAAGGTTGACCAGCGGACCCATCGCGATGATGAGTTCCTGCTGCTGACGGCTGGCCGAGCGGGCATGTTCACAGAAGCCGCCGCCACCATGAAGGACGATGCGACGCACCGGCACGCCCTGCACCAGACAGCCCCAGGCATGGCCGAGTTCGTGCAGATAGATCGAGGTGAGCAGCATGGCGACAAGGACCGCGACCCAGATGAAATTACTCAGCCCCGAGAGGAACAGGAGCAGGCCCGCGAGCATAACAAGCGATTGGCTGACATCGACCTGCACTCCGAAGAGGCCACGAAAACTGAACAAAGTTGGACCGGTTTGAAACATGGCGCATATTTGCGCGGCTTCGGGCGCGGCGGCAAGGGTAAAAGGCGCTGGCGCTGCGGGTTTGTGCGCGGCTATGGTGAGGCATGAAAGAACAGATTGTGATACTGACGGGCGCCGGCATTTCGGCGGAGAGCGGGCTTGGCACTTTTCGCGACGAAGGCGGCTTATGGGCCAAGCACCGGATCAAGGATGTGGCGACACCTGAAGGGTTTATGCGCGACCCCGAGTTGGTGCTCGGATTTTACAACATGCGCCGTGCGGAGGCTGTGAAGGCCACGCCCAACGCGGCGCATGTTGCTTTGGCCGCGCTTGAGGCGGCGCATGATGTGCTGATCGTGACGCAGAATGTAGACGGGCTGCACGAGGCGGCAGGTGCGCGCAATGTGTTGCATATGCACGGCAGTCTGGCGCGGGCGATGTGCGTGCGCTGCGAGGCCCGCTGGGATGCGCCTTTGGTGATGAGGGTGACAGACACCTGCCCCGAATGCGGCGCGGCCGCAACGCGGCCCGATATCGTCTGGTTCGGGGAGATGCCCTACGGGATGGAAGAGATCGACGCGGCGTTGCGGGAGGCCACGCTGTTCGCCTCGGTCGGGACCAGCGGCAATGTCTACCCGGCTGCGGGATTTGTCGCCGAAGCGCGGCGGATGGGTGTGCCGACTGTGGAGCTTAACCTTGAGCCTTCGGCGGGTCACTCGATGTTTGACGAGGTGCACGTCGGGCCGGCGAGCGAGGTTGTGCCGAAGTGGGTGAACGCACTCTGCCGAAGCTGAAGGCCGTTCACCCTTTCTTATTGCCATAAATATCCCAGGGGGTCCGGGGGACAGCGTCCCCCGGCACAGCGCCGCCAGAGGCGGCGCAACCCCTTTAAAGATCAATCGTTGCTGTCTTTTTTCATGTTGCCGTGGTTCATCTTCATGCCGCCGTGCATGGGCTTGCGCTCGAGATCGACAGGAACTTCGACAACCACATCACCGGCCTTTTCAAACGTGAGCGTGACGGTGACCATGTCATCCTGTTCCATGGCCTCGTTGAGCCCCATGAACATCACGTGGTGGCCGCCGCGTTGCATCATGATGGTTTCGCCAGCCGCAACGGGGAAACCCTCTTCCACATGGGTCATTTTCATGACGCCGTTTTCATCTTCGATGTGCGTGTGCAATTCGACACGCTTGGCGATGTCGGAGCTTGCACCGACGAGGCGGTCATCTTCGCCTGTGTGATTCTCGATCACGATAAAGGCGGCACCCGCTGAGGCACTCATGCCTGCCGCGCGGGCATAGCTGTCTTTGACCATCATGCCATCGGCGAAGGCCGGCATTGCGAGTGCGGTTGCTGCAACAGCAGCGAGAAGTGTTGATTTGAGAGACATGGCTCTACCTTTCACTTAAAATTTTATGGGTATTGTCTTTGGTAAAGGTCAGACGCGGGCGGGTGGGCCACGGGCGCTAACGGCCAGAATACGCTGGGCTTTCAGCTCTGCGACATGGGTAAAGCGCAGAGGTGCGGTCTCGCCAAGCGTGCTTTCCGGCATAGAGAAAGGCGGTGTGATATCGGCAAAAAGCGCCAGAGCACAGTCAGGGCAGATATGGGGCGGGCCTGTCGGCTTGCCTTCGGCATCAACCAAAATGGTGATCGGGCCTGTGCCGGTGCATAAGACCATCTCACCTGCGGCATTCGTCATGGTGCGGGCTTCGGCCATGGCATGTCCAGTGAGCACCAGAACGGCGATCATGAAGGCGGAAGCATATTTTCGCAGAGCGGTCATACCCACAGATTTAGCGCTGTGAGCACAAGATGCAAGAGGACAAAATAAAACAGCCCCGCCGAGGGACGAGGCTGTTTTATACAGTTAGAAAACAGAGGTTTACGCTGCGGCGGTCTGGGCCTTGGCGATCTCTTTTTTCATTTTCAACGCGCGGGTTGAAAGCTCTGTGTCTTTGGCCTTGGCGAGGAACTTGTCCAGACCGCCACGGTGATCAACGGAACGCAGGGCATGAGCCGAGATGCGCAGTTTGAAGCCGCGGCCGAGTGTCTCGGACTGGAGCGTTACATCGTTCAGGTTTGGCAAGAAGCGACGACGCGTTTTGTTGTTCGCGTGGCTTACATTGTTGCCAGTCATCGGGCCTTTTCCGGTCAATTCGCAAACGCGTGACATGGGTTCATCCTCATCTTGTTCTTGATGCCGCCAGTGTCAGCGACCATACGATAGGGCGCCGACAAGCGGCCCCCGTGAATTCTGTTTGCGCTCATTAGGCGGAATCACATGTGCCGTCAAGCCGATATGGCGTATTGGCGAGCAGATTTCATACATCTGTCCTAGCTGGCAAGGAAGCCGCCTGACTGATGCGCCCAGAGGTCGGCATAGATCCCGCCTTTGGCGATGAGCGCATCATGGTGGCCCTCTTCGACAATCCGGCCGTCCCGCATGACGATGATGCGGTCCATCGCGGCGATTGTGGACAGGCGGTGCGCGATGGCGAGCACGGTTTTGCCTTCCATCACGTTCTCAAGCGCGGTCTGGATCGAGGCTTCCACCTCGCTGTCAAGCGCGCTCGTGGCTTCATCGAGCACAAGGATCGGCGCGTCTTTCAGGATCGCGCGGGCCAGAGCGATGCGCTGGCGTTGGCCGCCCGACAGCTTGACGCCGCGCTCGCCCAGGTGGGCTTCATAGCCGCGCCTACCCAGCCCGTCTTGCAGGGTTTCGATAAAATCCGTCGCCTCGGCTTTGGTGACGGCAGCGGTGAGCGCGGCCTCCGGCGCATCTTCGCGGCCATAGGTGATGTTGTCGCGTGCGGAGCGATTGAACAGCGCAGTTTCCTGCGTGACCATGCCGATGGCGCGGCGCAGGCTTGGCTCGCTCACATCGGAGATGTCATGCCCGTCGATCAACACGTGGCCTGTTTCGGGGTCGTAGAGCCTGAGAAGCAGGGAGACGAGCGTGGACTTGCCCGCCCCTGACGCGCCGACGATGCCGAGCTTTTCACCTGCCTTGATGGTGAGAGAGATGTTTTGCACGCCGCCCACATCGCGGCCATAGGAAAAGGTCACGTCTTGGAACGTGATCTCGCCTTTTGGCACGGTCAGCTCTGTGCCTTTGCCCGCGCGCAGGCGTTTGGCGGGGGCGAGTGTGCGCATACCATCTTCCACCTCGCCGAGGTGCATATAGATTGTCATCAGAACAAAGCTGATCCAGCCCGACATTTGCGCGAGGCGGATGGAAACCGCGCCTGTGGCCGCGATATCGCCGGGGGTGACACCGCTTTCGCGCCAGAGGAGCGCCGCGCCGAGGAGCATGACAGGCAGAAGCCCTGCAATGAAGATGAGGCCGTAGCGGAAGACGGAGGAGAGCTCGCCGAAATCAACCGCGCGGTGGCGCAGGGTTTCGAGCACATCGGCTGTGGCCGCTTCTTCAAGCGCATCGCCTGCGAAGAGTTTGACCGTTTTGATATTGGTAATCGTGTCGACAACCTGCCCCGAGACCATGGCCTGCGCCGCTGCGCGCACCTTGGAGCGCGCGCGGATACGCGGCAGGAAGTAGCGCAGGTAGAGCCCGTAGAGAGCGATCCAGCCGCAGAGAATGAGCAGCAGGCGCGTATCAATCGCTGCGACGAGGATGGCGGAGCCGATGACCGAGGCCAGCGCGAAGAGAATGGCGTTGACCGTCTCGATCACAACTTCGGTAAGCGAGCGGGTGGCTTGCACCTGTTTCTGCGCGAGGCGGCCAGCGTAGTCGTCATCAAAATACCCAACCGACTGGCCGAGCGTCCAGCGGTTGAGCCTTCCCAGGATTTGCTTGAAGAGGTTGGGGCCGAGCACGACCGACTGGAACGCTGCGTTGAGGCCGAAAAAGGCGGGACGCAGACCGATGAGCAGGAAAGCCCCGAAAGCGAGCAGCCAGATATGCTCGCTGAGGGGCGCGGCACTTGCGGTGAGGTCGACCACCTCGCCGAGCACATACATGCTGAGCACTTCGGAGGCGCCGGAAAGGGCCGAGACAAACCCTGCAAGGGCGATAACGGGCCAAGCACCCGAGAGGCACCAGCGTGCAAAACCCCAGAGCTCGGTCGGGGGGGTGCCGCGCGCGGGGCGTGTCGGGTCGATCAGGCTTGCCGCCTTCCAGACCATGCGTTGGTACGCTGTGTCAGCCATTATGAAACCCCTTCCTCATCGCCCAGAAACCCGCCCGACTGGCGCGCCCAAAGGTCGGCGTAGACGCCGCCGCGCGCAAGCAGTTCACTATGTGTGCCTTCCTCGAGGATAAGCCCCCGGTCGAGCACCACGATACGGTCCATCTCTGCGATGGTCGAGAGGCGGTGCGCGATGGCGATCACGGTTTTGCCCTTCATCATGCCGTAGAGCGTGTCCTGGATGGCGGCCTCGACCTCGGAATCAAGCGCGCTTGTGGCCTCGTCGAGCAGGAGGATCGGCGCGTTTTTGAGGATCACGCGGGCGAGTGTGATGCGCTGGCGCTGGCCGCCCGAAAGCTTGACGCCGCGCTCGCCGACATGAGCGGACATGCCCTTGCGGCCCTGCGGGTCTTCCAGCGTGTCGATGAACTCCAGCGCTTCGGCCTCTTTGGCAGCTTGCCAGATTTCGGCATCCGACGCCTCGGGGCGGCCATAGGCGATGTTTTCGCGCAAGCTGCGGTGCAGAAGCGAGCTGTCCTGCTGCACCATGCCGATCTGGCTGCGCAGGCTGTCTTGCGTAACATGAGCGATATCCTGACCGTCGATCAGGATGCGGCCCGCCTCGGCATCATAAAAGCGCAGGAGCAGTTTGACGAGCGTTGACTTGCCCGCGCCCGAGCGCCCGACGAGGCCGACTTTTTCACCAGCGCTGATGGTGAGGTTGACGCCTTCGAGTCCGCCGATTTCACGACCGTAGCGGTGCGTGAGGTTTTCGATGCGGATTTCGCCTTGGGCGATGGCAAGTGGCTTGGCGGTGGAGGCATCAACCAGATCAATCGGCTGGGCGATGGTTTCCATGCCTTCGGCCACAACACCAAGCTGGCGGAAAAACGAGGTGAGCGCCCACATGATCCAGCCTGTCATCGCATTCAGACGCAGGGTGAGCGCGGAAGCTGCCGCGACCACGCCGACGGAAGCAGAACCCTGCATCCAGAGGAAAATCGCCCAGCCGACCACACCGACAATGAGCAAGCCGTTGAGTATGACGAGAACAAAATCCATCACGGTGTAGATGCGCATTTCTTCGGCGAAGGTGCGGCGGGCCTCTTCGATGGCCTCGCGGGCGAAATTGATCTCGCCGTCATGGTGCGCGAACATTTTGACGGAGTGAATATTGGTGTAGCTGTCCACCACGCGGCCTGTGACGGCAGAGCGCGCATCGGAGGCTTTTTGCGAGGCGGGGCCAACGCGCTTGAGCGTCCAGCGCATGAGAAGGCTATACCCGACGAGCCAGACGAGCAGCGGCAGCATGAGGCGCAGATCGGCACCATAGAGCAGCACCAGTGCGCCGACGATATAGGCGACGGAATATGTGAGGGCGTCAAACACCTGAAACACCGCCTCGCCTGCGGCGGGGGGCGTTTGCATGATCCGGTTGGCGATACGGCCAGCAAAATCGTTTTCGAACCAGCCGACAGACTGGCGCAAGACGTGATTATGCGCCCGCCAGCGCACCAGTGTGCCAAGATTTGGCAGGATCGTGTTGTTCAGAAGCAGCACATCGACAAGCTGGATTGCAGGGCGGATGAAGAGCACGAAAAGCGCGAGCCAGATCAGCAGATTGCCATGCTCGGCCCAGACTTCGGCGGGGGAGCCTGTGAGCAGGTCCACCAGCCAGCCCATGTAATAGATGAGGCCGATTTCTATTGCCGCCACGACAATGGAAAGAATGCCCGCAGCCCAGAACACGCTTTTGAACGGGCGGGTATAGCCCAGCATGAAGCGCCAGAGCGTTTGGGGCGGCGTATCTTCGCGCGGATAAGGGCCGTAAGGGTCAACGAGGGTTTCGAAATAAGTGAAAAGCTTTTTCATGTCGGGATACCTTGGAAACAGAATAGGGCCGCGCAGACCGGCGCGGATTTATAGAGTGTTCAGCCGGGGAAGCGGCGATCACCCGTTGTTGTTCCAGATCCCGTAAAACATGAGTCCCTCCTTCGTTCACTTGTGAAGGGTAGCGGAGGGTTGCGGGGGAGTCACCCCTATTTGATGAAGGAAGTGCTTGATGGTTTGCACTTTGGCTGCGCCAAAGCGCGGTGGGGCGAGAGGGGCTTTGCCCCCCTCGCGCTCCCCCCAGGATATTTTAAGCAAGAAAAAGGGGCGGGTCCGGCGCGGCATCGACAGAGGGCCGCAGGCACAGCGCTGTCGGGTCAGTCGCAGATGGATTTGAGATCGGCCCATTCGGCCTCGCTCAGCACCGAGGAGGTATCCGGCTGTGTGGCGGCATGGGCGCGGGACTTACCCGCGCGCGCCTTTGACGGCGGGTGGGTGTTGAGGTAAGCGGGCACGGCGGGCCCCTCGCCTTCCTGCTCAAGGATGTAATCAAAGAAAGTGGCAAGGCCTTCACTGCTGACGTCGGCTTCGTGAAGCGCATCAAGGGCGAAATCATCGGCTCTGATTTCGGCCTCGCGGGTATAGCTTGTCGAGATAAGGTGTTCTGCCACGATCACCGCCAGCGTGCCGCCCGAAAAATCACCCAGAACCATAGAGAGCAAGCCAGCCGAGCCGGCCGAACGGAGCGCCCCGATGGTTGCATCGCGGTTTTCGACATGGCCGATCTCGTGCGCGAGCACCCCTGCGACGGCATCGGCGCTTGTGGCCTTGTCGAGCAGGCCACGGACGATGACGATCTGCCCGCCCGGGGCCGCGAAGGCGTTGACCATTTCATGATCCAAGACTTTGATATCAAGGTCATATTCCATATCCGGCCCCTCGGTGAGGCGGCTCTGCATTTTGGCGAGAGCAGCCAGACCCGCTTCGTTGGTGCAGGTCAGGTCTGTCTCGAAATCGCCCGCGAGGAACCAGTGCATCTGGTTGATCACGGCGCGGCCGAACTGCACTTCGCGTTCACGCGGCATGATGTAGGCGAGGCTTGTGGCCATAGCCGGCAGGATGACGAAGATCATCGCCAGAATGGCGACAACGGCGATGCTGATTTTGGTGAGAACCCGCAGGCCTGTGCCTTTGTGGATATCGCGGCGGGTGAGGTTCGGCGCGGCGTGACGCAAGGCTGCGTTCATCGCGCCGTCGCGGCAGGAAAGACGGGCCTCGTGATGCATGGTTTCATCTTCGCCCTCAATGTGCAGTGCGAAGGTGAGCCAGCCGCCTTCGGGCTGGTCGCGCAGCAGGCGCAACTCGGGGAGCGGCCATTCTTCGGGCTGCTCGAGAGCCTCACCATCGAAGGTGAGGATCCCCCGCGCCTCATCAAGGCGCAGGGTGACTTTATGTTTGGCGGCGGATGAGCCGTCAAAAAAGCTGCCATCCGCTTCCAGCATCAGATTGCGCCGCCGATATCGAGCGCATCGGCGAAGCCTTCGGCATCGACGCCTGTTTCGGACGCGCGCTGCCGGATATCGTTGAGCGCATCGGCGTTGTGCACTGTGAAGGTTGTGATGAAATGCGCAATCGTGGGCTGGGTGATGAAAACCAGAGCCATGGCGCCGAGGAGCACCAGAACGATGACATAGAGCACAACGGCAAACACCCCGACCAAGCCGATGTTGCCCATCGGGGCCATACTCATCATTGCGGCAAAAAGCGCGCCGCCAATAGCGGCAAAAACAGCGATCACGGCGCCCATGACGAGCGTGCCGATGATGTAGATTTTGATGACTTCGCCTGTTGTGGGCGTGGCTGTGAAAGTGATTTCGCCGCCCAATGTGCGGTTGGCCGCCATGTAGCGGAAGGCGTGCACGCGATAGTAGACGAAGCCGACCATGAGCCAGATGTAGCCGACAGCCCCTGCTATGCCCATAAGGCTTTCGGACTGCGATGCCCCGCCTATGGCGACACCGCCGACAAGCACGGCGAGACCGATAAAGAGATGTTTGGCCGCGCCGTAGAGCGCTGTCCATTTGCCGTTTTGCTCAAAGCGGGCATCGCCGAAGTAGCTGCGATCGGCCATGTATTTTTCGAGCTTGAAATTGGCGAGCGGGAAGAGTGCGCCAAGGGTCAGGACTGTCAGGAGGCCATAACCGATGGACCGGGCCGAGAAGCCCCATGCGCCTTTTTCCATGCCGAAGCGCACACCCCGCCAGCGCGTGCGGGCCATTTTGTAACGGCGCGCACGATACATGGCATAAAAGACCAGCGGCACGAGTGCGAAAATGTTAAGGTAGAGGATACCGGTGAGTGCGAGCATGCCCTGAGGCGTATCGGGATCAAAGCTGTAGTTGAGACCCGCGAAGAACAGCAACATCTGCACAATGCCAAGGTAGATTGCCAGAGCCACGATGGCGACGAGGAAGCCAAGGAACTTTTCAAGCCCCGTGCCCGTGTATTCGAAAGCGTCACCATCTCCCACTGTGGAAGACCAGATGTATTTGCGGATACGGGTTTTGCCCCAGAAGCGGTAAATGCCGAAAGTAACGAGGGTGAGCAGCGCCACGCCGATGGCGAGCGGAAAAAGCTCGCCGCGTGTGCCGCGATACTGGCCTTGAATATCGTTTGGAGAACTCATTGTGAAATCCTTGACTGTCCAAAAAGCGCGGCTCTTTATGTCTGCCGCTTACTTTGCGTTTTCTGCGACAATGCGGCGCGATTCAAGAGATTACAGGCAGCTCAGTCAAATTTCATATTGCGCGGGAAGCCGTAGGGCGGGCGCTTGCCCACCCCTGCCCGCTTGCCGAGCCAATCGGACAAGTCGGTTTCTGTGCGGGTTTTGCCGCCACCCATGGCCCAGCTGAGGCCCTCTTCCCAAGCAAATGTGGTGAGATCCGACAGACCACCATCCAGCTCGAGCGCGCCTTGTTTGCCGCGGGCCATGTTATACTTTTGCAGGCGCACGCCCTTACCGCGGCCAAGCTCGGGCAGTTCGGCGACGGGGAAGACAAGGAACTTGCCGTTCTGGCTGACGATGGCGACATGATCGCCTGTGAGCGGCTTGCAGATCATCGCGCGGGCGTCTTTGACATTGAGCACCTGCTTGCCGGATTTGGTCTGCGCTATGACCTCTTCTTCAGGGACAACAAAGCCGTTGCCCTCGGAGCTTGCGACGATAAGTTTGCGGCCCTTTTCATGCACGAAGAGCGAGACGATTTCGGCCTCGTTGGGCAGATCGACCATCAGGCGCAGGGGCTCGCCCATGCCGCGCCCGCCGGGGAGGTTGACGGCGCCAAGCGTATAGAAGCGCCCGTTGGAGCCCATGAGGACGATCTTGTCGGTTGTTTCGGCGTGGAAGGCGAAGCGGGCTTCATCGCCGTCTTTGAACTTGAGTTCGCGGGTGAGATCAATGTGGCCCGACATGGCGCGGATCCAGCCCATTTTGGAGCAGACAACGGTGATCGGCTCTTTGTCGATCATCGCTTCGAGCGGCACCTCTTCAACTTCGCCCGCCTCTGCAAAGAGCGTGCGGCGCGCGCCGCCTTCGTAATCTTTGCCAAAGGTTTTCTTGGCAGCTTTGAGCTGATCGGAAATCGCGGACCATTGCATGTCTTCGCTTTCGAGCAGGTCTTCGAGCCCAGCGCGTTCTTCCATCAGCTTGTCGCGCTCGGCCACAAGCTCCATCTCTTCGAGCTTGCGCAAGCTGCGCAGGCGCATGTTGAGAATCGCATCGGCTTGTGCCTCGGTGAGGCCCTCATCAGTGCCCGCCTTGGGCGAAACATAATCGCGCTCGTCAGTGGCGCGCACAAAAGTCTGGCCCCAGTCTTCGCGCATGAGCGCGGCCTTGGGCTCTTCATCGTAGCGGATGATATCAATCACGCGGTCGAGGTTGAGAAAGGCGATGATGAAGCCTTCGAGCACTTCGAGGCGCGCGTCGATCTTCTCCATACGGTGCGTCGAGCGGCGGATCAGAACTTCGCGGCGGAAATCAAGGAAGGCGCGGAGCACCTCTTTCATGGAGCAGACCTTGGGCGTTACGCCGTCGATCAGCACGTTCATGTTGAGGCTGAAGCGTGTCTCGAGATCGGAGTTGCGGAACATCATGTTCATCAACACGTCAGGTTCGACATTCTTTGAGCGCGGCTCCAGCACAAGGCGGATATCTTCGGCGGACTCGTCGCGCACATCGGCGAGAATCGGGATTTTCTTGAGCTGGATCAGTTCGGCGATCTTCTCGATCAGCTTGGACTTCTGGACCTGATAGGGAATTTCGGTGATGACAATCTGCCACTGGCCGCGGCCAAGGTCTTCGACCTCCCACTTGGAGCGCAAACGGAAGGAGCCACGCCCTGTGCGGTAAGCCTGCGCAATGTTTTCGCGCGGCTCGACGATCACCCCGCCTGTGGGAAAGTCGGGGCCGGGAACAAAATTGAGCAGCGTATCATCGCGGGAATCGGGGGTTTTGATGAGGTGTAGGCAAGCATCGACCAGCTCGGCAATATTATGCGGCGGGATGTTTGTTGCCATGCCCACTGCGATGCCTGTGGAGCCGTTGGCGAGCAGGTTCGGGAAGGTGGCCGGGAGCACCGCCGGCTCTTCGAGCCGGCCATCATAGTTGGGCCTGAAATCAACAGCGTTTTCCGCCAGCCCTTCGAGCATGGATTCGGCGACGATGGTCATCCGCGCTTCGGTGTAACGGGCGGCGGCAGGGTTATCGCCGTCGATGTTGCCGAAGTTGCCTTGCCCGTCAACGAGCGGATAACGCACGTTGAAATCTTGTGCGAGGCGGGCCATGGCATCGTAAATCGCGGCGTCACCGTGGGGGTGGAAATCGCCCATCGTGTCGCCCGAAATCTTGGCAGACTTGAGGAAACCGCCTGTCGAGGTGAGCCGCAGACGGCTCATCGCGTAAAGGATACGGCGGTGAACGGGCTTCAGGCCATCACGGGCATCAGGGAGCGCGCGGTGCATGATCGTGGAGAGCGCATAGGTGAGATAGCGCTCGCCAAGGGCGCGGCGCAACGGCTCGAGGTGCTCCGCCTCGGGCTTGTCTTCATCATCCAGCAAATCGCTCATACTGCTTCTTTAGAGACTTTCGCGGGCGGATTGAATCCCAAAAATGAAGCTTCACGTGGCAATTTTACAAAGTGGGGAAAAACCTTAGGAGTTTCTCCCCTTTTAATGTCGCGAATCGTGTAGGCTGGTGACATGGGTTGGCAATATTTCGCTTAGGGGGTTTGCGGTATGTCGCGTTTCATCATCGTTACGTTCGGATTTTTGTTTTTTGCTTTTTACGAGTTAAGCGGTGGATCAGACTATGCGCCGAGCGATGGATCGCGGCAGGCTTTGGCCGCCGAGCGCGCAATTGCCAAAGAGCAAAAACGGATCGCGCTTGCCCAAGCCAAGCCCGAGGCCGTAGCGCCCGCGCCAGTTATGACCAAGGCAAGCGACACACTGACAGGCGGCGACGAAACGGTTGTTCTGGCCTCGGCAGGCGGCGCTGCGTTGCCCGAGCTCAAGCCAGGTGTGGCTACGCTGATCAGCCCGCCTGTGGACCTTGCGAAAGCCGGAGCGCTGACAAAGGTCGCCGTTTCAGAGCCCGCCGAAGCGACAGGCGACGATATTCGCGAAGTGACGGGCAGCCGTGTAAATCTGCGCGGCGGGCCAGGCACGGATTACAACGCGGTTGGCAGCCTGACACGCGGCACAGAGGTGCGCGTGATCTCGGAAGAGAACGGGTGGGTGAAACTGCAAGTGCAGGAAACAGGGCGGATCGGCTATATGGCCGACTTCCTTTTGACGGCATCCAACTGAGCCTTGCCTTGCGCCGGAGCGCCACGTAAGCGGGCGACATGAGCAAAACAATTATGATCACCGGCTGTTCTTCAGGCCTTGGATATGACGCCGCGCACGGGCTTGCGGCGCGTGGCTGGCGGGTGTTTGCGACCTGCCGCAAGGCGCAAGATTGCGAGCGCTTGCGCAGTGAAGGGCTGGAGAGCTTCCAGCTTGATTACGCATCAAGCGAGAGCATCAATGCGGCGGTTGCCGAGGTTTTGTCTCGCACGGGCGGCACGCTGGATGCGCTTTACAACAACGGCGCCTTTGCCATGCCTGGGGCTGTGGAAGACTTGCCCCGGGAGGGCTTGCGCGAGATTTACGAGACCAACCTGTTTGGTGTTCACGAGCTGACCTGCAAGATCATCCCTGTGATGCGCGCGCAGGGGCACGGGCGGATTATCAACTGCTCCTCCGTGCTGGGGCTTGTGCCAATGCGCTGGCGCGGGGCTTACTCGAGCACCAAGTTTGCGCTGGAAGGCCTAACCGACACGCTGCGCATCGAGATGCGCGACACGCCTTTGCACATTATTACGGTGGAGCCCGGGCCTATCACTTCGGACATCCGCAAAAACTCGATCCCGCCATTCGAGCGCTATGTTGACTGGAAAGCTTCCCCTCGGCGTGCGCAATATGAAGAGAGCCTGCTTGCGCGGCTCTACGAGGCGCGCGGGCCCGACCGCTTTGAGCTACCCGCGTCGGCGGTGACAAAAAAGCTCGTTCATGCGCTGGAAAGCGCGCGGCCCAAACCGAGGTATTTTGTCACGACACCGACTTATCTGATGGCAGCGGCGCGTCGGCTGTTGCCAACCCGCGTGCTTGACTGGCTGATCGCGAAAGGCTGAGGCGGCGCTCGCGCCAGACGATAAACAGCCCGCCCGCCGCGATGAGCAGCGCCCCCGGGAAGAGATCGCCCCAAGGTGCTTCGTCATAAAACGCCCAGCCGAGCACAAAAGCCATGGGGATGCCGAAGTAGCTGAAGGGGGCAAGATTGCTCTGCTCGGTCATACGGTAGGCCATGACATAGAGCAGAACAGCCACCCCGCCAAAGCCCCCCATCAGCGCGATCCACGCCAGATCTGTCCAGCTTTGCAAGGGGCTGAAGCCGCCCCAAAAAAGCGCCAGAATAACCGAACCAACCAAGGCGCAACCGGCCGAATACACATTGACCAGCGGAGTGACCACATCGTCATCAAACAGACGCGCGGTGATGGCCGTGGTCGCATAAAGAGCGGCGGCGCCCAGCGGCATCAGCGCGGCCCAACCGAAGGCCTCGCTGCTGGGGCCGATGACAAAAACGACCCCCGCAAAGCCGATGCCAACGGCAAGCCAGCGCAAGGGGCCGACCCGCTCGCCCAGAAGCGGCCACGCCAGCGCGCAGGCAAAAATGGCCGAGGCGTAAGAGAGAGTGGAGGCCGTGGCAAAGGGCATGAAGGCCAGCGAGCCATAAAACATGAGCTGCGCAAAAGAGATGAGCAGCCCGCGAAACAGGCCAAGCTTCCATTGACGGATGGCAAAGCGCCGCCCTGCCGCGCGCCAGGCAGCAGAGGCATAAAGCGCGATGAAGCTTGGAACCAGCCCGAAGACATTGCGATAGGCCGAAAGCTCGGCGGCCGAGTAGCGCGGCGAGAGATGCTTGATGACCAGCCCCATAAGATCAAAGAACAAGAGCGCCAAAAGGCACAGCAGAATTGCGAGCACAGTGTTGTCGCCCGCGCGTGGGCCAGGAGCATGTTTCATTGCGCGAACCTAGCGGCAGTTTGACCCGTGCGCCAGATTTGCCCTCGCAATTTGTGCAAAAATCGCTAGACGGTAAGAACGCCCAAACAAGGGAGGCTTATCATGGCCAAAGATCCACTTTTTATCATTGCCGCTCTGGCTTGCGTTGCTGTTTTGATCATTCTGATGATCGGCGTTGGCGGATTTGCCAAGGGAGGCGATTTTAACCGCAAACATGCCAATCGCATTATGCGCTGGCGGATCGGAGCGCAGTTTATTGCTGTGGCGCTGATCCTGTTCTTTGTCTGGATGCGCTCGGGAGGCTGAATACATGGTTGTTCTCAACAAGATATACACCCGCACGGGTGACAAGGGCGATACAGCGCTCGGCAATGGCGCGCGCGTGGCGAAGCACTCTGCGCGCGTGGCCGCTTACGGCACGTCTGACGAGCTTAATTCGTTCATCGGCGTTGCGCGTCTGGCGGCAACAGGGGAAACTGACGCCGCCTTGGCGCGGATCCAGAACGACTTGTTCGACCTGGGGGCTGATATGTGCCGCCCCGAGCCCTCAAAAGACGGCGAGGCAGAATATGCGCCTTTGCGGATGATCGAGGAACAAACCACGCGGCTTGAGCAAGAGATTGATGTGATGAACGCCAAGCTGACACCGTTGCGCAGCTTTATTCTGCCCGGTGGTTCTGCCCTTGCCGCGCATCTGCATGTCTGCCGCACGGTCTCGCGCCGCGCCGAACGCAAGGCCACCGAGCTGGCCGAGGCTGAAGAGGTAAACGAATGGGCGGTGAAGTATCTCAACCGCTTGAGCGACTGGTTTTTTGTTGCGGCGCGGATTGCCAATGACGACGGCACAAGTGATGTGCTTTGGGTTCCGGGCGCGAACCGCTGAAAGCGGCCTGCCCAAAACCCCGCTTCGCAACATTTTTGCAAAGATCGGCCTCCAAAACGGTCTGACGCGGCGTCCCTGAGACAAAAGATGACGATTTTGCTCTGTTACGCCATGGTCTGAGGCGATATTCAGGCCGAGGAACAATCAGGAGTCGCGCGAGCGGCCAAACGAAACCTTAAAGGAGTGAGAGCCAATGAAGGTGCTTGTGCCTGTCAAACGCGTCATCGACTACAACGTGAAAGTGCGCGTCAAAGCGGACGGATCGGGTGTTGATCTTGCCAACGTAAAAATGTCGATGAACCCTTTCGACGAGATTGCCGTAGAAGAGGCCATTCGCCTCAAGGAAGCGGGCAAAGCCGAAGAAGTGATCGCCGTGTCTATCGGTGTGAAACAGGCGCAGGAAACCCTGCGCACCGCTCTTGCCATGGGCGCGGATCGTGCCATTCTTGTGGTTGCCACAGATGATGTGCACCAGGACATCGAACCCCTCGCTGTTGCCAAAATCCTCGCGAAAGTTGTGGAAGAAGAGCAGCCAGGTATTGTTCTTGCCGGCAAACAGGCGATCGATAACGACATGAACGCGACAGGCCAGATGCTTTCGGCCCTTCTTGGCTGGTCACAGGGCACATTCGCTTCCGAGCTTGATATCGACGGTGACAAAGCCGTTGTGACACGCGAAGTCGATGGCGGTTTGCAAACAATTAATGTGACGATGCCTGCCATCATCACTGTTGATTTGCGTCTCAACGAGCCGCGCTATGCTTCCTTGCCGAACATCATGAAAGCCAAGAAAAAGCCGCTGGATGAAAAGACAGCCGCTGACTACGGCGTTGATGTAAGCCCGCGCCTTGCGATTGTCTCCACAACGGAGCCGGAAGCGCGCAAAGCGGGTGAAATTGTTGGCTCGGTTGACGAGCTTGTGGCGAAACTCAAAGAAGCGGGGGCAGTGTAATGTCGGTTCTTCTTCTCGCAGAAGTAAACAATGGCGAGCTTGCCATGGACGCAACGGCCAAGGCCGTGACAGCAGCCAAGCAACTCGGAGATGTAACGGTTCTGGCGTGTGGGGCTTCGGCCGCAGCCGCTGGTGAAGCCGCAGCAAAGATCGACGGTGTGAGCAAAGTTCTCGTCGCTGAAGATGCGTCCCTCGGCCACCGCCTTGCAGAGCCGACAGCGGCGCTGATCGTCTCGCTTGCGGGCGATTACGAGCATATCGTGGCCCCTGCCACGACAGACGCCAAAAACGTGATGCCCCGTGTGGCGGCTTTGCTTGATGTTATGGTCATCTCTGACGCCTCAGGCGTTGTGGACGGCGACACATTCGAGCGGCCTATCTATGCAGGCAACGCGATCCAGACTGTAAAGTCATCGGACGCCAAGAAAGTTGTCACCTTCCGCACATCGACATTCGATGCAGCGCCTGAAGGCGGCTCGGCCTCTGTCGAGACCATCTCGGCGGTTGATAACCCCGGCCTGTCATCATGGGTTGAAGACAAGGTTGCCGCAAGCGACCGCCCCGAACTTACATCAGCGGGTGTGGTTGTCTCGGGTGGCCGTGGCGTTGGCTCGGAAGACGACTTCAAACTCATCGAGCAGCTTGCAGACAAGCTTGGTGCGGCTGTTGGCGCGTCACGCGCGGCTGTTGACAGCGGCTATGCGCCGAACGACTGGCAAGTTGGCCAAACCGGCAAGGTTGTTGCGCCTGATCTTTATGTTGCTGTCGGCATCTCCGGTGCAATCCAGCACCTTGCGGGCATGAAAGACAGCAAGATCATCGTTGCGATCAACAAGGACGAAGAAGCGCCTATTTTCCAAGTTGCGGATTATGGCCTTGTGGCGGATTTGTTCACGGCTGTGCCCGAGCTGATCGAAAAGCTGTAAGCTCGTCTGACGCAGAATTAGAGAAGGCCCGCTGATCTGGCGGGCCTTTTTCGTTACGGGTTCGTCTTTGTGATTAGTCTTTCAGAGACAGCGTGTGCTCGCGCAGCCAGCTCATGAAGCCACGGGGGTCTTTCTCAAGCAGTTGCATTTGTTCATCGGTCAGCGGCTCACCAACAATGGGCGCCTGGTTTTTGTTGCAGCTGTGCACGACCTCGTGCAGCAGCAGCCCTTGGCGCAGGGTGGCGGAGATGCGGTTGGCGATCTGATAGAGGCGTGAATTGGAGCCGGGGTAGAAGATCGGAACCACGCGCGCGCCGGAGCGGCGGATCATCTGGGCTGTGAAGACATTCCACTCGCGCTCGATGACAGGGCCAAAGGCTGTATCGGAAGAGGCCACAACGCCCGAAGGGAAAAGCGCGACGAGGCCGCCTTGCTTGAGGTGGGCCATGGCCTTTGCGCGCATCTCGACGAATTTCTTCTGCGCATCGTCCTCATAAGGGAACGGCACAGGGATCATGTATTCGGTCGCAGCCTCGTCAATACCGGTGAGCAGCGCGCGGGTGAGGATGCGGTAATCATTGCGCACACGGCCCACGAGATCGGCAAATATCATCCCGTCGACAAGCCCGTGCGGGTGATTGGCAACAACAACGACAGGGCCGTCCTGCGGGATGCGATCAAGCTGGTATTGCGGGGTTTTGAGCTCGATGCCCATAACCTTGAGCACAGCGGGCCAGAAGGCTTGCCCTGTGGGCGGGCCCTGACGCTCGAACTTGCGCACGAGGCGCAGAATTGTCAGCTTGCCTGTGAACCACTCGATCGTTTTGATGACAAGCGACTTGGCGGGGCTGTCAAACGAGTTGGCATAGGTGAGCGAACGGCGGTCGTAGGTATTGGTTACGACGCCCTCTTCTGTCACAATCGGTTTGTTTTGCGTGTGCTCTACCACTCGTGTGTCCCGGCTTGCGAAAGCGCTCGCGCGCTTACATATCCTCTCCGAACCTGTCCGCCACCAAAGCTTCCAGCGCCTGCGCCAGAGCTTCGGCATCGGGGCCTGAAGTCTCGATGTCAATAGAGCTTCCGCGCGCCGCTGCCAACATCAAAAGTCCCATGATGCTGTCACCACTGGCGCTCATACCGTCTTTTGACACTTCGGCGCGGGCATCAAAGCCCTCGACCACTTCGACCAGTTTGGCAGAAGCGCGGGCGTGAAGGCCCTTTTCGTTGATAATTTCCAGTCGCTTCTGATGTGTCCCCGACATCGACGCGCTCCCTTTTTATATGTGAGCTTTATGTAATCTGTTGGCTGTCTATGTATTTGCGGCCCGCATCAAGAGCCAGACGCACAGCATCGGGCACGGACATATGGCGCGATTTTGCCAGTTTAACGAGCATGGGCAGGTTTGCTCCATAAAGGATGCGACGATTGTCGCAGCGGCAGGCCATGAGCGAGAGGTTTGAGGGCGAACCGCCGAACATATCGGTGACGACGACAACGCCTCCCCCCTGATCGACAGTGTTTGCTGCGCTGCAGATTTCGGCTTCTTTGGCGGAGCGGTCACAATCGGCCTCGATTGTCACCGCGCGGACACCTTGCTGGCGGCCGACAACATGCTCGACCGCGGCAAGATATTCTTGCGCCAAACCGCCATGTGCAACAATCACAATCCCGATCACGTTTTTTGGCCCTCTTGTGGCAAGGTTTCGCCCATGGATGCACCTGTGGGGGCACCACTGTTTGTGCGCTCCAATTCGCGGTGCCTTATAGACACCTGCCAGCCCTCTTCTGCAAGGGCTTTTGCCAACCTTTCCGCTAGGGTAACCGAACGGTGACGCCCGCCAGTGCAGCCGAAGGCAATCGCAAAGTGAATTTTGCCTTCTTCCTTGTAGGCGGGCAGCAAATCAAGCGAGATATCTTTGACACGGTTGAAGAAGCCCTCGAAGCGTTCGTCAGCAGCAACATAGGCTTGAACGGCTTCGTCGCGACCATCCCCGCTGCGCAGGGCTTCATCCCAATGCGGATTGCGCAGAAAACGCGTATCAAAAACCATATTGGCGCCGCGCGGCAGGCCGCGTTTGTAAGAGAATGACTGGATCGCAACGGACAGACGTGACCCCTCTTCGCTGCCAAACAGGCGGCCAAGCTCGGCGCGCAGTTCATGCGGGGAAAAATCAGCTGTGTTGATCAGCGTGTCGGCACGGGTGCGCACGGAGGCGAGCAGATCCTGTTCGCGGGAGATGCCGACTGCGGGATCATCGTTTGGTGCGAGCGGATGACGGCGGCGGGTTTCGGAGTAACGACGCAGCAGGACATCTTCGGAGCAGTCGAGGTAGAGCAGCTCGGCATTGAAACCGTGAACAGAGATGGCTTCTTCGAGCGCCTCCAGAAGGGCGCTGGCAGAAAAGTCACGGTTGCGCACATCGAGGCCAAGGGCAAGCGGGCGCGAGAGCGGCGGACCATCGAGAAGCCGCCCCATCAGGCTAAGCGGCAGGTTATCAATCGCTTCATAGCCCAGATCTTCGAGCGCGTTGATGGCCGTGCTGCGGCCGGCACCCGAGGGGCCGGTGACGAGAATAAGTTGTTTGTGCACCTTTTCCATTCCGGGCCTTTCTAACGACAGCCGCTCTCAGGCCAGCCGCCCCGTATTAACATATTGCAAAATCGCGGCGGGGAAATGGTACCCCTCGGTTTTGTGAACACAGGGAAACGTAAGCCCCATCAGCTCTGAAGTGCGCCACGGGGGCAAGCGTTCTGTCTCGATCGTATCCATATTAACAATAAGGGCAATAGGGGCAGGCGCAGCGGGCGGTGCTTTCAGAATACCGACAAAGCGCGCTTCTATCTGGCCCTGAATGGCCTCGGGGGCTGAAGCGATGATTTTGTCACCCGCTCTGGTGAGCTGTGTACGGTCATCGGCGAGAAGCTCTGCCCCCAACGCGAGGAGTTGAAGCGCGAGGCCGGATTTGCCGCTGCCGGATGCGCCCGTGATAAGAACGGCTCGGCCTGCAATGGCCACCGCAGAGCCATGAACAATTTGAAAGGGGGGCGCGGCAGGAGTGGCCACGCCAGACTAAACCGGAAGGCCGACGACGAAACGCGCGCCGAGCGGCTCGGAGGTGATGTCGGCATCTGTGGGGCGGATGTTTTCGGCCCAGATGACACCATCATGAGCTTCGACGATCTGCTTGGAAATGGCGAGGCCGAGGCCAGAGTTATTGCCGAATTGTTGCTCGGGGCGCTCGGAATAGAAGCGCTTGAAGATTTTGGTGAGCGCTTCTTCGGGGATACCGGGGCCGGTGTCTTCGACCACGACGAGCACACGGTTTTCACGCTGACGCGCCCAAACGCGGATGGCATCGCCATCTTCACAGAAAGAAATCGCGTTTGTGATCAGGTTGACAAACACCTGTGCCACGCGGGCTTCGAGGCCTGCGAGGACGATCGGATTATTGGGCAGATCAGAGATAAAGTCGATGCCCTTGGACTTGGCATCTTCGCCGAGGAACTGACAGATATTATCCAGCATTTTCAAGAGGTCGAACTCTTCCTGCTCTTCTTTGACAAGCTCTGAATCAAGCCGTGAGGCATTGGAGATATCACTGACGAGGCGGTCAAGGCGGCGCACATCATGGTCGATCACACTGAGGAGTTTTTCACGCTGGTCATCGCGCTTGGCGACACGGAGCGTGCCGACGGCCGAGCGCAGGGAGGCCAGCGGATTTTTGATCTCGTGGGCGACGTCTGCAGCGAACTGTTCGTTCGCATCTATGCGGTCATAAAGGGCGGAGACCATGCCGCGCAGAGCGCCCGAGAGACGCCCTATTTCATCGGGGCGGGCTGTGAGATCGGGGATGCGAATACGGCCCGGCGCGACATTGCGGCTGTCGCGGTCGCGACCAAGCTCGGCGGAGGCGGCCAGATCGCTCAGGGGATTGGCGATTGTGGAGGCGAGAACGAGGCTGAGACCGATCGAGATGATCACCCCGACAAGAAACATTTGCAGCACCTGCTCCCGTTCGAGGCGCACGAAATAGTCGATCTCGCCTGAGGTGGAGGCAAGAACGACAACCCCGACCACATCTTCTCCCTGCCGCACGGGGGTCGCCACGGTGAAACTGCCGCCCAAGTCGATTGCATTGTTGATTTGCGAACGCCCGCCCATGGCCGCAACCACAATTTCACGGGCCTGTTTTTCGAGCGAGGGCGGGTTGGATTTGTCATTGCCGCCAAAAGGGATCGAGATGAAGGACCAAAGCGCATTGAGCCCGTCGGTGAGATAGGTCTTTTGCTGGCGGTCATTCACGCCCCTGAGATCGGCACTGAGCCCGCGGCCTTCAGTGCGTGCAACGAGCGTTTCGGCGCGGTCAAACAGCAGAACCTCAAGACCTTCGCGCAGATCAAGCCCCTCAAGGGCTGTCGCGGGGTCGATGCCATCGGCAGTGGCCAGATTGACGGGCGCGCCCTTGGGCATTTGCGCCTCGATCACATCAGCAATCAGTTCGGCCTCACTGATCAGGGCTTTGGCCCGTTGCAGCGCCAGACCGTCACGCGAGGAGTTGAGATAAAGGATACCCGCCAACAGGAGCGACATGGCGATGAGATTGAATGTAATGATTTTGCGGGCCAGCGGAGAGCGACGCAACGAGAAAAAGCCGCGACGCTCACGGCGTGCGCGGATATTCTCATCAACAGTGCTGTGCGGGGCGACAAAATCGTCGCCCAGAACAACATCACCGTTGCGCTCAGGTGCTCTGTTTCGCACCGCCATCCTCTTGGCCCCGCCCTTCTAGGCTTACTTGATCTTCACTGGCTTTAGTCTTCGCCAGCCTATTCTTCGTTATATCTGTAGCCGATGCCATACAGGGTCTCAATTGCCGAGAATGTATCATCAACCGAGCGCATTTTCTTACGCAGGCGCTTGATGTGGCTGTCGATCGTACGATCATCGACATAAACTTGGTCATCGTAAGCAACATCCATCAGCTGATCACGGCTTTTTACAAAGCCCGGACGCTGTGCGAGGGCTTGCAGAAGCAAGAACTCTGTCACTGTGAGAGACACATCCTTGCCTTTCCAGGCAACGGCGTGACGCAGAGGGTCCATCTTGAGATCGCCGCGGTCCATGACCTTGGTTTCTTCTGTTTCGGGAATTGTCTCGCCCGCGATGGCATCCTGGCGGCGCAGAAGCGCGCGGATACGCTCGACCAGCAGGCGCTGCGAGAAGGGCTTTTTGACATAATCGTCAGCGCCCATACGCAGACCAAGCACCTCGTCGATCTCATCATCTTTCGACGTGAGGAAGATGACGGGCATTGTTGTTTTCTGACGCAAGCGCTGCAACAGATCCATGCCGTCCATACGGGGCATCTTGATGTCGAGCACGGCCATATCGGGGAGCTTTTTGTTAAAAGCGTCGAGTGCCTGTTGACCGTCGTGATAGGTTTCGACCTCAAAACCTTCGGCTTCAAGGCACATTGCTACGGATGTCAGAATATTCCTGTCATCGTCCACAAGGGCGATTTTGGACATTTTATTGTTCCTTATACTGCTCTTACTGCCTAGTTTTTTCACTCACCATTGCCTTTTTTGAAGGACTGATCAATCCCTTGAAGCGAATCAGTTGGCCTTATGAGTCGATTTTGCCTCACAAAGTCCTGAGAAATGGCTAAATTGCCTCACTTTCTGTTTCGGGCTGCGACAATGCGGGCAAGATACTGCCTGTGGTTGCGCTAACCTCGTGTTGATTGCGCTAACTGCGGCGTTGCGCCTGTTGCGACACAAAAGCGTCATGTTATGAGCAGTCCAAGTCCGGCCGCGCCGCTGCGTTGGCCCATCAACAAGAATTGCCAAAACAGGCCAAGGAGCATTTCACATGTCATCAGGACGCGTAAACCTCAAATTCACCCTCGAGGATCAAGGTATCACAGGGCTGGGCGCTGTTTACTACAACCTGATGGAACCTGCGCTCATTCAGGCCGCCATCAAGAACGGTGAAGGCACACTCGGACAAGGCGGAGCATTTCTGGTTGAGACAGGCAAGTTTACGGGCCGCTCGCCAAAAGACAAACATGTTGTGAAAACAGCCTCGGTTGCCGACACTATCTGGTGGGAAAACAACGCCGAGATGAGCCCTGAAGGCTTTGACGCGCTTTACGAAGACATGCTGGCCCACATGAAGGGCCGTGACTATTATGTGCAAGACCTTGTTGGCGGAGCTGACCCGGAGCACGCGATTAACGTGCGGATGGTGACAGAGCTTGCCTGGCACAACCTCTTTATCCGCCACCTGCTGCGCCGCCCCGAGCGTGACGCGCTCAACAGCTTTCTGGCCGATTTCACCGTGATCAACTGCCCGAGCTTTCAGGCCGACCCCGCCAAGCACAACTGCCGCAGCGAGACGGTTATTGCGATGAACTTCGACCGCAAGCTGATCCTGATTGGCGGAACAGAGTATGCGGGCGAAAACAAGAAGTCTGTTTTCTCGCTACTGAACTACCTGCTGCCCGAAAAAGGCATCATGCCGATGCATTGCTCGGCCAACCACGCCAAGGGCAACCCCGTTGACAGCGCGATTTTCTTCGGCCTCTCGGGCACGGGCAAAACCACGTTGTCTGCCGACCCTGCGCGCACGCTGATCGGCGATGACGAGCACGGCTGGTCCAACAACGGCACATTCAACTTTGAAGGCGGTTGCTACGCTAAAACCATCAACCTGTCGGCAGAAGCCGAGCCCGAGATTTTTGCGACGACAACCAAGTTCGGCACTGTCATCGAAAACATGGTCTTCGACGAAGAGACCTTCGAGCTTGATTATGAAGACAGCTCGCTGACCGAGAACATGCGCTGCGCCTACCCGCTGCACTATATCTCGAATGCTTCCGAGACAGCGACAGGCGGCCACCCGAAAAACATCATTCTGCTGACATGCGATGCATACGGCGTTCTGCCTCCTATCGCGCGGCTCACACCTGCGCAGGCGATGTATCACTTTCTCTCGGGCTTCACCTCAAAGACACCGGGCACAGAGCGCGGCGTTGTCGAGCCTGAACCCACATTCTCGACCTGCTTTGGCGCACCGTTCATGCCGCGCCGCCCCGAAGTCTACGGCAACCTCTTGCGCGAAAAAATCGCCAAACACGGCGCAACATGCTGGCTGGTGAACACAGGCTGGACAGGTGGCTCCTATGGCACGGGCTCGCGGATGCCGATCAAGGCGACACGTGCGCTTCTGACTGCTGCGCTGGACGGCTCGCTGAATGAGGCGACCTTCCGCAAGGATGGAAACTTCGGATTTGACGTGCCCGTCACGCTGAAAGGCGTTGATGCAACCTTGCTGGACCCACGCAGCACATGGGCCGATGGCGCGGCTTACGACGCGCAGGCACAAAAGCTGGTCAAGATGTTTGCCGAGAACTTCGAGCAGTATATGCCCCACATCGACGATGATGTGAAAGCCGCGGCTATCGGTTAAGCGAACGGCGGCTTCGGCCCTCGCCCTACAGGGTTTGCAAACGGCGTCTCTTGAGCGGGGCGCCGTTTTGCTTTTGTCAGCCCATCAAGCCGCGGCGCAACAGGTTGAGGCCAGCAATGAACAAAACGATCTGGGTGAGCCGCTTGAAGCTTTTCTGATCAATCCTGTCGTGGAATTTGAAACCAAGCCAGATGCCGAGCATCGCAGGAACAAGCATGGCAACAGAGAACGGAAGCGTGCGTGCGTTGAGCACACCGGAACTGACATGTGAAAACATCAGAAGCACCGCGCCGAGGCCGTAGATTACCCCCTGAATACAGAGGGATTCCCTCTTGGCCACGTCAAGTGCGTGAAGATACATGACGGTGGGTGGCCCCCATATTCCGGAGATGCCGCCGATACTGCCGGCAACAAAGCCGAAAAGGGCTTCGACACCTTTTGAAGTGCCGGACAGTCCGGGCGACCAGCCAAACAGTTGCAGTCCGGTGAAAAGGCTCACGGTGATGCCTATCACCAGCAACAAGACATGTTGGGGCACGACACTGACAAGCTGTGCCGAGAGCAGCAGCATGACGCCGCCCACAATAAGGAACACCTTGAACGACTTGACCACGGCAAAGGCTTCACGCGGGCCATAGCGCAGCGCTTGCATCGCGTTTGCGGCCACTGTGGGCAGGATGAGGCCCGCAAGCGCCAGTTCGGGCGCGATAAAACTTGAGAGCCCCGAGACCATGATCATCGGGAGGGCAAAGCCGACCATGCCTTTCACCGCACCCGCGAGGAATGTGACAGCAAAAGCAAGGGCGAAGAGCGCGGGCGTGAGACCTGACAAAAAGACATCCATGCAGCTCTCTTACGCTGCGACAACGCGAATGACACGCGCAATTTTTGATCTTTTTGCCGCACCACAGCGTAGCAATGTTGCGCTGCACCTGCATAATAGCTAGACACGGCTAACCCGATAAAAAGGCTGATTCACTCATGGACGGACATATACCAATGGCTCAAAACGCTCTTCTCCCCGATTTGCTTGATCTGACCGGCGCGGCAGTAAAGCCGGCCGAGGCTCTGCTGGACGTGGCTGTGAAGCGTGTGCGCGAGACAGTAAGTGCCGAGGGCCGCGTTTCAGCAGCACTGCTGGAAGACAACCAGACGGCGGCGCACGGGCTTGCCTGGCTTGCGACATATGTTGAAAGCTTGCGCCAGATGCAGAAATGGGCGGAAGGCTTGCAGGCCAAAGGCCAGCTTGGCGAGATGGAACAGCTCATTCACCAGATCGCGTTTGGAGAGTATCTCTGGCAGATTTACGGCGGCATCCAGATGAACCAGGGCGAGGTTGTGCGCCTGCAAGACATCGGGCTTTCGCAAGACGATGCGCGCGGGCTGATGACCCCCGAGGTGATGACGCTTTGTGAAAAGGGCAATACACAGGCCGCGCGGCTGGCGCTTGTGACGCGGATGCAGGACGGCAAGGCCGAGATTACCTTTGGCAAGACGGGTCTTGAGGAAGAACTCGAGATGATCCGCGAGCAGTTTCGCCGCTATGCAGTTGAAAAAGTTATGCCTTTTGCCCATGAATGGCATTTGAAAGATGAGTTGATCCCTATGGAAGTGATCGAAGAACTCGCCGAAATGGGCGTGTTCGGCCTGACGATCCCTGAGGAGTTTGGCGGCTTCGGGTTGAGTAAAGCCTCGATGGTTGTCGTCTCGGAAGAGCTTTCGCGCGGCTACATCGGCGTTGGCTCACTTGGCACGCGCTCGGAGATTGCGGCAGAACTTATCCTCGCCGGCGGCACGGATGCACAGAAGGAACACTGGCTGCCCAAACTGGCCAGCGCCGAAATTCTGCCGACAGCGGTGTTTACCGAGCCCAACACCGGATCGGACCTTGGCAGCTTGCGCACCCGCGCAGTGAAGAATGCCGAGGGCGATTACGAGATCACGGGCAACAAGACATGGATCACCCATGCGGCGCGCACCCATGTGATGACGCTACTGGCGCGCACGAACCCCGACAGCACGGACCACAAGGGCTTGTCGATGTTTCTGGCTGAAAAAACACCGGGGACAGACGAAGCCCCCTTCCCCACCGAGGGCATGACGGGCGGGGAGATCGAAGTGCTCGGCTATCGCGGGATGAAAGAATACGAGCTGGCGTTTGACGCCTTCAAGGTGAAGGGCGAAAACCTGCTTGGCTCGGACGAAGGCCAAGGCTTCAAGCAATTGATGCAGACATTCGAGGCTGCGCGCATCCAGACAGCCGCGCGCGCCATTGGCGTGGCACAATCGGCACTTGATGTAGGGCTGCAATATGCCGAGGATCGCAAGCAATTTGGCAAAGCGCTCATAGACTTCCCGCGCGTGGCAAGCAAGCTCGCGATGATGGCTGTTGAGATTATGGTGGCGCGTCAGCTCACCTATTTCTCGGCTTGGGAAAAAGACAACGACCGCCGCTGCGACCTTGAGGCCGGCATGGCCAAGCTTCTGGGCGCGCGTGTGGCATGGGCGGCGGCGGACAATGCGCTGCAAATCCACGGTGGCAACGGCTTTGCGCTGGAATACCAGATATCCCGGATCCTCTGTGATGCGCGGATTCTGAATATCTTCGAGGGTGCTGCCGAGATTCAGGCGCAGGTCATCGCGCGTAGGTTGCTGGGCTAAACTCTTTTCGAATTTGCTTTGCAAATCCGACCGGCTGGGGGCTTTGCCCCCAGACCCCCAAGGTATTTTTGAACAGAAGAAGCGTTAAGGCTTTTTTATCTCCTGCCAAGGCTTCGCTTTTTGGCCGCGATACTTGATTGTCAGGTCCGCATCCATGTCGCCCTCTTCGGGCACACCGATTACGATCCCTTTCGTGCTGCGCCCGCTGCGCCGGGCGATCAGGCTGTCGTGGTTGATGGTGGTGCGTTGCGAGACACGGCGCGCCCATTTGTGGAGCTTGTCATACATGGCGGCGATGATATCGGCGTGAGCTTCGCTTGCGCCAAGGTCTGTAAGTTCGTTCGGGTCTTTTTCCAGATCAAACAGCATTGGTCTGTCGCCTGTTTCAAAATGGATAAGCTTATAGCGCGCATCGGCGACCATATACATATTGGCCTGCTCCACCGTTGCGCCTGTGAGGCGGGCGACGGGGGCGCCTGAGTAGTCGTATTCACAGATCACGAAGTCGCGTTCGGTGTCGGCTTCTTTGCCATGCAGCAGCGGCACGAGGCTTTCGCCTTCGAGGATATGCGGGAGGGCTGCACCGCCCGACATCTCAAGGAAGGTCGGGGCAAGATCGATGCTTTCGACGAGCGCTTCGGAGACCATGCCGCGAGTGCTGTCGGCCTCTGGTGAGGGGTCATAAATAATCAAAGGCACACGCACGCTTTGCTCAAAGAAGAATGTTTTTTCGCCGAGCCAGTGATCCCCCAAAAAATCGCCATGATCGGAGGTGAGCGCGATCACCGTGTTGTCCCAGCGGCCTGTCTCTTTAAGCCAGTCGAACAGGCGGCCCATCTGGTCATCGACCTGTTTGATAAGGCCCATATAAGCGGGGATTACGGCTTCGCGCACGTCTTCGCGGGAAAAGCTCTGGCCCACGGGGGTGTCCATGAAGGCTTTGAGCACAGGGTGCGCCTGCTGGCGTTCGGCATCGGAGCGCACGACGGGGAGGACATGTTCGGAGCCGAACATGCTCGCGTAGGGCTCGGGCACGATGTAGGGCCAGTGCGGCTTGATATAGCTGAGGTGGCAGCACCACGGCGCGCTTGTGGCTTCCATGAACTCCATCGCGCGGCCCGTGAGGTAGGGTGTTTCGCTGTCGGGTTCATCAATGTTGGCGGCATAGGCCGAGTTTTTGAGGAACCAGCCCGAGATGACATTGCCTTCAGCATCCAGCCCTGAATTGGCGAAGTCGTGCCAGGGATTATCGCTTTCGTAGCCCTTTTCGCGCAGCCATTCGTTATAGGCCAGAGCCCCCCTCGGATCATAGCTGCCGTCGGGGCCTTCGGGCTTCATGCCGTCGTCACGCTCAAAGACATCAAATCCGCATTCGGCGACGCGCACGCCGATCACGCTGTCGGGCTCAAGGCCGAGACGCGCCATGCCTTCGGCATCGGCTTCCATATGGGTTTTGCCGACAAGCCAGCTGTTGACCCCGACGGCGCGCAAATGATCGCCCAGTGTTTGCTCTCCCACCTTGAGGGGGATCTTGTTGTTGCTCGCCCCGTGACTGTGAACATAGCGGCCTGTGTAGGTGCTCATCCGCGAAGAGCCGCAGATGGGCGACTGGATATAGGCGCGGTTGAAACGCACACCTTGCGAGGCGAGCCAATCGATATTGGGGGTGTGAAGATGCGGATGGCCATAGCAACTCAGGTAATCCCAGCGAAGCTGGTCAAACATGATGAAGAGGATGTTCTTTTGCTGCGCCATGGAACCGGCCTCACGAATGGTTGACTAATTCAACGAATTTTAGACGAAAAGTCACGGGCCGCAAGAACTCTCCTGCGGCCCGCTTCGACATCTGGCAATATGAGGCAGGGCTTAAGCCGCCCATTCCCACGGGCGCGTGAAGCTGCCTAGCACTTTTCCGACAGCCTCATCGCTGGCTCCGTTGGCCTCAAGCATGGCCACGAGGCCGCGTTTTTTGTCATCGACAACAGAGGTGACGCGCGCGTTTACACCCGCCTCTTCGAGAGCAGCGTTATAAACCCGTGTGATTGCAGATTTTCGCAGATCGGGTTTGAAGACCTTACCCACAGCCGTTTTGGGCAATTCATCCAGAATTTCCACATGCTTGGGATAGGCTGCGCGCTCGTGAATATGTTTGCGCGCATGGGCCATGAGCTCTTCGGTTGTGGCTGTCGCGCCTGAAACAAGCTCGACATAGACGCAAGGCAGCTCGCCTGCGTGCGCGTCGGGTTGGCCGATCGCGCCTGCGAAGGCAACATCCTGATGGGCGAGCAGCGCATCCTCGATCTCGGCGGGGTCGATATTGTGACCGCCGCGGATGATCAGGTCTTTCGCGCGGCCCGTGATCCAGATGTAGCCATCAGGATCAATGCGGCCCAGATCACCTGTGCGCAGGTATTTTTCATGAAAGTAGAGGTCTTTGTTTTTATCGGCCTCTGTGTAGGTGTTGCCAGCCCATACCCCCGGACCTGCAACGCAGATCTCACCGATTTCATCAGGGGCGCACTCAACAGGGCCATTACCTTTCTGGGCGATGATTTTCACATCGTTATAAGGGAATGGCAGGCCCACCGAGCCAACACGCTTTTCGCCATCGACAGGGTTGATCGACACCAGAACGGTGGCTTCGGTGAGGCCGTAGCCCTCGATGATCTGGATGCCTGTGGATTTGGTGAAACGGTTGAAGAGCTCCAGCGGCATGGGAGCCGAGCCAGAGAAGGCGTTTTTGACTTTGGAGACATCGGCATCGACGGGCCGTTGCATGAGGGCCGACACCGCTGTTGGAACCGTGATGATGAAGGTTGTTCCCCAGCGCTCGCAGAGCTTCCAGAAATTGTCGAACACACCATCGCCACGATAGCCCGCTGGCGTAGGGAAGACCACATGGGCGCCGGATTTGAGCATCGACATGAGGATGACGTGACAGGCGAAAACGTGGAACAGTGGCAGCGGGCACATGACGCTTTCGTTTTCATCAAACAGAAGCTCGTGGCCGAGCCAGCCTTGATAGATCATACCCGAATTGAGGTGTTGTGCCACTTTGGGCATGCCTGTTGTGCCGCCCGTGTGGAAATAGGCTGCGACGCGATCAACCTTGCGGTCCTCAAAGCTGAGGGTTTTGGGCTGTTTGGCCATCTCTGCATTAAAGCTTTTGACATCGGCATGGTGGTTCACCGTCATCTTCGGGCGCACCAGCGGAACGATCCAGCTTTTGGGCGGCGTCAGGTAGCGGTTGAGATCAACGGTGAGGATTGTATGCACGCCGGGCGCGTGCTTGACGGCCTCGGCTGTTTTTTGCGCCACATCCGTTTTGGGGAAGTTGCGAAGGGTTACGACGACTTTGGCCTTGGTCTCGCGCAGGATGGCGGCGATCTGCTCGGACTCAAGCAGCGGATTGATCGGGTTGACGATACCTGCGGTCATACCACCGATGAGTGCGACGGCTGTTTCTGTTGCGTTCGGCAGGACCAGCGCGACCACATCGCCCTCGCCCACACCGAGGCTGCGGAAGAGGTTGGCAGCCTGACAGACCTGCTCGTGATATTCGCGCCAGTTGAGTGTTTCGGCCTTGTCGGTTGCACCTGACATGAGCTGGTAGCTAACGGCAGGACGGTCTGGAAATTTTCCCGCTGTAATCGAGAGCATTTCGTAAACCGTAGCGGGCACATCACGCTCCGCCCACGGCATTTCATTGGTCATGTCGAGACTGTCCTGCAACGTGCTGAACTTCATGTTATATCCTCCCCTTTAACTCGTAATTTCGAGCCTTCTCCTGATCTGAGTGTGTAGCGCTTTGGCTTTTCGCGCAAGAGCGGTGGCGCAACGTCAGTTTTACGCTGATTGTTGTATTTGCGTTTCAAAACCCGCAGAAAGCACCATATGCTACAGGCTTCACCCCAGATGCGCCAGAATTGGAGACACCCTCATGAAAATTGCGACCGCCGCCTACCCTGTCAGTTGGTGCTCCACTTGGGAGATCTATGCGCAAAAACAGCGCGACTGGGTTATGAGTGCCTCCGGTAACGGGGCCGATCTTCTGGTCTTTCCCGAATACGCAGCGATGGAACTTGCGGCCCTTGCGGGCGCAGAAGCGGCGGGCGACATTCAGGGTTCGATTGATGCGGTAAGTGCGCGGCAGCCCGAGATGAACAAGTTGTTTGCCGATCTGGCTGAAGAGTTTGCCATGCATATCCTTGCCCCCTCGGCGCCAGTTCGGGAAGCGGGCAAGACGGTGAACCGCGCGGGGTTGTTTACCCCCACGGGGCTAGCAGGCTTTCAGGACAAGCAGATCATGACCCGTTTCGAGCGCGACGAATGGAATGTTTCGGGCGGCGGGCCGCTCAAGCTGTTTGATACGGCTTTGGGTAAAATCGGTGTTCTGATTTGTTATGACAGCGAGTTTCCGCTTTTGGCACGCGCACTTGTGGAAGCCGGCGCCGAGATTATCCTTGTGCCCTCGTGCACCGAGGCGCTTGAAGGTTACTGGCGCGTGCGCGTTGGCGCAATGGCGCGGGCGCTTGAGGGCCAATGTGTGACCGTGATGGCAAGCCTGATCGGAAAGGAGCCGCGACTCTATGGTGTGGAAGACAACTCCGGCATGGGCGGCATTTTCGGCCCCATGGATGAGGGCTTTCCACCCACAGGAGTTTTGGCGGAGGGCAACCTGAACAAGGCCGGCTGGACTTATGCCAGCCTAGACACCAAAAAAATCGCCCATATCCGCGAAGATGGCCATGTATTGGGTGTGAAACACTGGGGCGAGCAAGTTCCGCGCGCCTCAGATGTCACATTAGAGGCTTTGCGCTAAGAAAGGCCTTGAAAAACTTGCTGGATAGGCGCATTTAACCCGCGCTTGCCACGGTTGGCTTGCGAAACTCTAGGAGAGACCATGGCCAAGGAAGAACTGCTCGAATTCCCCGGTGTCGTAAAGGAACTCCTGCCGAATGCGACATTCCTGGTCGAGCTGGAAAACGGCCATACGATCATCGCTCATACGGCAGGCAAGATGCGCAAGAACCGTATCCGCGTTCTGGCTGGCGACAAGGTGCAGGTGGAAATGACACCGTATGATCTGACGAAAGGTCGGATCAACTACCGCTTTAAGTAAGACATGAAGCTGGTTCTCGGCTCAGGTAGCCCGCGCCGCAAGGAATTGCTGGCGCAAATTGGTGTTGTGGCTGATGACATTCGCCCGCCCGACATTGACGAAACCCCGCTGAAGGCCGAACTGCCCCGCCCCTATTGTGCGCGGATGGCGCGCGAAAAGGCGATGGCTGTGACCGCTGCGCCTGACGAGATCGTGCTTTGCGCGGATACCACTGTGGCGCTCGGGCGGCGCATCCTGGGCAAGCCTGAAGATGCAGCCGAAGCGGAACGCTTTCTGCGCCAGCTTTCAGGGCGGCGTCACCGGGTGATTACGGCTGTTACCGTACGCAAAGGTGAGCAACTCTGGCAGCGTGACGTGGTGACTGCCGTGAAGATGAAACGGCTCTCCGATGCCGAGATTGCCGGCTATATCGCCACGAACGACTGGCAGGGGAAAGCAGGGGGTTATGGTATCCAGGGCCCCGCCGGCGCGCTGATCCCATGGATTGAAGGCTCGTTTACTGCTGTTGTCGGATTGCCTTTGGCAGAAACCGCAGGACTGTTGCAAGCAGCGGGCTATCCGCTTTGGAGGGTCTCATGAAGGGACGTCAGATTATTCTGGACCATTTGGGCACGCGCGAAGCGGCGGCGCTGATGGTGGACGGGCAGCTGCATGACTTGCTTGTGGAGGCAGACGCCCCCCGCCCCGGCACGATTTATCGCGCACGCGCAACCAAACCACAAAAGGGCCAAGGCGGGATTTTCCTTGAAACTCCTGATGGCAACGCCTTTTTGAAGCAAGTCAAAGGCATTGCCCCCGGTGATATGCTGACCGTGCAGCTCACGGGCTATGCCGAAGAGAGCAAAGCGCTGCCTGTAACGCTGAAGCTTCTGTTCAAGTCTCGCTACGCGATTGTGACGCCTGATGCGCCGGGCCTCAATATTTCGCGCTCGATCCGCGATGACGCACGCCGCGACGAGCTGATGATGATTGCCAAAGACGAGATGCAGGGGCTTGAGATGGGCCTTATTCTGCGCTCCTCTTGCGAAGAGGCTTCTGATGAAGACATCGCCGAAGATTTGCGCGCGATGGTCGATCTCGCACAGACGGTTCTGGGCGAAGCCGGCACCGCACCGGAAGTACTGACGGAAGGCGACAGCCCGCATGTGCTTGCCTGGCGCGACTGGGTCGAGCCTGCGGACATTGTGACCGAGGCGGGCAGCTTTGCGAGCCATGGCGTGCTTGAGGCAGTTGATGCGCTGCAAAACGCTTATGTAAAGCTTGCGGGCGGTGCTTCGCTTTATATCGAGCCAACCCGCGCGCTAACGGCTGTGGATGTGAACACGGGCGCTGACGGCTCTTTTGCGGCCGGAACACGCGCCAATTTTGCCTGTGCCAAGGAATTGCCGCGCCAGTTGCGGCTGCGCGGGCTTGGCGGGCAGATCACGATTGACTTGGCCCCCATGCCCAAGAAAGACCGCCGCGGCTTTGAGGCCTCTTTGCGCGCGGCATTGAAAGCTGATGGCATTGACACGGTGCTGGCGGGGTTTACCCCGCTGGGGCACTACGAGTTGCAACGCAAGCGCGCGCGCTTGCCATTGGCGGAGCTTCTGAACGAGGCCAACGCATGAGCTGCCCGATTTGTGCCGATAAAACCGATGCGCGCTACAAGCCGTTTTGCTCGCGGCGCTGTGCCGATATTGACCTCGCCAAATGGCTGGGGGGCGGCTACGCCCTTCCCTCAACTGACCCTGAGGATGCAGAGCACCTTGCCGACGAGCTGGAAAAGCAGGCACAAAAGCCGCACTGAGCCTTAGCCGTTACTGGTGGCGCAGAGCCTCGATCGGATCGAGCCTTGCGGCGCGGCGGGCAGGGAAATAGCCGAAAATTACCCCCACAGCCGCCGAAAACAGAAACGCGATTGCAACAATCATCGGATCGGGGCTGAACGGGATCACCATGATGTTGGAGGCAATCGCGGCGAGGCTGAGGCCCAAGATGATGCCGACCACGCCCCCGATGATGGAAAGCACAACCGCCTCGACCAGAAATTGCAGCAACACCTGATTGCCGGTTGCGCCCACGGCAAGCCTGATGCCGATTTCGCGGGTGCGTTCGGTCACCGAAACCAGCATGATATTCATGATCCCGATACCGCCAACCAGAAGGCTGACAGCCGCCACGGCAGACAAAAGCCCCGTGAGAACATCGGTGATCCCTGTCAGCATCGAGGCCAGTTGCTTCATGTCGCGAACGTTGAAATCGTCTTCCTCACCTGCGCCGATGCGCCGCCGCTCGCGCATGAGGGTTTCAATTTCGACCAGCGCGCGGTCGGTCGAGACGTTGTTTGCCGCAGCGACATAGATCATCGAGACATCCGCCGAACCTGTGACGCGGCGCTGAAACGCCTTGATCGGGATCAGGACGATATCATCTTGATCAGTGCCGAAACTTGACGCGCCTTTGGCTTCGAGCAAGCCTATTACATCACAGGAGACATTTTTCAGACGCACGGTTTCGCCTATCGGATCGGTGTTACCGAAGAGCTCCTGCCGCACGGTTTCGCCGATAATGCAAACTGCCCTGCCCGAGCTTTCTTCGGCGGGTAGAAAGCCACGGCCCATAACAATGGGCCAGTCGACCACATCAAGGTAGCGCGCATCTGTGCCGGCAAGGGAGGTGCGGGTATCTTCAGTTCCGTAGACGGCATTAAGAGAGGTTTGGTTATAAGGCGCGGCGGTGCGCACGCTTGAAAGCTGGTTTATAAGTGCTTCGACATCTTTCATCTCAAGAGCCGCTGAAACCGAGTTGTTGCCCGGCCCCATCCGCCCGGCCCCCGGCATGACCATGAGCACGTTGGTTCCCAGCTTTTCGACATCGGCAGTCACCTGATTGGAGCTGCCCTGCCCGACTGTGACCATTGCGATGACGGCAGCCACGCCGATAACAATGCCCAGAACCGTGAGGATCGAGCGCAGAGTATTACGGAAAATAGCTTGAATGGCCAAGCGGACAGTTTCCCAGATCATGCGCTTTGCCTTCCGTGGCTGAACACTTCTTCCGGCGTGCCTGTGCGTTCGACTTTGCCATCGACCATCCAGATAACCCTGTGGGCGTAAGCGGCCATATCCTCTTCGTGAGTGACCATGACGATGGTGATGTGATCGCGCTCGTTCAGGTCTTTGAGCAATTCCATGATTTCGACGGAAAGTTTGGTATCAAGGTTGCCTGTCGGCTCGTCGGCAAGGATCACTTGTGGATTGCCTGCCAGGGCGCGGGCAATGGCTGCGCGCTGTTGCTGCCCCCCCGAGAGTTCGGAAGGGTCGTGATGCTCACGACCGCTCAAGCCGACTTTGGCAAGGGCTTCACGAGCCTTTTCGCGCCGCTCGGTGGCAGGCATACCTTTGTAGATCATCGGCAGTTCGACGTTTTCAAGCGCTGTGGTGCGGGCCAACAGGTTGAAACCCTGAAACACGAACCCAAGATAGTTGCGGCGTAGTAAGGCGCGCTGGTCCTGGCTAAGCTTTGCGACTTGCACGCCGTTAAACAGGTATTCGCCGCTTGTCGGGCTATCGAGGCAGCCGATCATATTCATTGCGGTTGATTTGCCCGAGCCTGACGGCCCCATGATCGCGACAAACTCGCCGCTTTCAATGGTGATATCCACCCCGTCCATAGCGCGCACTTCGGCCTCGCCATGGCCGTAAACCTTGGTGACATTGCGAAGCTCGATGACGGGAGTGGTATCCGCGGCCCGGTGTGGCATTCTAGTTGCCCTCGACCATATCGACGACAACCTGATCGCCCGCTGACAGCTCGCTGCTTGTAATGATAGCGAGCAATCCGTCACTGTCGCCGCGCTCAACCTCAACTTCGACAGCCACACCATTGCGCAAGACCCAGAGCGTGCTGTCGGATGCGTTGCGGGTGGTTTCATTTCTGTTGCGAGATGGCATGATGAGCTTGAGTAAACCGCCACCACCGTTGTCATCGGATGTTTCCGCCTCGACGACTTGCGGAGGGGCAAACCTGAGTGCGGCATTGGGCACAAGCAACACATCGGTATAGGAGGCAACGGTAATGTCAGCGGTTGCTGTCATGCCGGGGCGCAGCAACAGGTTGTCATTTTCAACCGAGAGTATGGCTTTGTAAGTGACAAGCCCGTCTGTGCTATCGGAAGCATAGCGCACCATCGAAATTTGCGCGGGGAAGGTTGAGTTATCGTAGGCATCCACGGTGAAGCTTGCCATATCGCCCACCGAGATACGGCCGATATCGGCCTCGGCCACATCGACTTGCAGCTCCATTTGCGCCAGGTCTTCGGCAATGGTGAAAAGTTCGGGCGCCGAGAGGCTTGCCGCCACGATTTGCCCCGCATCAACCGCTCTTTCGAGCACGATTCCGTTGATGGGCGAAATTATGGTGGCTTTGCTCAAGACAGCCTCCTGAGCTTCCAGCTGTGCCTGCGCCAGATCTAGATTGGCTTGGCCACTGGCAATATTGGCGTTGGCGCGGCTGAGAGCAGCCTGTGAGGTAACAAGATTGGTGTGAGAGGTCACGCCGCGCGCGTCAAGTTGGCGCACAATCTCATAATCGGCTTCTGCTTCGAGCAGGCTGGCGCGGGCACTGGCAAGTTGCGCCTCGGCGGCGGCATGGCTTGCCCGCTGAACCGACATCTGTGCCTCAAGCTGCACTGTATCGAGCCGCGCAAGCACCTGCCCTGCTTTCACCTCATCGTTGTAATCAACCAGAACATCCACGATTGTTCCTGACAGCTCCGAGGATATTTCAACCAGATTTGTCGGCTCGATCGTACCTGTTGCAGTGACGGTCACGGTGAGGTCACCTTGAGTGACACTCTCGGTTATATAACTGATTTTCGCGCGCTCTTCAGCGCCTTGCATCCACCAGAACGCAAGTGCGCCGGCCACAGCAGCGGCGGCCAGCCAAACCATCCATGCGGGGATATGGCGCTTGGCCGCACCGACACCAAGTGAAGCTTCTATCTTGCGTTGGATTTCACTCATGCGACGGCTCCTGCAAACCTTGTGTATTCGGATAACGGCTAATGCAACGGGCACGTCATTACATTGATCTTTGTCATACTACGGGGGCAAAGCGGTTTTCCGTCGCTGTTTCTGATGGATTTCACCACCTTACTTACCGACACTCGCACATCTCTGGCCATTTGTCCGGATTTGCGACGTTAAGCCGTAAAGTATGGCCTTCGCCGAGAAAATCTCTCCTTTCGCCAAATGCGCCAAAGCGTTTTCACAACGTTTTGAGAGCCTCGATGGCATAGCTTTTTCACTGTCTGTCTTAAGCGGCTGAAAATGAGTAAAAAAGCGACGACGAGAGACTTGACACTTGCAGGGCGATGTAAGATTAACCGCACACGATGTGAACAAAGTGTGCAGGTCTCACCCGGACCACACCATGCCGCCAGTCTTGACTGCATTAAGTTTGTCTCGTGAGCCTTTGTTTTCAATGGCACGCCCGGGTAGCTCAGGGGTAGAGCAGTGGATTGAAAATCCTCGTGTCGGTGGTTCGATTCCGCCCCCGGGCACCACTTCAAATCATTGATATTTAAGTGAAAAATTTACCTGGCAGCTATGTGGAAAAGGTTTAATTCTTATCTGGGGACGCAATGGGGACGCAATCCGTTTCGCACTCGTTGTATTTGGAGAGTTCTCCGGATTTCAAAGACGCGGGGCATTTTGACTTACAGTGCTGATTTTTTCGCAACCTATCGCAAGCAAGGTATGTAAGACCTATCTAACCAGATTAGCGGTGGGAAAACCCATTGCCCTCGTGTTTGAAAGCGATGATCTGCAGCCTTAGCTCGGCGCAGCCAATCATGTTAGCTGCCAAGAATGGAACATATAAATGACCAGCCCTTTACGTATTGATATAGTGTCCGATGTAATGTGCCCATGGTGCATCATCGGATATCGGCAATTGTCGCAAGCGCTCGAGGCGGTCGGCACCGACCATGAAATCCACTGGCATCCGTTCGAGTTGAACCCACAAATGCCTCCAGAGGGCCAGAACACCCGCGATCATATTATTGAGAAATATGGCAGCACCCCTGAGCAATCCGAACAATCGCGGCAGCACATGACGGCATTGGCTGACGAACTGGGGTTCGATTTTGAGTGGACCGAAGACTCCCGGATGCACAATACATTCAACTCCCATCAGCTGCTCCATTGGGCTGGCACCCAAGGCCGCAAGCATGATCTGAAACTGGCACTGTTCACCGCCCATTTTACAGACCAACGCAACTTGTCTGATGATGACGTGCTTGCTGACATTGCCGCCGAAATCGGGCTGGACCGCACTCAAGCCGCTGCCGTTCTTGACGATCAGCGCTTTGCCAATGACGTTCGCAGCGCCGAAGAATATTGGCAACAACAGGGTATTTCTGGCGTGCCTGCCGTAGTGTTTGACCGAAAGCATCTCATTACTGGCGCGCAGGGCGTGGACAATTACACCAACATTCTCTCGCAACTCGCCAAAATGAGAGCCTGATCCGTAGCAGAGAATTATGACCGCGCGGGCAGTCTGGGCGGAAACCGGACTTTCGCTGCTATCTTTCTATGCTCGGTCGCCACCTTCAAAAGCGGACATTGCAGGATGGTCACAACATGGATTTTTGAGGCGAGCCATCCAAGTCAGTTGCGCCATGTTGCTTACTCTCGTTTTGAAATGGGTTGAGTAGACCTATCAGGAAAACAATTTGACCATTTTTGGCGAGCGCTCACGGTTTGGTTATCTTCGAAGCCTCCAGTCAGGCGCTGTCGCCGTTTTGACGGTGGCAGTTGACGGATAGAGCTATTCGGGCATAGTTGAAACTGAGACTGTGGAGGCGAAGCGTGGCGGCAGTATTTCAATTGACAACTGCGCGGTTTTGGCATGCTCGGTTTTGTTAACAGCGACCCTAAGCTCCCTTTTCATTGGAGGTTCAATGTCACATTTATGGTTTCGCCAAACCGCTCTGGCAGCGGCACTTGTCCTCACGCCAACACTTTGTGTCGCGCAAGATGTTTTCGGCACTCTGACAGCCACCATCGAGAGCACCGAACGCAATTGGTTCCTGACAGCAGACGGGGAACAGAGCCAAAGCCATGGCCTGACAATAGCGGTCGCAAATTTGCAGAGCTTCAGTCTTTGGGGGCAACCGACGGAGAACACCGTCGCTGAAGCCAAAGACAGCCTACTGCTCAAGTTTGATATCATGTCGGTTGGTGGCAAAACGGTGCCGTTGAACGTGTCGCTGACCTATCTCGCTGACGGTTGGGCGTCGGGCTGGCTGGCCGATGAGGGCGAGCAAACCGCGCTTTCCCTGACTACGCTTGAGGAAGTCGACGGTGGCCTTCTCCTAGAAGGGCGCTTTTCCTCCACTGCCTATTACAGCAATAATTTGATGACCGGGCAGGTCGATCCGTCGCAGAAGATGCAAATTGACGGGACGTTCAGTGCAAACTTGCCCGAAGCCTTGTTGAAAGAGCAATGAGGGAAAGGGACATCCCTGTGGCGTCAAAAGCGCTAAAACTCCCCTCCAATGATAAGCGAATGAGACAATGATCAAGGCTTTTTCCTTAACCTGCGGCATCGCAACCGCTTTGTTGGCGTCATCTCCTGCGCAGGCGGAACCGAATGTCGCCTGCAACTACGGCTCACAAAAGGCGTGGGACAAGATCAGCCTCATGTATGTCGGCCCTTGGCAGATTACGCATCATGCGGGCTATGTAATTTCAGGCCCGATGACGATGCCTTTCCCTGCAAGTGGTGACGTCGAAACGATGCAAATCGAAATGTCGCCAAATGGCGGGCTTGTGGGCACGCACCCGGAGGCACAGCAGCCCGTTGTGTTTAGCTGGGCCGACGAGCCTCCCTGGAGCTTTGAGGCTCACGCGACCAAAGACGGCGTTCCTGCGCCCATGCTGTCGTCATCTGACGTTGAGACGTTAATGGGATGTGGCGTTGAAAACCTCGCCCGCCTGATCGGACGGACACAGGTCACAATCGACGGCGTAACGATGGATATGACCCTGCGTTTGATGGTTGTCGGTCCTGACCAGATGTATGGCATTTTTTATACGTCGACCGTCGTCAAGGGGATCCCCGTCAAGAGCTGGCGCGCCGTGACCCTCACGCGCTGACGCGATGCAAAGGATATGGTGATGGACGAACCGAAACAGACATTGGCCAAAGTGATGTGGCGTCAACAAATATGGGTCTACCCGTTACTTATCGCGGCGGGCATCGGGTTTGCGATGCTTAAAATCTCCGACTATCGAAAGGCCGCCGCATTCACGGACCACGGCGTCAAAGTGGTCGGTGAAGTCACTAATTTGCACGAGACCATAACGAACAAGCCAAATACCTACGATGTCGCCTACATCTTTCCCACTGAAGCCGATCCTTATAACCGTGGGAATCAACGTGTCAGAGAACAGCTTTTCGACACTCTGAGCGACGGCGGCCCGATCGACATTTGGTATCTGCCAGACGATCCCAAACAAAGCGCGGTCGATTTAGGTTATCTTACACGGTATTTCCGGCTCGCATTGCTTTGTTCGGCGGTCCTGATGCTTACCGGTCTTGTCGGCGGTTGGTTTGCGATCAAACGAGCGCGTGCGACTGTCCTCGCCCAAGGTAGCGACAGCTAGCCCAACACTACTAACGGCGATCAGTCTGCGGTCACGGTCAACAGGGTCGCCCCCAGAACCACCTCGTTTTGCCCCAAGACGTAACGGATTTCATACTCCCCCGCGGCGTCAGGCAGTTGGATGGTCAAAGGATTGCCCGCCTTCGTATAGGCATAGGTCACATAGCCGCTCTCGCCTGTTTTGGATATGCTGATGTAGTCACGGGAGTAATCGGGCCCGTCCCAATCAACAGAGATGCTTTGCGCCGAAAGCGCGACGCTTAGTGGGGCGGTTAGCTTTGCGTCGACAGGCGTGACGGTGACTGGCTCTCTGCTCAGGATCACGTTGTCCTGCGCCAGTATGTAGCGGATTTCATAGTCGCCTGCCTGTGACGGCATGAGCAAGTTTAGTGGGGAGCCACTTTCGGTGTAGGTGTAGTTCACGTATTGCCCGCCATCAACTCCAACACGCGCCACGGAGATGTAGTCGCGATCATAATCCGGCCCCATCCACTCCACGACGACCGAAGCGCCCATAGGCGCAACGGATGGTGCAGTCAGACTGGCGTCCACATCCTTTACCGTGATCGTTCGGTTGGCCAGGATCACGTTGTCCTGTGAGACAATATAGCGAACCTCATAGGTGCCTGCCTCGGAGGGCATAAGCAATGAAAGCGGGGTTCCCTCTTTCGTGTAGGTGTAGTTCTCATATTGACCGCCCGCGCCGCCAACTTTGGCGACCGAGATGTAGTCGCGGTCATAGTTCGGCCCCGTCCAGTCAACCGCAATGGTTTCCCCCACCGCCGCCGTGTCGGGCGCGGCAAGCGTGGCAGCAACACGCTGAACCGAGATCGACGCGCGCGCCATGATCGTGTTGCCCTGTGCCAGGATGTAGCGCAGCTCGTAGTCTCCGGCCTCGGAGGGCATCAACAGGGACAGCGGACTGCCGTCTTTCGTATAGGTGTAATTGACGTAAGTGCCGCCATTTCCATCAGGTGATGCGACAGAGATATAGTCTCGTTCGTAGTCCGGACCATTCCACTCAACGGTGATGGACTCGCCTGCGCTGGCGATGGTCGGCGCGGTCAGCATGACCTCTACCGGCGTGATCGTGATCGGGCGGGTCGCAAGCACAGAGTTGGTGGCCGACGACACATAGCGCAGCTCATAGGTGCCAGTTGTGGGCGGCATCAACAACCCCCGTTCGGCAAGGTCAGAGATATAAGTGTAATTGACGTAGGATGTCCCGGTTTGATCGACGGCCGCCACGGAGATGTAATCACGTTCATCGTTTGGCCCCGTCCACTCTACAGGAATAGTTGCTCCGACGGGAGCGGTGTCTTGTGCGGTAATCGTGGCGTCAGGTTGCGGCACTGGGAGCACGACCGTTACCGTCAGAGGGGCCACATCCACGACGAAATGGGTTATGCCCTCACTCCCGTTGGCCACATCCCGCGCAATCGCGGTATATTCTTCCGATACAACTAGGTCGGTTGAAAAGGGCTCTTCAGATGTGGCGACACCATCTTTTACCACGACGCCTTTAGAGTCCGAGATTTCCCAGACTATATCGGCGGTCACTTCCGGTCCATCCTCACCTCGTATTGCGCGAAACGTTAAGGGGGCTGCGAGTGGCTCTGGCGCGACGGGTGCGGTGACTTTGCTTAAAGCATCCGCCAGTTCATCCGCGTTTGACGCGGTCAGAAACGCACCGCCCGTTTCATCGGCAATACATTGCATTTGCGCCAGAGCTGCCGCCTCGGTCACATCGAACCCGACAACATGCGCGGTAAAGTCGATACCAGCCTCTTCAAGCGCACGAGCAGCGGCGCATGGGTCGGGATTACAGGTTTCGATACCATCCGAGACCAGAATAACGGTCGCGGCCTCTTCAGTGTAGCGCAGCGCCTGCGCCGCAGCGATGATCGCGTCGGTCATCGGGGTTTTGCCACGAGGATTGATCGCGTTCACGGCGGCAAGAATGTCCGCCGCTGTGTGTGGCCCCGGCGCGACGATGGTCTCGATGTCAGCACAATTGCCCCGCTCACGGTGGCCATAGACCGTCAGCCCAAGGTTTTCTTCGGGTGGGAAATCTGCAAGAATTTTCCCAACGACATCGCGCGCGATGACAATCTTGTTCACCCCGTCAATCTGGCCCCACATGGAGCCGGACCCGTCCAGAACGAGTATTGTATTGGCGCGATCCTGCGCCGATGAGAGGCTGGGAACCAGCGAGAGGCATAGAAGCAAGATCGTAAAAAAGCGCATGATAGTAACCCATCTAAATGCAACCAACGTGCAAATCGTGCGCTATTTCGGATATTGGGTCAAGAAATTGTGAATTACAAAAAATGTGGCCACGGCAGGAATTGATCCGCCTATAGGCGTCGCGGGTGTGCCAACCATTTCCGAGCTGTAAAAATTTCTCGGGGAGCAGACCCTGAAGCGCCGAAAATGCTGGGCGTTTCACGGATGGACGCTTCGGAGAACGTCGAAGACGGGTTTTGTGCCTTGCTCAAAATCCGCAACGGGCCGTCCACGAGGACGGCCCGTGCTTTTAAATTTCAATTGCTTCAGCAATAGCGAGAGCGTCTTCGAGCTCCACTCCCAGGTACCTGACCGTGCTATCCATTTTTGTATGCCCGAGGAGCAACTGTACAGCGCGCAGGTTGCCAGTTTTCTTGTAGATCTGAGTTACCTTAGTTCGTCTCATTGAGTGCGTGCCGTAGGCGGTAGCCTCTAAGCCAATTGATGTAACCCAATCTCGAACGATCCTCGCGTATTGACGTGTTGAGATGTGGAGGCGCTCATGGAAGCGACCTGGCCAGAGGTATTCCGACCCGACCATCAGCGGATCCTCCATCCACTTTGCAACAGAAGCTCGCGTCCCTGCCGAAATCTCGAAACGCACAGGCTTCTTTGTCTTGCTTTGAAGAACCGATGCCCGCTCCCTAATCTGGCCCGATGCCATCACATCCACAACCTGCATCCGACAGAGATCACAACCGCGGAGTTTGCTATCAATCGCCATGTTGAATAAGGCAAGATCGCGATGTTTCTCGGCGAGTTCGAGTCGGACTCTGATCGCCCAGACATGCTTTGGTTTTAGTGGGCGTTTCTGACCGACAATACGGCCTTTATTCCAAGCAGGGCGAAGCGCACGAATGGCAGGTAAGTTTGGTATGCCCATGACAGATCCTCCGATCCGCCAATCCCTCCCAATTCTTCAACCCGACGTTGATGATGCATCATATCACAAAAAAACTGCGGTGCATCTGAGGGCTGCTTTGAGCCCACATGTATGTACGGGCTGCTGTTCGCAAGTGTTCAATTGCACGTCTTCAGGAAGTCGCTGATATGTATCCGGCCTTTGGATCGGCTTGAG
>NZ_JAOWLC010000011.1 GCF_025751535.1 Lentibacter sp. XHP0401 | reverse complement strand
ATGCTACTTCTCCTATATGCAGGTGAACTAGGCTCAGCCTAACCTGCTGGGTGAAGCAGCCGGTACATCCCATTAGCTGGCGTTCGTCAGGTGGATTTTTTCTGCAGTGCAGCGCGCCGAAGCGGAGAGTTTCCCGCTTGGGGTTTTCAGGTGCTCATTCTGTCATCCAAGCCTTGATGCTACCGATGAAGGTCGCGTCATCCTGCGTTTTGCGCCTGTCCAGAAGGTCGGCTGCATCTGGCCCCGCCCGGAATCGCAGTTGTTCGCCGGGCGCGTTTGCGGCTTGCCAGATGACGTCAGCCACGACCTCCGGGGAGGATGGATTTGACGCCAGCTTGCCAAAGAGGCGCCCCATCGCTTCGGCGCTGGGGGCATAGTCGGTCAGGCTGTCGTCCATAGCAAAATCGAAGGAGCGCCCGCCGAAGTCGGTCTTGATCATGCCCGGTTCGACGATGCGCACCCGGATGCCCAGTGGCTCCAACTCGTAATGCAGCGCCTCTGACAGGCCTTCGACAGCGAACTTCGTGCCATGGTAGAGCGTGCCCAGCGGAAAAGTGATCTGCCCGCCAATAGACGAGATGTTGACGACGGTGCCTGACCGGCGCGCGCGCATGTGCGGCAGGACGGCCTTCGTTACCTCCAGGAGGCCAATCACGTTGGTATCGAACTGGCGGCGGATGCGGTCGGTTGAAAACGCTTCGAGCGGGCCGTAGGCGCCATAACCCGCGTTGTTCAGAAGGACGTCGATGGCACCGAAACGTTCAATCCCTGCGGTCACCGCCGCGGTGATCGAGGCGGGGTCTGTTACGTCGAGGCGGGTGACCAGCACATTGTCGAGGTCGGCAAGGTCGGCGGCCGCCGGATCGCGCATGGTGGCGATGACTTTCCAGCCCTCGGAATGAAAACGAACGGCGGTAGCCTTGCCGATACCGGAGGATGCGCCGGTGATGAGAATGGTGGGCATGGGGGGCTCCTTCAGGCGTTGAGACGCAGCATCTCTTCGATGCCGAAATTGGTCAGGACGGTGCGGGTGACGTCATGCAGCGCGGTGTTGTAACGCTCGATCTCGGGGCCGACGCCTGTGTGATCGACGACCGTGCGAAAGGGTTTTTGGCCGAAGGGCAGCGCCAGCAGAGCGGCGACGGCCTCGGCGATGCGCTCGGGGCGCTGGTCGGGCGTGGCCTCCAGCATCTGCGCCAGCCCCTGTGCCGACATGGCGGGAACGGCGGCGAAATCGCCATACTCAGCCTCGCGCGCGGGATCATCGGGCGTGATCATGCCGTCGAAAAAGGCCGTGGGCATGGCGCCCGGTTCAATGATGCAGGATTCGATGCCAAAGCCTGACAGTTCCGTGCGGTAACATTCGACCACCGCCTCCAGCGCCCATTTCGACGCGCAATAGGTGCCGTAAAACGGCGTCGCGATGCGCCCGATCAGGCTGGACGTATAGAGGATCGTGCCGCCCCCCTGTGCCCGGAAATGCGGCAGGGCGGCGCGCATCACGCGCTGCACGCCCGTGACGTTCACATCAAGGATGCGGGTCATGTCCTCGGGCGACATCAGTTCCTGAATGCCATAGGATCCGATCCCGGCATTGTTGAACAGCACGTCCAGCCCGTTCAGCGCGGTGATCGCGTTGGCCACGCCCGCTTCTGTGCTGGCGGTGTCAGTCACGTCCATCTCGACGACCTGCACGCCTCCTGCCTCCAGCGTGGCGACCGTGTCGGCGTTGCGGCCCGAGCGGCTGCGGACGGTGCCCGCCACTTGATGCCCCTGCGCTAAAAGCAACCTTGCGGTGGGCAGTCCAAAGCCGCCCGCTATCCCGGTGATGAAGACTCTAGCCATGTGCCCTGTCCTTGTCGTTGTGATAAGAGGACGATACTCCGAGCCGGGTTCTATTTCTTTCCCGATTGTCCGAAATACTTGCCTGATCCTCCGGTTGGCGAAATAATCCTCCACAAGAGCGGACTATGCCGTGCTACGAGGTTTGTGAAAGGAGAGCGACATGACAGGGTTGCTGGATCGCGCCATGGCGCTGATGGATCAAGCCGGGATACCTCGGGGCGGGCTTGCCCATACCGAAAGCGGGATGCATTTCCTGAGGTTCGACGCGCCTAGCCCAAAGCAGGCCACCGTCTATCGCCCACTCTTGTGCCTTGTGCTGCGAGGTGCCAAGCAGGTCAGCGCGGGCGCGCACAGCCTGACTGTGGCGGCTGGCCAATCGCTGCTCGTTAGCCACGCGCTGCCAGTCGTCTCAAGGGTCACCCACGCCACGCCCGAGACGCCCTATGCCGCGCTGGTCTTTCCGCTCGACCTCGACCTGCTGCGGGGTCTGACCGTAACCATGCCGCCCGCGCGCGGAACGCGCAGCCATGACCCGTTTTCGATCACGCTGTGTTCAACCGATCCTGCTATGGAGGACGCGCTGACCCGGTATCTAGAGCAATGTACAGGCGATGAGACGCGCCAATTTCTGGCCCCGATCACCCGGCAGGAAATCCACGCCCGGCTGCTTCTCGGCCCCCATGCCGACGCGCTGCAAAAACTGCTCTGGCACGAGACGACCGCCAGCCGCATCTTTCAGGCAACACGCGAGATACAGTCCGATCTGTCGCGCACGGTGGTTGTCGGGGAACTCGCCGGTCGAGTCGGCATGAGCAACTCCGCCTTTTTCGAGCATTTCAAGGCGGTGACGGGCACTTCACCCCTGCAATATCAGAAGGACCTGCGTTTACTTCACGCGCGCGACGCGCTGCGCAGCTCGTCTACCAAAGTGTCGGAGGTCGCTTTTCGCGTAGGCTACGAAAGCTCGGCCCAGTTCTCGCGGGAGTATACAAGGAAGTTCGGCCTCTCGCCCCGGCAGGATCGGGCGGCTTTGGCTGCGGAGTGACCGCCCGGCTCATCACGAACGGCCCAAAGTGGCCAATCATAGTGTGAGGTCATGCCGCAACGCGGCTTCACCGGACCGGACGTTCGCTGACGGCGCAAAACCGGACCATCGGTGAAATGGCAGTGTGTGGGACGGAGCAGGCATTTGACAGGATTTTTAGAAAGTCAGGACAGCGAGTGATGCGGTCATTTGGCGTGGTGACGTTCAAGACCGTTTTTGCTGCAGGGACATCAATTGCACCCATGCTTGATGCCGAGCCGTAACTTGGGGCGTTCCCCATGTGGTCAGTTCATGGATTTGCCTGACATTTTTCGCGCAGATCGTTTGGGAAGTTTTTCCGCAAGCTACGAAAGAGCGTCGTCGCATTTGCAAAACCGCAACGCAGAGCGATTTCCCCAGGTGCCAAGTCGCTATAGCGCAGCAGTTCGCGTGCGCGCGTGAGGCGAAGAAGCAGGTAATACCGCCCCGGTGTTGTTTGAAGTTCCTTCCAGAACAAACGATGCAGGGATCGCTCAGATATGTGGGCCCCTTTCGCAAGAATAGGGATCGGTTGCGGAGTTTCGACCGCCTTGGACATCAGCACGACGATTTGCTTGAGCTTTGGCGACACTGATTGCGATATCGCCTGATCAGGATAAGAGGCGCCGTGCCGTCTGGAATTATCGTGCAGAAACATCGCGCCGGCATCGAAGGCGACAGAAGCATCGAACCGGTCCCGAATAAAGTGCAACATCAAATCAAGGGCAGCCGCCGCACTGCCGCATGTCCAGAATTCGCCATCCTGCACGAACCGGTCGGAACTCACCAAGATGTCGGGAAACTCTTCGGCAAACTCCTCAAGAAGTTGCCAATGCAGCGTCGCCTTGCGACCGTTCAGAAAGCCGCCCCGCGCCAGCACCCAAGATCCGGTATCGGCAGCAATAACAGTCGCGCCCTGCATCAACCGCCCAAGAATGCGGGGGGCTGTTGCCCCCTTCCTGTCGCGAAAGGTGTCACCGCCGACAATAATGACCAGATCCGGGGGCGGAGCTTCGGCAATCCGCATCTCTGGCGAGACGCTCAGCCCGCTGGAGCTGGTCACCGCGCGGTCGCCATCTGTCAAAATGCTCCAGCTTATGTCAGCGCCTGTTTGGTCGCGCACCACGCGCAAGGGCTCAAGAAGACAAGCCAGCACCATGTTTGAAAAGGCATCACACAAGAAGACGGAGATATTGATGGAGTGCATTGGCAGAATTGATCCCATTTTTGGCAGGATGAGTATGACGATTGGCAACATTAGTTTCTAGAGTGCTTGATAGACACATCTACATCAGGATCATTGCGTCAATGAATAATCGTTCCCTTTCCCACATCCGCGTGCTTGATTTTGGGCATTACCTCGCAGGCCCATTGGTCGGCATGATGCTGGCCGATCTTGGCGCCGAGGTGATCCGGATCGATCCTCCGAGTGGACCGAAATGGCATGATCCGGCCTTTGACATGCTGTCGCGCGGCAAACGCGCACTGACGCTTGATCTCAAGACAGAGGTTGGACGAGACGCAGCGTACGAACTGGTGCGCCGTGCTGATGTGGTGATCGAGAACTTTCGCCCCGGTGTGATGAAACGGCTTGGGCTTGGATCAGAGCTTCTGAGACAGGTTAACCCTGATATCATCTCGCTTTCGTTACCGGGGTTCGCTTCGAGCGATCCGGAGTTTGCAGGTCTTGCCGCATGGGAAGCGGTGATTGCCGCGCGCACGGGGCAGTTTACCGACATGGGCCTGAACCGGCGACTGATGGGGATCAACCCGTCGTTCACGCCGCTTGGGCTTGCCTCGGCCTATGGCGCTGCCTTCGGGGCGATGTCCGTGTTGTTTGCACTGACTGCGCGCGAGCGCATGGGGGGCGAGCACATCGAGGTGCCGCTGGCCTCGGCTTTGCTGGAAGGGCTCGTCTACAATTGCGAGCAGATCGAAGACTACCCCGAGCGCTACAAATCCCCCCGCGAGCTGGAGCTGGAGCGCCGCGCGCGCGAAGGGCTGCCCAATGATTTGAGCTTTGCCGAGTTGTCAGAATTCCTCGATCCGTTCTACCGCACCTATACCTGCGCCGATGGGCGCGGCTTCTACATTGTTTCCTGCTCGATCGTGAACCATCCGCAACGGGTGCTTGAGGTTCTGGGGCTGGGCGATCTGCTCAAGGAACTGCCGGATTTCGATGTCTATGTTGATCGTGCGGACTGGCCCGCCGACTGGGCCCTGCGCAGCTATCCCGTTGGCAAGCATGACCGCAAGCGCCTGTCGGACGCGATGAAGGCGGCATTTTTGACCCGTCCGTCACATGAGTGGGAGACGCTGTTCGGTGAGGCCAAGGCCCCCGCCACGGCGCAGCGCAGCACCGCCGAATGGCTGGCGGACAAGCACGCGCTGGCCTCGGGGTTGGTCGTCGAGCTTGACGATCCCCGATACGGGCGGATGCGGCAGATGGGGAACGTGGCCTGGCTCGCCGGTGATCAGGCGGCGATGAACAAGACTGCAGGGCCCGAGCCTGATGATTTCAGAGGCGCACTTGCCGCGGTTCTTGCCGAGCCGCCGAAAACGCCCACCGGCGGCCACGGCACAGGCGGCTGGCTTGATGGAATGAAGGTTCTCGATCTGACCAACGTCATTGCCGGGCCGACGATCGGGTCGACACTGGTGCGCTTTGGGGCGCGGGTGACGCTGGTTCAGCCAGTGCAGCCTTCGGTTGATCCGTGGAACGCGGTGGTGTTCGGCCTGCACGCACAGCGCGGGAAAGAGAGCGTCTTGCTTGATCTGCGCTCTGAGAAAGGGCGAGAGGCACTCTGGCGGTTGGTGGCCAAGGCGGATGTGATCACCATGAACGGCACGGATCAGCAGCGTGAGGCATTGGGGCTGAGCGAAACACGTCTGGCAGAGACCAATCCACGACTCATTCTGGTGCAGCTTGATGCCTGGGGCGGACCACGGAGCGGGCCGAAATCTGATCACCTTGGCTATGATGATCTTGCACAGGCCGCGACAGGTGTGATGACCCGCTTTGGCGGCGGGCCGGAAACACCGGAGGAGCACGCTCACTTCGGCACGATAGACGCGCTCACGGGGCATTGCGCCTGTGTGGCGCTGGGTGCCGCGCTGGAACGGCTGAGGCTGACGGGCAAGGGCGGAATTGCCCGGGCTTCTCTTGCTGCGGCTGGCGAAATGATTCAGGCCCAGTTCATGTATGATTTTGACGGTCGCCTTGCATTTGACGAACCATCGGGGCGTGAAGCACGCGGTTGGGGGCCGTTCTATCGTTGCTATGCCGCCGCTGATCGCTGGATGTTCTTTGCGGCGCCGACGGAACGCGAAACAGCCTTGGCCCGCGTGCCGGAACTATCCGATCTTGTAGGGAGCGATACTGACATGGAAGCCGCGCTTTCCAGCCGGTTTGCGCAAAGGCCAGCAGCCCACTGGGCACGTGCCTTTGCGGGCGGTTCGGCCGGTGTCACGCCGCTTGGCTCGCTCCACGACACCCGCGATGAAGGGCTTCATCTTGAAAGCGACGGCGGGATCGACATTTGCAAAGCAACCTTCCGCGCCGTCCGCCATGACCATCACCCGATGGGTCGCTGGGTCGATCTGGTTGCGCCCAATGCCGTGCGCGCAGAGAAAGCGCAGATCACCATCCCGGGGCCTGCGCCGAAATACGGACAGAACACACGCACGATCCTTGCGGGCCTAGGCTATGACGACGCCGAAATTCAAAACATGATCGATACAGGCGCGGCCTCAGAGAGCTGGTCGGAACGATACCTACCGGAGTAAAAACATGACCCAAAACCAGACAGGACCTGCCATCACTCCGCGCACACGGGCAAAGGCGCGCCATATTCTTGATCACTATTACATCGGGCCAGCCCGGGATGACCGGGTGCTGGAAATCTGGGGCTACACGCCCGAGATGAGCTATGCCCCCGGTGACCGCGTGGCGCTGCATGTATCGACGACGGCTCCTGAATGGGATCTCGAGATCGGTCGTGACGGGCTGATCTATGAACCGCTTCTCACCGAGACGGGCCTGCCGGGCGTGCACCATCCTACACAAACTGATTGTTCGGTTAATGGTTGCGGTTGGCCCGAGACCTATGCATTCACCATTCCCGAAAGTTGGACGTCCGGCGGCTATCTGATGACTTTTCGCGCCCGCCGCGGTGATGATCTGGTTGAAGAGCATCATATTATTTTGGTCAGAAGCGCGTCCGGCACCCCGCCACCGCCCTATGTGCTGGTTTGCGCGACTGGCACATGGCTGGCCTATAATTGCTGGGGCGGCTCGAACCACTATGAGGGCATCACAGGGCTGGACGGCAACGCCTTTTCCCCTGTCGTCTCGACCCAGAGGCCCTGGAGCCGCGGCTTTTGTAAATTGCCCGAGGGTGCACCCCGTGCATTGCGTGAACAGCCGACAAGACCGGGGGAGATGGTGCGCTACCCATACATGGAATGGGCCTATGCCTATGGCTATTCCAAGAAATACGCCTCGGCGGGCTGGGCCAGTTACGAGCGCCATTTTGCCCGCTGGGCCGAGGGCGAAGGCTATGAGTTCGACGTGATCACACAGCATGATCTGCACTGCGAGCCGGACTTGCTGAACCGCTATGCCTGCGCCGTGTTCGTCGGCCACGACGAATACTGGAGCGCAGAGATGCGCGACGCGGTCGATGCCTATGTCGAGGGCGGCGGCAATGTCGCACGGTTTGCTGGCAATTTCCTTTGGCAGACACGGATTGAAAACGAGGGCCGCACGCAAGTCTGTTACAAGTATATCGCAGATCAGGATCCGTTGATGGGCACGGATCAGGAACATCGCGTCTCGGGCGCCTTCGAGGTCGCGCCGGTGAGCCGCCCCGGCGCGCTGACCTTCGGTGTCAATGCCCTGCGTGGTGTCTATGCCGGTCTTGGCAATTGTGTGGGCGGCGGCGCAGGCGGCTTCACGGTCTACCGCGACGAACATTGGGCTTTTGACGGTGCCGGCGTCGGCTATGGCGATGTGCTGGGGGCCCGCTCGAGGATCTTCGGCTATGAGGTCGACGGGCTTGACTATCGTTTCGAGGACGGGTTGCCATACCCAACCTGCACGGACGGGGCTGCTGCAGAAATCGAGATTCTCGCCATGGGTCTGGCGACCAACATCGAGACAGACCACGGCGTCTGGGGCGAGACGCTTTACATCAGATCGGCCGACGCGGCGTTCAAGGCACAGGGTTTGTTTGGTGAGGTCACTCCCGAGACACTCGACGCCTGCAAGCGTGGCAACGGGATGATCGTCTCGTGGCATCGTGGCAAAGGCGAGATATTCACAGCCGCAACCTGCGAGTGGGTCGCCGGTCTGATCCGACAAGATAGCCAGATAGAGCAGATCACGCGCAACGTGCTCGAGAGAATGGGAAAATGATAGGCCGATCACGCAAAGAAGGGTTTCGGAGCTTGCCGTGCTCACAGAGCTCTCGGCTCGTGAATGGCCGTATATAGCGAACCTCCGCAGTCATTTGAAGGATCTGCAGCATCGTACACTTCGGGTTGTTTCCGGGCCTCTACTGTGTCGCGGCGTCGAGCGCCAACACTACGGGTATCGACGTCACGCACGGCCCTGACCCGATGTCGAGCTCACGGCTTGCGGGACTAACTGTGAATTCGCTGCGCTTGCACGAATGGCAAGTATGTGCGCAGTTTGACATAGAAAAGGTAAGCGGCAAGCACTTCGTGGCGCAATTGGACACCCGCGATTTTAATCATGGGTTTCTCGGAAGTGCACATCCACGCCAAGTTGACCAGATCTAGAGACCTTTAGAGGACGCAGCTGCAGTGAACTTAACCGACCAAGAAGCCGATCTGATCTTTTCGATCATGCGAGACCTGAGTGGGGAGTTCGACCATTCCGAGGTTCGAAGGCGTGTTGGTCAGAAATTGCTGGAACTGCTGAAGGCGGATTACTTTGCCTCCTATGTCTGGGATGATGCCAGTCAGAAATTTGTGTCGTGTGTGCAAATCAACATGACCGATGATAATCTTCGTCAATATGAAAGCTATTTCCAGTTTCATGATCCGATTACCCTAACACTTCAGAATCGTCGCAAGGCAACACCGGTCAGCGAAGTGATGCGACACGACCGGTTGGTAAAAACCGAATTCTTCAACGATTTTCTCAAGCAGGACGGTCTGTGTTACGGCATGAACTTCTTTGCATATGACCGGGGTGACAACATTGGTGATCTGCGGATATGGCGCGGAGCAAACCGGGAGGATTTCACACCGCGCGATGCCGAGATTATTGATGCTGTCGGTCCAAGCCTTGTGAATGCGTTGATCCGGGCGAGAAGTGCGTCCAAGCAACAACCTTCCTTGCGATTCAGTCAGATCGTGGATGGGTTGGGCTTCACAGCCAGAGAGGCCGAGGTCGCCGATCTTCTTGTCCTCGGGCTGACCGATGATGAGATTTGCGAGAAGCTCGGGTTTTCCAAGCCAACATTGCGGAGCCACATTGCCGCGATTTTCCGAAAGTCCGGTCTGAACCGACGCACCCAACTGGCCCAATATCTGGCCGAGAAAAACCATCATTTGTGATGATAGGAATTTAGTCCTTCCTTTTTCTAACCTGTTCTCCAGTTAAATGGGAGGCAAGGATGACGCTAGATTTGGAGCGACTGGATGCAACGGCTGCCGTAGAGGCATTCAAAAATGGTTCAGTCTCACCGGCTGCATATGCCGAAAGCTTGGCAGGTCGGGCGGCAGAGCACTCGGAGCTGAATGCCCTGCAAAGCTTCGATCCGAAGTATCTGGCACGGACTGCAACAGAGGCTTTCCAAGCTCATCCCGAGGCCCCTTTGTCCGGCCTTCCTATCGTGGCCAAGGACAACATCAATACCACAAACTTTCCGACTACCGGCGGGACAAAGGCCCTGCTTGATCATACTCCGGCAAATGATGCCGGTGTCGTGAAACGGATCGTTCAAGCCGGTGGCTTCATCGGGGCCAAGGCCGGAATGCACGAACTGGCCTTCGGAATCACTTCGAACAACGCCATTACGGGGGCGGTTCGAAATCCGCACGATTTGAGCATGATTCCTGGCGGCTCGTCCGGGGGAACTGCTGCTGCGATTGCAGCAGGCATTTTCCCGGCCGGCCTTGGCACCGATACGGGCGGGTCTTGCCGAATCCCTGCGGCTTTGTGTGGTGTAATCGGGTTTCGCCCGACGACCGGGCGGTATGCTGGTGATGGTGTCGTTCCGATTTCGCATACCCGTGACACCGTTGGTCCGCTGGCCCGAAGCGTTCGTGACATTGTTCTTTTCGATGGTGTTCTGTCTGGCGATAGCTCGGGCGTCGCTGACGCGAATATTGCCGATTTTACAATTGGCGTGCCGAAACAGATGTTCTTTGATGACCTCGACCCTAGTGTTGCAATGGCAGTTGATGCGCAACTGTCGTCGTTGTCGTCTCTGGGCGCCAAGCTTATCGAAGTCAGCTTTGAACAGATCTGGCCCCACAACGAAGCCTTCAGTTTTCCTGTGGTCTTCTATGAGGCCATGCGCGACCTGCCTGCCTATCTGGCGGAGCATGCCCCGGAACTGACGTTTGAAGCGCTGGTGGCAGGTATCGGATCACCCGATGTCGCTGGTGCCATCGGCAGTCAGCTGGGCGATGACGCGATGCCGGAAGCGGCCTATCGGGCCGCCATGGACACCCATCGCCCCGAGATGCGCAGGATTTACGGGCAGGTTTTCGAAACCCACGGGTTGGATGCGATTGCCTTCCCGACAACACCTCTTCCAGCAAGGCCTATCGGCGGTGACGAAACTGTCGAGTTGAATGGCAATCAGGTTCCGACTTTCCCGACCTACATTCGCAATACCGATCTGGGCTCGAATATCGGCGCTCCAGGAATTTCACTGCCCTGTCCTGTCACTTCCGGTCTGCCCGTCGGCATCGAATTCGATGCTTTGCCGGGACAGGACCGGTCACTGCTGGCCCTTGCAAGGGCAGCGGAAAAAGCAATGGCGCAATAGACGTCAACAACCAACTAAGGGAGACCCAAAATGTTGAAGAAAACTGCACCCCTATTGTCCAGTGCCGCCTTGGCCCTGGCGCTTGGAACCGTATCGGCCTCTGCCGACATCATGGTTGGCGTTCTGGTGCCGGATTCCGGACCTGCGGGGCTGTTCGGTCCATCTACGCGGAACTCGGCAGCACTGGCAGCGGAGCAGATCAATGCCAGTGGTGGCATAAACGGCGAACAGATCGAACTGGTCTTTGCCGATGTTGGCGTTCCTCCCGCAGAAGCCGCACAGGCTGCATTGCGGCTATGGAAAGGAGAAGGGGTCAAAGCCTTCGTCGGTATGCACGATTCCGCTGTGCGCGAAGCTCTGATCGGCCGCTTCAACGGCCAGGTGCCTTATGTCTATACGGCAGTTTACGAGGGCAAGTCTTGCGCGGACGGTCTCTATGTAACTGGCGAGACACCCAGCCAACAGCTTGAACCGGTCATCCCCTTCCTTGCGGAGAAAGAAGGTGTGTCCAAATGGTATCTGATTGGCCATGACTATAACTGGCCGCGCGACACCAACGCTCTGGCAAAGGGCTACATTGCCGATGCGGGCGGTGAAGTTGTCGGTGAAGAATACGTGCCGTTTACTGTCAGTGAATTTGACTCTTCGCTTCAGCGCATTAAGGAAAGCGGCGCCGACGCGGTTCTGGTCACCCTTGTCGGCGGTGGCTCGGTTGGCTTCAACGTCAGCTTCGCAGGCTTTGGTCTTGATGATCAGGCGATCCGCCTTGGCACCCTGATCGAGGAAAACACGCTGGCAGGCATCGGTGCCGATAATGCCAATCGGCTCTACTCCTCCTCAGGCTACTTCGCGTCTATCGAGACCGACATGGCGGCTTCCTTTGCCGCAGATTATTCGAAGACCTTTGGCTCCGATGCGCCGGCTCTCAACGGTTTGGGCCAGTCGGCTTATGAAGGTCTAATGCTCTTGGCAGCCCTCGCAAACAAGGCTGGCAGCCTCGATGTGGCCGCCATGGACGCCGCTGCAGAGGGCACCACATGGAGCACGCCAAGGGGTGAAAATACGCTGACCGGTCGTCACATGGCTCAGACGATCTATCTTGCCGATGGCAGCGGTGGAGCATTCAACGTTGTCGCATCATTTGACAACGTGGCTTCCTCCGAAGCCTGTTCGAACTGATCTCCCGCCCATGTCGTCTGTTCTTCTTCTGAACCTCGCCTGGCAGATCAGCACCCTTGCGCTGGTAGCCCTGGGACTTGCCATCGTGTTCGGCAAACTGCGGATCATGAACATGGCACATGGGGAATTTGTGATGATCGGGGCTTATGCTCCGGTCATCACATCGATGCTTGGATTGCCCGGTTGGTTGCAACTGCCAGTGTGTCTGGCGACGGTAGGGTTTGTGGCTTTTGTTTTGGAGCGCACGATCATTCGTCACCTTTATGGCCGGATGTTCGACAGTCTCCTTGCCACCTGGGGTATCGCGATTCTCTTGCGTGAAATCGTGGAGTTGGTCTTTGGTCGTGGCTATCAGTCGGTTAGCCCCCCGCTGACCGGGACATTCAGTGTTCTCGGGGCGGATTACCCAGCTTACCGCATTGCCGTGATCATCGGCATCGTCCTGGGATTCATCGGTCTATATCTGTGGAATACCAGATCGAAAGTCGCCACACAGATCAAGGCCATGGTTGGCAATCCGGAACTGGCAGAAGCCATCGGCATCGACACGGCACGTCTTTCTGCAGGGGCCTTTGTCTTTGGCTGCTGCACTGCCGGGGTTGCCGGGCTGATACTGGCCCCAACTGTGCGGATCGAGCCGATGATGGGTCTCGACTATCTGATCCGTTCCTTTTTTGCCCTTGTCGTCGGTGGACTTGGCAGCCTCGAAGGACTCGGGATCGGCGCTGGTATCATTGCCGGAACCCAAACGTTTCTCGGTGCGGTTGCCAGCCAGACCTACGGGTATCTGGCGGTCCTCACCCTTTCAATCCTCTTTCTATGGCTGAAACCAAATGGTGTCCGTTCTTCTTCCCACTAGTCTGCTGCTTGCAGTCCTGCTTTTGATCCCGGAGCTGTTCGGAGATTTCATGGCCTACCAGATCGGGCTCTACCTGATCTATGGCATCGCCGCTCAGGGAATTGGGTTTCTCTGGGGCAAGACAGGTGTTTTACCGCTTGGGCAATCGCTGTTCTTCGGCATTGCGGCCTATGTTACGGCTATCACACTCAAGGTCGACGGTAATCTCTTCCTGAACCTTGTGTTGGCCGCCATGGTCTTGGCATTGATTGCGGGGGTTGCCTTTGTGTTGGCAACACTCGTCTTTCGGGGTCGAAACGAAAGTGGCCCCTATTTTTCGCTGATCACTCTGGCCTTGGTTATGATCGCAGAGCAGGTTGCGGGCACGGCCACATCGCTCACCGGCGGCTTCAACGGAATGAGCGGGTTCAACAGCCTTGGAGACCTCGATCCTTTCGGCAATTTCTACTACGTCATTGTCGCGGCGACGGTAGCGGTCAGCTTACTTCTTTTCATCCTGAACAGATTGCCAATCAATTTGATCGCCAAGGCCGTTCTAGACAATGAACCACGTATGCAACTGCTCGGGTTTCCAACCCATATGATCAAAGGGGCCGCCTTTGCGTTTTCTGCCATGATTGCGGCAATGGCAGGCGGATTGTTCGCATCGCACCAAGGCATCGTCACCCCGACGTCTACCGGTTTCGCCTTGTCCGCAGAAATGGTTATCCTGACTGCGGTCGGGGGCCGCTTTCATGTTCTTGGGCCACTGATTGGAGCCGTCATCGTGGGGTGGGCGTCGGCTGAACTGCGCGGCAGTTTCCCTTATTGGGAACTGTTGATGGCGCTGGTCTTTATATTGGTCGTGCTGAAGGCACCAGGCGGGATCGCCGAGTTGCTCGAAGCGGCATTCCGGCGTGTCTGGCCAAAAACGCCAACGCCTCTCACGCCCTCTGTGGTTGCCCCGCCAACCCGGTCCGGAACCAGGCCAGCCCCCCTGCGATTTGAAGATGTGCAACTAAAGATTGGTGTTGTTCGAATTCTGAACGGGGTCTCCTTTGAAACACCTGCCACCGGTATCGTCAGTGTCATCGGTCCTAATGGTGCGGGCAAGACCAGTGCGCTCAACACGATCACAGGCAATCTGAACGTGACCGGAGGCCGGATTATGCTGGGCGAGGTCCGGATCGATTCACGTCCGCCGCACAATGCTCTGGGCAATGGCATTGGTCGCAAACTTCAGGTTCCATCTGTCTTCTTTTCGCTCAGCGTTTCGGAAAATCTTGCCATCGCGATGATGGCGGGCAGGCTCAGAATGGCCGACCTGTTCAGAACAACACCCCTCCAATGGCGGTCCAGATCTCTGTCCAGGGTCCTGAACAATCCGTCGGTGCCGCTGAAGAACGAACTGACCGACCCGGTTCAGCATCTGCCACAGGGTCACAGGCAATTTCTGGAATACGCCATGACGGTGGCGGCAGAACCATCGGTCCTCTTGCTGGATGAACCCTGTGCCGGCCTCTCCCCCGACGAAACGGCGCTGATGACCGAACTCGTCCGTGTCTATCAAATCGAAACGGCAGGATTGGTGATCATCATCGAGCACGACATGAGTATTGTCGAAGCCATCTCCGACAAAGTTCTGGTTCTGCATTTGGGACAGGTGCTCGCCTTTGATGACTACAAAAAGATTCGCGATAACCCAGATGTTCAGGCTGTCTATGCAGGGGGAACAAAATGACCGCGCTCTTGGAAATTGATGGATTGACCGGTGGATACCAGGACACCAACGTAGTGTTCGATATTTCGGTAAAAATCGAAGCTGGCAGCCTACTTGGTGTCCTCGGTCGAAATGGGGTTGGGAAAACAACGTTTGCCCGTCTTGTTCAAGGTGGGATCCAAGCGAGTCACGGAGAAATCCGGTTGGACGGTCAGCCCATTGGCAACCTACCTGCTCATGTCCGTAGATGCCTGGGTATTGGCTATATGCCTCAAACGGCAATGGTGTTTGACGATCTCACGGTCCAAGAAAACCTGAGCCTCGGGCGCAACGGGAAACCACCAGATCGCTATTTTGACCTGTTCCCCAGACTGGCGGAACGTCTAAAGCAACCTGCCGGAACAATGTCGGGTGGAGAAAGAAAGATACTCGCCTTTGTCCGGACAATGATCGAAGACACGAAGCTGATCATCCTAGACGAACCCTCCGAAGGCGTTCAGCCAGAAAACATCGACCGCATGGCCGGTTGCCTTAAAGAGCGGGTTGCCGAGGGAGCAGGTGTGCTTCTCTGCGAGCAGAACCTCAACATGCTTGCAGGGGTTTCCGATCTGTTCCTGGGAATCGACTCCGGACGGGTCAGCATGACAGGGACCGCAGCATCGACGTCCAGAGAGGACTTGAATGCCGTGTTGATGCTGTGAACCGAGTTGATCTGAATGGGCCACTGTTCAATCGAAAGCCCACTTTTTATGACTGCTGGTTGTCCAGAGATTGCAATCCACATGCTTGCGGTTTTCCGAGCGCCATTTGTCTTCTTCTTGGGGCTTGCCACCGTTTTTGCGTCACGCAGAACTTGGCAGTTTGAGCCCATTTTACATAATGCTGCAAAGTGCAAGGATGACTGCTATGTGACCAAACGTATCAAGAATTTCAGAGATGATTGGGCCTTCGACTGGGGAGCTGTCACAGCAATCAATCAATATCTGTCAAGAATTCACGGGCGTTGGTTCATGATTGTGCCGCGAACTCCTTTGCCTTTTCACGCAGCGCAAACTTTTGAATTTTACCCGTCGACGTTCTGGGAATGCTTGCCACGACAAACCGACCGGGAACCTTGTAGGCCGCCAGCCTGTCACGGCACCATGTCCGCAGCGCCTCGATGTCAATTTCCTGGCCCGGTGCCGGTTCGATGAACGCGCAGGGCGTTTCGCCCCATTTCTCATGCGGCATGGCGACAACAGCGGCGATCTCGATGGCGGGGAAGCTGTAGAGCACCTCTTCCACCTCGATCGAGGAAATGTTCTCGCCGCCCGAAATAATGATATCCTTCGAGCGGTCCTTGAGCTGGATATAGCCGTCGGGATGGATCACGCCCAGATCTCCGGAATGGAACCAGCCGCCCGCGAAGGCCTTCTGCGTGGCAGAGGGGTTGCGGAAGTAGCCCTTCATCACGACGTTGCCGCGAAACATGACCTCGCCTAATGTCTCCCCATCGCGCGGGACGGGCTGCATGGTTTCTGGATCGAGCACTTCGAGCCCCTCAAGCGGCAGGTAGCGCACGCCCTGGCGTGATTTCAGTCGTGCTTGCTCGTCACCGGGCAGGGCGGACCAGCTTTCATGCCAGTCGTTTACCACGGCGGGGCCATAGGTTTCGGTGAGCCCATAGAGGTGGGTCACGTCGAAGCCTGCTGTTTTCATGTCTGCCAGCAGCTTTTCGGGGGGCGGCGCGGCGGCGGTGAAGAACTGCACGGTGTGATCAAGCGTGCGCTGAACATCCAAGGGTGCGGAGATCAGCAGCGACATGACGATCGGCGCGCCGCACAGGTGGGTGACCTTCTCATTGGCAAGCGCGTTCCAGATCGGCTCGGCCCGGACCTGGCGCAGGCAGACATGTGTGCCGATGATCGCCGAGAGCGTCCAGGGGAAGCACCAGCCGTTGCAGTGAAACATGGGCAAGGTCCAGAGATAGACCGCGTGCTTTTGCATGGACGTGGTCAGCGCGTTGCCTTGCGCCAGCAAATAGGCACCGCGGTGATGCGAGACGACACCTTTTGGATCACCTGTGGTGCCAGAGGTGTAGTTGATCGAGATCGCGTCCCATTCGTCTTCGGGCATGAGCCAGTCAAACGCGGGATCGCCGCCTGCAACGATGTCTTCATAGTCCGGCCCGTCAAAGGCCAAGCGTGTGCCGGGATACTCGGGATCGTCCACCTGAATAATCAGCGGAGAGACTTCGGCCAACGCGAGTGCCTCTTGCATCAGAGGCATGAATTCGGCATCGACAATTACGATTTTTGACATCGCATGATCGAGCTGAAAGGCGATAATCGCCGCATCCAGCCGCGTGTTGATCGAGTGTAGGATGCCGCCGCACATGGGGACGCCATAGTGGCATTCGAGCATGGCCGGCGTGTTGGGCAGCATGGCCGAAACGGTATCGCCACGCCCGATATCACGTGCCGCGAGGGCCGAGGCAAGCTGGCGCGCTCGGGCATAAAAGCTGGCATAGCTGCGCCGCAGAGGGCCATGGACCATGGCAGTATGTTTGGGAAAGACCGTCGCCGCGCGTTCCAAAAAGGTCAGCGGCGTTAGTGGCTGGTGGTTGGCCGGGTTGCGGTCCAGGTCGGTGTTATAGAGATTTGCTTTCATCACTTATGCGTCCTGCCATTCAGGCGCGCGCTTTTCGATGAAGGCGCTGATGCCTTCTACCGCGTCGCGTGCGAGCATGTTTTCGACCATCACCCGGGAGGCATAGTCATAGGCCTCCGAAAGCGTCATTTCGCGCTGTGTATAGAAGGCGCGCTTGCCCGTTGCCAGCACCATCGACGACTTGGAGACAATCTTGCGGGCCATTTCCAGCGTGGTCTCTCGCAGCATGTCTTCGGGAACGGCGCGATTAATGAGGCCCATCTCGGCCGCGCGGGCAGCGGGCGTCATTTCGCCGGTCAGGAGCATTTCCATCGCGTGCTTGGCCGAGACATTGCGCGACAGGGCGACCATGGGAGTCGAGCAGAAGAGGCCGATGTGAACGCCGGGCGTGCTGAACTTGGCTGTGTCTGCCGCGATGGCCAGATCGCAACTGGCCACAAGCTGACAGCCCGCCGCTGTCGCAATGCCCGTGACCTCGGCGATGACGGGCTTGGGGCAGTTGACGATTCCTTGCATCACGCCCGAGCACATGGCCATGACCTTGGCGAAATAGGACTTGCCGCCGTCGGCGCCCGCGCGGCCTGCTGTCATTTCCTTGAGGTCGTGACCTGCACAAAAGGCCGGGCCGTTGGCAGCGAGGATGACAACGCGCACCGCCGGGTTCTGCCCGGCTTCGGCAATGGTGGTGCTCAAAGCGCCCAGCATGGCTTCGGAAAGCGCATTGCGGCGGGCCACATCATTGAGGGTGAGGCGCAGGACGCCATCATGGTCCAGATCGGAGAGGAGAATGTCTGTCGCAGTCATGGGGCGGTCCTTTAGCGGATGTTGATCTCAACACTGTCAGCCAACGTATTGGCGATGAAGCAATAGCGGTGTGCGCGGTCCTGCATACGGGCCATCTCCGCATCATCCACGGAGAATCCGGTGTCAAAGCGTACGACAGGGTTGAGATCAATCCGCGTAACCGACATTTGCCCTTTCGCGTTTTTGCCCAGATGCGCCTCTGCGTAGTCATGGTAGCTCGCCACGGGCCATTCCGCCTTGGCTGCGAGGGCAAGGAACGTCATCATGTGGCAGCTGGAGAGCGCGGAGGCCAGCGCTTGTTCGGGATTCGTGTTCGACGGATCGCCGCCCCAGTCGGGGGCGGAATCGACCTGAACATCAAAACTGCTATTATATTGGACGGTGTGCTCGTTGGAATACTTGCCTGCGGTCAGTGCAGGTTCTGCGCGCTGCCAATGCAGCTCGATCGCAAGATCGGACATGTTTGAACTTTCTGGTTTTGCAAGAAGACGATGGCGCGCGCTTCGGGACACGCGCGCCGGGAAGACGTGCTGGTTTCAGGCGGCGGCGATCTTTTTCTTTGGATCGTAGAAGGGGCGTTCCACGATTGTTGCGCGTGTCGGGCCGGACTTGGTCACGACCTCCACCACGGCACCGATGTTGGCATGCTCCGCGTCGACCATCGCTAGCGCGATGTTTTGCTCAAGGCGCGGAGAGTAGACCGCCGATGTCACCTTGCCGATCAATTCGCCGCTGAAGTTGATCTCCCAGAAAGTCGTGTTCGGGCCTGTGAGGGGGTTGCAGTCGATCACGAGGCCGATCTGCTTACGCTTGGGGCCTTCTTCCTTGATGCGGCGCAGCGCGGCCTTACCGATGAAATCGGCATCCATTTCGAGGTTCACAAGACGGTCGAAGCCAAGCTCAAAGGGGTTGGTGTGGATGTCAGCGTCGGCGTGATAGGAGAGCATGCCGCCTTCAATTCTGCGGATCGAAGAGGTGTGCCCCGGCTTAAGGCCGTATTGCATGCCCGCGGCCATGATACGCTCCCAAAGAAGGTCGCCTTTCGACCCGTCGCGCAGGTAAAGCTCGTAGCCCAATTCGCTCGACCAGCCCGTGCGGGACACGATCAGCGGGATACCGTCAAGCTCCAATTCGCGCAGCCAGTAATACTTGAGGTCCATGATGTCTTCGCCAAAGAGTTCTTGCATGATGAGACCCGAGTTTGGCCCCTGAAGCTGAAGCGGAGAGACATCAGGCTCGCCAATCTGCACGTCCATGCCCGAATGCACGGCCACGCCCTGCGCCCAGAGCAGGATGTCGCTGTCGGCCAGCGATATCCAGAAGTGGTTTTCGGCAAGACGCAGTAGGATCGGGTCATTGAGGATGCCGCCGTCGGCATTGGTGATCAGGATGTATTTGCACTGACCCACCGCCATCTTTGAAAGATCGCGTGGCGTCAGCATTTGAACGAACCTGGCTGCATCCGGCCCGGTGACTTCAACTTGGCGCTCGACGGCCACATCACACAGGATCGCCTCGTTCACGAGGTTCCAGAAGTTCTGCTCGGGATCGCCGAAATCCCGCGGAATATACATGTGGTTGTAAACAGAGAACCCCTTGGCACCCCAACGTACGGTTGCATCGAAATAGGGAGATTTGCGGATTTGTGTGCCGAAGCCAAAGTCGTCTGATTGTGTCATGTTTTCGCCCTCATAGCAGGTGGCCTGACAGGCCAGTGGAGTGGTAAAACCTGTTAGTGATCTAGAGCGAATAACTTGGAGATACTGGACTTAAAAAAACGTGCTCACAGGCTGAACGGCCTGATAAATGAGCGGATTTCAGACTGTTCAGGCTGCGCTCGTTTTTCATGATCTGTTTGCGACAAGTTTTGCCAGATTTGGCCGACTCGTCTTGACCTGCCGAGTTGCGATGTAAGTCATGTAGCGGTCGATTTGCAGATCGGCCGACAGCATCTCTTCCATCATCGCCTGAAACGCGGCCAAGCTTGGCGTTGCTGTCTTCATGACGTAATCCATCCCACCACCCGTCGCGACGCAGTCTGTCACCTCATCCAATCCCTGAATATAGGCTTCGAAGCGTTCGAAATCGGCTTTGCGATGATGGGTGAGTGAGACTGTCACGACGACTTGGGTGAAATCGACAATGCGCTCTAACGCCAGCGTTGCGTGATACCCGCGAATGTATCCACCAGCCTTCAGGCGATCAAGTCGCGCCCAGCAAGGTGTTGGCGACAGGTTCACCAGTTCGGCCAATTTGGTTTTGCTCAGTTGCCCATACTGCTGAACAGCGCTCAGTATGCGTATATCTGTTGCATCAAGGCTGATTTTTTTCATGAGACGATGTTTCCGTGTGAGTGCGAGGTATAGACTTAACGAACCCCGATAGGTGGAAGATGGAGTCATTTAGACGGTGTGTGCATAAGAATGCATCTCGTTTTCCGTCCTTTTCTCTCCTAAGCACGCCAATGTTGCCATTGTTACGGCTCAGGCCAACACACCTCCGACCCAAATCGAGGCGCTAGAACATGACAATGATCTACGCAGCGATAGGAATTTTAGCGCATCATTTGAAGCAAACCGTCCCGCATAGCAGCCGTTGGCGCAGGCGCAGCGAATGACCGGTTCCAGCCGAATTTGTCTCCCTGCATGTCGGTGACACGTCACCTGAACCGGGCAATCCTATGGGCAATTTGTCGGTAGATACGGATTGCGCGCAGGATCAAGGCGTTCGAAGCGTATCCATTTTTTTGACCAGTTGTAGAGTTCGGTTCGGCGGTCAACTTGCGCGACAAGGATGGCATGATACTCCCAAACGTAGCTGCCGCTTGGACTTGTTCTCCGGGATCCAATGTGGGGCAGACGCATTTCCCATATGGAGTTTAGTTTTCTATCGTATTCACTCGGGTTGGGCACAAGAATACAAGCATGGCTGGCCTGTTTTTCCGCGCCGCGATGGGAATACATGCCAATCGCTGAGGCCCAGGACCAACTCGCCAAAAGGCAAAGAGCCAAGCCTCCTGTGCGGCGATACCCAGGCGAGGTTTGTTTGTGCGATAGAATCGCTCTGACCAGCAAGAGATACCCCGCAACACCCAACACATAGAAGAGTAGGATTGCAGCGTTTGCAGACGTGCCTTCTGCCCATGTCATCAACGCGAGGAGCGCGCCAATGATAAGGAGGGCGGCAGCGAGAGCCGCAGTCGTCTTTGAGGGTCTGGCGTGTTTGTTCTGAGGTTTCGCGCTCAAATGTGCCGCCATCAAACCGATGATGCAGAACACGGCCACAAATATGGCGCCTCTATCTAGCGAGGTTGGAAACCAGCTACTGATCCAAAAGATGAGGATAAGGAAGGAGGGTAAAATTTTCAAAGTGTCCTTTCTCCCATACCTGCCTCCTGAAAAGCTGACCTTTGCAAATGTTCGAGATCGTTCTCTTAAGCGGAGTTTAATCACAAGCCCACGTCCTCGATCGGCTGGCAATTTGCTAATACGACAGGCTCACAAAATAGATACGCTCCACCCGCTTATCTTGTCCGAATTCGATCACCATCGTCCATTCGGGATCAGGAACCGGTTTTTCCGAGCAGACGTAAGACGTGAAGGTTTGCGATGTGGCGGTATACCCGTCTGGCACCCGACCCAAGAGGCGGATCACTTCGCCGCGCGTCAGCCCAACTCTCAGGCCTGAAGGCATCTCCCAATCGGGCGATGTGGTGGACATGGCAACAACGGCATCTTGAAAAATATCGAGATTCATGCCGACAAGTGTCATGCGATCAATCGCTTCGCCGCGCCCGTCGGGGTCTTCAATGGTCTCTGGTGACCCAAGCTTCCCAAGCGCGCTCAGTGGATCGCCCATACGCACGCCCCCAAGGCTAAACTCGGTCGTAGGCAGGCAATACTCGATGATGTTGTCGTGGGAACTTTTCTGCAGCGTCGAGGTGACTGTCGGCTGAATGAGATCGGAAACCCAGGTGAAAGAATAGGGATCCCACGTTTGGCCCGCGGCCACTTTGAGGTCATAGATCCCGCCGCCAAAGCCGTAGCTCACTGTGTAAGGAATACACTCAAGGCCGGCGGCATGTTCACCGTTTTCTGTTACCTCGATCCATCCGAAACGCCTCAGTTCACGCTGCATATCTTCTTCGGAAAACGGACGATCAAAACCGCCGCCAACATTATATGCGTAGTCTCCGCTGAAAAAAGTGACGCTTTCGTGGATCGACACGCCCACCCCCGACCAAGGCACGAAGTCTACGCGCTCGATGGCTTCTGAGATATGTAGTTCAGCGGCACCGCCAATCGGCCCGTAGGTATAGGTTGCAATCTGATCGTCGAAGCACACGAAGACTTCCGTGTTGCGGCCTTTAATTTGGCATGAGGTGAAGGCTTCTTGTCCTTGTGGACATCCTGCTTGCGCTTCTACAGCCAAAAGGGTGCCTGCAAATAGAATGTACACACCAAAATTCATTCTCACCCATCCTATTCGGTACGCTTATGTGCGATTGCCGTTAGATGGTGGTCAGGTTTGATATCAAAGTCTAGCCATAAGGCACTGAGTTTGCGGTAACCACCCTGACCGGCCTTTCGTTTCGTGGCCGAGCGGCCAATTGATCCGGCGCTAAAGACGTCATCATGCACCGCGCGCATCAGGTTTGGGGTGTTCTGCATGACCCTGCTTGAACATAGTGGTGTTGGCAGTCGTTGGCTGCAAGCAATCGACTCCCGGCCCATGCCGCCATCGAGGATGGCCATCCTGTCTGGTCTTTTTCTTCGGGCCCGTGTGGCAAAGAGACCGCAGACAGGGTTGGATCTGGCGCTTCACACATCGACCGACACCTTACCAATAGGGTGTGAACAGCACGCGAGGATATAGCCCGCTGCGATATCGTCCTCGGAAATTCCACCGTTGTGGACCATGTGGACTTCGCCTTCTGTTTTGCGGATCTTGCATGTCCCGCAGACGCCGAAGGTGCAGCCGGATGGGATGTTGAGCCCGTTGGCTTTGGCCCCTGCGAGAATGGTTTCGGTCTCGGTAATCTTGGCTGTTACGCCCGAGGCAGAGAATGTGACCTCGGCCCGCGTGTCCTCGTCCGGGACCACATCGTCAAGTACGGGTGCCTGCGCCTCTGTCGATACGGGGGCATGAAAGCTCTCCTGATGATAACGGTCCATGTCGTAGTTCAAGCCTTGCAAAGCGTCTCGGACCGCCTGCATGAAGGGCTCGGGGCCACAGCAAAACACTTCGCGCTCGAGGTAATCGGGCGCCATCAGGCCCAGCATCAACTGGTTGAACTGTCCCTGAAAACCGGTCCACGGTGCGTAGCGGTCCGGGGTCTCCACCACCCATTTCAGGTCGATCCCCGGAACGCGCGAGGCCATATGCTCCAACCGCTCGCGGAAAATGATCTCGCTCGGCCTGCGGGCGCAGTTGACGAAGACGATATCTGGCTCGTTCCCAAGATCGAACATGAAGGTGCTCATCGACATCATCGGCGTGATGCCGGATCCGGCAGAGATGAACAGGTACTTCCCCGCTTCGTGGTTCAGGTGGGAAAAAAGCCCTGCGGGCCCCAACGCCTTGATCCGAACCCCCGGGGCCAGGTTGTCAAGCATCCATCGGGTGCCGATACTGTCCTTCTGCGCCTTGGCCGTGATCGAGATCGACCTTGGCCGCGACGGCGAGGAGGAGATCGTGTAGGTCCGGTGCACGGGGCCGCCCGGCGCAGGAATCTCCAGTGTCAGGAACTGCCCCGGCAGAAAGTCAAACAGCGCACCGGAAGGCGCACGGAAGGTGAATGTCGCGGTGTTGGGCACCTCGGGGATGATTGAGACGCATTCCAGCATCTCTTCATCCGACCAGATTGCGCGGGCCGGAATGGTGGACATGTTGTTCATGATCCTACTCCGCCGCAACGGCGACGGGGTCGAGCCGCCGTGTCATCGTGTTGCAATACCAGTCGACAAAGCCCATTACGCCGGTCTCATGGATTGGAGAATAGGGCCCGGGTTCATAGGCCGGGGAATTGATACCTTTCTGATTGTCTTCGACCACCTGCCGGTCTTCGTCATTGGTGGCGATCCAGACCTCTGTCAGGCGTTTGATGTCGTAATCTACGCCCTCGACCGAATCTTTGTGCACCAGCCACTTCGTCGTGACCTCGGTGGTCTGCGGTGTCAGCGGAGTCACCCGGAAGACGATGGAATGATCCGGCAGGAAGTGGTTCCAGGTCGTCGGGTAGTGATACTTGAGCAGCGTGCCCGCTGAATCGTCCTTGACCCGGCCAAGCCACTTGGACGAAGCCGGTTGCAGGTCCATGGTGAAACTCTTGGCCCCTGGCAACAAGGGCATCCGCGCGAGGCGATATTGCATGTCCTCCGACATACGGAACTGCGAGGGATAGCCCTGCGCCTCCAGCCTGTCGAAATGCGCCTGAAGATGCGGCGGGCTGACGCCTTCCTCGATCCCTGTCACGGTCGGATCATCCGTGAAAGACCGGCACAGCCCGGGGTGGTTGCCCCCGCAATGATAGCACTCGCGGTTGTTCTCCCAGACAAGTTTCCAGTTACCGTTTTCGACAATGGTTGTCTCATGTGCGACCTTGGCATCGCTCAGGTCATGCACTGCGAGGTAGGGTGCAGCGGTTTCTGCAAAGGTGTCGAAATCCGGCGCAACCGTGGCAAGGCAGATGTAGAGCAGCCCTGCAAGCTCGCGGCAATGTACCGTTTTCAGCCCATGCTGGCTGGCGTCGAAATCGTCTCCCATATCCCGCGCCCAGAGTAGCTGCCCGTCAAGTTCATAGGTCCATTGATGATACGGACACACGATCTTGGGGTTCGTGCCTTTCGAGGCCTTGCACAGAACCGAACCGCGATGGCGGCAGGAATTGTGAAAGGCCCGGATCTCCCCATCGTGGCCGCGCACAATGATTATTCCGTAGTCACCAATCTGATGCGTGATGTAACTTCCGGGTTTGGGCAGATCGCAGGCCGGCGCTACAAACAGCCAGTCGCGATAAAAGATCATTTCCATGTCCATCCGGAAGATCTCCGGATCGTTGTAGAATGCCTGTTCCAGTGCATGGTCCGGCTTGCGCCGCGCCAGCAACTCGCTGATCGGTGGGGTATTCATATCTGGCCTCCTGCCGCGCCCCGCGGCCTTGTTGGTGCGAGAAGGCAATACGAGCAACAGACAAGAGGGCCGGCATTGGAGGAGCCACCCGGATATCCGCACCCGCACCGCCACCCGCGGTTTGACGTAGTGCAAAGGCTGGTTTCCGGACTTTGGCGCGGCCCGTCTGGGCCAAGGCGCAACACCTTCCCGGGGATCCTCCACCCCAGTGGTCTTCGTTGCGTCCCTTGCAACGCCATTACCGTTGCGGGGGCAGTGCCGGACTCTCACCGGCTTCCCAATTCTCCGCCTCTTTGACCGCGCATTGCGATTCGCCGAGGGCGGCACCTTGCTTCTTCTAATTAGGTCCGGCGATGTGCCCCGACTGCCCCGAAAGCGACCTTGAATGATGTGATCGCGAAAACCGGTCTGATCGGGCGCGGAATTGGCGAGTTATGAATGGGCCTGATGGTTGCCTCATCGTTCTCAATGAACGCCCAAAAATAACCCGGCTTCAGCATTTGATATTGACCTGCCTTTCGACCATCTCCGCAGCGATATCCCTTCACGGCGCCGACCGGAGCGGAGGACAAGGCCAGATTGCCGGGCGCGGTTGCTAGGCGGAGCACCTCCTCCGGGTGTCCTCCGATAGTATATACCCGCGGATGGGTCAGCCAGGTTTCAACCGGCTTCTTTGCTTGAATAGGGGGCGAGGCGCGACAGCTTGGGGTCCGGTAGTACGGGCCTCCCCGTCATCGGGAAGGCCCGTTGCGGACAGGCGCGGCGGTCGCAGATCTTGCAGCCCGCGCCGATCGGTGTCGCCAAATCCGGGTTCCTGAGATCCAGCCCGCGTGAATAGACCAGTCGTTCGGCATGCACGAGGTCGCAGCCAAGCGCGACCGCGAACCGTTTGACCGGTGCGCCGTAGCCCCCCGAGCCATGGCTGACCGTCCGCGCCACCCAGAGATAGCTGCGCCCGTCGGGCATCTGGGCGACTTGGGTCAGTACCTCTCCGGGGCGCGCGAACGCCTCATAGACGTTCCACAGAGGGCAGGATCCGCCGATCCGCGAAAAGTGGAAATCCGTGGCTGATTGTCGTTTCGAGATGTTGCCCGCCCGGTCCACACGAATGAAGAAAAAAGGAACGCCGCGCGCTTCGGGCCGTTGGAGGGTGGACAGGCGGTGGCAGGTCGTCTCGAATCCGACACCAAAGCGATGCGCCAGACGTTCGATGTCATACCCTTCTGTCTCGGCCGCTTCGAGAAAGGCACCGTAGGGCAGGATCACGGCACCGGCGAAATAGTTCGCAAGACCGATCTGTAGAAGGGCACGAGCGTCATCGCTTGCCATTTCGGCATCACGCGCCAGTTGCTCGATCAGGTTGCCCTGTTCCAGAAAACCCAACTGCGTGGCCATCTGAAAGGCCCGTTGTCCCGAGGTCAGGCGCGACGACAGGATCAGCATCCCCGCCTGAGGATCGAACCGGCGCAGCGCCGACGCGTCATCCTCTGTCGCGACGCGGATGCCGTGCCGTCCCGCCAGCCGGTCCGTCAGCCCTTCGGCCATACGACCGGGCCGGACGCTCAGGCCAAGCGCCTCGGCGGCCTCGTCCAGCGCGGAGATATAGTTGCGATTGTTGTAGAAATAGTCTCGCACCGCCTCGAAGGGGGCAGGCTCGCCCGACACAGCGCCTGTCAGATGTCCGGCCATGACGTCCACCTGTTCCGCCGTTTCGCGCAGGCGGGTCTGCATGTCGATGATGGCCCGTGCCACGCCGGGCATGTTAGAGGTGATCTCGCGCATCTCGGCCATCGAGGCTCTCACCCCCTGATCGGCAAGGGCTGCGCGTAAATCGGGGATCAGCCGCGCCTCCTCGGCCTCGGAGAAGAGCTGAACATCGAGACCGAAAACCGCGTTCAACCGCAAGAGCACCGGGACCGTCAGCGGCCTCTGGTTGCGCTCCATCTGGTTGAGGTAGCTGGGGCTCAACTCAAGGCTGCGGGCAAGAGCCGCCTGGCTCATTCCGCGTTCCTCGCGCAGGCGCTTCAACCGCACTCCCATATATGGCTTCTTCATGGTGTCACCCTTCGCAATCTTCGCAATTCGCAAGTGCAGTCTTCGCTAAAATATTCATATTCAGTAGTTTAGATGACCGTGCGTCTTGTGAAAAGCTGTCTTTGCGAATGTTGCGAAGCGGACTCTAATGACCCACCCGATCACCACCAGCGAACTGATCCTGCCCGAGCGCGCCAATCACTATGGCACCCTGTTCGGGGGCCATGCGCTTGGCATTCTTGCCAAAGCGGCCTTTGCGGCAGCCTTCAGGCAGGTTGGCGGCGCAGTGGTGATGGCGGCCGTCGAGCATGTGGAGTTCACCGCTCCTGTGGCCGTTGGCGCGCTGCTCGAGCTGACAGCCGAGGTCATCTCCACCGGCCAGTCGTCCCTGACCGTCGAGGTCACCGGGACCGTGGCAGGCACCGGCGTGCTCACGGGGCGCTTCGTGATGGTTGCGGTGGACGATGCGGGCCGACCCCGCGCGATGCTGGAAACACAAAGGAAGACAAGACATGAAAACGCATGAGGTGCGGACCTACAAATCCGCCGAACACCTGGCTCGCGAAGAGCAACTTGCCTGGAAAATCGCCGAGGTTGCGGCTGATCCGGTTGCTGTCGAGCCTGCCGTGACCGGGATGATCATCAACCGGATCATCGATAATGCCGCCGTCGCCGCGGCCTCCGTGGCGCGTCGTCCGGTTGCCTCGGCGCGGGCGCAGGCCCTGTGCCATCCTATGTCACCCGGCGCGACTGTCTTTGGCATGAAAACCACGCGGGTCAGCCCCGAATGGGCGGCCTACGCCAACGGCACGGCGGTGCGCGAGCTTGATTTCCACGACACCTTCCTTGCTGCCGACTATTCGCATCCGGGTGACAACATCCCGCCGATCCTCGCCGTTGCCCAGCATCTCGGCCTGTCGGGCGCGGAGCTGATCCGGGGTCTGGCGACGGGCTATGAGATTCAGGTCAATCTGGTGAAAGGCATCTGCCTGCATGAGCACAAGATCGACCATATCGCGCATCTCGGGCCGTCGGCCGCTGCCGGGATCGGCACGCTGCTGAACCTGCCGGTCGAGGTGATCTATCAGGCTGTTCAGCAGGCGTTGCATGTCACCACGACGACGCGTCAGTCCCGCAAGGGCGAGATTTCCAGCTGGAAAGCCTTTGCCCCGGCCTTCGCCGGCAAAATGGCGATCGAGGCGGTGGATCGCGTGATGCGTGGTGAGGGCGCGCCGAGCCCGGCGTGGGAAGGCGAGGACGGGTTCATTGCCTGGCTTCTGTCCGGGCCGGAGGCCGTCTATCGCGTGCCCTTGCCCGAAAAGGGAGAGGCCAAGCGTGCCATCCTCGACACCTACACCAAGGAGCATTCGGGGGAATACCAGTCCCAGGCGCTGATTGATCTGGCGCGGCAGATGCGTCGGAAGGTGGAGGATCTGTCCAAAGTCACCTCGATTCTGATCGAGACCTCGCATCACACCCATTACGTCATCGGCACCGGTGCGAACGATCCGCAGAAGATGGACCCCAAGGCCAGCCGCGAGACGCTGGACCATTCGATCATGTATATCTTCGCGGTCGCGCTGGAAGATGGCGGCTGGCATCACGAGAAAAGCTATGCGCCCGAACGCGCACAGCGGCCCCAGACGGTTGCGCTCTGGCACAAGATATCGACCGCCGAGGACCCCGAGTGGACGCGCCGCTATCATGCCCGCAATCCAAAGGAAAAGGCATTCGGGGGGCGCGTGACCATCACGCTGGAGGACGGATCGAAGATCGTCGATGAACTGGCGCTGGCCGACGCCCATCCTGATGGTGCGCGCCCCTTTGAGCGGGCGCATTACGTGCGCAAGTTCCTGACCCTGTCGGAGGGCGTGCTCAGTGCCTCCGAGCAACAGCGCTTTCTCGATGTGGCCGAAGGTCTGGCCGACCTCGATGCGGGCGCGCTGGATCAACTCAACTTTGTGGTCGATGCCGACAAGCTCGGCGCGCCGCGTCCAAATGGCATCTTTGACGGGAGGAAATCATGAGCGGAGACGTTAGAAAACCGAAAAAATCCGTGGCGCTTTCGGGCATCATGGCGGGTAATACAGCGCTGTGTTCGGTCGGGCAAAGCGGCAATGACTTGCACTACCGCGGTTATGACATCCTCGATCTGGCCGAGGCCTGCACCTTTGAAGAAGTCGCGCATCTGCTGATTCATGGGCATCTGCCGTCCGAGGCCGAACTGGTCACCTACAAGGCCCATCTGCGCAAGCTGCGCGGCCTGCCCAAAGCAGTGCGTGACACGCTGGAAGCGATTCCGGCGGCGGCGCATCCGATGGATGTGTTGCGCTCGGGTGTTTCGGCGCTTGGTTGCGCGCTTCCCGAAGCCGCCGATCACAACACGCCCGGTGCGCGCGACATCACCGACCGGCTGATCGCGGTGCAGGGGTCGATTCTGCTTTACTGGTATCACTTCACCCAGAAAGGACGAAGGATCGAGGTTGAGACGGAGGATGACAGCATCGCCGGCCACTTCCTGCATCTGTTACACGGCCATGTCCCCACCCAAGCGCAGGTCCGGGCTATGGATACAACGTTGAACCTTTATGCCGAGCATGAGTTCAACGCCTCGACCTTCACCGCGCGGTCCATTGCGGGCACCGGGTCAGATGTCTATTCAGCCATCACGGGGGCTATCGGCGCCCTACGCGGCCCCAAGCACGGCGGTGCCAATGAAGCCGCCTTTGAAATCCAGCGCCGCTATGCTGACCCCAATACGGCCGAAGAGGACATTCGTGCCCGCATCGCCGCGAAAGAGGTGATCATCGGCTTTGGCCACCCGGTCTATACGATCTCGGACCCGCGGAACGCGGTCATCAAGCGGGTTGCGAAACAGCTCTCGCAAGAGGCCGGGTCGATGAAGATGTTCACCATCGCTGAACGCATCGCAGCGGTCATGATGGATGCCAAGAAGATGTTCCCGAACCTCGATTGGTATTCCGCTGTCTCCTACCATCTGCTGGGCATACCGACGGCCATGTTCACGCCGATCTTCGTGATTGCGCGCACCGCCGGTTGGGGAGCGCATGTGATTGAACAGCGGCAGGACAACAAGATCATCCGCCCATCGGCCAATTACACCGGCCCCGAGAACCGGGCCTTTGTTCCGATCGGCAAACGCGGGTTCACCCTTTCGGCAGCGGCGGAGTGAGTGCATGACCTATCTGATCGCAGACGACCTCCCGACCCAGAGTGCGGGCCGCCGGTTCCGCGCCCTGTTGGAGCGGCCCGGCATCCTGCGCCTGCCCGGTGCCCACAACGGACATGCGGCCTTGCAGGCCAGGGCGGCCGGGTTTGATGGGCTCTACCTCTCGGGCGCGGCGATGACCGCCTCCATGGGGCAGCCGGATCTTGGCATCATCACGGTGGAGGAGGTGTGTTTCTTCGTCCGCCAGATCACCCGCGCCTCGGGTTTGCCCTTGTTGGTGGATGGCGACACGGGCTATGGCGAGGCGCTCAATGTTATGCACATGGTTCGCAGTTTCGAGGACGCGGGTGCCGGGGCTGTCCACCTGGAAGACCAGTTCCTGCCCAAGAAGTGCGGGCACCTGAACGACAAGCGGTTGGTCGCGCCGCAGGACATGGCGGCCAAGGTCGTCGCCGCTGCCAGAGCCGCGCGCGATCTGGTGGTGATCGCACGGACCGATGCTGCCGCCTCCGAGGGGATCGAAGGGGCGGTTGCACGGGCAAAGCTCTACGTCGAGGCCGGCGCCGACGCGATCTTCCCCGAGGCGCTGACCAGTGTCGAGATGTTCCGCGAGATGCGCGCGGCGCTGCCAGGCGTTAAGCTGCTCGCGAATATGACCGAATTCGGCCGCACGCCTGGGCTGACCGCACAGGAGTTCGAGGAGCTTGGCTATAACATGGTGATCTGGCCCGTGTCGTCCCTACGGGTGGCGAACAAGGCGCAGGAACGGCTGTATGCCGCGCTCGCTCGTGACGGGGCCACCACCGCGATGCTCCCCGAGATGCAGACGAGAAAGGAGCTCTACGACACCATCGGTCTGGGCGCCTTCGAGGCGCTGGACCAGAACATCGTTGCCTCGGTCGCGCCGGAAACCGTCTGATCGGCAAAAAATATGACCTCGGAGCCTGCGCCATGGCGGGTTCCGAGGTTTACTTATGTAGGACTCAGGCAGCGTGGGCAATGACGCCGCCGAAGTGTCCGGCGTGATGCAGCAGTGGCCGGGCTACGGGCCTGTACTCGAGGTGCCGGACTGCGCCGAGCAGCAGCACATGGTCCCCTGCTTCGACCGTTTGGGCCACATCCGTCACCAGTACCGCGGCCGCACCGCGCAGGACGGGCAGACCCGCGCGGTCCTCGAAAAGGTCGCGGAGCGCCGTGTCGTGCCGTCCGGCGAAGTGCTGCGCATGGGCGCGCATGTTCTCCTTCAGGATACTGACCGCGTAACGCCCCGACGTGCGCAGCTTCGGCAGCATATTTGCGCCGCGCGCTACTGAAATGCAGACCAGTGGCGGGTCGAGCGAGACCGACATAAAGGCGCTGAGGGTCATGCCGTGATCGCCCTCGGGTGTGCGGGTGGTGACGACTGTCACGCCAGTGGCGAAACGGCCGCAGCAGTCGCGCAGGGCCTTGGGGTCGATATCTGCGGTGCCGACCGTCATAGCGCTGCGAGGGCTCCCAGCTCACGACGAATGATCTCGGCCCCCGCGCTCAATGCCTCGAGTTTGCCGCGCGCGACCTGACGCGACAGGGGTGTCATCCCGCAGTTGGTGCAGGGATAGAGCTTGTCCGCATCCACGAATTCAAGCGCCTTGCGCAGGGTGGCAGCGACCTCTTCGGGTGTTTCGACCCGGTTGGTTGCCACGTCGATGGCGCCGACCATGACCTTCTTGCCGCGGATCAGTTCGATTAGCTCCATCGGCACATGGCTGTTTTGACATTCAAGAGACACCAGATCCACGTTGGATTTCTGGATGGCCGGGAAGATCATCTCGTATTGCCGCCATTCCGAGCCGAGCGTCGCCTTCCAGTCGGTATTCGCCTTGATGCCGTAGCCGTAGCAGATGTGGACGGCCTTCTGGCACTTCAGGCCCTCCATGGCGCGTTCCAGGGCAGCCATACCCCAGTCGTTTACCTCGTCGAAGAAGACGTTGAAGCCCGGTTCGTCGAACTGGATGATGTCGACCCCGGCGGCCTCCAGCTCTTTCGCTTCCTCGTGCAGGAGCGTGGCGAACTCCCAGGCCAGCTTTTCGCGGCTTCGGTAATGTGCGTCATAAAGCGTGTCGATCATGGTCATCGGCCCGGGCAGCGCCCATTTGATCGGAGCGTCGGTCTGGGCACGCAGGAATTTGGCATCCTCGACAAAGACCGATCTGGGGCGGGACACGGCACTGACCACAGTTGGCACACTGGCGTCGTAGCGGTCACGGATGCGCACCGTCTCACGCTTCTCGAAATCGACGCCTCCGAGCCCTTCGATGAAGGTGGTGACGAAATGTTGACGGGTCTGTTCGCCATCGCTGACGATGTCGATGCCCGCGCCGCGCTGTTCCCCCAATGTCACGCGAAGAGCGTCCTGTTTGGCTTGAATGAGATCCGCGCCCTCAAGCTTCCAGGGCGACCAGAGTTTTTCGGGTTCGGCCAGCCAGGACGGTTTCGGCAGGCTGCCGGCTATGGAGGTGGGGAGCAGTTTGGTCATGGGTGTGGGTCCTTGGTCTTTGGGTCAGGTGGCGTATTGGGCGGACCATTCGGTCAGCCGGGCGTGGTGCGTTTTGATGAAGTTTTCCTCGGCGAATTTTCCCTGCTCAGTCGCCAGACGCGCGCGTTCTTCGCGGTCGTAGACCACGCGTGTGGGCGAGAAATCCTCGTGTTTGAGGCTTGGTTTGTAGCTCTGTCCTGCTACGGAATTTGCGTTGTAAATCTCTGGGCGGTAGATTTTTTGAAACGCCTCCATCGCGCTGATGGTGGCGATTAGTTCGAGGTTGGAGTGGTCGTTTAAGAGGTCACCGAAATGGTAGAAGGCCAGTGGCGCAACGCTTCTCGGCGGCATGAAATAGCGCACCTGTAGGCCCATCTTACCGAAGTATTGCTCGGTCAATGAGGCGCTGTTCGGGACATATTCTACACCAAGCACGGGATGGACGTTTGCAGTGCGCTCGTAGCTCTTGGTTTCCGACACGCTCAGGCAGATCACCGGCAGCTTGCGAAACTGCGCCCTGAAGGCATCCGAGGCAACAAAGGCCTTGAATATCTTACCATGCAGCTCGCCGAAATCGTCAGGCAGGCTGAAGCTGTCGCGCCCCTTGTTGTGCTCGGGCAGCACCACGCTGAAATCATAGTCGCGCACATAAGACGAAAAATTGTTGCCCACGAGCCCTTGCGTGCGGGTGCCGGTCCTGCGGTCGAGGATCGTGGTCTGAAGCACTTCGATAGCGGGGAAGGCTTCGCCGCTGCCGTCCATGTCCAGATCGACGGAGACAATATCCAGTTCAACTGCGTAGCGATCTGCCTGAGGGTTGTCCCAACTGGCCAGATCGTTGAACCGGTTGTTGATCATGCGTAACGCGTTCGCCAGATTTTGCCGGCGATCCACGCCGAGCGCGAGGTTTGCGAAATTCGTGGTCAGCCGTGTGCCGCTCTCGGGTGTGTAGGTTTCGTCGAACCGAAGGCTCTTGATTTGGAATACAAAGGGCTCGGTCATGGCGGTCCGGTCTCCTGTCAGTGTTTATGAAGCATGTGTCGGCAGGCGGGCGGCCTGACGATTTTGGGATGCCCTCTTTTGCTGCATGACAAACATGAAATAAAATGACTTTTTATCGGAGAGCCATGACATTCTGTCATGTTGGGCGAGGCTAGGCACCGGGCGGCTGCCCCCTCTAAAGCGTCAAACTTCGACGGTTTCCGCCAGCTGCATGAACCCTTCGAGATAGCTCGGCAATGCCCCCATCCGGTAGCCAAGATGGATGGACTTCGGGATGCCGGAACCGATGCGCACGCCTGTCACGCTCTTGACGTTGCGCAGCAGCCAGTCGGGCGTGGCACTGACTGCGCGGCCCGAGGCGACCAGCCGCAGCATCAGGTCGGTGGTTTCGACTGTGCGATGCCTGCGCGGCAGGGCGTGAGCGGGCACGAGGAACTGCGTGTAGATATCCAGCCTTTCACGCGCGACGGGATAGGTGATGAGCGTCTCACAAGCCATATCGGAGGGTGTGACCTGCCGTTTCCGGGCAAGCGGGTGGTCATTGGCAACCGCCAGAACCAGCTCGTAGTTGAACACAGGCCTGTATTCGAGGCCCGGGCGCTCGACCGGGTCGGGGGTGACGAGCAGATCGATCTCGTGCCCCAGTAGGGCCGCGAGCCCGCCGAACTGGAAGGCCGAGGTTACGTCGAGATCGACATCCGGCCAAGCGGCGAGAAACGGATCGACTATCCGCATCAGCCAGTCCTGACAGGGATGGCACTCCATTCCTACGCGGATCGAACCGCGCCGCCCGCGTGCATAGTCCTCCAGCACCGAGGCGCCGTGTTCGAGCTGCGGCAACACCCGGGCAGCCAGTCCAAGCAGATAGTCCCCTGTCGGCGTCAGCCGCAGTTTGCGGCCCTCGCGCTCCCAGAGCTTTACGCCGTGGCGCTCCTCGAAGCGGCGGATGGCGTGACTGACGGCCGACTGGGTCAGGTTCAGCCGGTCCGCGGCGTCGGTCAAGCTGCCGGTCCGTTCGATTTCGCGTAAAATGGCAAGGGGCTGGATGTCGATCATGAGTTTTGACTGAACTTCATTCGATCACATCCTAACTGAGACCAAGTATCATGGACAAGACGGCAGCTCTCCAAAATCTGCCAGAGTATTTCGTTCAGACCCGTTGGGGATGCGGTCAATGTGTCCCGCTTGGATGTGAACGCCGAAGTTTTTCGCAGATTATCAAACCGATAGATAACAACAAGGCTTTACACCCCACGTTCGCACAGTCAACGGCGGCCGCTTGGTCGTTTTCCAAGAGGCATTGAAGCCGAACGCAGCAAAAATTTACTTCCTGCCCCTTATAACCCTGCCTTCGCCTCAGCGGCCTTGATCGCGGCGGACGACCCTGTGAGGGGGATCGTGGCGCGGCGGGTCAGGTCTTCGATCACCAGTGTGTCGCCGCCTTTGAGGGGGCGCAGGGCGGCGCGGGTGAGGTTGAGTTTGTAGGCGGGTTTTCCTTGCACTTCGATGATTTCGGCGTCGCGGTATGTATCGACGGGGACGCGGCGACCGTTGCCATAGGCGACCCAGAGGCGGAGGATGAGCGGCTTGGTGGGCCAGACGCCTGTGATGACCAGCTCTGCGCTTGATTGGCCCTTTTGAAAGCCAAGCGTTGCGGCGAGGCCTGTTTCTCCTGTGGCACGGGCGAAAGAGACTTCGCCGGCCTGCCCCGTGGACCATGCGGGGGCTGCGACAGCCATCGTATCTTGAGCAAAAAGCGGTGTGGCGTAGAACAGGGCGCAAACAGAAATGACGAAACGCATTGAAGTCTCCAGAGCGGCGTGATTAAGCGTGGTTCGCATATTTTCGCGCGTGCGAGAAGCTGTCATTGAGCATTTACATCATGGGTGTTACGCTTGAGCCATGCTCGGCATCGGGGCTAACTGATGCGTAAGAAGGAGGGACTTCGTCCTGTCACCTAACGATGTTGCGGCCAACGGCGCGGCGAATGCGGCCCCGAAAAAGGCCAAAGTGCTGAGCAGCGAAGAGCTGCTTGCTATCATTCTCAAATCTCTTGACGACGATAAAGCTGAAGATATCGTGCAGATTGACTTGCGCGGAAAGACTTCTATTGGCGATTATATGGTTGTTTGCTCCGGCCGCTCGTCACGGCAGGTGGGCGCGATTTCGGAGAAGCTTGCGGAGCGGCTCAAGGTTGAGCACGGGCGCACCTCCAAGATCGAAGGCAAGAACACGGGCGACTGGGTGTTGGTAGATACAGGCGATATTATCGTGCATGTGTTCCGCCCCGAAGTGCGCGACTTTTACCAGCTTGAGAAGATGTGGCTGACGCCCGAGGCGGAAAAGGCCTGATATGCGTGTTCATATCTGCGCCGTGGGCCGCTTGCGAAGCGGGCCTGAAAAAGCGCTGATTGACGATTATGTGCAGCGTTTCGAGCGCACGGGGCGGGGGCTTGGGCTGACCGCCCTTTCTGTTATCGAGGTTGAGGACAAAAAAGGCGGCGGCATGGAGGCCGAGGCGGTGCTTCTGGAGCGCGCTTTGCCCAAAGGGTGCGCTTTGGTGTGTTTGGACGAGCGCGGGAAAGTGGAGAGCTCTGTGCAGTTTGCCGCGCGTTTGGCGGGCTGGCGCGATACGGGCGCGCAGGATGTGGCGTTTGTGATTGGCGGGGCGGACGGGATTGCACCCGGCTTGCGCGCGCAGGCGGTGCATAGCCTCAGTTTTGGCAAGATGGTCTGGCCACATATGCTTGTGCGGGTGATGCTGAGTGAACAGCTTTACCGCGCGGCCTCTATTCTGGCGGGCGCGCCGTATCATCGCGAATGAGGCTGCGGGTGTTGCCCCCAAGCGCGGCAGGGCGTAAATGCTCTGAAAAAGGATTGAGCGCATGAGCAAGGCAAAACCGGTTGTGTTGTGTATTCTGGATGGCTGGGGCCATTCCGAGCGGCGAGAGGCCAATGCGCCCTTGCTGGCGAACACGCCGAATTTTGACCGTATTTCTGCGGAATGTCCCTCCAGTTTTCTTACCACGCATGGCCCTGATGTGGGTTTGCCGAGCGGGCAGATGGGCAACTCCGAGGTGGGCCATACCAACATTGGCGCGGGGCGCGTTGTGGCTATGGATCTGGGCCAGATTGACTTGGCGATCGAGGATGGCAGCTATTTCGAGAATGCACGGCTGAAAGCATTTATTGCGACGCTGAAAGAGACAGGCGGCACGGCGCATATTGTTGGCCTCGTTTCGGACGGGGGCGTGCATGGCTCGCTGGTGCATATGATTGCGTCGATCAACGCCATTACGGCGGCGGGTGTGCCTGTGGCCATCCACGCGATTGCGGACGGGCGCGATGTGGCGCCGAAATCGGCCTACGGATATTTCGCGGCATTAACCGAGGCTTTGCCCGAGGGTGCGAAGATTGTCACAGTGACGGGGCGGTATTTTGCTCTGGATCGTGACAACCGCTGGGAGCGGGTTAAGGAAGCCTATGACGCGATGGTGCTGGGCCAGAGCGGCTATAAGGCGATGGATGCGCACGGGGCGATTTCCAATGCGTATAACCGCAGCGAGACGGACGAGTTTATCTCGGCCACCGTGCTCCGCGGCTATGAGGGGATGAAAGACGGTGACGGTGTTTTCTGCCTCAACTTCCGTGCGGACCGCGCGCGCGAGATATTGGCGGCTATGGCTGCGCCTGATTTTGACGGCTTCGACACAGGTGCGCGGCCCAAGCTGGATATGCTGGGGATGGTCGAATATTCCGACGCGCATGAAGGCTATATGGCCACGGTTTTCCCTTCGCGGGTGATTGTGAATACGCTGGGTGAGTGGGTCGCAAAGCAGGGGCTGAGGCAGTTTCGTCTCGCCGAGACGGAGAAATATCCGCATGTGACGTTTTTCCTCAACGGCGGCAAGGAAGGCGCCGAGGAGGGCGAGGTGCGCTATATGGCGCCGAGCCCGAAGGTGGCCACTTATGACATGCAGCCCGAGATGAGCGCAGGCGAAGTTACAGATGCTTTTGTCAGGGCGATCGAGGATGGGTTCGACCTGATTGTTACCAACTATGCCAACCCCGATATGGTCGGGCATACGGGGGATTTGAAAGCCGCTATCAAGGCTTGCGAGGCCGTGGATACAGGGCTTGGCCGTGTGCTTGACGCTTTGAACAAGGCGGGTGGCGCGATGATTGTGACGGCGGATCATGGCAACTGCGAGATGATGACCGACCCGGTGACAGGCGGGCCGCATACGGCGCATACGGTGAACCCTGTGCCTGTCATTCTGGTGGGTGGCCCAAAGGGCGCAAAGCTGCGCGAGGGGCGCTTGAGCGATCTTGCGCCCACGCTTCTGGAGCTAATGGAGCTGCCGCAACCTGAAGAAATGACCGGCGAGAGTTTGATTGCATGATGGTGCGTGTTGCTCTTCTGGCTTTGACGCTGTGCGCTCCTGTTGCGGTATCGGCGCAGGATCGGAGCCCTGCAGATGCCGCGAGTGCCGCGCTGGAAGAATTGCGCGCAGCACAGGGACAGCTTGAGGCGGCCAAGGGCGGAAAAGAGCGGGTGCAGGCGTTGACCGAGACGGTGAAGGCCTATGAAGCGGGGCTGGGTGCGGTGCGCGCAGGTCTACGCCGAGTGACAATACGCGAGCGCGAGTTGAGCCTGAAACTGGCAGGGCAGGAGCAGGAGATTGCGGCGCTGCTGACGGTTTTGCAGGCGCGCGGGCGGGTTGGCTCGCCCAGCTTATTCTTACACCCCGAAGGTGCGATCGGCACGGCGCGGGCCGGGATGATTGTGAGCCAGATGACACCCGCTTTGAACGCGCAGGCAGACAGCTTGCGCGAGACACTGCTTGAAGTGAGCACGCTGCGCCAGCTTCAGAGCGGGGCGGAGGACACGTTGCAGGCGGGGCTGACAGGCGTGCAGGAGGCGCGCGCGGGGCTGAGCCAGGCGATTGGCGACCGCACCGAGCTTCCGCGCAAGTTTATCGAAGATCCTGTGAAGACCGCGCTGTTGATTGCCACTACGGAAACGCTTGAAGGCTTTGCCGGCGGATTGGGCGAGATCAGCGGTGGACCACTTGAAACCAACGCAAGCGAGGACATTGCCGCGCGCAAGGGGGCGCTGCCCCTGCCTGTGGCGGGGCGTGTCTTGCGCCGCGCGGGCGAGGCCGATGCGGCGGGTATCGCGCGGGCGGGGCTGCTCATTGCCACGCGGCCCCGCGCGCTTGTGAGTGCGCCTGCGGCGGCGACCATTCGCTATCAGGGGCCGCTTCTGGACTTTGGCAATGTTATGATTCTCGAGCCGAAATCGGGCTTGCTTATGGTATTTGCAGGTCTTGATGTGGTTTATGGACAGACCGGAGAGGTTATTGCCGAGGGCGCACCTTTGGGTCTGATGGGCGGGAAAGACGCGGCTGTCGGCGAAATATTGACACAAGTCGGTGATGGAACGGGAAGTGACCTTTCACAATCCCTCTATTTGGAAGTAAGAGAAGACAATGAACCCGTGAACCCTGAAAGCTGGTTTCGCACAGAAAGGGAAGACTGAGACATGAAGAAATTTTTCATGGCGGCGGCAACTGGAACGCTCGCAGGTGTTTTGATCACGACGCAGGTGGCGGCACCTTTGCTGGCGCAGGAGTCGGCCAAGACGACGAATGTTTACCAACAGCTTGATCTCTTCGGCGACATTTTCGAGCGCATTCGTGCGCAGTATGTTGAAGAAGTTGACGAGGGCGAGCTGATCGAGGCGGCCATTAACGGCATGTTGACCTCGCTTGACCCGCATTCGAGCTACCTGAGCCCGCAAGACGCCGAGAGCATGAAAGTGCAGACCAGCGGCGAGTTTGGCGGCCTCGGGATTGAAGTGACGCAGGAAGAGGGCTTTGTAAAAGTTGTTTCTCCGATTGACGGCACACCAGCGGACGAAGCCGGCGTGGAAGCGGGCGACTTTATCACCCATGTAGATGGCGAGAGCCTGTTGGGGCTGAACCTTGATGAAGCTGTCGAGATGATGCGCGGCCCGGTGGGCAGCGAGATCATCATCACGGTTATGCGCGAGGGTGCAGACGAGCCGCTGGAGATTTCGATCATTCGCGACACCATCAAGCTGACGGCTGTGCGCTCGCGTATTGAGGGCACAAGCGTTGTGCTGCGGGTGACCACATTCAACCGTCAGACCTCGCCCAACCTTGCAGCGGGTATCAAGGAGCAGGTTGAAGAAGCCGGCGGCATTGATAATGTGAACGGCTTTATCCTTGATCTGCGTAACAATCCCGGCGGGCTTCTGACCGAGGCGATTGCCGTGTCGGATGCTTTCCTTGAATCGGGAGAGATTGTCTCGACTCGTGGACGCAACCCTGAAGACGGAGACCGTTACAATGCGACGGCGGGCGACCTTACAGGTGGCAAGCCTGTGGTTGTCTTGATCAATGGCGGCTCTGCTTCGGCCTCCGAGATTGTTGCCGGTGCGTTGCAAGACCATCGCCGCGCGATTGTTGTTGGCACGAAGAGCTTTGGTAAAGGCTCGGTTCAGACGGTGATGCCACTGCGGGGCGAAGGCGCGATGCGCCTGACGACGGCACGCTATTACACGCCATCTGGGCGCTCTATTCAGGCGCTGGGTGTGTCTCCCGACATCGTTGTGGAACAGCCACGCCGCGAGCCGGAGGCGACGACGGAAGAAGAGCAAACCAAGTTCAATGCCCGCACCGAGGCCGACTTGCGCGGCAGCATCAGCAACGACAGCCTGACTGAAGACGAGATCGAACAGATCAAGAAGGATCAGGAAAAGGCGTTGGCCGCTGCGAAGCTGCGCGAGGAAGATTATCAGCTTGCCTATGCGATTGATATTCTGAAGGGCCTTTCGGCACTTGGACCAGATAATAAGTAAGGCTCGAAGGCCGAGACATGAAGGGGCCGTGCCTGTGAGGGCGCGGCCCCTTTGTTCCGGGTATGTTGCGCCGCGGCTTCGCCGCGTCGCGGTGGTGAGGGGGCTTTGCCCCCTCACACTCCCCCAGGATATTTGAGGCAAAAAGAAAGAGCGATCCAGAGTGAGACTTGGGGGCCAAGCGGGATTGCGGGCGGTGGAGCAATGCGCCAGAAAGGGCGCAACCGGGGAGATGAAGCTATGCTGGAAATTTTGGTGCTATGTGTCGCGGGATTTGCCACAGGCGCGCTCAACGCGGTTGCGGGGGGCGGAACGTTTATTTCGTTTCCTGCACTTGTCTGGCTTGGCGTTCCGCCGATTATGGCCAATGCCACCGCAACTTTAACAGCCATTCCGGGCTATGCAGGCAGCGCCTGGGCGTTTCGCAAGGATATCTCGGCGGAGGGAGCTTTAAGCCTGCCTGTGATGCTGGGGCTGGCGGCGTTGGGCGGCTTGATCGGGGCGCTTTTGTTGACGGTGACCAGCGAGGAGGCGTTTGTGGGCCTCGTGCCCTGGCTCTTGCTGATTGCCACCGTGATTTTTGCGGCAGGGCCAAAGCTCTTGAGCTTGCTAAGGGGCAAGGGGTTTGGGCCGGTGAGTTCTGTTGCGGTGCTGCTTTCTGTTTCGATCTATGGCGGGTATTTCAACGGCGGTCTGGGGATCATGCTTCTGGCGGTGTTCGGGCTGATGGGGTTTATGAACCTGCATGGCATGAACGGGTTGAAAAACCTGATGTCGACGATGATTTCGATTGTTTCGGCTCTGGCGCTGGCTATGGCGGGGCTGATTGCCTGGAAGAGTGCGCTTGTGCTGGCGCTGGCCACCACGGCAGGGGGCTATTTTGGCGCGTCTTATGCGCGTAAGATCACTAATATGAAGCTGCTCCGCGCCGGTATTGTGGCCGTGGGCCTGATTATGACGCTGTTGTTTTTTCTGAAGTGAGGGTCTTATGACACTAGACGAGATTTCCAAGCTGCCTTACCGCCCCTGTGTGGGCGTGATGCTTGTGAACGCCGAGGGCCATGTTTTTGTCGGGCAGCGGCGCGACCGTGACCAAGATGCCTGGCAAATGCCGCAAGGCGGTGTGGACGAGGGCGAAGAGGCCCGCACTGCCGCGCTGCGCGAGCTTTGGGAAGAGACGGGCGTGACGGCGGACAAGGTGACGATCGAGGCCGAAAGCGCGGGCTGGTTGCCTTACGATCTGCCCCACGAGCTTGTGCCGAACATCTGGAAAGGGCGGTATCGCGGGCAGCAGCAGAAATGGTTTCTGATGCGCTTTCAGGGTGCGGATGATGATGTAAACATCGAGACTGAGCACCCCGAATTTTCAGAGTGGCGCTGGCTGGCGCCGAGCGATTTGGTGGGGAATATTGTTCCGTTCAAACGTGAGGTTTATGCGGCGGTTCTGGCCGAATTCGAGGACAAATTATGATTTTACGTGCCATTGCCCTGATGCTGTTTTCGGCGGGGGCGGCGCAGGCTTTGTCTTGTATGCCGCCGGACGGGAAGAGAAGCTATGCACGTTTTGCGGCGGCGGAAGAAAACTATGTTGTCGTTGAGGGGCAGATTGATTTTGACTGGCAGGCTGTGCCTAACACGCCCGAAAACGGACACAGGATTGCTGCGCGGATGGAGGGCTGGCAGCTTGCGCAAGGCGCTTTCGGGCCGAAGTTTTCGGCTCCTGTGACGCTTGTTATAAGCTGCGCCGGCCCTTGGTGCGGCGGAATCGCGGCGGGGGAGCGATATATCGCATTTCTGAAGCAGATCAGCGGCGGTGGCTATGAACTTGAGCTTGAGCCTTGTGCCGGCTCGGTTTTCAGCGCGGAGAACACCCGCGCGCGGAAGGATATTCTGAGCTGTAGCCGTGGCGGGCGCTGTAAGGCTGATTGACCTGAAAAGGCGCGGGCGCTTTCTGCGCGGTCGGAATATACCTAGTGCTGCAGGGTGGGAGTAGAACTCCCTATACCGCCATATAAAACAAAGGGTTACTTGGTGTTCTGTAGTTCTCTTCTGAAGCTACCTTTGTAAAACAATGTGATCCCGTTGAGAATTCGCTTTGCTCGCATTTTTGGTTGTGAGGCTTGCTAGCTAGAGGCATGTCGCCCTGCTATGTAGCCAAAGGTCAGCGCCGGGCCGAGGGTGATCCCCGCGCCTGGGTAGGTGCCTGCCATGATCGAGTTCATATCATTTCCGCAGGCGTAGAGGCCTTTGATCACGGTTCTGTCTTCGCGCAGAACGCGGGCGTTGGTATCGACGGCGAGGCCCATTGAGGTGCCGATATCGCCCGGAAAAATGCGCACAGCGTAGAACGGCGCGGTGTTCAGAGGCCTCAGGCAGGGATTTGGTGCATTGTCAGCATCGCCGAGGTATGTCTGGTAGGCGGTGGAGCCTTTGCCAAACTCGGTGTCGTTGCCTTGGGCGGCATCTTCATTGAAGCGCTTAAATGTGGCTGTGAGCGTTGTTTCGGGCGCGCCGATGAGCATGGCGAGCTCTGTCAGGGTCTGCGCTTTTTTCAGGTAGCCGGATTTCAAATGTTGACGGTAGGGCGCAGGGCTTGGACGCACCGGCCCTAAGCCATAGCGCCTGAGTGCGCGGTGGTCGCAGACCAGCCAGCCGCTTGCGAGGTTGGCTTCATGCATGCCTGAGACGAAATCGTGATAGGATGAGGCTTCGTTGACGAAGCGTTTTCCCTCGGGGGAGACGGCAATCACGCCTGGCTTGGCGCGATCGAGAAACAGGTGAGGGAAGGGACGAGGTTCACCACCGTTCTCTGGTATGAGTGACACGGGTGCCCAGAAAGCTGCGTTCCGGTTTGTTGTGATGAAGTGTGCACCGATATCTTCGGCGGCGAGGATGGCGCTACCTGTAGCTGGCTTTGGCGACATGGAGTAATGTGCCTCACCGCGCGCGACATGGGGCATGACCTCCTTGCGAAGGGATGCGTTGGCAGGGAAGCCGCCTGTGGCCAGAACGACGCCGCGCCGCGCGAGCACCTGCGTGCCATCGGACGTCTGGATGCCTGTGACTGCGCCCTCTTGGGTAAGCAACTTGTCGAGCGCCATGTCCGTGAATATCGGGATGTTGCGGTTGAGGACCGAGAGAACCATGCGGCCTGCCACAGCCTGACCGAGTGTCAGTCGCGTGCCACGCTTGTGGCTGAGACGGTCACGGGCATGCCGAGCCAGCAGTTTGGCGGCATGTAGGGCGGACGCTGGTTTGTGGGTCATGTTCATGAAGTGGCCGATGTCAAACCTGTTGAGCATCATGCCGCCAAAGAGTGTAAAGTCATCAATCGGGTTTTTGAGGCGGGTGAACTCTGCGCCGAGGCGGCGGCCATCGAATGTCATTGCATCAAGCACCCGCCCGCCCAGAGATGCGCCGGGTGTGTCGGGGTGATAATCGGGTGAATAGGCGCGATACTCAAATTGCAGCTCGGTGTTGGTTTGAAAGAAGTTCACCATCTCGGGGCCGCTGTCGATAAAGGCTTGCACGAGGTCGCGGTCTATCAGGTTGCCGATCTCTCCCGAGAGATATTGCATGGCAGCTTCGGCGTCGTCGTCCATCCCTGCGGCGCGCATAAGGGGGTTATTTGGAACCCAGATCGCGCCGCCCGACACGGCAGTGGAGCCGCCGAACTGTTTATCTTTTTCAAAGATTGCGACAGAGAGGCCGCCTATGCTGGCGGTGAGGGCAGCAGCCATGCCAGCGGCGCCTGAGCCGACAACGATTAGATCATAGGTGTCTGCGGGTTTGGCGGGGGTGCTCATAGCTGTGCCTCGCGCGGGAAGCGGCCCATGGCCCACCCCCCGTCTACACGCAAAATCTCGCCTGAAATGAAGGCGGCTTCGTCGCTGGCGAGAAATGCTATGGCACGGGCAACATCATCCGGCTGACCCACACGCTGAAGCGGGCATTGCTCAACAAAGATCTTGTGACGCCATTTTTCGGTGCGGATGCGCTCTTCTGTGAGCGGGGTTTCTATGAGGCCCGGAGCGACGGCGTTGACGCGGATTCCATCATGGCCATAGTCGGTTGCCATCTGTCGGGTGAGGGCGGCGACGGCGCCTTTTGATGTTGAGTAACCTGCGGAGTTCTGCGCGCCGACTTCGGCGTAAATTGAGGCGACGTTGACGATGCTTCCCCCCCCTGCGGTCTGCATTTCTGTGACGGCGAAGCGAGCAAGACGGAAGAGGCCGAGCACGTTGATTTCGAAAAAGCTGCGCAGATCGTCGTCACTGGTCTGATCCATACGGCCACCGCCACCAATGCCTGCGTTATTGACCAAAACGGCGAGGGGCCCGCCGAGAGCTGTGATCCGGGCCTTTAACGCTGCGGGCAAGTTCGGGTCAGTCACGTCGCCTTGCAAGGGGGTGATGCCTTTGATGTCGAGCCTGCTGAGCGCCTCTGCATCGCGATCTATAGCGATCACATGCGCACCACGGGTCGCGAAGAGGCGGGTAGTGGCTTGTCCGATGCCAGCGGCGGCCCCTGTGATGGCCACAGTTTTACCTTCAAATGTCATGGTGGTGTCCTTCAAATTCCAAGTGAGCCGCCCAGAGAGCGCCCGCCATCAACGAGTAGAATCTGCCCCGTGATGAATTTGGCCTCAGGGGAGGCGAGAAACTGCACGGCGGCTGCGATGTCATCTGGTGTGCCGAGTGTTCCGCCCGGCTGCATGGCGCGCAGCGCGTCGAGGTTGGTGTCGGATCGGGCGCGCAGCATATCGGTTTCAATGACTCCGGGGGCGACTGCGTTGACTGTGATGCCCTTTGGCGCAAGCTCCAGCGCCAGCGAGCGGGTGAACCCGCCCACGGCGGCTTTGGACGTGGCGTAGTGGATGTATTGTGAGGCCCCAAGCATGGCGCGCGATGCAATGTTCACGATTGCACCGCCGCTCCCCATCACTCGTGCAGCGCGCTGACAGAGACCGAAAAGGGCAACGAGATTGACTTCATACATGCGGCGGAAATCCTCGGCTGTGAGGGTATCGAACGATTTTACATCAAAGATGCCAGCGTTGTTCACGAGGCAGCGCAGATTACGTGTCTCAGCGATGAGCGCGTCGAGCGCTGCGGCATCGGTTATGTCGAGAACGGCGGCTTGACCACGTCCCCCCGCTTCATTGATGAGAGCGACGGTCTCATCGGCGCGGCTTGTGTTCAGGTCGACCACGAGAACGTTATCACCCGCTTGCGCGAGGCGTTGTGCAATAGCGCGGCCGATACCTGCGCCTGCTCCTGTGACGATTGACGTATTTGCCTGAGCCATGATGAGGTGTCCTTTTGGGAAGGCAGATTGGAGAGAGCAGGGGCCCGAAGGCCCCTGCGTGGGCTTACATGCCGAAGGTGGCCAGATCGAGCTTCCCGAAAATGTCGCTACGGATCAGCTCTGCAACGGCTTCTGCATCTGTGCGGTCAATTCCACCAAGACGCTCTTTCCATGCTTGCTGGCTTGCGAGAAAGGCGTTGATCAGTTTTGACGGATCTTCGATGCCGCGGTCGTCGATGGACTTTTGAGGCAGGGTTGCGACAAAGTCAGACTGGAAGGCTGCGAGTGCTTCGCTCAACTCTGCGCCCGGCTCGATGATCTCAAGACCGCGCTCGCGTGAGCCTGCAAAGGCGGCTTCCACATCGGCGGCGTAGACAAGCTGTGTGCGAGCGAGCCCGAGTGCCATATGATCAAGGAGCGCTGCACGCTGTTCAACGGACAGGCCTTTCCAGAAGTCAGGGTTGACCACATAGGTTGCGCCCATGACGACGCCCATCGGTAGGGTGGTCACGCTTTTGGCGACTTCCCAAAATTTGTTGCCTTTGTCGAGGTTCGTCGGGTCAGACATGGTGCAATCGATTGAGCCGCGGCTGAGGCCTGAATAGACATCGCCGATTGGCACGGAAACGGGCACACCACCGAGGCTTTCAACCCAGCTTGTTTGAGCGCCGCCTGCGGTGCGGATTTTCTTGCCTTTCGCATCAGTGGGGCTGCGGATCGGCTCCATGCAGATAAAGTTGTAAACGGGCGTGGAATATCCGCCGAGGAAGATCCCCCCGTTGGCACCCCACTCGCCCTGAACAGCGGCGTTATTGATGCCGACTTCAGTATAGGCTAGCGCTGAGGCAAGTGCGTCATCGGATGTGAAAACGAGGTCGTTGAGCACGTTGTTCACGGGCAATTCTGACGGGGTGTAGCCGGGGTATACAACGCCCAGTTGGGCGACGTTGTCGCGGATGCCCTGCATAGTGGATTTGGCAGGCACAAGCGAGCCGCTGGAATAAACCTCGAAGGTGAGGTTGGCGTCAGGGTCGGCGGCCAGATCCTTCGCGAGGTTCTGATAGGGTTGTTCGTTGAGGATATGGACCGGGGCGAGCCAGTTGGATGCGATGTATGTGTCCGCGAGGGCAGGCGAAGCGACGAGGCCTGACAGGGCGAGAGCGGTAAGGCTAAGGTGTTTCATAAGTTCCTCCGATTTTTGATGCGGGACTATCCCGCGGCCTTGGTTCTTGAGTGGATGTCAGCCGGCTATGTTGGGTAGCCAGAGGGTAATGATTGGAAACGCGACAAGCAGTGTAATCGTGAACAGATCGGCGAGTATGAACCACGACACCCCAGAGAAGATCGTCCCAAGGGAGACAGTGTTTCCTAAGCTTGATTTGATGACGTAGACGTTCATACCGACAGGGGGTGTGATCAGCCCTGTTTCGAGCAGTTTAACCATCAGCACGCCAAACCAGATCAGGTTGATGTCGAGGCTATGGAGCAGCGGTGCGAGCACGGGCACTGTGAGCAAGATGATCGAAATGCTTTCCAGAAAGCAGCCGAGCAAGAGGTAGAGCAAGCAAATAAAGATGATTACCCATATCGTCTCAAGGCCTGCGAACTGTCCTGTTACCCAGACCGGCAGGGTGGAAAGCGCGATGAAGCGTGAAAAGAGTGCTGCGGCAACCACGATGATAAAGATGGCTGCAGTGCTGATTGCGGTGTCTACGAGTGCGCTGCGCAGCATTGAATAGCTAAGTGTGCCACGGCTGAGCGCGATGATGCCAGCGAGAAAGGCACCGACAGCGCCCGCCTCTGTTGCGGTGAATATGCCCGAGAAGATGCCGCCCAAGACACCCGCGATGAGCAAAGGAAGAGGCCATGTTTCGCGCAGCAGGGCAAGCTTTTCACGCCATGGCGTGACCTCATTGAGGCGTGGGGCCAACTCGGGCTTGAGTGCGCAACGTGCGGTGATCATCGCGGCGAAGACAAGACCTGATAGCATGCCCGGGATTACGGCGGCGAGAAACAGTGTAGCAATCGAGACATCGATCATGAGCCCGTAAATGATAAGTAGAACGCTGGGCGGGATAAGCGAACCAAGCGTGCCCGCTGCTGCGACCGAACCTGTTGCCAGAGAAGGGGCGTAACCCGCTTTCAGCATTTCGGGGATAGCGATGCGTGAGAAAGCTGCGGCCGTTGCCACGCTGGAGCCGCTTGCAGAAGCAAACAGGGCCGACGAGGCAACCGAGGCAGTGGCGAGGCCGCCGGGAACCCTGTTGAGAAACACGCGTGCCGCATTGAACAGTCCGGCAGTGAGCCCCGCGCCAGAGGCAAGATAGCCCATGAGTAGAAACATCGGCACAGCAGAGAGGTTCCAATCTCCGATCATTTCATAGGGGATGGCTTTGCTGATTCCGATGGCTGGCATCGGGCCCATCATGAGCCAGATGCCGCCAAAGGAGGTGAGACCCATCGCAACGGCTATAGGGACGCGCAGCAAGATGGCAACCAACATGGCGACGATGCCGAATAATCCGATTTCGAGACGTTCCATTGTGTGATCTCCTCAGCTCGGATCTGCGGTGTGTAGGTTGGGAGTGTAACGGCCTGTTATGATCTGAAAGAGCCTCAGGACCATGACGAGGCAGGCCAGTGCGAGGCCCAGAGGCAAGAGAAATTTGGTAGGCCAGATCACAACTCTCCATGTGCCTTCAACGATTTCGCCAATCCGGTAGGATTGCAGTGCAGGCGCCCAGAGAAGCCACGCAAGGCCGCCGTAAAATAATGCTGAGACCGCTGTTGCCAGCAAGAGCGCGAGGTTTTTCGCGCGGTGGCCGAAGAGGCTGTAGAGCAACTCGACGGTGATCGAACTTTCTTTGATTTCGACCCACGCCAGCGGGAGGAAAACGGCGGCGACCATATAATAGCTCGCGACAACCTCTGCAGTGCCAGGGATGGGGGCGTTGAAGACATATTTGCCTATTACGTCTGCGGTGACATGAAACATCATCAAGAGCAGCGCGAGGGCCGCAATGATTACAAGGAGGTGTGCGACGGTATGTGAGATGCGCTGTATCATTGCATCCGATACCCGCCGTTCACATCAATGACGCTGCCTGTGATATAAGCGCTGTCTGGCCCTGCCAGAAAAGCGACGGCACCTGCGACATCTTCGGGGGTTCCGATTCTGCCTTGGGGGATGGACTTCGAGATTTCGGCGTCATCTGAGGGGTCCAGCGAGATACGCAGCATTGGCGCGTCGATCAGGCCCGGGGCGACGGCGTTAACAGCGACATCTAGTGTTGCGCCCTCGCGCGCTCCAGCACGGATGAGGCCGAGAACAGCTGATTTGCTGGCAATATAGGCTGAGCTTGATCTGTAGCCGCCAAGTTGGGCCGCCACTGAGGAAAAGCCGATGAAACGAGCGCCGTTGACTTTGCGTTCCGACCGTGCGCGCAGGAAGGCGCGCAACAACAGGAATGTGCCTGTGCTGTTGACCGACTGGGTGGTGGACCATTCCTCAAGGGAGGTGTCTATAATCGGACGGCGCTGGCCGTTCTGATCCAAAATGAGGATGCCAGCTGCCGAGACGACCACAGAAACTGCGCCGTGGGCTGTTTCAATTTCCTCCATGAGGTCGGAGACCATGATCTCATCCGTGACATCGAGCGCATAGCCGTGATGCCCAGAGCCTGGAAGGTCGGCTGCAAGCTTCTTGGCTGTATCCGCAGCGATATCCGTAACCATGACGTTGAATCCATCTTCGGCAAGCCGCCTGCAAACCGCTTTGCCAATGCCACCGCTGGCGCCAGTTACGAGTGCGATCTTTGTCACGGCGATTCCTTTCGTTTCGGTTGTGGTGTTGAGATTGGATACATTAATGGCTCTATGTCAAATATTTTCTAAAAAATTTTGCCGTTTTGGATAAATAATAGAGGAATTCGCTTGCGGCGTTTGAAGCTTTGCGGAATAATCAAGGTAAAGCTGTCGGTGAGGTAAATGATGATTGTAAGCAAACATACGGCTGCAGACGGAGCCACGGCCGCGCTGCGAGAGATGATTTTGGCGGGGCAGCTCAAGCCGGGTGAGCGTGTGCATCAGGACCATCTCTCGGAGCTTCTGGGGCTCTCCCGCACGCCCCTGCGCACAGCACTCGCTACGCTTACCACCGATGGGTTGCTGGATTACGAGGCGAACTGCGGATATCGCGTCCGTGAATTCTCATTGGATACAATCCGTAGTGTTTTCGAAATCCGTTCTGTTCTGGAGGCGCAGGCTTGCCGGATCGCTGCGCGACTAGGGTGTTCGGACGATATGCTCGATAAACTGGATGCGCTACTAAAACGGGGCGACGATATTCTTGCCTCTGGAGAGCTGAAACCAGCGGCTCTTCCGGATTGGCGCCGAATGAATGTGGATTTCCATGAAACCATTATCCATGCCGCGAATAATCCGCTGCTGGGCGAGTTTGTTGGACGGACACACAATGTGCCGATGGTGTCCGATCGTGTGATCCTTTGGGACGATTTTTATATTATTCAACGCTCGCATGATGATCACCACCGCATCACCCGCGCCTTGAGGCATCGTGAAGGAGAGCGTGCTGCGGCGATCATGAACGAACATGTGAGCTTTGCCGGCGATCTGCTGATCGATAGGCTCGGAACAGACCCTGAAGCGGCAGTGCAGCATCTTATCGGTGCGGCTGGAGTGTCGAAATTTAAAATGAAGAAAGCAAAATGATGACCCTGAAACTCTTTCATTCACCCGCCTCGCCCTTTGTGCGCAAGGTTCTCGTTTGCGCGCATGAAAAGGGCGTTGCCGATCAGGTCGAGCTTCTGACTTCCAAGGCGTGGCCTGTGAAACGCGACCCTGAGATCGTGCGAGAGAACCCTTCCGGGCAGGTGCCGAGTGCGATATTGGAGGACGGATCACCGCTGTTTGATAGCCGTGTGATTTGTGCTTATGTGGATACGCTTTCAGCCTCTGTGCCACTCGTGCCAAGCGATCGGCGCACCTGTTTTGCCAGCATGACGCTGGAAGCGCTGGCTGATACGATGCTGGGCGCGGCTTTGCTCTGTCGCTATGAAGCGGTGCTGCGGCCTGCAGAGTTTTACTGGGATTTGTGGCACGATAGCCAAATGGAAAAGGTCGACAGTGGCCTTGATGACCTTGAAGCGCGATGGATGGAGCAACTAGAAGGGCCAGTCAGTATCGGTTCGATTGCGGCTGCCTGTGCGCTTGGGTATCTTGACTTCCGCTTCGCCGAGAAGGACTGGCGCAGCGGCCGCGAAGCACTTGCTGCTTGGTATGATGTATTCAAGTTGCGCCCGTCGATGCAGGCCACGTGGCCTGAATAGCGTGAGACCTTTGGACCGTGCCTTCATTGGGCCGTCTTTTTGTTGTCCGGACTCTACACAAATTTGGAGGAGTTTCAGGGGTGAAGAAACGTCCAGGGGGCCCGTCGAGAACAGGTTTGCAAGCAATCGCTCTCGGCAGTTGAGCGGCAATGCAATCAGCACGGGTGTCTTGGGCCATCAGAGGTGACGAAACCCGACATCTGCACAGACTTCACAACGGTTTGAGCTGTGCTCGGACTGACTTGTAAAACCATCGCAGAATCCCCAGGGGCCATTTCTCCATGGCGAAGCCATGATCCGGCAGCTTTTAAGCACGCTTGTCATCAGCGATTTCCTGAAGGCTCCACAGCTCGACAAGCTCGCTTTTTGAGGTGGCGTCATGATACAGGCGTTCTGCTTCATCAGGCTTCATTCGTAGCTCGGATATGTTTCCGAGTTAAGGGCGGAGCTTTTCGGGGATTGCTATGCGAGAAAGCTAACGACAGTTACGACCCAGCAAAGTCTTGATCTTGCCCAACATGATTTGCTCCATTCTGTTACGCGTTTTGTAACAGCGAGACGGGCAAAGCCCTATATAGTCAGGGGGGAATGATATCAGTGGGTTGATCTGGTGCTGCAGGGGAGGATTGAACTCCCGACCTCGTCATTACCAATGACGCGCTCTACCACTGAGCTACTGCAGCAACGATGTGGCGGGTGATTAGACCCAAATCGGCTTTCACGCAAGGCCAATCTGGACGGTTCTGCCCAACCGCTATATGAGACGTTTATGGAGCCGAAAAACACAAAACCGAAAGCCGGAGGCGAAACCGCGCGGGAAGACCGCTTGAAAGCGGCGCTTAAGGCCAATATGGCGCGCCGTAAGGCGCAGGCAAAGGCGCGTACAGCTATGAAAAACAGCGGCGCGGGCGCAGGCAAAGATACAGGTAAGGATAAAGGGTAGAGCAGATGGACCAGATTATCGTAACGGGCAACGGCCCTGTGAGTGGGCAGATTCCGATTGCGGGGGCGAAAAACGCCTGTCTGGCGCTGATGCCGGCCACGCTTTTGAGCGAAGAGCCGCTGACGCTGACCAATGCGCCGCGCCTTAGCGATATTCGCACCATGACCCAGCTTTTGGAGAGCCTAGGGGCCGAGATTTCGGCGTTGTCCGAAGGACAAGTCATTGCCATGTCGTGCCACGGGCAGATCAACCATGTCGCCGAGTATGATATTGTGCGCAAGATGCGCGCATCGAACCTTGTGCTTGGACCATTGCTTGCCCGCGAGGGGCGGGCCGTTGTTTCGCTTCCCGGTGGCTGCGCTATCGGCGCGCGACCGATGGATATCCACACCGATGGGTTGGAGAAAATGGGGGCTACGATCGAGCTGAAAGAAGGCTATCTGCACGCCAAGGCGAGTGGCGGGCGACTGAAAGGCGCGGTCATCGACTTTCCGTTTGCCTCCGTAGGCGCAACAGAAAACATCATGATGGCGGCGACCTTGGCCAAAGGCACGACCGTGATCAACAACGCGGCGCGCGAACCCGAGATTGTCGACCTCGCGGATTGCCTGCGCAAGATGGGCGCACAGATTGAGGGTGACGGCACGAGCAGCATTACCATTCAGGGTGTAGACCGTTTGGGCGGGGCGACGCATCAGGTTGTGACCGACCGTATCGAGCTTGGGACCTATATGCTGGCCCCTGCGATATGCGGCGGCGAAGTTGAGTGTCTTGGCGGCAAGATGAGCCTTGTGGAGAGCTTTGTGGCAAAGCTCAACGAGGCGGGGATCGATGTGGAAGAGACACCATCGGGCCTCAAGGTGGCGCGTAAGAACGGAGCTATCAAGGCGGTGAATGTGACGACCGAGCCTTTCCCCGGATTTCCGACGGACTTGCAGGCGCAGATGATGGCTTTGCTGTGCACGGCCGAGGGCACATCTGTGCTGGAAGAAAAGATTTTCGAGAACCGCTTTATGCATGCGCCCGAGCTTGAGCGTATGGGCGCGGATATTGAGGTGCATGGTGGCACGGCGACTGTGAAGGGTGTGAAGCGGTTGAAAGGAGCGCCTGTGATGGCGACTGATTTGCGCGCTTCTGTTTCGCTTATCTTGGCAGGCATGGCCGCAGAGGGCGAGACGGTTGTGAACCGTGTTTATCACCTTGACCGCGGGTATGAGCATGTGGTGCGCAAGCTCTCGGGCATTGGTGCAAAAGTCGAGCGGGTGAAAGCATCATGAGCGCGGATGCAAGCTTTGAAGACGGAGCCGAGCGCCCGCTGAACCTCGGGGCGATGGACTTGGACGACCTCAAGGTGATTTCGGCGCTTGTGCAGGATGCTGTCTTTCCCATCACCGAAATGAAATATGACCGTAAGGCCCGCCGCTTTGCGCTGTTGCTCAACCGTTTCCGCTGGGAAGACAAAGGCCAGGGCAGGCATGCGCCCGAGCGGGTGCAGACAGTGTTGGCGTTTGACAATGTACTGGGTGTTGCCACGCAAGGGATAGAGCGGGGCGATAAGGATATGGTGCTGTCATTGCTGACCGCCGAGTGGGAGGCGGGAACGGCGCCTGCAGGCAAGCTTGTGCTGACGCTTGCGGGCGACGGGGCGATCAGGCTGGACTGTGAGGCGCTGGAAGTCACGCTCAAGGATGTGACGCGGCCTTACAGAGCGCCCTCAAGGAAGCGGCCAAGCCACGAGAGCTGAGGGCTGCAACACAAGTCAGGCTTGAGGGCCGTGCCCCACGGCGCTAAGACGGGCGCAAGCCTTGAAAGGATGCCTTATGCCAAAGTTTCTCGACGCAGCTTCACCTGATTTTGAAGAGCAGTTCACGGCCCTTTTGGGAGCCAAGCGCGAAGACAGCCCCGATGTGGATGCGGCTGTTGCCGAAATTATCGCGGATGTGCGGGCGCGGGGGGATGCGGCTGTTATCGAGCTGACAGAGCGGTTTGACCGCTTGACGCTGACGCCCGGGAGCCTGCGGTTTTCGCCCGATGAAATCGAGGCGCTGGTGGCGGACGTTCCGCAGCACGAGCGCGAGGCGCTGGAGCTGGCGGCGGAGCGTATCCGCGCCTATCACGCGCGGCAGATGCCTGAGGATGCGAGCTGGACAGACGAGAACGGCGCAACGCTGGGTTGGCGCTGGAGTGCTGTAAGTGCGGCTGGCCTGTATGTGCCCGGTGGGCTGGCGTCTTATCCCTCATCCGTTTTGATGAATGCGATTCCTGCCAAGGTGGCAGGGGTCGAGCGGCTGGCAATTACGGTTCCGACCCCAGACGGGGTTGCCAATCCGCTGGTGCTTTTGGCCGCGCGTTTGGCTGGTGTTGACGAGATTTACCGTATCGGTGGGGCGCAGGCTGTGGCGGCGCTGGCTTATGGAACCGAGACGATTGCGCCTGTGGACAAGATCACCGGGCCGGGCAACGCCTTTGTTGCGGCGGCCAAGCGGCGGGTGTTTGGAAAAGTCGGGATTGATATGATCGCGGGGCCAAGCGAGATTTTGGTGATTGCGGATGGCGACAACGACCCTGACTGGATTGCCCTTGATATGCTCTCACAGGCGGAACATGACGAGAGCGCACAGTCGATACTGATTACCACCGATAAGGCTATGGCGAAGGCTGTGGAAGCCGCGATTGAGCGACATTTGCTGACGCTTGAGCGGCGCGAGATTGCTGGCGCGAGCTGGCGCGACTATGGCGCGGTTATTCTTGTGCCTGATCTGGAGGTTGCGGCCGCATTGTCAAACCGTATAGCGCCCGAGCATCTGGAGCTGTGTGTCGCAGATCCTGATGCTTTGGCCGATAAGATCACCCATGCGGGGGCGATTTTCCTTGGGGCGTGGACGCCTGAGGCGATTGGCGATTATGTTGGAGGGCCGAACCATGTGTTGCCCACGGCACGTTCGGCGCGGTTTTCCTCGGGTCTTTCGGTGATGGATTTTGTGAAGCGCACAACGCTGGCGAAGATGACGCCTGCCGCTTTGCGCGCGATTGGCCCTGCTGCTGAAACGCTGGCGATTTCGGAAAGCCTTGAGGCGCATGGGCTGAGTGTGCGCGCGCGGCTCAACCATTTGAACGAGATGTAGAACTCAAGTTGATTTGCGTGGCGCTTTGGCTTTGCCAAAGCGCTCGGGCGAGGGGGGCTTTGCCCCCCTCGCGCTCCCCCCAGGATATTTTTAGCAAGAAAAAGGCACATCGGCCAAGATGCAGGGCAGGCGTTTTTAGCGGGGATGAGTCGTTCTTGCCGTTGCATTTGGCGGGGCGGGCGCTAGGGTTTGAAAAATTGGGCGGCGATTACGGACGCCCGAAATTAAGAAGGCAAAAGGCGATGTCGCGTATTTCTCATATCGAGCTGGATGACAGCAACCTCCCCCCTCCTACACCGGAGATCGAGCAGGAGCGGAAGGTGGCGATTTATGATTTGCTGGAGGACAATGTCTTTACCCTGCCCAAGCGTGAAGAGCGGGCTGTGCCTGAGGGGCCTTATCATGTGGGCCTGTCGATCCGCGACAAGCGACTGGTGTTTGATGTGCTCACCGAGGCCGAGGACAAGGCGGCGGAGTTTCATCTTTCGCTTTCGCCGTTCCGGCAGGTGGTGAAGGATTACTGGCAGATTTGCGAGAGCTATTTCGATGCGGTGAAGACGATGCCGCCGAGCCAGATCGAGACTATTGATATGGCGCGGAGGGGCATTCACAACGAAGGCGCGCGCATTCTGGCCGAGCGGCTGGAGGGCAAAGCCGAAATTGACAATGACACGGCACGGCGACTGTTTACGCTGGTGTGTGTGTTACATTTCGGGGGCTAAATTTTGGTGAAGCCACTCCCGCAATCGGTCTTGTTTTGCTGCGATCACAATGCAGTGCGCTCGCCCATGGCAGAGGGACTTATGAAGCGGTTTTTCGGCACGGGCACCTATGTGCAGTCGGCCGGTGTGAAGAACGATTTCGAGATTGACGGGTTTACCGTCGCGGTTTGTGAGGAGCTGGGCGTGGAACTGTCGCGTCACCGCTCACGCAGCTTTGACGAGATGGAAAAGATGGGCGAGGTGCTTTCCTCGTTTGATGTTGTTGTGGCGCTGTCGCCGATGAGCCGCGACCTGGCTGAAGAGCTGACGCGCGGGTTTCACACCGATCTTGAATACTGGCCTATCATGGACCCGACCGCCATCGGCGAGGGTCGTGAGGCCAAGCTTGTTGCATATCGCGAGGCGCGCGACCAGATAATCGCGCAGATCAAGGCGCATTGGGGTGATCCGAGGGAAAGCAGATGAACAAGACAGTTGAAGCCTATTTCGCAGCTTTTAATGCGGGCGATACCGACGGTATGTTGGCCTGTCTGGCCGAGGATGTGGCGCATCATGTAAATGAGGGGCAGGTCCGGCGTGGCAAGGCGCTTTTCGGCGAATTTTGCGCGCATATGAGCCGCTGCTACAGTGAAGAGCTGACCGACATGGTGGTTTTCGAGGGCGAAGGCGGCACGCGCGCGGCGGCGGAGTATATTGTCAACGGAACCTATCTGGAGACCGACAGCGGTTTGCCCGACGCAAAAGGGCAGACCTACCGCTTGCCAGCAGGGTCGTTTTTTAGCCTTGAGGGCGGCAAGATCACCCGCGTTGTAACTTATTACAACCTGGCCGACTGGGTAGCGCAAGTGAGCCGCTGATGCGGGTTGCTGTGGTGACGGGAGAAGCGCTGGAGCGCGCGCTTGATGATGTGGCGCGGCTGCGCATCGAGGTGTTTCGCGCTTATCCCTATCTGTATGGCGGTGATTTTGCTTATGAGCGGCGGTATCTGGAGCCGTATCGGGGCAATTCCGAAGCGATTGTCGTGGGTGCGTTTGACGGGCCAAGGCTGGTTGGCGCAGCGACGGGAATGCCTTTGAGTGCGCACGCGGATGACTTTTCTGCGGCATTCGAGGGGAGTGGCGTGGATTTGAGCGCGGTGTTTTACTGTGCGGAATCTGTGCTGTTGCCCGAGTATCGCGGGCGCGGGATGGGCCATGCCTTCTTTGAGGCCCGCGAAGCGCATGCGCGGGCGCTGGGATATGGGATGTCGGCCTTCTGCGCGGTTGATCGCGGGAATCAGCATCCTGCCAAGCCCGAGGGCTACCGCTCGCTGGATGCCTTCTGGCTTGGGCGAGGCTATCAGCCGCTTGAGGGCGCGATTGCGCAATTTGGCTGGCGTGATATTGGCGAGGCCGAAGAGAGCCTCAAGCCGTTGCAATTCTGGATGCGGGCGTTGTAGCGCCAATAAAAAAACCGCGGCGACTCGGGGCTGCCGCGGCTTTCGGGTTCATCTAAAAAAGCTTACATGCCGTTTTTCTTGATCAGCTCTTTGGCTTGGTCAAGCAGCGCCTGTCCGTCAAAGCCTTTGCCGTTCATGTCTTCAACCCAGCCGGCTTCCACATTGCTGGCTGCGGCTTTCCACTCGGCGACTTGTTCGTCGGTGAGGGTGATGATGTTGTTGCCGGCTTCAACCGCAAGCTTGCGCGCGGGTGCATCGCCTTCGCCTTGGGTTTTACCCGCCAGAGCCGAGAAATCTGCACCTGACTGGCTGTCGAGCGCGGCTTTCATTTCGTCCGAGAGGCTTTCATACTTCTGCTTGTTCATCGCGAATACGAAAGCTGTTGTGTAGAGCGACTCGTTGCCGAACTCGGTGTGGTTTTGCACAAGCTCCGGCACTTTGAGCGCTGATGTCACTTCCCAAGGAATCACCGCCGCGTCGATCACGCCTTTCGAGAGCGCTTCAGGGATGGCCGGAACGGGCATGCCAACGGGCGTTGCACCGAGGTCGGAGACCATCTTGTTGATGATGCGTGTGGGGGCGCGCAGTTTTACACCGTTCAGGTCGGACACGGTTGTGATCGGGCTTTTGGAGTGAATGAGGCCCGGTCCGTGCACCCAGACACCGAGGACTTTGAAGTCTTTCAGGTCGGTGTCGAACATATTGGCTTCTGCAAATTCCCAGAAGGCACGCGATGTTGCTTCGGCGTTGTTCATCATGAAGGGAAGTTCGAAAACCTCGGCTTGCGGGAAACGGCTGGGTGTGTAGCCGAGAACTGTCCAGGTGATGTCGGCGACGCCGTCTTGCACCTGACCGATAAGATCGGGGGGTGTGCCACCAAGCTGCATGCTCGGGTAGTGATCAATTTTGATTTTGCCGCCTGAAGCCTCTTGTACGCGCTCGATCCACGGGTCGATAACGAACTTTGGAACGTTTGCCTGTGCGGGCAGGAACTGGTGCAGTTTGAGTGTAACCTCTTGCGCTTGAGCCGTAACGCCCGTGGCGGTGAGGGCTGCCGCAACGGCGAGGCCTTTGAGTGCGTTCTTCATTAGTGACATGTTTTTCTCCCTTTTTTACACGTCTGGATGGGCCAGAGATTCGAACTCTACGCTTCGAAATCAGGCTGGTTCTTTGGGGCGGCTTTGTCAAAGGCTGCCAGCTTTTGGCAGGCTGAATAGGCCGCGGAAATATGGGGCAGGTCGGCGTATGCAATGCCGAAGCGTTCGGCCGAAAACACTTGCGGCACAAGGCAAATATCTGCGAGGCCCGGTGCGTTGCCGTAGCAGAATTCGGTGTGCTCGCGGCGCTGGGCGAGCAGGCCTTCGCAGGCCTCCAAGCCCTCGCGTATCCAGCGAGTGAGCCATGCGTCTTTTGCGGCCTCGTCAACGCCGAGATCACCTGTGAGGTATTTCAGAACGCGCAGGTTTTGCAGCGGGTGGATTTCACAGGCAATGACTTGTGCGAAGCCGCGCTCCTGCGCACGGGTGACGGGGTTTTGGGACAGGAGCGGTGGTGTTGGATATGTCTCGTCGAGCCACTCAAGGATGGCGAGAGACTGGATGAGAACATCACCTGTCTCTGTGACAAGGGCAGGCAAGAGGCCCTGCGGGTTGAGCGCCTTGAAATCCGGCTCATGCTGTGCGCCGTTTTTGAGGTGCACTTGCTTGAATCTCGGGGCAACACCCTTAAGATTAAAGGCAATACGACAGCGATAGGAACTCGAACTGCGGAAATATCCGTAGAAATCCATAACGTGTTACATCTCCTTAGTGTCCGGCATTTGATATGTAACGTATACATCAAAAGCAACAAGATTGTTTCAAGGCTTTCACACAGTATAGCAGTGCTTTAGCCTTGTTTCCATGTGTGGGCGTATTGCGGTGACTTTGCCAAGTGATTCCATGGCCAAGCTCTTTGCGGCTTTGCCTGCGAACAATTTGCCGTCAGTGCCAAACTACAACATTTGCCCGACAGATACTGTGCACGTGGTGCGCTCACGCGGGGAGGGGCGCGCTTTGGTGGCAATGCGTTGGGGGTTTGTTCCGCAATGGTATAAAACGCCAAATAACGGCCCTCTGCTGATCAATGCGCGGGCCGAGACAATTGCTGGCAAGCCTGCTTTTGCAGAGGCTGTCCGCGCGCGCCGCTGTATCATTCCTGCGAGTGGATATTACGAATGGGCCAGCACGGCGGAGGGCGTGAAGTTGCCTTGGTATTATACGCGCAAAGACGGTGCGCCGCTGGCCTTTGCGGGCATCTGGCAAGATTGGGAAAGTGCGGACGGGCCGCTTGCAACCTGTGCGGTTGTGACAACGGGCTCAAACGCCATGGCGGGTAAGGTGCATCATCGTATGCCTGTTATTCTGGAGCCGGAAGCTTGGGGCAAATGGCTTGGAGAGGAGGGCAGGGGAGCCGCACTTCTGATGACGCCTGCACCCGAGGCCACGCTGCGCGCGCACCGTGTGAACCGAGCGGTAAATAGCAACCGCGCCAAGGGTTCGGAGTTGATTGAACCGTTGGAGGGTGATGTGGGTGCTTGACGCTCCCGCATGCAGCCGATATTCAAGCGCACGAAGCGGGCGTTGTGTAGTGGTAAGACCTTAGCCTTCCAAGCTAATGACGCGGGTTCGATTCCCGCCGCCCGCTCCAGGCTTTCCTGAAATCGTGACACTTGGCCGCTTGACGGGCCTGCCTTGGGGCTTCAAAAAGCCCCTGAAAATAAAGGCGCGGATAAGATGGCTAGATCACCAGTAAAAGACGGCGAAGAACGCGCGGCAACCAAGGATGTGGCCGCACTGAAGGCGCTTATGCCGTTTATGGCACCTTACAAATGGCTTGTTGTTGCGGCGGGGCTGGCGCTTACGCTGACGGCGGCGCTTTCGCTGACGTTGCCTTTGGCGGTGCGCCGAGTGATTGACAATTTCGGCACCGAGAATGTTGAAATTCTCGATCTTTATTTTGTTGCTGCAATTGGCATTGCCGCGCTGCTCGCGCTTGGCACGGGGCTGCGTTATGCGCTTGTCACGCGTTTGGGTGAACGGGTTGTGGCGGACATTCGCAAGGCTGTTTTTGACCGTGTTATCGGGCTGTCGCCGAGCTTTTACGAGAAGGTGATGACAGGTGAAATCCTGAGCCGTATTACGACTGACACAACGCTTATCCAATCCGTCATCGGCTCTTCGGTATCGGTTGCTTTGCGAAATGTGCTGATCTTTTTCGGCGGGATGATTTTGATGCTGTTCACCAGCGCAAAGCTCACGGGGCTTGTGCTGTTAATCGTGCCTTTGGTGATTGTTCCGATCATGACGCTGGGGCGTAAGCTGCGCAAGCTGAGCCGCGAAAACCAGGACTGGATTGCCGCCAGCTCGGGGCAGGCTTCAGAGACGCTGGGGGCTGTGCAAACCGTGCAATCATTTGCGCAGGAGCGCGTGGTGCGCAGACAGTTCTCTGAGGTGACCGAAAAGAGCTATGACGTTGCCAAAGAGCGGATCACTGTGCGGGCGATCATGACGGTTGCGGTTATGTTTCTGGTTTTTGCAGGCGTTGTCGGTGTGCTCTGGATTGGCACGCGCGATGTGCGCGCGGGCGAGATGAGCTCGGGCGCGCTTGTGCAGTTTGTGATCTATGCGGTGATGGTAGCGGGCGGTGTGGCGGCGCTTTCGGAGATCTGGGGCGAGCTGCAGCGCGCGGCCGGCGCGACCGAGCGTTTGGTTGAGCTGCTCAAAGCGACAGATCAAGTCAATGACCCTGACAAGGCGCAGCCTTGCCCCAAGCCCTTGCATGGAGATGTGCGTTTTGAGGGGGTGGGTTTCACCTACCCTTCACGCCCTGACCGTGCGGCTCTGGACGCGGTGAGCCTTGAGGTTAAGCCCGGGGAAACAGTTGCGTTTGTCGGGCCTTCGGGCGCGGGAAAAACCACTGTGATGCAGCTTATCCAGCGATTTTATGACCCGCAGGAGGGGCGCATTACGCTCGACGGTGTGGACCTGCGCGATATGCTGCGCGAGGACTTCCGCAGCAAGATTGCCGTTGTGCCGCAAGACCCTGTGATTTTTGCGGGCTCTGCGCGGGATAATATCCGCTTTGGCCGCCCCGATGCGAGCGACGATGAGGTTGAGGCGGCGGCCAAGGCAGCGGCAGCGCATGAGTTTATAGAGGCCTTGAGCGAGGGCTATGACACCAAGCTCGGCGAGCGCGGTGTGATGCTTTCGGGCGGGCAGAAACAGCGCGTGGCGATTGCACGGGCGATCCTGCGGGATGCGCCGATTTTGCTACTGGATGAGGCCACATCGGCGCTGGATGCAGAGAGCGAACGCGCTGTGCAGGAGGCCGTAGAGCGGCTTTCGGCCGACCGCACCACTCTGATTGTGGCACACCGTTTGGCGACTGTGAAAAAAGCCGATCGGATTGTTGTTATGGAAGATGGCCGCGTTGTTGCCCAGGGCACGCATGATGCTTTGGTGGCTGAAAACGGCCTCTATGCTCGGCTTGCACGGCTCCAGTTTACCGACGGGGCAGAAGCGGCGTGAATTCCCCCTTGTGGGAGCAACGAGGATAGCGGACACTCTTCTGGCAATATAACCTAGGAGGGCCAGATGGGTCTGTTCAGTTTTTTCAAGCGCTCGGGCAAACGCCTTAAGAGCGAAGAGCCTACAGCCGAAGATCTCAAGAAGGAAGTTGCCGACCTCGGGCTTGATGCCGAAGGTCTCGACATCGTTGTTGAGGGCGACAAAGTTAAGGTGACGGGCAAAGCCGTTTCAGACGAAATGCGCGAGAAAGTTATCCTTGCTGTGGGCAACGTTGAAGGTGTTGCCGAAGTGGAAGACGACGCGGGCGACGCGGCTTTCCACACCGTCGAAAAGGGCGATACGCTCTGGGCGGTTTCGGAAAAAGCACTGGGTAGCGGCGCACGTTACATGGAGATTTTCGAGGCCAACAAGCCGATGCTGAGCGACCCCGACAAAATTTATCCGGGCCAGGTTCTGCGCATTCCGCAGGATACGAAAGCCTAAGCTTTTGCCTTGAACTTCTGAGGGCCTCCGCAAGATATGCGGGGGCTCTTTTCTTTGTGTGACTTGCACTTTGCCGCCGTTCTGGCCAATGTTTCGGTCAAGCTGAAAAGGACATTCCATGGCGCAGACGATTTTTGTCTTGAACGGGCCGAACCTGAATTTGCTCGGCAAGCGGCAGCCCGAAATTTACGGTTCTGACACGCTTGCCGATGTGGAGGCGATGTGCCGCAAGGCTGTGCCTGACGGGGTGGAAATCGACTTTCGCCAGAGCAACCATGAGGGCGTTCTGGTGGACTGGATTCAGGAGGCGCGCGACGTGGCGGAGGCGATTGTGATCAATCCTGCGGCCTATACACATACGTCTGTGGCTGTGCTCGATGCGCTCTCGGCATATGATGGGCCGGTTGTTGAGGTGCATATCTCGGATGTGCACAAACGCGAGGCGTTCCGGCATCATTCTTACGTTAGTTTGCGGGCGGATCATGTCATCGTCGGGCATGGTGTGCAGGGCTATGTCGAGGGGATCGAGTGGGCCTTGGGGCAGATCTAGCGCTTTGTTTTATTGAAGTTTCGGGCAGTTTAGCAGGCTTTTCTTAGCCAAGGCCTATGGCTGCGTTTTCAATGGTTAATGCCATTTTTGTCCGCCAGATCGAGGGGGTGAAAAGCGTGCACCATGCGTGCACAACCCGTGCACCGCCTGAACGGGATTTCTGTTAACGGAAAATTAGATAACGGGGCGTTCGGTGCGGGCAGGGAAGCTGACACCGAGCTTCCCTGCCCGTTTTTTTTAGATTCCTAATGAACGCCGGGTTGTGAGCTGCGTTGCTTTATCGGATGAAGGAGGCATGTTACCCTGACGCTGACAAAAACATCATGGACAGTTTTATGAAACTGAAAACCGACGAAGCTCACAGCCATGTCTGACAATCTGGAAACCCTCAAGCTTGATCAGGCGATCAGGCTGGGACAGAAGAAGGCAAAAGAGGGCATGCTTGATGAGGCAAGGATGGTTTACGAAAGCATCCTCAAAAGGTTTCCGAGTAACAAGAAAGCCAAAGCAGGGCTGAAGGCTTTGTCGGGCAAAGCGGCTGTAAGGCAAACAGCGGTTCAGGACCCGCCGCAAATCTGGTTGCAACCGGTGATCAACCTTTACGGCCAAGGGCAACTGGAGAAGGCTTTGACCGAAACCGAAGCCTTGTTGTTACGGTTTCCCAAGTCGGTTGCGGTATACAGTATACGTGGCGCGATACTGGCCGGTCTGGGGCGGCTTCAGGCGGCGATAGAGAGCTATAAGAAGGCTCTCGGGATACGGCCCGACTTTGTCGAAGCATACTACAATATGGGGGTTATCCAGAAGGATAAGGGCGACCCGGGCGCCGCCATTGCCTGTTACAAGAAGGCTCTTGAAATAAAGCCCGACTATGCTGCCGCCTATAATAATATGGGAAATGCCCTGCATGAAACCGGTGATTTGGAGGCTGCCATTGACAGCTTCAAGCGGGCGATTGATATCAAACCGGACTATGACGACGCCTATAACAACATGGGGAATGTCCTGCATGAACAAGGCGAAACAGAGGCTGCCATAGTCAGTTACAAGCAAGCTCTCGAAATCCGGCCTCACGATGCCGATGCCTATAGCAATTTGGGCAATGTCCTGAAGGAAAACGGTGAGTTCGAGGCGGCTATCAACAGTTACAGGCGGGCTCTCGAAATCAGGCCCGACTATGCGGATGTTTGTTATAACATGGGTGTTGCGCTGCAAGAGACAGGCGATCTGGAGGCGGCGAAAAAGAGCTACAAGCAAGCTCTGCAGCTCAAGCCCGATGATGTCGAGTTCCATAGGAATTTCAGCCTGATAAACGAGTATTCGGCCGATGATGCGCATTTTCTGGAGTTGCAACGGCTGGAGCAAGATGGCTCACTTGACGATTATGAAAAATCCCAGCTCAGCTTTGCTTTGGCGAAGGCTTGTGACGATCTGGATGACCGTGGCAAAGCTTTTGTCTATTTTCGTGAAGGCAATGCGCTGCGCAAGAGGGTGCTGGGCTACTCGATAGATCAGGATAAGCGTCTGTTTGACCGGTTGAAGGCCACGCAGCCGATGCTTGCGGACCATACCGTCAGCACCAAGGAAGCGAGCTGCACGTTTGCGCCTGTTTTTATTGTTGGTATGCCGAGATCGGGGACGACACTTGTCGAGCAAATCATCTCTTCTCATTCTGGCGTTACGGCTGCGGGTGAGTGTGTAGACGTCCATCGTTTCGGGGGGCAACTGGCCCAGGGGGATGAGCCTGCATCGCCGGAGAACATCTTACGTTTCCGCGAGAACTATCTTTCGGCTTTGCGCAGAAAGTCTGCCGGAGCAGAAATGGTAACTGACAAGATGCCACATAATTTCAGGTATATTCCGCTCATCTGTGCAGCTTTTCCCGAAGCCAGAATTATCCACGTTGAAAGGGATGCGGCCGCAACTTGCTGGTCTAATTTCAAGCACTACTTTGCCACAGATGATCTTGGGTATAGTTATGATCTGGAAGATGTTGTCACTTACTATCTTCTTTACAAAGACCTCATGGAGCGCTGGCAGGGCTTATATGCGGACCGCATTTATAGCCTGAACTATGACAAGCTTACGGTTGATCAGGAGGACGAGACCCGGAACCTGATCAGACATTTGGGTCTTGAGTGGGAAGAGACCTGCCTTTCGCCCCAAAAGAACAAGCGCGGTGTCAGGACAGCTTCCCAGCAACAGGTGAGGCAGGGCGTTTATGAAGGAAGTTCCCGAACCTGGCTAAAGTATGAGGCTTTCATTGAGGATGCCTTTGACAGGCTTGGCTGATTCACACCTATAGAGGAAGTGGCCCCCTCACTTCATCCGCTCATCTACCATGCTTTCTTCCACGATCATTGCCTCAAGCTGGCGGCGGAAGCGGAGTTGGCCACCGTCTATGGGGAGGTCGATATGGGGGCTGCGTTTGGTGTCCATCCCGATCTGGACAGCGTTGAGAATGGCGCGGTCTTCCTCGAAGGCTTTTTGCACATCTTCGCTCATCATTTTGGACAGCGCTTCATCGTCGGGGCGGATGTTGCGAAGTTGAAACCAGTAGTAGCGGGTTTCGCGTTCTGTGGTCGGGGTCATGAAGTTGTAGCTGTCCATGATGAAGGTTTGCGCATGCAGCGGGCCATCTTCGCCGCCTGTGCCTGCGGGGGTGAAGACGGCTTTGATGAGCGCATGGGAGGGGTAGCGGACTTCATAGTGCTGGAGGCGGTCGCAGTTGCCCTCGAATTCCACGACCTTTTTGTAGAACGGGGCTGGTTCGTGGTCCATCATCCAGCGGTGGACGATGACGCCGTCTTCGGTTTTTTTCACGCGCAGGGGCGTGTCTTTGGTGGCGTCAGTGGCGAAGGAGCTTTGGTGCACCCAAGCGACATGGGTCGGATCAAGAAGGTTGTCGCACATCAGGAGATAGTTGCACTGAAGCTCCATGGCGGCGCCGCGGTTGATGCCCCAGTCGGGGCTGTCGTAGTTTTCGATTTCGAAAATTTCGGTTGGGTCGGCGATGGCGGCGTTGCCCATCCAGATCCAGACCAGGCCGTATTTTTCGTGCACGGGGTAGGCGTGGACATTGGCATTGGAGGGGATGCGGCCAGTGCCCGGAGCCCAGACGCATTTGCCTGCGCAATCAAATGTGAGGCCGTGGTAGCCGCACTCTACCGTGTCGCCTTTGCGCCGTCCTTGCGAGAGCGGGAGCTTGCGGTGCGGGCAGGCGTCTTCGAGGGCGATGACTTCGCCGCTCTCGTTGCGGAAAATGCAGATTTTCTCGCCCAGCACGATGATTTGGGTAAGGTCTTGTGTGACCTCATGATCCCACGCGGCGACATACCAAGCGTTTTTGAGAAACATATGCAGGCCTTTCTGGTGCCGAGGATGCCGGGGAGGCCGAGGGTTGCTAAGCTTATCCTGCAACAGGAGGACGCCAGAGACCAGAGGCAGCATTGATCCGGCGCGCGCATTCAAGGCGCGCCGGATCGCGGTTTAGAACATCACGCTTGGCAGCCATGTTGCGATGGATGGCCAGAACCAGACCACGCACACGCCGATGGCTTGCAGGCCGATAAAAGGCAGCACGCCTTGATAGATGTGGCCTGTCGTGATTTCGGGGGGAGCGGCGCCACGCAGATAGAAGAGCGAGAACCCGAACGGAGGCGTTAAAAACGAGGTCTGCAGGTTGATCGCGAGGATGACGCCCAGCCAGATCGGGTCGTGACCAAGCAGAATGAGTGTAGGCGTGACCAGTGGCAGAACGATCACGGAGATTTCGACGAAATCGAGAAAGAAGCCCATGACGAAGACGATGAGCATCGTCACAAGTAGCGCGCCTGTCGCGCCGCCCGGCAGGTTGGCCAGCCAATGTGCGACACGGTCTTCGCCGCCAAGGCCGATGAACACGAGCGAGAACATGCCCGCTGCGAGAATGGTGGCGAAGATCATTGCTGTCATGGTCATGGTTGAGGTCACAGCATCGTGGACAACCCGCTCGCGCAGCACGTTGCGCAGGGCGGCGAGCAGGCCCAGAAGGCCGAGTGCTGCCAGAGCTATGTAGCTTGCACCAGCGATATAGGAGCCAAGCCCGAGGTCATTGCGCTGCAAGCGCACGGGGAAAACGCCGGCGGCAATGGCCAGAACGATGAGGGCGATTGCGGCGGTAAGAATGATTTTGCGGTGCTGCCCCAGCCGTGCGCCCGACATGAGCAAAGCTCCGACCGCGCCGACGGCTGCGGCTTCGGTCGGGGTGGCTAGGCCGCCAAGGATCGAACCGAGGACAGCGAAGATGAGCAGCACGGGCGGAATGATGACGGCGAGAATCTCGGAGCGGGAAGGTTTGGCCAGCGAGAGATCGGCGGGCGGCATATCCTGCGGACGCAGAGCGCCGTGAATGAGGACATAGAGGAGGTAAAGCGATACGAGCACGAGGCCCGGAATGAGCGCGGCGGCGAAGAACTGGCCAACCGAGAGCGCCTCGACCGCGAATTTGCCCTGCTCGTATTGCGCTTGCTGGTAGGCGTTGGACATAACGTCTGCAAGGATGATGAGCAGCGTCGACGGCGGGATGATCTGGCCAAGCGTGCCTGCTGTGCAAACGATACCTGCCGAGATGCGGGGGTTATACCCTGCGCGCAGCATGGTTGGCAGCGCGATCATCCCCATGGCGACGACCGTTGCGCCGACGATGCCTGTGGAGGCGGCCAGAAGCGCGCCCACGAGAACAACCGAGATGCCAAGCCCGCCGCGCAACTGGCCGAAGGTGCGACCCATTGTTTCGAGCAAATCTTCGGCGATGCGGCTTTTTTCGAGTAGAGCGCCCATCAGCACGAAAAGCGGAATGGCGATCAGAACCTGATTTGAAATGAGCCCGAAGACGCGCTGCCCGAAGGCGCCGAGCAGCGAGATATCCATCACACCCAACCACCAGCCGAGATAGGCAAAGAAAACCGCAACCCCCGCGATGCTGAAGGCCACGGGAAAGCCGGACATGATAGCGACGATCAGAGCGGCAAACATCAAAAGATCAAGATAGGCGGTCATGCTGCGTCCTTTCCGGCAAATAGCCGAAGGAGGATCGCCAGTGATTGCAGGGCGACCAGTAAACAAAAGAGCGGGATCAGAGACTTGAGAAGGAACACAGCCTCAATGCCACCCACCGAAATCGGGCCTTCGAGAATTTTCCAGGAATTGCGCACGGAAGGCCATGACCACCATGCCAGCGCTGCCATCGACGGGAGCAAAAGGAACAAATGCCCCGCGATATCTATCTGTCTGCGTCTGGCGGGGGGGGCTTTGGCATAGAATATATCGACGCGTACATGCTTATCGACAAGGAGCGTATAGCCTGCGGCGAGCATGAAGAGCGTGGCGTGCAGGTAGAGTACGCTTTCCTGCATCCAGATTGAATTGAAGCCAAACACGTAGCGGCTGATCACGATGCTGAACTGAATGAGCACCATGGCAAGTGCGAACCAACGCAGCACATGCGCCACCGTGCGGTTGAGTGCGTCTATCCCGTCAGCCAGCTTGAGCATTCGCATGTCTCCAATCTCGATGTGGTGAGGCGCGCGGGGAGGATCCCGCGCGCCTTGTTGCCTAGTAGCCCATCACATGCGCGCGAGCGTTCATCTGCCCGTTGTCGGCAAAGGTCATGTAGCCGCCGACGCTGTCCCGGTAGCTTACGAAGCTTTCGGTGATGCGCTTGACCAGCTCGTCATCATCCTGACGCAGCTCGTCGATCACCTCGGCTGCGGCAACGCCCATCGCGTCGATCACATCCTGCGGGAACATCTTGACCTGAACACCGTCTTCTTCGACCAGCTTTTTGAGCGAGAGCGCGTGTTTGGTGGTGTATTCGGTCCAGACGGGGTTGTAGAGGCTTTCGCAAGCAAGGCTGACAACCTGTTTGAGATCATCAGGCAGGGCATCAAAGGCCGCTGCGTTTACACCGCATTCCTCGGCTGATGATGGTTCGCCGACACCTGGCCAGTAGTAGTTCTTGGCGACTTGCTGGTAGCCCAATGCGCTGTCGGTCCAAGGGCCGATGAACTCGCCCGCATCCAGGGCGCCTGTTTGCAGCGCCTGGAACATTGCAGGGCCGCTCATGGCCTCTGCCGCCATGCCGAGCTTGGCGCACATTTCAGACGCCAGACCTGTGGTGCGGAATTTGAGGCCTTTGAGGTCTTCGACCGAGTTGATCTCGTTGCGGAACCAACCGCCCCACTGCGGGCCTGAGTTGCCACAGAGGAAAGGTTTGATGCCGAAGCGGCCATACATCTCGTCATAGAGCGCTTGTCCGCCGCCGTGATAGAGCCAGCCGAATTGCTCGTCTGCGCGCAGGCCGAAGGGCTGTGAGCCGAAGAGGAGGATGCCTTTGGACTTACTGCCCCAGTAGGCGGGAACCGCGTGATAGAGCTCGGCTGTGCCTTCGCTGACGGCATCAAATACGCCGCGACCGGGGACAAGCTCGCCTGCGGCAAAGAGTTTGACTTCGATACGCCCGCCCGAAAGCGTGGTGATCCGGTCTGCCAGCACTTGAGCCGCAACACCCGGGCCAGGCAGGTTTTTGGGCCAAGCTGTGACCATCTTCCATTGCTGCACGTCCTGTGCAATCGCGGGCGTTGCCAGCGGGGCGGCAGCGGCCCCCAGAACGCCTGTTGTGATAAACTTTCTTCTGTCCATTGGTCGTCTCCCTTTTTGGTTTGGTTGTTAGTTTCCGAGTATCCCGGGTAAGCGGAGCTTGTTGACGCGGGCGCAATCGAGCGCTTCTTCGTAGCCTGCATCGGCGTGACGCCAGACGCCAGAGGCGGGATCGTTCCACAGGACGCGCTCAAGGCGCTTGGCGGCCTCTGGCGTGCCGTCGGCGCAGATGACGACGCCGGAGTGCTGCGAGAAGCCCATGCCAACGCCGCCGCCGTGGTGTAGCGAGACCCATGTGGCGCCAGAGGCGGTGTTGACCAGCGCGTTGAGGAGGGGCCAGTCGGAGACCGCATCGGAGCCGTCTTTCATGGCTTCGGTTTCACGGTTGGGCGACGCCACGGAGCCAGAGTCCAGATGATCACGGCCAATGACGATGGGGGCTTTAAGCTCGCCGTTGGCGACCATTTCGTTGAAGGCGAGGCCAGCTTTGTGGCGTTCATTGAGGCCGATCCAGCAGATGCGCGCGGGAAGGCCCTGGAAGGCGATGCGTTCGCGGGCCATGTCGAGCCAGTTGTGCAGATGCTCGTTTTCGGGGAAGAGCTCTTTCATCTTCTGGTCGGTTTTGTAGATATCTTCAGGATCACCCGAGAGCGCTACCCAGCGGAAGGGGCCAACGCCGCGGCAGAAGAGCGGGCGGATATAGGCAGGGACGAAGCCCGGGAAGGCGAAGGCATTTTCCAGCCCTTCTTCCTGAGCGACCTGTCGGATGTTGTTGCCGTAGTCGAGCGTGGGGACGCCATCGTTCCAGAAATCGACCATGGCTTTGACGTGCACTTTCATGCTCGCCCGCGCGGCTTTTTCGACTTCTTTGGGCGCGGTTTCCTGCTTTTGCTTCCACTCGGCCATTGTCCAGCCTTGGGGGAGGTAGCCGTGCAGCGGATCATGGGCGCTTGTCTGGTCGGTGACGATATCGGGGCGGATGCCGCGCGCGTGGATTTCGGCGAAGATATCGGCGGCGTTGCCGAGGAGGCCGACGGATTTGGCCTCGCCTGCGGCGGTCCAGCGCTCGATCATTTCCATCGCCTCATCAAGCGTTTCGGCTTTCTCATCGAGGTATTTTGTGCGCAGGCGGAAGTCGATGCTGTCGGGGTTGCACTCGACCGCGAGGCAGCAGGCGCCCGCGAAGACGGCTGCGAGGGGCTGTGCGCCGCCCATGCCGCCGAGGCCGCCTGTGAGAATCCATTTGCCTTTGAGGCTGCCGCCGTAGTGCTGGCGGCCCGCTTCGGCGAAGGTTTCGTAGGTGCCTTGGACGATGCCTTGCGTACCGATGTAGATCCACGAACCGGCGGTCATCTGGCCATACATCATGAGGCCTTTTTTATCGAGTTCGTTGAAGTGATCCCATGTGGCCCAATGGGGCACGAGGTTTGAGTTGGCAATCAGAACGCGGGGGGCGTCTGTGTGGGTTTTGACGATGGCGATGGGCTTGCCCGACTGGACCACAAGGGTTTCGTCTGCCTCAAGGTCTTTCAGGGAGGCCACGATGGTGTCAAAGTCATCCCATGTGCGGGCGGCGCGGCCGATGCCGCCGTAAACCACAAGCTCGTGCGGGTTTTCGGCCACGTCGGGGTGCAGGTTGTTCATCAGCATGCGGAGCGGTGCTTCTGTCATCCAGCTTTTAGCGTTGAGCTTCGTGCCTGTGGGCGGGAAGATATCACGGGTGTTTTTGCGCGGATTGCTCATGAGGGACTCCAGTTTTGCAAGGATGTGAGGATGAGTTTTAAGGGCTTGCGCAGGGCTTCGGCCTTGGCCTCGTCATAGGCGAAGGGGGGGCTTTCCTGCGTGAGGTGGGTTGATTGGGCGAGTTCCATCTGGATGGCATGCCAGTTTTTTGATGGGCGGCCATAGTGGCGGGTTGTCCAGCCGCCTTTGAAGCGGCCGTTGAGGACGGAGGTGTAATTTTGTGCGCTTTGGCAGATTTCGTGCACTGCGCTTTCGATGCTTGGTGCGCAGGTTTTGCCCAGGTTTGTGCCGATGTTGAAATCGGGGAGTGTGCCTTCGAAGAGGAAGGGGATGTGGGAGCGGATCGAATGACAATCATAGAGGATTGCGAAGCCGTGGAGGGCTGCGACACGCTCCATCTCTGCCTCAAGTGCGGCATGGTAGGGCGCGTGATAGGCGGTGCGGCGGCGCTCGACTTCGGCGGTGTCCGGCTCCTGGCCTGACAGGTAAATGGGCGTGCCGTCAAAGTCTGTCGTGGGGCAGAGGCCCGTTGTGTTCTGGCCCGGGTAAAGCGAGACACCCGATGGGTCGCGGTTGGCATCGATCGCGTAACGGTGAATACGGGTGCGTATGGTTGTGACATCGGGCACGAGACCCGCGTAGAGCGTGTGGATGTGCCAGTCGGTATCGGCCAGCGCGCGGCCCGTTGCGTTGAGCTTGCCGGCCACATCGTCGGGCAGATCTGTGCCCGTGTGGGGCAGGCCGAGTACGAGGGGGCTTTGGCCGCGGGTGATTTCTAGAAAGCTCATGTCGTTTGGCCTGCGAAGACACGTTTGTGGAGCGGGTTGATGCCGATGCCATAGGAGAGCTCTGCGGGGGTTTGCACGTTCCATACGGCGAAGTCGGCGCGGTTGCCTGCTTCTAGCGTGCCGCTGTCTGCAAGGCCGAGGGCTTTGGCGGCGTGGCGGGTTGTGCCTGCGAGCGCCTCGGCTGGTGTGAGGCCGAAGAGGGTGCAGCCCATATTCATGGTGAGCAGGAGTGAGCCGAGGGGGGAAGATCCGGGGTTCCAATCGGTTGCCAATGCCATGGGGACGCCGTGTTTGCGCAGGGCGGCGACGGGGGGCTTCTGAGTTTCGTGCAATGTGTAAAACGCGCCGGGGAGAAGGACGGCGACTGTATCCGAGGCGGCAAGCGCGGCTGCATCGGCCTCATTTGCGTATTCGATATGATCGGCGGACTGCGCACAGTATCGGGCTGCAAGCTGTGTGCCGCCGATGTTACTGAGTTGTTCTGCGTGGAGCTTTACGGGCAGGCCGAGGGCGCGCGCCACGTCAAACACGCGGGTGATTTGGGGCACGTCAAAGGCGATGCCTTCGCAGAAGCCGTCGACCATATCGACGAGGCCTTCGGCATGGGCGGCTTTGAGGGCGGGGATGCAGACCGTGTCGATGTAGGCGTCAGGATCGGCGCCTTTGGGGGCGGCATGTGCGCCGAGAAAGCTTGTGCTGATGTGCACGGGGCGTTGCTTGGCTATGGTGCGGGCCACGCGGAGCATTTTGAGCTCTGTCTCGATGTCGAGGCCATAGCCTGACTTGACTTCTATTGTGCTGACGCCTTCGGCGATAAGCGCATCGGCGCGGGTGAGGGCGGCTTTGAGCAGGTCGTCCTCGGAGGTTTCGCGCGTGGCGGTGACTGTGGAGACGATGCCGCCGCCCGCACGGGCGACCTCTTCGTAGCTTGCGCCATTGAGGCGCATCTCAAACTCGAGCGCGCGGTTGCCACCGTGGACGATATGCGTGTGACAATCTATCAGTGCGGGGGTGACGAGACGGCCCTCAAGCGAGGTTGTTTTTGCATTTTTATAGGCGGAGGGGAGATCGGCTGCCGGGCCGGCCCATGCGATTTCTGCGCCGTTTGTGACGATAGCGCCGTGTTCGATCAGGCCATAGTCGCCTGCATCGGGGCACATCGTGGCGAGAGTTGCATCGGTGTAGACATGGGGCGCTGACATATCGCATCCTTGCTTAATTTCCATCTTATCAATAATATGTAGCTACATAAAATGTCAACGATATCTCGATGGAGCCAGAAACTGTGACAGTTATTCATGCAAAACAAGTGCTTACGCCTGAGGGCTGGGTGAACGATGTTGCGGTGCGGATTGGTGCGGATGGGAGAATCGCTTCTGTTGGGCCTCAGAACGGTGCTGCGGACAGCGCGGTGGACTTGCTTCTGCCTGCGGCGGTGAACCTGCACAGCCACGCTTTTCAGCGGGCCATGTCGGGGCTGACCGAGATGCGCGGGCCTGACCCCTCTGACAGTTTCTGGACGTGGCGGCGGCTTATGTATCGGTATCTCGACCGGCTCACGCCTGATGACATCGAGGCGATTGCGGCGCAGGTGTTTCTGGAAATGCTTGAGGCGGGATATGCTGGCGTGGCCGAGTTTCATTATCTGCATCACGATGTGGGCGGGAAGGCTTACGCAAACCTTGGCGAGCTTTCCGAGCGGATTGTGGCGGCGGCGGAGGGCGTGGGCATTGGCCTCACGCTTTTGCCTGTGCTCTATCAGTGGGGCGGTTGTGACAGCCGCCCGCTTCAGGGCGGGCAGCAGCGGTTTGGCAACACGCCTGACGGGTATGTGAAGCTGCATGAGGCGGCGAGCAAAGCTGTGCGGGGCAGCCACACGGACTACGGTATCGGCGTTGCGCCGCATTCTTTGAGGGCTGTTGATGCGGCGGGGATGAGCGCTGCTTTAGGCATTGCGGGGCAGGGGCCCGTGCATATGCATCTCGCCGAGCAGGTGGCGGAAGTTGAGGAAGTTGAAGCGGCTTGGGGCGCGCGGCCTGTGGACTGGCTTTTGGCCAACCATGAGGTGAATGCGCGCTGGTGTCTCATTCACTGCACGCAGATGACGGCGAGCGAGACCGAGGCTTTGGCCCGCACGCAGGCTGTTGCGGGGCTTTGCCCCATCACAGAGTCGAGCCTTGGGGACGGGATATTCAACGGGGTCGCGTATCTGGCCCATGGCGGGCGTGTTGGCTTTGGCTCGGATTCAAACGTGCATATCGCTTATTTTGATGAGCTTCGGACGCTGGAATACTCGCAGCGTTTGCGCGACCGTTCACGCGCGGCTTTGGCGACGGCGGAGCGCTCGACGGGGCGGGTGCTTGTTGAAGTCGCTGCTCAGGGCGGGGCGCAGGCGGCCGGCCGCGCTTCGGGGCGGATTGAAGAGGGGCAGTGGGCCGACCTTGTGGGCGTGAGCGCGGACAATGCTTGGCTGTGCAACCGTAGGGGAGATACGGCGCTGGATACGCTGGTCTTTGGCGGGCACGGGCAGGGCTGTGTGCAAGATGTTTGGTCTGCGGGGCGACATGTTGTAAGGGAAGGCCGACACGCGAAGCGCGAGGCAACGATGCAGCGCTTTCAACAGGTTGTAGAACGATTGGGACAAGACATTTGACGAGTGCACACCGTAGCAGCTGGCAGGATATTCGGGATACACTTCAGGGGCGGGTCCTGGACCGCACATATCGGCCCGGTGACAAGCTGCCGCGCGATGAGGACATTGCCGAGGAGCTGGGCTGCGCGCGCTCGACAGTGCAGCGGGCGATGCAGGACCTGGCTGATGCGGGTGTTGTGGAACGCAAGCGCAAGGGTGGAACGCATGTGCGCCCCGACCCAGTGACGCGGGCGGTGCTGGATATTCCGATTACACGGGTGGAAGTGGAAGCCAAGGGCGCGGTCTACGGTTATCAGCTTGTGCATCAGGCGCGAGAGATGACGCCCTTGTCGGTGGCGGCGAGTTTCGGGCTGAGTGCACCCGAGGAGATGCTGCATGTCGAGGCGCTGCATCTGGCCGACCAGCGCGCCTATGTTTTCGAGGACCGCTGGGTGAACCTTGAGAGCTGTGCCGAGATTGAAGCGGTGGACCTGACGCGCGACTCTGCCAACGAGTGGCTGGTGCGCAACAAGCCCTATAGCCGCTGTGATGTGCGGCTTTATGCAGTGAACGCGGATGACAGGATTGCGGAGCGGATGGAGGCTATGCCGGGCGCGGCATTGCTTGTGATCGAGCGGACCACATGGCTTGGTGATGTGCCGATTACCACGGTGCGCTCGGTAACGCGGCCCAATTACCAGCTTTTGACGCAAAAGGCCTGAGGGCGCGGACTGTTGCCGCGCCCTGAAGCGCTTAGCCCGGGGTGAACAGCCTTTCGGGCAGGCCGTAGCCGTCGATCCAGTTATACCAGTGCACATCTGTTGGCCCGACAACATAATCGATGACTTGCCAGCCGTTGCCTTGCTTGCGCATCAGGACCATCACGAGGTTGCTCATGGCGTCATTGGCCCAGTCGTTGGCATAGGGGGTTGTGCGCCAGTTCAGCTTGTTGCCGTTGGGTTGAAGCGGTTCGGCCATCAGGAAACACCAGTCACCATCGGTGCGCAGGGTTTTGACGAGGAAGATGACCCTCTGCCCCAACTCGCGCAGCATCGGCACGCGGGCAGCGTCCATGATTGCGGCGCGCTCGGATGTTTTGGGCGCGGGGGTGTAGTAGCCGCGCGGGCTTGGCGCTTGCCGTATGGCGGGTGCAGGAGATGGCGCAGGCTGCGAATTGGGTGTGACAGCCACTGCCTGAAGCCGCTTCAGATTGAGCCGTGCGAGCACGGCGAAAGTGCCGTTTGGCCATTGATCAAGGTAAGCCTGAAACATCGCCGGATCAGACGAGTTCTGAACCGACTGCCAGAAAGCCAGCTCGACCTGAGGGTCACTGGCGGGGGCTGGTGCAGGGGCTGTCAGGCCGGCGATGCGCGCACGGGCCTCGGCGGCGTAGGCTCCGTTTGGCCACTGTTCAAGATAGGCTTCAAAGCCCTCGGTCTGCGAGGTGCCTGACACGCTGTTCCAGAACGCCTGCTCCATGTCGCTTGGGCTTGTTGGTTTGGCGGCTTGCGCTTGCGGCTTTGCTGCCGGCGCTTGTGTCGTTGGTGCTTGGGCTGTCGGGGCTATGCTGAGCGAGTCGACCACTTCCTGTGCTACGGGGCCGTAGTTGTCTTCCTGATTAGCGGGGTAAAGCACGCGCACGTTGTGCAGGATATCGCCCCCGACAATCGCGCTGTGCTGTTGCAAGACCTGACCGTTGGCTTGCAGCTTGAGGGTGAAGCCCTGCGCTGTCACGTTGTGCGCAAGAATGTCGGCTCCGGCATGGTTGGCGAGAATGTCATCGACCATCTGCTGCGCTGTTTGCTCGAGCGCGTTGTGCCCGCCCCAAACCAGAATTTCGGCGGAGCGATCATGATTGGCGAAGGTCTGCCCGTCGCTGTTTTCGGCTTGCTCACTCGTGCTGGTAAAATGCGAGATCGGGTATTTGACAGAAGTGCCGAAGCGGCTGTTGGTGTAGCGCGTCCAGTCTGTGGCCGGCATGACTTTTGGGGCCGATACGGCTGCGCCCTCGGCGGGGCAGGGGATGGCCTCGGCGGGGAGTGCAAGGCTCATCGGGGCCAGCAAGCTGTCATAGCCTGCGGTTTTCAACCATTCTTCTGCCGCGTATTGCTGCACAACGACAGGGTCGCCGTTGGGCATGCAGATGTCGAGCTTGTAGACCGTGCGCAGAGCTTGCACGAATTTGACACCGACTTGCATATGGCTTGCGTTTGTCAGCCCTTGCTTGATGTCGGCGGGCAAGCCGAAAATTTCACCGCGTGATGTTTGGGGCGCGTTGGCGAACTCATCATCCGCGTCCCAACTGCTGCGGGCGCGGTAGCCGGTTTCGACGATGAAGGAGGCGCTCATGGTGGGGGTTGTCAGGAATGTGATATAGTCGGAGCTGCTTTGGTAGCGCTTCCAGCCTTTGGCGGGAGGCATCATGTAGTTGAGCAATCCGTCGAGGCCCACATCCGGCTCGGGTGGCGGGGCGGCTTCTAGGGCCACTGTCCCGAGGAGTGGCTCGATGACGGCCATGGCCTCGGCCTCGGGGGTGTTGACCGCCATCACCATCAGGGTGTCGTTGCCGCCGCGCTCATCGGCGTCTTCTTTGTAAAAGAGGTGCGAATAGACGAAGAAATCGCCCGCGCGCAGGGTGAATACCTTGCGCAGAAGGCGGCGGCCATCGGGGGCGATGATAGGCTCGGGGTAGGTTATGGACTGCTCGGCACTGGACAGATCAAGCGCCATATCGCGCGCGGCTTGTTTTGGCAGGCCTTCCATTTCTTGTTCAAACCCGTCGACGCCGCCCGGATGCTGGCGTTCGACCATCAGGGCGACGGCGCGCTTTTCTGTCATGTTGAATTTGCCGAGGTTCAGCTCGTCTTCATCATCGGGGTCGCTCATAAGCTGCCAATCGGTGGGGGCGGCGAAGGTGATGCCGAGCAGGCTGTGGGTTTTCCAGCCTTCGGGGATAACGGCGACAGTGGCGGCCGGCTGTTCGGGTGCGAGCTGCTCTGTGGTCTGTTCCGGAGCCGTTTGCACCGCTTCGGGCGCATCTTCGGGCGCGCCGAAGTCATCCGTGATCTCTTCGAGCGGCAACTCTTCCACTTGGGGGGCAAAGTCGTCCATGCCGGCGGCCAGCTCGTCAATACGGGGCTGAAGGCTTTGGCTGTTGCCGCTGACTGCCTGTGCCACCCAGAGCGCGGCCATGATCGGAAGAGTAAGCTGTTTCATCATCAGTTCCTTTGCACTTTGGACATGCCTTGTCTCAGAATGTTGCGCAGCATTGCGCCTGTTTCGCCATCGAGCGAAACATATGTCATTTCATCGCCCATGGTGATGTAGCCCCCTTTGACTTTGATCGTCATTTGCGAGGTGCAGCGGGTCTCGGTGCGTGTTCCGTTTTCATCTTCGCTGTCTATGCGGCGCTCGACCCTGCACCGGGCCTGCGAAAGCGCGTCGCCCACGAGGAAGCCGCCCTCGCAGGCCGAAATTCTGGAAATATCTTCATAGCGGGGCACGGTGAAGAACATGCTTGTGTTGCCCGCGCCCATGGCGCCGGGCGAGGCGGCGAGCCAGTTTTGCCCGTTGAAATCACCGAGAACAAGGCTGAGCGAATAGTTGGTCGCGTCGCCCACAGGATAGGTTGCGATATCCAAATCGGTTGTGGGGGCGGGGCGTGTCTCGGTGCGGGTAGTGCTTTCGCCTTGCAGCGGGATGGTTGTTATCGTGCAGCTCGGTGCGGTTTCCTTGCGGTTGTAGACGACGACCAGCGGCGTGACGGGCTCGCCAAAGGAGATGGCGACATAATCATTTACCGGCGCGAGCGGGCGGGTTTGTGTGCCGTCGGGCAGCTCCAGAGAAATTTCTGTGGGCCAGCCTGCCTTGAGCATCGCCAGTTTGGTGATCTGCAATGTGCGCGGCTGGTTGGGCTGCAAACTGCCTGTCCATTCGCCGCCATTGGGCTTTTTCAGAACGATTTTAGCAGGCGTAACCAGATTGAATGCGCCGATGTCGATGCGGATCACATCGTTGAGTTCGGCGCGGGTCTTGCTGTTCAGGTCGCTGACAATGCCTTCAAGCGAGCGATACCATTGCAGGCGCGCGATTTCGGGGAAGACCTTTTTAACGAGCATCGCCATCAGTTTGGCGCGGTGCTCGTCTTCGAGTTTTTGCCTGATTTCGTCGGTCAGGCTGGCACCGCGGGCAAAGCCCCATGAACTGCTGTCGATGTTGTTTTTCTCGACGTTGAAATCTTTGCTGCTCCAGAAGCGCGCAACGTAATTTTGCACTTCGGTCATCACCAAGGCCTCGAAGCCCGAGGGACTTTTGGCGTTCTGGCGGTAATAGTCGAGCAGGAATTTCCATTCGTTGATTGTGCGGCCGCCTTCTGTCTGGCCTCTGACGCGTGCGAGCTTCTTCTCTTTTGACTCGCTCCAGAGCGGCTGCACGCCGTATTCGCCCGCCTCGGCGCTGGCCTCGCGTTCGGTGTAATATTTGGTATAGGCCTGCCGCCATGCATCGGTGCGGGCGAGCCATGCGGCTTTGCCGAACTCTTGCAGCGCTACGTCGATCACGAAGGCTGCCACATTGCCGACTTGCAGCGCGGAGCTGCCCCATTTGCCGATGGCGTAGCCCAGAACACCTTTGTAGGCGTTGATGCCTGCGGATTGATTATCGCCAGAGCAGAGATCAATGTTGACCTGCCAGACCGTCATGAACAGGCCCAGATTGGTCATCGCGGTATTGACGTTGCTCAACCCGCCCATTTCCAGCGCGTTTTCCGCGATTGTGCCGACAGCGCCGCCTGCGCCGAAGCCAAGGTTGAACATGCCCCAGCCCTCGGCGGCGGCAGCACTTTCCATGGCCTCGCGGTTGGAGAGGATCTGCGCATCGGTCATTTGGCGCAGGCCATGATCGGAGACAAGGCTGCGCATGGTGGAGAGGCGGTCTTTGACCTCCGGTTTGATTTTGAACTCGACGACTTTCTCGCGGATGGAGCCTTCGTTTTCGACCACCATCAGGATTTTCTTGAAGTCACCCTCGGCAGCCAGAGGTGCGGCACAGGCCAAGGCAAGGACGGTGAGCACTGTTTTGAATGTGATGTGTTTCAAGATTGTCTCCTACCTCCCGTGCTGGCCAATGCCGACACTTCACATATAGTTTAGGCTTTGGCGGGTCTGGCTGCTTTGATGGTAATCAAGCTTTTTGCGTATTCTTGTCAGGGACAAGATTCTGACGGCAGTATCGTGAAAACGGCCCGGGGTTTGATCCAGATCAGCTTTGTCTTTGCCGAAACCCTTATAAGAAGCATCAAAGACTCATGTTAAGGAACTGATGTGACAACAACGAGCGAGCAGACCCCGCGCAAGACAGTGCGCGCTTTGAACAAGTGGACGGCGCCCGAGCTGGGGCTGCGTAAGCAGGCCAGTGTCTTGTCGGTGTTTGCGAGTTTGATCTGGCCGGTTCAGGCCGCGATTGTGGCTTATGCGCTGGGCGGACTTCTGACTGGAGCGGATGTTTCGGCGGCGCTGGCGGGGGGCGGTTTCATCGCATTGGGTGCGCTGCGGGCGCTGCTGGGCGTGTTGTCTGAAGCCAAGGCCGACGCTGCTGCGGAAGAGGTGATTGCGCAGGTGCGGGTGCGGATTGTTGAAACCGAGGTGCGGCGCGCTTCCGACAGCCCGTTTGGCGGGGCGGGAAGTGTCTCGGCGCTGGCGGGGGAAAAGCTTGATTTGCTGGGGCCATATGTGACCCGTTATGCGCCTGCGCAGGCGCGGGTTATGGTTTTGCCCATCGTGATTTTTGCGCTCGCTCTGTGGAACTCGTGGGCAGTTGCGATTGTCTTGATGATCTCGGGGCCGCTTATTCCGGTGTTTATGGCGCTGGTTGGCTATGCTGCCAAGGAGGCCAGCGAACGGCAGATGTCGGAGATCGGCACGCTCAATGACATGCTTGTCGAGCGGCTTTCGGCGCTGGTCGATATCCGCTTGCTGGGGGCGCATCATGCGGTGATGGATGAATTCGCTACGAAGGCGGGGGATTTGCGGCAGCGCACTATGGCTGTGCTGCGGGTGGCGTTTTTATCCTCGACCGTGCTGGAGCTTTTTGCCGCAATCGGGGTTGCGATGGTGGCGGTGTATGTCGGATTTTCATTGCTGGGGGTGTTGGAATTCGGCGCATGGGGCGGGGCTTTGACACCAGAGGCAGGGATATTCATGCTGCTGTTGGCCCCCGAATTTTACCAGCCTTTGCGCGACCTTTCGACCGCATGGCATGACAAGGCTGCCGCTGACGCTGTGGCGGAGGATCTGACAGCTTGGGAGGCCGCGGATACGCCGGAGCTGCCGGGGCTTGGCGGGCCTGCTGCGCCTTTGGCGGGGCGTGCGGACATTAGCCTCAAGGGATGCGTGCTGCCCAACGGGCGGGTGCTTGAGGATTTAAGTATCAACGAGGGCGAGACCGTTGCTTTGGTTGGGCCAAGCGGGGCAGGCAAGACAACGGCGCTGCGGCTTATGGCAGGGCTCATGATGCCGAGTGCCGGCACAGTGCAGGTTGCGGGCTGCGCGCTGGGCGAAAAGACGGCAGATGCCTGGCGCGCGCGGATCGGCTGGATGCCGCAGGCGCCGCATTTCTTGAACGCGAGTTTGCGCCGGAACGTGAGCCTTGGCCGCGAGGGCGGGCTTGAAGATGCGTTGCAGCAGGCGGCGGTTGCCGAGGTTGTGGAGGCGTTGCCGCAGGGGCTGAACACACGTTTGGGCGAAACGGGCGGCGGGCTTTCGGGCGGAGAGGCGCGGCGGATTACCTTGGCGCGGGCCATTTACGGCGCGCCCGATGTGATCCTTGCGGATGAACCGACTGCCGATCTGGACGCGGCTACGGCGCAGGCGGTGACGGAGGGCTTGATCGCCCAAGCTGAGCGCGGGGCGACGCTGATTATTGCCACACATGACAGCGGGCTTGCAGCGCGTATGGACCGGATTATCAGGATCGGAGACGCATCATGATATCGCTTTGGCAGGTTTTTCTGACGATCCAGCGCGAACAGCCCGTGGCACTTTTGCGCGGGGCATTGCTGAGTGTTGCCGTGCTGGTAATGGGCGCGGCTTTGCTTGGCTTGTCGGGGTGGTTTATTACCGCAGCGGCGGCTGCCGGCCTTGCGGGTGTGGGCGCTGTTTTTGATGTGTTCCGCCCTTCTGCCATGGTGCGCTTTCTGGCGCTTGGCCGTGCGGCGGCGCGCTATGGCGAGCGGGTTTTAACCCATGATGCCACGCTGCGCGCGCTTGAGGTTTTGCGGCTGCGCTTGCTTGGCGGGTTGCTGGCTGCGCCCTATGCGCGGATGGTGCGTATTCGCGGTGCGCAGGCGTTGAACCGGCTCACCGCGGATGTTGATGCGCTAGACGGGGTGTCATTGCGGCTTGTGCTGCCTGTCATGGCTGGATTGGTGACGCAGCTTATTGCCTTTGTTGCGCTGTGGGCGCTGGTTGGCTTGCCTGTCGCTGTTTGGGTTTTGCTGGGCTATCTGGCGGGGATGGCGGCGATATTCTGGCAAACGATGCGCCGTGCTGCGCCGCTTTCGAGGCGGGCAGAGGTTGCGGCGCAGGCGTTTCGCTCGCGGTTGATTGATCTTATCCGCGCGCGTGCCGATTTGCGGGTTTATGGCCGTTTGGCGGCGCAAGCCGAGGCCACGCGGGCGGCGGACATGAAGCGTATCGACTTGAGACGCGAACAGGACCACGCCGAGCGCCTTGCAGGGGCGGCGATCCAGATGCTGGGTGCTGTTGTCGCGGGAGGGAGTTTGTGGATCGGGATTACAATGGTTCAGGCGGGAGTGATTGCCCCTGCTTTTGCGGCGCTCGGTTTTTTTGCCACGCTGGCTTTGGCGGAAACCATCGCACCGTTGCGGCGTGCCGCGAGCGAGATCGGGCGGATGGTCGAGGCGGCGCGGCGTGTATCGCGGGACTTGGCCACGCCTGCGCCGGGTGCGGGCGAGGCGGTTGCACAATCGGCGCTGCCCTTGGTGCTTGAGGGCGTGACGCTGCACCGTCCGCGCAGCGAAACCGCGATTGTGACGGATATGAGCTTTGCCGTGGCGGCGGGTGAGACCCTGGCTTTGACGGGGCCTAGCGGCTCGGGAAAATCGACGCTTCTGCTTGCGGTGGCGCAGTTGCACTCCGTAGCGGCGGGGCGCATTACGTTGGGTGATCTGAGTGTCGAGGACTGGGGCGCGCAAGCTTTGCGCCAATCTGTGACGCTTCTTCCGCAGCGCAGTGCGCTGATGTCGGGGACGGTGCGTGAGGCTTTGCGGCTTGCCGCGCCTGACAGTGATGACGCTGTGCTTTGGCAGGTGTTGGAGGCGGTTCAGCTTGCCGGAACACTCAGGGCGCGCGAGGGTCTGGAGACACATATCGGCGCGCGCGGGGCAGGGCTTTCGGGCGGTGAGGCCCGCAGGCTGACGCTTGCGCGCGCGCTTTTGAGGCGGCCTGATGTGTTGCTTCTGGATGAGCCAACCGAAGGGCTGGACGAAGAAACCGCACTGAAGGCTTTGAACGGCATACGGGGTTTTCTGCCTGAAGCCGCGATCCTGATTGCAGCGCATCAGGCTGTTGAAATCGGGTTTTCGGATAGGGCCGTTGGTTTGAAATAAGATATATTAAATATATCGCTTATTGACTTGGATCAATTCCAACTTTCGAAAACGCCTTATTACATTCCACTATCGGAATTTAACTCGAAGGGATTCGGCCCTTCGAAAACTGGAGCTGTTGATATGGAATTTGGTATCATCGAGCTGTCGCGCCTGCAATTTGCGACGACGGTGATGTTTCACTTCCTTTTTGTGCCGCTGACTTTGGGTCTGTCGATCCTCGTGGCCATCATGGAAACGGTCTATGTTATGACCAACCGCCCGATCTGGCGGCAGATGACGAAGTTTTGGGGGATGCTGTTTGGCATCAACTTTGCCCTTGGCGTGGCCACGGGCATTACCATGGAATTTCAGTTCGGGATGAACTGGAGCTACTATAGCCACTATGTCGGCGATATTTTCGGCGCGCCTCTGGCGATTGAGGGGCTTATGGCTTTCTTCCTTGAGGCCACCTTTGTCGGTTTGTTCTTCTTTGGATGGGACAAGCTGAGCAAGGTTGCTCACCTGGTTGTGGCATGGCTGGTGGCCATTGGCTCCAACTTCTCGGCGCTTTGGATTTTGATCGCCAACGGATGGATGCAAAACCCTGTCGGGGCCGAATTCAACCCGATGACCATGCGTATGGAGATGACCGACTTCTTTGAAGTGCTGTTCAACGAAGTGGCGCAGGCCAAATTTGTGCACACCGTCTCGGCGGGATATGTGACGGCCTCTGTGTTTGTGCTGGGCGTTTCGGCCTGGTATTTGCTGCGCAGCCGACATGTCGAGCTGGCACGCCGTTCTATTACTGTTGCGGCTGCTTTCGGCTTGGCCTCTGCCTTTTCCGTTGTTCTGCTGGGCGACGAGTCAGGCTACTCGGCGACGCACAGCCAGAAGATGAAGCTCGCGGCGATTGAAGCGATGTGGGAAACCCATGAGGCGCCTGCGCCGTTCAACCTGATCGGCTTTCCCGATCAAGAGGCGCGCGAGACGCATTATGCGATCGAGATCCCTTGGGCGATGGGTCTGATCGGCACTCGCTCTTTGACCACGGAAATTCCCGGGATCAACGACCTTGTGGCGGATGCCGAGCGGCGTATTCGCTCTGGTATGATCGCTTATGAGGCGCTTTTGGAAGTGCGTGAGCATCGTGAAAATGTCGACCCTGCAATGGCTGCGCAATTTGAGGCGCATTCGGCCGATCTCGGGTTTGCTTACTTGCTCAAAAGATATGTCGATAACCCGCTGGATGCGACGGAAGAGCAGATCAAAGCCGCCGCCGATTACACTGTGCCAAAGGTTTGGCCGCTGTTCTGGGCCTTCCGTATCATGGTGGGCCTTGGCTTTGGATTCATCGCGACGATGGGCTATTTCTTCTACCGAGCCTCCTTCAAGGGTATGAACTTTCCGCGCCCTGCATTGCACCTGGCTGTGTGGATGATCCCTGCACCGTGGATTGCTGCCGAGCTTGGCTGGTTTGTTGCCGAATATGGCCGCCAGCCGTGGACAGTGGACGGGGTATTGCCGACTGCGATGTCTGTTTCGGCTTTGTCGATGACAGAAGTTGCGATGACACTCGCGGGCTTTGTTATCTTTTACACCGTTCTGTTCATCATCGAGATGGGGCTGATGCTGAAATACATCCGCAAGGGCCCGTATCAGGACGTGGAAGAAACCGAAGCGTGGAACAAACGTCACCAAGACCGATTGGCGGGCCGGCAAAATGCTGACGCCATCGCAACACCTGCGGAGTAAAACACATGATCCTGCATGAACTTATGAGTTATGAACTGCTGCGCGTGATCTGGTGGGGCCTTCTTGGGGTCTTGCTGATCGGATTTGCGCTGACGGACGGGTTTGACATGGGGGTTGGCGCTTTGCTTCCCTTCGTGGCCAAAACAGATACGCAGCGCCGTGTGGCCATCAACACTGTCGGCCCTGTCTGGGAGGGTAACCAAGTCTGGTTTATTCTCGGGGGCGGGGCGATTTTTGCTGCCTGGCCGCCGCTCTATGCGGTGAGCTTTTCGGGCTTTTATCTGGCGATGTTTGTCATCCTTTCGGCTTTCATTGTGCGGCCTGTGGCGTTCAAGTATCGCTCCAAGCGTGATGACGAGCGCTGGCGCTCGGCTTGGGACTGGTCACTCTGCATCAGTGGGGCGGTGCCTGCGCTTCTTTTCGGCGTGGCTGTTGGCAACGTCATACAAGGTGTGCCCTTCTACTTTACTGACGACCTGCACACGATCTACGAGGGCGCTTGGTACATGAAGTTTATCGGCCTGCTTGATCCGTTTTCTGTTCTTGCGGGTGTTGTTTCGCTGGCGATGTTGCTGATGCACGGTGCGGCATGGCTCACTCTGAAGGCGGAAGGCCCTGTGCAGACCCGCGCCCGCGCGATCGGATCGGTTGCGGCGCTGGTGGCTATGGGGGCTTATGCTTTGGCTGGTGTCTGGCTTGCTGTCGGCATTGAAGGGTTCCGTATTGTCGGTGACTATGTCACCGGCGGACCATCGAACCCGCTGCATTTTGAAGTCGAGCGCACGGCGAGCTGGCTCACGGCCTATTCGGACCGTCCGTGGATTATGATCGCTCCGGTCATGGCCTTCCTCGGTGGGGCGCTTACCTTCCTCGGCCTGCGGGCGGGGCGTGAAGTGTCGACCCTTCTGTTCTCCAAAATGTCGATCCTCGGGGTGATCTCTTCGGTCGGTCTGACCATGTTTCCGTTTATCATGCCCTCGTCGAGCGATCCGCGGTCATCACTGACCGTCTGGAACAGTTCGTCGTCGCACCTCACCTTGTTTGTTATGCTGGTTGCGACCGTGATCTTCATGCCACTGATCATGATGTATACCGCTTGGGTGTATAAAGTGCTCTGGGGCAAGGTCACGGAAGACGATGTGTCTGAAAACTCTCACTCGGTTTATTAAGGAAAGGACGACCTATGTGGTATTTTGCATGGATACTTGGCCTGCCGCTGGCTGCTATTTTCGCGGTGATGAACGCGATGTGGCTTGAGCTGAAGGAAGATGAGCGCACGATTGCCAAAGGCACTCAAGACCCGCGCAGCTAGGCTCTAAAATGGTGCGTGGCAACGCTTCGAGCCTGCCGCGCGCCTGCATTCTATTTTTGACATTCAAGAGGTCTGACCATGTCGGTTTCTGCCGCCACGCCGCACAGCCCCACACGGCTTGCCAACTTTCCGATCACGTTCTTTGCCATCTCTATGGGCATGATGGGCCTTACCCTTGCATTGCGCGCGGGGGAGACGACATTTGCCTTGGACCACACGGTTTCTTCGATTGTGCTGGTCGTTTCAGCTTTGCTGTTTGGCACGACCGCTGTTCTCTACGCGGCTAAAGCGCTGCGCCATCCTGCCGAGGTGTCCGCTGACTGGCATCACCCCGTCAAGATCGCTTTCTTTCCTGCGGTTTCGATTTCATTACTGCTGCTGGCGACTGCGCTTCTCGAGATTGTGCCGGCGCTTGCGGAAGTGTTCTGGATGATCGGGACGGCTGCGCAGGGGCTGCTAGCGCTAGCGGTTATTTCTGCGTGGATCGGCCATCGGCCTTTCCAGACGGGGATGATGACGCCTGCGTGGTTTATTCCTGCAGTGGGTAATGTGATTGTGCCTCTGGCGGGCGCAAAGCTTGGCTATCTGGAAGTGTCTTGGCTGTTTTTTTCGGGCGGGTTGATCTTCTGGGTCGTGCTGCTGACGCTGGTTATGAACCGTCTTATGTTTCATGATCCGATGCCCGGCAAAATGGTGCCGACCTTGATGATTTTGGTCGCGCCGCCTGCTGTTGCTTTCACATCGTGGTTGCGACTGGAGGGAGAAGTCGGGCCGTTCGGGCATTTTCTGCTGAGCGCCGGTTATATTTTTGCGCTGCTTGTTTTGACACAAGCGTCGAAGCTTCGCGGCTTGCCTTTTGCGCTGTCGTGGTGGGCCTTGTCCTTCCCCGTTGCGGCGCTTGCGATTGCCAGTTTCGGCTATGCCCATGCTGCGGGTTCCGTGGCACACCGCGGGATTGGCACAGGCCTTCTGGCGCTGCTTGTTCTCGTCGTGATCGGGCTGATCTGGCGCACGTCAAAAGCGGTGCGCGCAGGGCAGATTTGCGTCCCCGAGTGAGTTTTGCGGCTTAGTGTGGCAGGATCTGGCTGAGGAACTGCTGGGTTCTGTCGACTTGCGGGTTGTCGAAAAATTCGTTGGGCGTGTTTTCTTCAACGATCTCGCCGCCATCCATGAAGATGACCCTGTCCGCGACCGAGCGGGCGAAGGACATTTCATGCGTGACGCATATCATCGTCATGCCTGTGCCGGCGAGCTCGATCATCACGTCGAGCACCTCTTTGATCATCTCGGGGTCGAGCGCGGATGTGGGCTCGTCAAACAGCATGATCGAGGGACTCATGCAGAGTGACCGGGCGATGGCCACGCGCTGTTGCTGGCCGCCTGAAAGCTGACCCGGGAATTTGTCTTTTTGTTCCGCGATGCCGACGCGCTCAAGATAGCGGTTGGCGATTTCTTCGGCCTCGGCGCGGGGCATGTTGCGCGCCCAGACCGGGGCGAAGCAGAGGTTGTCGAGGATTGTCATATGCGGGAACAGGTTGAACTGCTGGAACACCATGCCGACCTCGCGTCTGATCTGGGTGATGTTCTTGCTGTTTTTGTCGAGCAGGGTTCCGTTGACAGTGATTGTGCCTTCCTGATGCTCTTCCAGATGGTTGATGCAGCGGATCAGCGTGGACTTGCCCGAGCCTGACGGGCCGCAAATGACGATGCGTTCGCCTTCGGCGACTGTCAGGTTTATGTCTTTCAATACATGGAAATCGCCATACCATTTGTTGACGTCGCGCATCTCGATGACGGTTTTTTCGGCGGCAAGCTGGCTTTGGATTTTTGCGGACATGACGGGCTCCAGAAAGTCGGTGTTATCGTTTTTGCGCGGCAGGGCCGCGGCGCTCCAGCTCGCGTCCGTAGAGGCTGAGGCTGTAGCAGATGATCCAGTAGACGAAGGCGGCGAAGACATAGGCCTCGGCCTGAAAGCCGAGCCAGTTTGTATCGAGGGCGGCGTTTTTGATCATCCCGAGGAAATCGAGAAGCCCCACGATGATGACCAGCGAGGTGTCTTTGAATAGCGCAATGCAGCGCCCGACGAGGGGCGGCAAGACATGGCGCAACGCTTGCGGGACGATGACAAAGGCGATGGTGCGTGTGCGGGTAACGCCGAGTGCGAGGGAGGCTTCGGTCTGGCCTGCAGGAATGGCCTGAAGACCGCCGCGCACCACCTCGGCCATATAGGCGGAGGAGAACATGATCATTGCGATCTGGATGCGCAGCAGGTTGTTGATGACAAGATCGGGCGGCAAGAACAGCGGCATCATCACGGAAGCCATGAAGAGGATGGTGATCAGCGGCACGCCGCGCAGAAGCTCGATGAAGGCCACGCAGAGGGATATGACCACGGGCGAGCCATAGTAGCGGCCAAGCGCGAGCAGCACGCCAAGCGGGATCGAGACGATCACACCGACGAGCGCCAGCATGATACTGAGCATGAGGCCGCCCCAGAGCGATTGATCGACCTCCTGCATACCGAATGCGCCGCCGATCATGACGAGGGCGAAGAACGGCAGGACGGCCCATGCGACGATCAGATAGATACCGCGCAGGCGGTTGGTATAGGTGAGGCCCGCAAGGACAAGCAGGGCGATTGCGGCGAGGCCGGGACGCCAGCCAAGCTCTTGCGGGTAGACGCCGAGCATGAGGACATTGAACTTGTCGATGATGAAGGGCCAGCACGCGCCGCCGTTTGCACGGCATACATCGGCATCGCCCACATACGTCGCACGCAGGAAGAGCCAGTCGACGAGGTTGGGCACGGTGGCGGCAAGCAACGCGAGGAGGATCAGTGTAACGACGGTATCTTTCCAGCCGCCAAACAGGTTTTCGCGCAGCCATGCCACGGCACCCAGCTTGCTAGAAGGGGCGGGCCGCGCTTTTGCGGGTTGGAAAACTCTGGCTTCGTCTGTCATCGGGTCACCTTTCGGCAAGCTGAACGCGGGCGTTCAGGAAATTCATGCCCACCGAAATGATGAGATTGATTGTCAGATAAACAGCCATCCACATGGCGATGATTTCAACGGCCTGGCCGTTCTGGCCAATAATGGTCCCGCCGATGGAAACCATATCCGGGTAACCGATGGCCACCGCGAGGGAGCTGTTCTTGACGAGGCTGGCGTAGTCATTTGTTGTGGCGGGGATGGTCACGCGCAGGGCTTGCGGGAGCAGCACCATGCGCGTGACCACGCCGCTTGATACGCCGAGCGCATTGGCGGCCTCGATCTGGCCTGCTTCGACAGACTGGATGCCGCTGCGGACATTTTCGCCGATGTAGGCGGCGGTATAGAGCACCAGACCGATGAGCAGCGAGGCGAACTCGGGTTTCATGGCGAGGCCGCCTTTGAAATTGAAGCCCGCGTAGACGGGAAGTTCGCTGCCGAGCGGGCGGCCAGTGACAAGAAAGGCCAGACCTGTGAGGGCGGCGAAGATGGCCAGCCCGCCCCAGAAACCCGGCATGGAGCGACCTGTGCGCAGCTTGTAGGAGATGGCCCAGCGCCAGAAAGCAAAGCCCAGAATGAGGGCAACGGCGGCGGCGATGAGGAAGGCGGTAAAGCCCGCCTCGGCCAGAGGGCGGGGCAGGTAGAAGCCGCGTTTGGAGAGGTAGACGCCTTCCATGAGCTCGATAGCCTCGCGCGGATGTGGCAGGGCGGCCAGAACGACCGAGTAGACAAAAAAGAGGGTGAGGAGCAGCGGCAGGTTGCGCAGGGTTTCAACGTAAATTGCAGCGATTTTTGCCAGAAGCCAGTTGTGCGAGACCCGCGCGATTCCGACGAATACACCGAGGATTGTAGAAAAGATGATGGCGAGGAAGGACACGAACAGAGTGTTCAGTATTCCGACAAGAAAGGCGTAGCCGTAGCCGCGGGTCGGGTCATAATCTATCAGGCTGTCGCCGATCGGCAGGCCTGCTTCTTTGCCCAGAAAGTCAAATCCGCTTTCGATGCCGCGCAAGGCGAGGTTTTCCTGAGTGTTGGAAAACAGGATGTAAACAATGCCCATCACAAGGGCGAGAACGGCCCCCTGAGACAGGAAAGACCAAAGGGTCTGCAAGGAGAGACCCGTTTTTGCTGTTCTTTTGGCTGAGGGCATTGCTGGTTCCGTGTGAAGCGTATCGGTGCGGCTGGCAGGGATGCCAGCCGCCTTGTTTTGAAGCGATGGACCGCGCTTTAACGGATGGGCATTGCGTAAAGAATGCCGCCTTTGGTCCAAAGCTCGTTCAGGCCTCGCTCAAGCCCGAGTGTTGCTGTGAGGTTGCGCTCGTAGATTTCGCCGTAGTTGCCCACAGCCGTGATCGCATCGGCCATCCATGAGCTTTCCAGCCCGATAAAGCCGCCAGTGTCACCTGATGCACCCACCATACGCTGGATGTTGGGGTCTTGCGAGCTTGCTGCCATTTCGGCGACATTGGCTTGGGTTACGCCAAGCTCTTCTGCCGAGATCAGGCCGTAAATCACCCATGTGACGATGTCTTTCCACTGGTTGTCACCGTGGGCCACCAGCGGGGCCAGCGGCTCTTTGGAAATCACCTCGGGGAGGATTTTATGGGCGCTCGGGTCGGCGAAGCTGCTGCGGAAGGCGGCGAGCTGGCTGAGGTCGGTTGTCAGGGCATCGCAACGGCCGGATGCATAGGCGTCAACCGCTTCGCGCTTGCCTTCAAACACGACGGGTTCAAGGGAAAGGCCATTGGCGCGGCCAAAGTCGGCAAGGTTGAGCTCGGTCGTTGTGCCTGTTGTCACGCAGACGGTTGCGCCGTCCATTTCCTTGGCGCTTTTGATGCCCGCTTCGGAACTGACCATGAAACCCTGCCCATCGTAATAGACAACGGCTGTGAAATCGACGCCTTCGGCGGAGTCGCGTTTCATGGTCCATGTGGTTGTGCGCGATGTCAGATCAACCTGACCGCTGGAAACGGCGAGAACCTTTTGCTTGGAGGCGAGCGGCACGAAGCGCACGGCGTTTGCATCGCCCAAGACGGCGGCAGCAACGGCGCGGCAGATATCGGCATCAAGGCCGACCCAGTCACCATCGGAGTTCGGGTTGGAGAACCCGGGGACGCCTTCGCTTACTCCGCAAGCCAGCTCACCTGCGGCGCGCACGTCTTCCAGTGTTGCGGCCGAGGCCATACCTGCGGCAGTTAGGGCAGCAGCGGTGATTGTTCCAAATTTCAAAAAATTGCGCATCGTTTTTTCCTTTAGGTTTCAAAAATAGCCGCCTGAGACCCTTCCCCAATCAGGTAACGGGGATGGTGCCACGCTTCCGTCTTCAGACACTACGAGGCGGCAATGCAAACGCAGAGATCATTGGAAGGTAGCAATCCCTCAGGGGAAGTAAATATGGAAACGGGTGCGTGGTGTGGCTTTTGAGGCGCGCTTGCCCCGCTTTTGAGCGATGCCCGCGGCCAGAGCGCGAATATGAGGCGACAGTTTAAAAGCGCCTGACAAGCTGTGCAAATCATGCTCACTGTCTCTTTCTGAGATGTCCGCAATGGAGCGGGCGCTGCCGCGTGTGGGCTGTTTGTAAGCAAGGAATATTAAGCATGATTTCGTTTTTTGTCATCATCGGGGCGGAGGGTCTTGGCGGCAAGGGGTTGAGCGGCTTTCTGGGCGCGCTTGAGCAAGCGGGCGTGAAGGCCGAGGTGATGAAAACGCTAAGTGCGGAGCAAGCTTGGGCTGTGCGAGCCGTTGGCTTTGATGCGGCGACGAGCGGCCCGCAGGTAAGGGCTATTGCCGAGCGCTACGGGTTTGACCTGCGGATAAGCCGCGCTGAACCTGTGAAGTGCAAATTGTTGGTGGCCGATATGGAAGCGACCATAATTCTGGACGAAATGCTTGATCTTATGGCTCGCGACCGCGGGATTGGCGAGGCTGTCGCAGAGATTACCGCACGCACGATGGCAGGCGAGCTGGATTTCGAGCAGTCTTTAAGACACCGAACGCGGCTTTTTGCAGGAACCACGCAGGCAGAACTGGAAGCCTTGAGCCGCCGCATTCGCATCGCGCCTGGCGCGCGCAGCCTTGTGCAAACCATGCGCGCTACGGGGGCGACGACCGTGCTTGCGACAGGCGGGTTTGGCATATTTGCCGATGAGGTCGCGCGGATATGCGGGTTTGACATGGTTTATGCAAACCACCCTGTCATGCAGGGGGGTGTTATGACAGGCGAGTTGCACGACCCCGTTGGCACCGGGGCAACCAAGAAAGAGGTTCTGCTGAGCTGTTGCGCGGAGTTGGGTATTGACCCGCAGATGGCATGTTGCATCGGCGATGGAGCGAACGATATCGAAATGCTGCAAGCTTGCGGCCTGCCCGCCAGCTACATGGGCAAGCCTATCGTGCGGGAAATTGTCGAGCTTGATATTGCGCATGGTGATCTTACCGCGCTGCTCTATGCGCAGGGTTATGCCCGCTCTGACATTGTGCAAAACAGCTGATGCTTTTGCGCCTCTCCCCGCTGCGGGAGAGCCTAGTTGTGCATGGCAAGGTGCGGGAGAAGGAAGCTTTGGCCCTCTTCAGGCGCTGTGTTGACTGTTAGGGAGCAGCCATATGCCTTTGACAGGATGTCATTCTGGATGACTGTATCGGGTGGGCCGGATGTCAGAAGCGTGCCGCTCATGATTATGGCCATTTGATCGGCAAACATTGCCGACAGGTTCAGGTCGTGCATGACTGCGACCACGCCGCCACCACGCGAGGCGTAGTCTTTCATCAACCGCATCACCAGAAGCTGATGGCCGATGTCGAGGCTGGCAACAGGCTCGTCCAGGAGCAGCCAGCGCGGGGCACCATCAACGACGGGGTGCCAGACCTGACAGAGAACGCGCGCCAGCTGGGCGCGCTGCTGCTCGCCACCGGACAGCTCTTGATAGAAACGTCCGCTGTAACCGTCGAGGCCCACGGCGGCCAAAGCGCGGGAGGGAATATCGGCGCGTTCGCCGGAAGCCCCTGCCATTAGCCCCATGCGAACCACCTCGATCACGGTGAAGGGGAAGGCCAGCGTTGTGGATTGGGGCAGAACGCCACGCATGGCGGCAAGCTCCCACGGTTTCATTTTGGCGGTGTTCCGGCCGTTCAGAATAACCTCGCCTGTGAAATCCACTTCATCAGTGATGGCTTTGAGCAGGGTTGATTTGCCCGATCCGTTGGGGCCGACAATGGCGGTGATTTCTCCCGCGCGGGCGGTGAAATCAATGCCATGCAGTATTTCTTTTTTGCCGATACGGGCGTGTATGTTGCGTGTTGTCAGTGTCATAGGTCGACCAATCCGCGGCGGCGCAGCAAAATCCACAGGAAAACCGGCGCGCCGAGAACGGCTGTGACAATACCGATGGGCAGTTCGGCCGGTGCAATGATGACTCTGCTGATGACATCGGCGATGAGCAGCAGGCTTGCGCCGAGCAGGGCTGCATTGAGCAACAGGGGTTGATGATCTGGTCCCGTTGACAGGCGTAACAGGTGCGGCACGACGATCCCTATAAAACCGATGCCGCCAGACACTGCGACAGCAGCGCCAGTGGCGGCAGCGACTGCCAGAATCGCCGCGTTTTTGATGCGTTGAACGGGAATGCCCATATGGGATGCCGTTGCCTCGCCAAATGCCAGCCCGTTGAGGCCGTGGCCGAGCGAGGCTGCGACCAGAATTGAGAGGACAATAACGGGGCCTGCGACGAGAACTTTGGCCCATGTGGCGCCGGCCAGTGAGCCCAATCCCCAAAAGGTGAGATCACGCAGTTGCGCATCATCGGCCATGTAGACAAGGATACCAGACAGCGCCCCTGCCAGTGCCCCCAACGCTATGCCCGCCAGAAGCATTGTCGCGACGGAGGTGCGCCCCCGCCGTGTCGAGACGCGGTAAAGCAGAATGGTTGACCCCCAGCCGCCGAGAAAGGCCGCGAGTGGCACAAGCCAGAAGCCGAGCCATGCCATGGCGGCCAAAGGAAGAAGCCCGCTGAGAACGATTGCGGTGATTGCACCGAGGCTTGCACCAGCGCTTACCCCCACGATTCCGGGGTCGGCCAGAGGGTTGCGGAAAAGCCCCTGCATCACCGCGCCCGAAACGGCCAAAGATGCACCGACGCAGATACCGAGGATCATCCGTGGCATACGAATATCCCACAAGACGACCTGTTCTGTCTGGCTGAGCGGTTGGCCTGACACGAGCTTTTGCAAGGCGCCCCAAAGGGACGTGCCGGAAGCGCCGATGGCAAGGCTTGCGATGCTGATGAGGACCAGCAAGGCTGTCAGCCAGACGTGCGCGCGCCGTGCGGTGCGGCGACGATCTTGCGGCACGGTGGTATCTGCAATCATTGCCACAGGATCAGCCGCCGTAGAGCGCTTGGTTCAGATCGACAACGGCCTTGGCCGTGCGTGGGCCGAAACCCAGCAGATAGAGGCCGTTCATGCGGATCACGGCGCGGTTTTTGGCAGCAGGTGTCGAGGCAATGACAGGCATTTGCAGCAACTCCTCAATCGAGCTGTCATGATCTCCTCCGCGGTCCATCATCAGGATTGCATCGGGCGCGGCGGCGATAACGGCCTCATCTGTTAAGGGTTTGTAGCCGTCAAAGGCGCTTACCGCGTTTTCAGCGCCTGCCATTTCTATCATCGCGGCCGCTGCGGTTTCGGTTCCTGAGGCCATGATGCGCCCGCCTTGTGTGCTGAGGATGAAGAGCACCCGTTTCTTGTTGTCGCCGGCCATTTCGTTTGTTGAGCGTGTTATCTCGTCGAGTTCGCGCTTTAGGTCATCGGCAAGCGCCTTGGCGTTTGCCTCTTCGCCTATGGCCTCTCCGACGGCGATGATTTTGGCGCTGACGCCCGATGCCGAGTATTCGTCGGGCACTGTGATGAAGGGGATGTTCGCCCCTTCCAGCACAGTGATGGTCTCTGTCGGGCCTGCCCCGCTTTCTGCGATAATGATCTCGGGGTTGACGGATAGAACACCTTCGGGTGACAGGGCGCGCATGTAGCCAATGTCTGGTAATGCCTCGACCTCGGGGGGGAAACTGGAGGTTGTGTCGCGGGCGATCACGCGGTCACCTGCGCCAAGTGCGTAGATGATCTCGGTTACGGAGCCACCTACGGCAACAATGCCTTTTGTCTTTTCCTGTGCCGTTGCGGGCAGGGCAGAAATGAGGAAAGCGGCAAGAGAGGCAGCGCGGATCATGCGTTCACCTCTGTGTTGAGGCCTTCAAGGCCTGCCACCAGTTTACCCCAAGCAGGGCGGCTATCGCGGCCCTCTTTGCCCAAGCCAAAGACTTGTAGAATAAGCCCGCCCTCGGCATTGAAGGCTTCGATCGAGACGGCTGGTCCGCGTTGTGTCGGCTTTTCGACGGCCCAGACTTCTGCGATGTGATCGAGGCGCAGATGAAGGTTGAAGCGCGGGTCCAGCACGTTTTGCCAAGGGCCCATGGATTTGAGTGTCTCTATCGGGCCGGAGTGAATCTGGATGCAGCCGCGATTGCCTGTGAACACCATAATTTCCAGTTCACTTGCCGCGACTTGCCGGAGCATCTGGTCAACGGCCGTGGGCGCGAGCGCGCGCACGAAGGGCTCACCCGCGATGCGATAGGCCCCGAGGCGGTTCATTTTGAGCTTTGACGTGAGGCGGAGGAACTGGTGTGTGTCTGTCAGGCGCGCCCATTCCTTTCGCAGGATGTCGAGCTTGGAGGTGTCGGCCTTGGCGGGTTCGTCGGGCTTGCGCGCGCTGACGCTCAGCGACTGTGCCTGATCGTCAAGTCTCAGGTCTGTTTTCGCACGGTCCCAAGCGGCAAGGTCGGAGCCTTCGCGCAGGAATATCTTGTGGACGGCATCGCCTGCGGCATCAAAAACCTGAAGGCTGCGGCGCGTGCCTGCGTCAGTTTCTTTCTCGACCATATAGGCGTGCTGCCAATGGCTCGGGAAGATACGCAGGTCGATATCGTCGGTCAGAATCATCGCGGCGTGAGGACCCGGGTGATAGTTGTCATAGACGCCCACTTTCTCGTTCACGCATGAGGGGTTCCGCGTCAGTGCCATGACTTCGCCAAGGGTTTGGGCCGCCCCCATGATCTTGTCGGGGTGGGCATCAATGCGGGTGGCGCTCTCGCCACAATAGGCTGCAACAAGCCCGGCCTCACTGATACCGAGCTTATCGGCCAGATCCCTTTCTCGCATATTCGCGTGATCTTCGCGGAATGCGCGGATGCTGTCGGGAGTCAGGGAATCAGTTTGGGTCATGTTGCACCTTGGCCTTGTTGTTGAATTGGGGGGTTGGCTGGCAAGGCGTACGACTGACACCGGCTGGCAAAGGTTAGTAAATCACTCAACCTTTATTGTTGACACTTTTAGTAGGCTTTCCTAAAAGCCGCAAGAGCACTGGAAACACCGGTGCAAATTAATTCATGCCTCCGCCAGCCATTCGCAAGCAACCGGCCCCCTGACATGCTTGCGAGGATTCTCAATGCCCACCACCACTGCTGGAACACGTGCTCTATTGCTCGGAACAACGAGCCTTATCATTTTGACACTCGGAACCGGCGCGCTGCGCTCTCAAGAGGCTGAAGGCGGCTTTCTTGGAACTCTCGTTTTGGGCGAGAGCAAAAGGCAGGTGCAGACGGACACAGCGGTTCCTGTCACGACTGTTGATCAGGAAGAGATCAACGACCGTCAGGCCGGCACGGTTGCAGAGTTGATTGATTCTGTTCCCGGGGTCAGCCTTGTGAACGGGTCCACGCCACAGGGATCCGGCATTAATATCCGCGGATATGGGGCGAACAGCACCTATGGCAATGATAGAAAAGTCGCTGTGCAGATCGACGGGGCCAGCGTTGGAGCGGAAAGGCTTTATCGTATCGGCAACCAGCTCTTTACCGATCCGTTCCTCTACAAATCCGTAAATGTGATCCGCGGCACTGTGGGCAGCTACGAGTTCGGTTCGGGTATCGTTGGTGGCGTTGTCCAGCTTGAAACAAAGGATGCTTCGGATTTGACGGGCGGTGAGATCGGCTTCGTGCTTGGCCAGACACTGGAGTTTGGCAGCAACGGCGATGGGCTGACATCTTCAAGCACGCTGGCGTGGCAACCGACACAAGATATGGAATTCCTGCTGAATTATACGTGGCGGGATCAGGATAATCAGGAAGACGGCAGCGGTGCGGCCATTGGCAACAGTGCCTTCACCTTGCCCTCGGGCCTCTTCAAGGCGAAGTACACCTTCGGGCAAAGCCGCGATCAATCGGTTACCTTCAGCTACGCCAAAACCACTTCAAGCGACCGCGATGTCCCGTTTGACAGCTTTACGACAACGGCTGATTCATTCGGCAACGTCGACCGTGATACAGAATCGACCACATCCGCTGTGCGGTATAATTTCAATCCGGCTGGCAATGACCTGATTGATCTGGATGTTGTGTTGTCACATGCCGACCAGCAGATCGACCAAAGCTATGTCCCGGGAAGCTCTCCTCTCGAGGGCACGCCTTCAGGGGCCGCTTTGCTCGGGCTGGTAGGGGCGGACCACCGTTATCAGACAACCAAACTTGCGCTGAAAAACACCAGCCAGTTCAGCACGGGCGTTGTGAGTCATGAGTTGCGCACTGGCCTTGAGCTGATCCGCCGTGAGCGGCTGGATGCCAGCACAGCTGCGGGCGGTGTGGACAAGCGCGTCGCGTTCTTTGCTGTTGATGACATGCGGATCGGAGATGCCTGGACCATTACGCCGGGTCTGCGCTACGAGAGCTCGAAAATCACAGGCTCGACCGCGCCTAATGATGGAACATACGAAAAAAGTGCGCTTATGGGCGGGCTGTCGGTGCGTTATGCTTTCCAGAACGGTTTGTCTGTTTTCGGCAGCGCGGCCTATACAGAAGGCCTTCCGATTATCGACGATCTCGCCACGGCATCAGCCATTACCCAGTCGGAGAAATCCCGCACATTCGAGGTTGGCGCGGCGTTTGATCGTTCCGACTTGTTCCGAAGCGGAGATGTCTTTGCGATCAAGGGGACAGTCTATCAGACACGGTTGTATGACGTGACGAGCTATTTGGTCCCGGGTGTTCGACCGCCCGCACCCGCGCTGGACAAAGTTGAAACCGAAGGGGTTGAGATTGAAGTTTCCTATGCGATGGAAAGCGGGTTCTACATGGACCTGAACGCAAACATCGCGAGCGGGAAGGAATACGCAACGGGGATTGCCACGACAGATTGGCGTAACTCTCCTGCCGACAGTTTGCGTTTCACGGTCGGTCAGAAGTTTGGCGAAGAGCTGGACCTGAGCTGGGAAGTTGTCGGGAACAAGGCGGTGAACACTGCTGCCGCGACTGTGCCTGGCTTTGGAGTTCATAACCTGCGTGCGACCTACGTTCCGCAGAGCGGTGTGTTGAAAGATACGCAAATCCGCTTTGGTATCGAGAACGTGTTTGACCGCGAATACACCCCGCATTTGTCGACCCGTCTGGCACCGGGCCGAAACCTCAAACTTACACTCTCCCGCACATTCTAAAGGCTTTATGATGCGCATATCGAAATACATTATCGTTGCTCTGTCATTGGTTTGTTCGCAAGCCTTGGCTGAAGAGACTGTGCCGACACTCGCTGTTGAATTGAACGCGGAAGTGAAGACAGAGAGCGGATGTCTTCTGTCCTTTCTGGTGGGCAACGATCATGAGCAGGATATTGAGGCGGCGGTTTTCGAAACGGTGCTGTTTGATAAATCCGGGCAGGTGGACCGCTTGACGCTTTTTGACTTCGGGGCTCTTCCTGCGGGAAGGCCTCGGGTGCGCCAGTTTCAGGTGGACGGTTTGGCGTGTGAAAATCTGGGTCAGATTTTGATCAATGGTGCGAGCAGTTGCAAAATTGCCGGAGCAGACAGCCCGCTTTGCGGGGCGTCTCTCAAGCTGAGCACGCGCACGGAAACGGAGTTGGCGGGATGAGCTTCATTCAATCCCTAAAGCAATCTGTTGAGCAGGTGCTTGACCTTGGGGGGCCGGTTGTTGCTCTGCTGATCGCGGTTTCGATCCTGACGGCGAGTGTCTTTTTTTATAAGCTCTGGCAGTTTCAGCGTGCGGGTGTCGGGCGACACAAGGCCTTGCAGCGTGCCATTTCAGCCTGGGACCGGAATGACCGTACAGAAGCCGCGGCGCAGTTAAGTGCCAGCACGAGCTATCTTGCACCCGCCTTTCGCATGGCGATGGAGCATCGCACGGCAACCGATTTGCGTGCGCGCATCGAGGCCGAGGCGGAGACGCGGTTTGCGCAACTTGAGCGCGGCTTCCGGCTTCTTGATTCTGTTGCGCAACTGGCCCCGCTCCTGGGTTTGTTCGGGACAGTTTTGGGCATGATTGAAGCGTTTAGATCGTTGCAAGCCGCAGGCAGTCAGGTGGATCCTTCATTGCTTGCGGGCGGTATCTGGGTTGCGCTGTTGACCACAGCTGTCGGGCTGGCGGTTGCTATGCCGACCTCTGTTGTCTTGTCGTGGTTCGAGAGCCGGATGCTAGCGGAGCGGGTGTTGGCCGAACGTGGGCTTGCGGTGATCCTGACACCGACGGGGGCATCGCAAGCGCCTGAGAGCGCTGGCGAGCAGCGTGTCGCATATGGCGCTTAGGACCGGATTCCGCCGCCGTGCACTTTCTATGACATCGTTGATTGATGTCATCTTTCTCTTGCTGCTCTTTTTCATGCTGTCTTCGACATTCTCGAAGTTTTCCGAAGTCGAGCTGGCGAGTTCAGGCGCACAAGGTGCGGGTTCGGGGGCGGGAGAGCGAGCGCTGTTTTTACAGGTGACGCCTGACGCGCTTCGTCTGAACACAGCAGAGTTGGATATTAAGGTTTTGTCCGAACGACTTTCTCAACTGGAGGAGGGGGACAGCAAGTTGCTTCTCAGCCTTTCCGGTGAAGTGTCTTCGCAGCGTTTGACAGATGTGCTGGTGGTCTTGCGGGCCCATCCGAAACTCTCCTTCCACATTCTGGCTCCGTCATGAAGCGAAGCCCAGCCCGCAGCCGCAAGGAGCCGACAATTGCGCTTATAAACATCGTGTTTCTGATGTTGGTATTCTTCATGGTGGCGGGCACGCTTGCGCCTCCTGTCGATGGTGACCTTGCGCTTGTTGAAACCGCCGCGCTGGAAGGGCGCGAGCCGCCTGATGCGCTGGTGATCGGCAGAGAGGGGCAACTTCGCCACCGCGGTAATGTGTTGCCATCGGCTGTGGCTTTTCTTGAGCAGCCCGACAGGCAGCCAGACGATGTTGTGCGCTTGATGCCGGACCGCGCTTTGCCGGCTGCCGATTTGCTGCGCATTTCATCCGAGTTGCGCGCGGCGGGAGCGGGCAAGATCATGATTTCAACCGAAAGGGCTTTGCAATGATTGAGCGTTCACCTTTGGTCTTTACGTCCGTTCTGATGGCATCATTCGGGTTGCATCTGGCGGCTATGACGCTGATTTCACCAGAGCCTGAGAGCTTGGTTGAAGGGGGAGCGCATGTGGCGGAGTCCTCGATGGGATCAAGTTTCGCGGATTTGACGGCAGGAACGCTGCAACCTGTGCAAACGATCGAGCCTGCCTTGCAGCCAACGAGCGCAGAACCCGTCAAGCCGCTTGAGGCGAGCCTTGTGGCGCCATCGGAAGCAACGGCAAAGACGGCTGGAAAGCCCTTGGAAACTGCGGATGCGCCCGCTCCCGTGAAGACCCTCTCCCGACCTGTCGAAGCAAACATGGTTGTGGCCGCTTTGCCCGATAACTCGAGTGTGCCGAATGCTTCTGTCAGGCCGAAGCTGCCAACAAAGCGGCCCGAGCCGAAGCGAGCTGTTGAGAAAAAGAAAAAGGTCGAGCCTGCGCCCGGAACGCCAGCGAAGAAAGTTGCCAAGCCCCGTGGGAACGCCAAGCAGAATGCAAAAGCCGGCACACAAACCGGAACCCAGAAGAAAGCGCAGACCCAGCAGGCGAGCAAGGCGGCGACAAGCAAGGCACAGGGCAACGCAGCTGTATCGAACTACCCGGGACAGGTCATGCGGCGTATTTCCCGTGTGCCGCGTCCGCGAACTTCGGCAAAGGGGGCTGCTGTTGTCCAGTTCACGATTGCGGCAAATGGCGGATTGGCTTCTGCCGGTATCGCCCGTTCTTCGGGCTCGGCTGCTTTGGATCAGGCTGCTTTGGCTGTGGTGCGCAAGGCGCAGCCTTTTCCGCGCCCTCCTTCTGGTGCGCGGCGGGGCTATTCCATCAAAATTAAAGGGCGGTAGCTGTTTCGATGTTTGAAAGCATAAAGCTGACTAAAAAGATCAGGTTGACATAACCTACTAAAATACTCAGAAAAGGATTTGCAGCCACCCCACAGATTCGCGTTTGGGGAAGCCAGACGCAAAATTGAGTGAGGCGACACGCTATGATGAACATTGAAAGCTATGAAACCACGTCGGCAGACCGAGACGAGAGTGTCGATTTGGAGGTCTTGAACCTTTTACAGTCGGGCACGTCCGACACTTGCGGATTTTCTCTTGAGTGGTTGCTGCGAGATGACGATGCGGCGGAAGTGACGCAATGAGCTTTGAAAACCCAAATCCGACAGCAGGGCAAGTGAGGCAAGCCATCCCCAAGCACTCAGCGAGTGAGTTGATGAAGGATGGCTCGCTGGCACATATCGAACATGAGGGACAGATTTACACGCTGCGCATCACGCGTGCGGGTAAGCTGATTTTGACAAAATGAGCCAAGCCAACCCCCACAGAGGTGGAGCCCCCGTAGGCTATCTGGCCGAGCTTCCAGAGGTCGAGGAGCGGGCTGTAATGTGTTTGCGCCGGTGGCACACCGACGCGTGGGAGCGCCGCCGTGTCTGTAGCGACTTTGGCCAGTTTTTAGGCAACGAACAGGGCTTGTCTGCGGTTGAATCTCTTGAGCAGATTTGTGAGCTGTGCACGCGATATGGCCGCCGCCCTTTGATGCGCCACCAAGTCGACTGCAAGTGCCTTGGTGCGGATGAGGCCTGTTTTGCAAACTTTATCGGCGCGGCAGCAGACGGTGAGCGTGAGGACGCCATGTTGATGGCGACACTTCTGATCCGCCACGATTTTGCGCCAAGCCTTGTCGGCCTCGCCGAAAATCTGGGCCTTGCGCTCAAACGTATATCGGCGCGGGACAATACGCCCATGTATTCGATCAAACCGCATTCCACTTCACTTCACTAAAAGGACGACACATGAAACGTGCTCTACTTCTCACAACGGCAATTTGTCTTGGCTTCTCGGCTCCTGCCGAAGCAGCTGAAAAAGCGGCTGTCATCGACACATACGCCAACATCGCCGAAGCCGCTTTCGGCGATAGCGTTACCACGGCCAAGACTTTGCAAATTGCTGTAGACGCACTGATCGCCGAGCCTTCGGCAAACAACCTGCATAAAGCGCGTGCCGCTTGGTTGGCTGCGCGTGTGCCTTATCAGCAGACAGAAGTTTATCGTTTTGGCAACGCCATCGTTGATGACTGGGAAGGTAAAGTGAATGCATGGCCGCTGGACGAGGGGTTGATCGACTATGTCGATGCTTCCTATGGTGGCCCGTCTGACGAGAACGAGCTTGCGGCGTTGAACGTTGTGGCCAACCCTGTCTTTACGCTTTCAGGCAAAGAGATCGACGCCAGCGAGATTACACCGGAGGTTTTGTCCGAGACGCTGCATGAAGCTGACGGTGTCGAAGCAAACGTTGCCACGGGTTACCACGCCATCGAGTTTTTGCTCTGGGGGCAGGATTTGAACGGCCACGGAACAGGCGCAGGGGACCGCAGCTGGACAGATTATGCGCAGGGCGACGACTGCACGAACGGCAACTGTGACCGCCGCGCAGCTTATCTTAAAGCCGCGACAGAGCTTCTTGTGTCTGACCTTGAGTGGATGGCTGCACAATGGGCTGAAGGTGGCGCGGGGCGTGATGCCTTGATTGAAAATGAAGCCGCCGGCATTTCAACCATGCTCACAGGTATGGGCTCGCTTTCATACGGTGAGCAGGCGGGCGAGCGTATGCGCCTTGGTCTGATGCTGAACGACCCCGAGGAAGAGCATGATTGCTTCTCGGACAACACTCACAACAGCCATTACTACGATGGCCTCGGTGTGCAGAATGTTTACCTCGGTGAGTATGTCCGTGTTGACGGCACGCTCGTGTCGGGCGCGTCATTGTCTGACCTGGTGGCAAGTGCTGACACCGCTCTTGATATGGAAATGAAAGCCAAGCTCTCGACAACGATGATGTCTTTAGGGCGGATCAAATCAGCCGCAGAGGCTGGCTTTGCTTATGACCAGATGCTTGAGCAGGGCAATGCCGGTGGTGAAGCGCTGATTATGGGCGGTGTGAACGGGCTTATTGACCAGACCAAAACAATTGAGCGGATCGTGGCCAAGCTGGAACTGGATCAGATCGATTTTGAAGGGTCCGACAGCCTCGATAATCCAACCGCTGTTTTCGAGTAACAAAAGAACCTTCCTCGGGTGGCCCGCAAGCCAGATGCCAGCGGGCCTTAGAGGGCCAACTCAACTAGGAAATACAATGAAAAGAACAATTAAAACCGCAGGATCAACCTGTGCCCTGCTGCTTGCGTCTACAGCGGCTTTTGCCGAAGGAAGCACCGGATTTTCATGGGAAGGCGAGCTTGAACTCGGGGTTGATTCTGTTGTCTCGTCCGACGTTGCAAGCGAGCTGACAGATGTCTACGGTGTGGCTGACTTCGCGCTTGAGTATTCCTTCAGCAACAATGTGCGTCTTTTTGCTGGGTTCACCATCGAGTCGGTTCTTGATCCGGTCGACGACCGGGTGTTTGAAGATGTGGGGGCTTATATCGGGGAACTGGGGATTGCTTTCAACCTCGGACGCACAGAACTGTCTGCGGGTAAGATAAGCCCGAGTTTCGGCATTGCGTGGGACGCAACACCGGGCTTTTACGGAACCTCCTATGCTGAGGACTACGAACTGAGCGAGATGATCGGTGTTGCGACATCGACGGAACTTGGCAACGGGACGCTTTCGGCAACTGTGTTTTACGCCGACAATACGGGCCTCAGCGAGTCACTCGGGACAAGCCGTGGCCGCGTGCGGACATCGGATGGAGGCGCCGGCAACACCGGTAAGCTCGACAATATCGCACTGCAATATGATGTGGCTTTTGGCAGCACCACGCTGTCTGCCGGTGCGCGCTATTTGTCTGCAGGTGTTGGCGATGCCTCTGATGAGAAAGGCCTCTCTCTGGGGGTGGTTCATGAGGTGAATGACCAACTGTCCGTCATGGGAGAGATCGCGCGGTTTGACGGCTACGGCGGCTCAACAGATGATGCGACCTACGCCACCATCGGTGCAAGCTTTGCCAGCGGCCCCTTGACATACAACGCTGCCTTTACACACCGCGACATCACCAGCACCGGTGAGGATAAACTGCTTTCGCTGGGAGTTGATTATGAGCTGAACAACGGGCGCATGATCACAGCGGGCCTCGGCTTTGCCGACGAGGGCGGTGATAAATCCACCATGCTCGGGGTTGCGTTTGTGATCCCTCTCGGAGGCTGAAAAAATGATCATTTGCCATTGCAACAACATCACCGACCGCGACATTCATGCGGCGATTGACTGGATGCGCGCGGCGGATGGTCAGGCCCTGATCACCCCGGGAAAGATCTACCATGCTCTTGGTAAAGCAGCGGATTGCGGCGGGTGTATGCCGCTTTTCCTTTCGACCATGCGTTCAAACGATAACATGGAAGTCCCCATGCAACTCCGCGGACTAAGACGCGGAACAACACAGGAAACCCAACATGAACGGCGACAAAAAAGTTATTGAATACCTCAACGCTGCTTTGCGCAGCGAGCTGACAGCCGTGAGCCAGTATTGGCTGCACTATCGCTTGCAGGAAGACTGGGGCCTTGGCCATATGGCCAAGAAATCACGCGAGGAAAGCATCGAAGAGATGAACCACGCGGACAAACTGATAGCGCGTATCCTGTTCCTCGGCGGCCACCCGAACCTGCAAAAGCTAGACCCGTTGCGTATCGGCCAGACGCCCAAGGAAACGCTGGAATGTGATCTCGCTGGAGAACATGACGCATGTAAGCTCTATTCCGAAGCGCGCAAGCATTGTGAAGAAGTCGGCGATTTCGTTTCAAAGAACATCTTTGAAGAACTGCTGACAGACGAAGAAGGCCATATCGACTTTCTTGAAACACAGCTCGATCTTGTGGAAAAACTCGGGGAAGAAAAATATGCGCAGCTCAACGCGTCAAAAATGGATGAAGCCGAGTAACGCTCTCGCTTTTGTTGCATTGATCACAGGTTCGGCGGCTATCGGCGGACCTTTCGATGAGCCACATCTGAATATTGTTCAACGCACAGCCGAAGAGGCTGCACGGATCAAAGCTGTTACGCAGCTTACGGACGATTTTAGCAAACCCTCCAAGTTTGAAGAGTTGCCTGCCGGTGCCGCTACGGTGCGCACGAGGCGCAACGCCGACGCGTTTTCGCAACCTTCGGCCAATGTCGGCTTTGATGGTGAGCTCAACTTCAAAGTCGGCAACGGTTTGTTCCGCAAGGTCTGGGTTTCGTCGCCGTCTTCAACACTTGCCTCGGACGGGCTTGGGCCGCTTTTTAACGCGCGGTCTTGTCAGCGCTGTCACATCAAAGACGGCCGCGGCCACCCACCGGAAGGGCCGGATGACAGTGCGATTTCGATGTTTTTGCGGGTTTCCATTCCAGGGACGCCAGAGGACGAGATAGAGGCAATCGAAGGATATCTCGCAACGCGGGCAGAGCCGAACTATGGCAAACAACTGCAAGACTTCGCCTTGCCTGGTCATGCGGCTGAAGCGCGGATCCAGATTGAGTATGAGGAAATCGAAGTGCCTCTCTCGGACGGTGAAACTGCCTTTCTACGGATGCCGACTTACACCGCAGCAGACTTGGGCTATGGCCCGCTTCACCCTGACGCTATGCTCAGCCCGCGCATTGCGCCGCAGATGATTGGGCTTGGCTTGCTTGAGGCCATTCCCGCTGCTGATATTCTGGCGCAAGCCGATCCTGACGACGCGAACGGTGATGGTATTTCAGGACGCGCCAATGTTGTCTGGTCGGTTGAATATGATCAGCCGATGCTGGGCCGCTTTGGCCTGAAAGCCGGCTCACCAACCGTCAAGCACCAGTCGGCCAGTGCTTTTGCCGGCGACATCGGCATTTCGAATCCGCTTTTCCCCACGCCGCAGGGCGAGTGCACGGATTTGCAGGTGGCGTGCCTTGATGCACCACACGGGGCGGATGATGTGCGGGGTGATGAAATCGATGCCGAGGGTCTCGACCTTGTCACCTTTTACAGCCAGAACCTTGCTGTACCAGCGCGCCGCGATGTGGATGACCCGGAGGTTTTGCGCGGCAAGGAGCTGTTTTACAACACGGGTTGCACAAGCTGCCATACGCCATCGTATGTGACGCATCGCCTTGAAGAGCAGCCTGCGCAGAGCTTCCAGCTGATTTGGCCTTACACCGATATGCTTCTGCATGACATGGGCGAAGGGCTTGCAGATAACCGCCCCGAGGCACGTGCTACGGGGCGGGAATGGCGGACCCCGCCGCTTTGGGGGATCGGGCTGACGGAACGTGTGAGCGGACATACCTACTTTCTGCACGATGGTCGCGCGCGATCACTTCTGGAGGCGATCCTCTGGCATGGTGGCGAAGCCGAGTCTAATAAAGATGCGGTGGTCAACATGCCCAAGGATGACCGCGCTGCCCTGATCCGCTTTTTGGAAAGTCTATAAATGAGACAAACACTCGCCGCGCTTGCCATTGCTCTTTTGCCCAGCGTTACTGGTGCGGAAGCTCCGAACGCTGTTATTGCGAAAGCAGTGGATGGCCACGTGTTACCTGCCTTCAGCGTGCTCGCCGAAAGCAGCGAGGCGCTGAAAGCAGCGGCCCTTGCCGACTGCATACCCACCTCGGGGACATTGCTGGACGCCTATCATGAGAGCTTTGATTCATGGATTGCGGCCAGCCATTTGCGGTTTGGGCCGACCGAGGTTGAAGACCGCGCGTTTGCACTGGCGTTCTGGCCAGACACAAAAGGGTTTACTCCGAAGACGCTGGCGGGGCTTATTCGTGCGCAAGACCCGGACGGACTGAATCCTGAAGCATATTCGCATGTTTCCATCGCTGCGCGCGGCTACTTTGCGCTTGAGTTCATGCTCTATGATGATGCAATGCAATCCTTGGGTGACGCGGATTATCGCTGCGCTTTGATCCGGACTATTGCCGCAGATATTGACGCAAATGCGGATGCCATACTTGACGGCTGGACCAACGGATATGCGCAGCTTTTGAAGCAGCCGACCGAGGGGAGGATATACCGCTCGGAGGATGAGGCGGTGCAAGAACTGTTCAAGGCTTTGCTTGCGGGTTTGCAGTTTACCGCCGAGACGCGGCTTGGGCGCCCCTTGGGCACATTCGAGCGCCCCCGGCCTCAACGCGCCGAGGCGCGGCGCTCTGAACGCTCTCTGCGCAATGTGATGATTTCGCTTGAGGCAACTCGTGATTTGGCCGTGGTCCTTTCAGGCGAGGATGCAACTCTTGCACGCGATCTTGAAAGCGCCTTTGACGAAGCGCTGGCGCTTGCCGAAAGCCTTGATGACCCCACTTTTGCTTCGGTCAGCGCACCGCAAGGTCACCTCAAAGTCGAGATACTCCAGCAGTCGATCAACCTGCTGCGTGACAAGATCAACGCAACTTTGGGCGCTCATTTAGGGGTGAGTGAAGGCTTTAACGCTCTGGATGGAGATTAATATGACGTCGCGCCGTAATTTCATCGCGGGGTTGCTTGCTTCGGGGATGAGCCCACAGCTCACTTGGGCAGATGTTGGTGCGCCGAGTTATTTGTCCGCGGCGCGAAACCCTGACGGGAGTTATGCGCTTTTCGGGGTAAAGGCCTCCGGGTCCATTCTCTTCAAGGTTCCGCTTCCGGCACGGGGCCATGCTGCGGCAACGCACCCGAGGCGACCTGAAGCCGTTGCTTTTGCGCGCAGGCCCGGTGTGTTTGCTGTGGTGCTGGATTGCACAACAGGTCTGCAGGTTGCCGAGCTTAACGCAGCACCTGACCGGCATTTCTATGGTCACGGGGCTTTTTCGGCGGATGGCGCCGTTCTTTATACAACGGAAAACGACCTTGAGACCGGTGAAGGCATCATCGGTGTCTGGAATGCTGCCGAGGGTTATGTGCGCATGGGAGAATTTGCTTCAGGTGGCGTAGGGCCACATGATGTAAAACTGATGCCTGACGGTGCTTCGCTTGTTGTTGCGAACGGGGGAATTGAAACCCACCCGGACAGCGGCCGCGCCAAGCTTAATATCCCGACGATGCAGCCTCGGTTGAGCTATGTGAATCTGTCGGGGGATGTCCTGGAGCAAGTCGCGCTGCCTTCGGAAATGCACAAAAATTCGATACGACATCTAAGTGTGAGCGCAGATGGCCTTGTGGCCTTTGCGATGCAATGGCAGGGGAGCCTGACAAGCGCCCCAGCGCTGCTTGGTCTCCACCGGCGCGGACAGGCGCCCAGACTGCTGCAAGCGAACATTGATGAGCATCGCATCCTTATGGGCTATGCGGGGAGTATCGCGCTTTCTGTCGATACGAGCGAAGTTGCCATCACCTCGCCCAAAGGCGGCGTGGTTCAGGTTTTTAATACGCAAACAGGGCAGTTGCGCAGCATGGTTCAGTTGAAAGATGTTTGTGGCATCAGTGCGGGCCAGCAAGGATTTCATGTCACGACGGGAACGGGCCTTTGGGGGAATGTTTCCCACGGCGGGTTATCAGAGAGTGTCACGCAACAGGTTCAATGGGATAATCACTTGATGCCGGTTGCGGTTTGACGGCTGTAAAATATCTGTCGCATACGGCACTTCAGTGATGGTTCCCGAAACAGCCTGATCCGATCCGGAAATGTCAGCGTGGCAAGAAACCCACGGTCTACTTCTGATTGTATTCTTTCTGTGTATGTCTATGCTGGGTTTCTCGTTTTTTGCAGGTAAGCATGTGAGTGGTGCAATCTGTAAAGCGCAGGAGGAGGCGGCCAAATTGTTTGCTAAGAAAGGCTATCGGGCGTCTGTTTTTGCAGTGGTTGTTGCAATAACAATCGCGTTCACGGCCTATTTTGAACATGTCGAGCGCAACCGGGCTTCGGCTGTTTTCACAAGTTTTGCGGATGAAAGTGCTCAAGTTTTATTAAACCGGCTTGATGGTTATGTCGGCACTCTGAATGGCGCGGCCGCTCTGGTTCTAGCCTCAGATGAGGTGAGCCAGCGGGACTGGCAGCGCTACGTCGAAGAGCTTGATCTGGAGCAACGGCAATCGGAAATTCTAGGGCTTGGCTATATTGTTTTAGTGAGTGAAGCCACGGGATATGATATGTCGAAAGAGGCGCTTGAAAGTGGTGTTTCTTTGCCCGCCGTGCATCCAGATACAGGCCGTGACGAGCGATATGTCATTAAGTTCATCGAGCCGATCTCGGCCAACCGTGCTGCTCTTGGTTTGGACATTGCTTTTGAGGAAAATCGCAGGAGAGCGGCGGAACTCTCGCGCGAAATGAACAAGGTAAGGCTCAGTCAGCCGATTGAACTGGTTCAAGACACAAAAGGTAAGGTCGCCTATCTTCTCTTGAGACCTATTTACAAGCAGCAAGCAGAATATGAGACCGAGGCCGGAAGCGGGGACGGCTTTTTGGGCTGGGCTTATATGCCGATTATCGGTGAGATTCTCTTTGAGACTTTGTCCGAGCAGCAGGGGCGAGCGTTTACCCTGAATGTATATGACGGCTCTTCTGAAAACGAAATTTCAAGTCGATTTTCTGATGGGCCTGAGAGCTCCGCTGCGGAACCTTTATTTGAGGTGACGCGCAACATTGATGCATTCGGGCGTAAATGGACTTTGGTTTGGCAAAGCACGCCTGCCTTTGAGAGCGCCAGTTCATCAATCGCGAAGTGGGCGGTTTTGTTGTCTGGTTTGCCCATTCTGCTTCTTCTTCATCTCATAATGGAGACAATTTCCCAACGGGAATTGCGCATTGAAACGGATGTCGCTTTGAAAACCAAAGAAATTCGCGCCAAAAACGAAGAAAACCAATCCATCATCGATAACGCAGTCTTTTCGATTTGTGTGCTGGATGAGAATGATCGGATCATTTTTGGAAACCAAGCGGCCAAGAGCCTTTTGGGAGAGGTGAATATCTCACAGGAGAAGGAAATAAGCAGCATTATTACCTTTTCCGATGAGGTCGAAGCCCCCCATGGCAGCGCCAGACCCGCAAGGCTTTCCGAGCAACCTGAGCGAAGACTCATGATTGAGCGAAATGATTGGTCAACTGCTGATGGCGTGGCGCGCTCTACGCTTCTGATACAGGACGTCAGCGAAAGAGAGGAGAGTGCCCGACGACTTGCAGCCAATGAAAAACGCTGGAACCTTGCGCTGGAGGGGGCGCAAATTGGCGTGTTTGATGTTAACCTTGAAACCCAGAAGTCGGTTGTATCTGACAGTTGGCTGAGACTGATGAGGGTTCCCGACACCGTCTCTGATTTTGATACTCAGGCGTATTTCATGTCTCTGGTTCATCCTGATGATCGAGAAAGCCTGAGAGAGCTGGACCGAAAGTGCATTGATGGGGTGTTGGATCGCTCGGTCGCGGAATACCGTGTTGTGTTTGACGACGGGGAGGTCAGGTGGATGAAATCAGATGCTGTCGTTGTCACTCGCGATGCTAACGGCCGCGCATTGCGCCTGCTTGGGGCGCAAACAGATATTACAGCCTTCCGCGAGGCGCGTGATGCGTTGAAAGCAAGCCAGAAAAGGTTTGAATTCTTGATTGAGCAAGCGCCTGTGGGGATGGCTCTTTTTAACAAGCGCGGTAAATTCTTAGGTATGAACGCGGCTCTGTGTGATCTGACGGGATATTCCGAGGAGGAGATGTTCTCGGGTCTGCGTTTTCGCGACCTCATCTCCGATGAAGATTTTTCCGAATTATTGGATGCATTCGAAAAGCTTGATCACGTGACCCATTCATCGCTTCAAGGGGAATACCTGATCTTTCCTAAAACTGGCCCTGCGACTTGGGGGCTTCTCAGTGTGGCCTGGACGTATGATCCCTCTGAGAATGACGATGTCTTCATCGTTCAAGTGATCGACATAAGCGACAAAAAGAACATCGAGAAAATGAAATCGGAGTTCATAGCGACTGTCAGTCACGAATTGAGAACACCGCTCACTTCGATAAAGGGTGCGCTCGGACTTATGCAGGTCTCGATGATAAAAGACATGCCCAAAGGTGCGGCGCGTCTTGTCGAAATTGCGTCAAGCAATGCTGACCGTCTGGCGGCTCTTGTGAATGATATTCTTGATCTCGAGAAGATCAGCTCGGGAGAAGTTGCGTTTGACGTTGAACCAAGCAGTATGACTCAGTTGTTGAGTGATAGTGTCGAGCAAATGCATCCTTTTGCGGAGCAGCATAAGACGTCAATTTCTCTGAAGGTTCCCGAGAAAGATGTCAGGGTTCTGATGGATTCAAACCGCACCCAGCAAGCTATCGTGAACCTGCTATCCAACGCGTGTAAGTACTCGTTTAGTGATACCGTCGTACAGGTTCATCTCGAGGAACTCGAAGGGGAGGCGCTTGTTTGCATTCTGAATGATGGCCCTACAATTACAGATGAATTTAAGTCGCGTATTTTTAAACCGTTTTCTCAAGCTGATGCTTCGGATACACGGGCAAAAGGCGGAACCGGTTTGGGGCTGAATATTACCAAGCAGATTATTGAACGAATGGATGGAAGGATCGGCTTTTCAAGCAAAGAAGCTTCACCAACGGCATTCTGGTTCACTTTGCCGCTGGCGCAATTGGAACAGGCAGATCAAGGTTTGAAGCCCGTGAATAGAAAGAACAGGGCGTCTCACAATGTCTTGCAGCTCAAGGATGATAACGATTTTTTGTGAATAACCTGACCTAGCGTTCTTTAGTGTATTGCCGTCAGAGCTGACGATACTTTTTTGAGATTGTATGAAACTAAGGCCATTACTTTTCCTGAAATAAACCACATTTACGGGTTAACCCTTCCTTCATTAAGAAACGATAAATTAAATGCTGGCAGCCTGATAATGGCTGCGAATGAACGTGACTATGTGAGGTTTTTGCAATGCTTTTTAGTGATAGTCTTAAAAATAAAGTTCCACAGTTTGATGGTTGGGGGACTTTAGACGCTCTGACTGATCCGATTATTGTGTTTCACTCTGAATCACTCATTCTATGTCATATGAACAGCGCCGCGGCCCGTTTGACGGAGCGGTCTTTGATACGCAGTTCCAGTCAGGAATTTGTCCAAAGCATTATGGGCTTACCCGAACGGGACTTGCGCGCACATCTCGGAGAGTTGACCTCTCATGAGAGCGAAACTGTCAGATTAGATGTTGGCCTTTTTGGTTCTCAATTCGATGTCAGCCTTCAGCTTGCCAAAGGCGAGTTTGCAGAGCCGGTCGCCATTGCTGTCTTTCGTGATGTCACCGGACAACTCGAGGCGGACAGGCAGAAAAGGGAACTGGTTTCAAACGTAAGCCATGAACTTCGCTCTCCTTTGACTGCGATAAAGGGGGCAATGGGCTTGATCCTTTCTGGCGCTGCCGGCGAGATGCCCGCCAAGGCTCTGCAAATGGTACAGATCTGCCATAGGAACGCTGACCGACTTATACTTATTATCAACGACATTCTGGACCTTGATAAGATTACAAACGGGGCCATGATGTTTGACAATGACCATGTGCAGTTGGTCTCGCTTGTTAACGATGCCGTTGAGGCAATCGAGGGCTTCAAGAGCCGGTTTGATGTGACGATTGATATTGATATCGTTGATTCGGACATGATTTCATTTGTTGATCCGAACCGAATGGTGCAAGTTCTGGTAAATTTGCTTTCAAATGCGATCAAATTTTCATCTGCCGGCGGACATGTCACGATTCGATTGATGCGCCATGGTGATATGAACAGAATGAGCGTTATTGATCATGGAGAGGGCATCGCGACTGAAGATCAGGAGAGACTTTTTGGACGTTTTGTGCAAATTGGTGCACAAAACCGCGCTTCGACCGGTAGCACCGGTCTTGGCCTGAGCATTGTGAAGGCGATCGTTAACAACCAGGGTGGCGTTATAAGCTTCAAGAGTCGTTTGGGTGTTGGCACAACATTCCACGTCGATCTGCCAAACGCCGCGAGCGAAGACAACTGTCGCGAGAGTGATACAGGGAGACTAGGATGATTGTTTTTCATGTGGAAGATGACATGGACATACGCGAGATTGCGAAAATGTCCTTGGAGATGACCGGCGATTTCACTGTTGTTCAGTATGAGTGCGGTGAAGCTGCTATTGTAGGCTCCGGGAATGTCACCCCTGACGTTTTGCTTCTGGATGTGATGATGCCGGGTATGTCAGGGCCGGAAACCTTATCGAAGCTGCGTGAAATGGACCATCTTGCGACCGTTCCTGCGATCTACATGACCGCACGAGCTCAGCCCAACGAGATAGACGAATTTACAAGAACCGGAGCATTGGGGGTTATTATTAAGCCGTTTGATCCGGTTACCTTGGGGCAGCAAATTCTAGATATCGTGGCTGCTGGAGCTGATGCGTAATAGCTCGTCCGTGTTGGAAAATACGATGAAAGCTACTGGGCCGCCTATGTTGCTTGTAAAGGCTGGTCCAGAAACGCGTTGATCACTGGATAGAGTTCACTGTGCTGCACGCTTTGATCACCATTATGTTCTAGGATCAGATTTTCAATCTCGCGCGCCCGCGTGCCAAGTTGTTCGAACCCAAGCGTCCCCGCCGTGCCTGCTATTTTGTGAAGAACGGCGGCAATGTTTAAGAGAGCCTGATCGGCCTGATCCGGTGCTTCGGCTGCAACTTCCAGATTATGCTGTATTTCAGCTTTTCGCTCTTGAAGCAGCTTCAGAAAGCGCGCGCGGATCGGTTCAAGATTTGCGGCCAGACCGGCTTGCATCACGCTGTCATTTCTGTTGACCAGATGCAGCTGAGCTCTCTTTCAAGCTGTTCGGCCGCGTCTTCTGCACTGATATGTGCCTCGCGCAATGCTTCTACTGCGGCGGTGCCTTTTCTCCAGACGAGGCGATTTGGCCGGCCTGCACAAATGCGCACATCTAGGCTCATGCCATCGCTGGTGCATAGCTCCATAGCATGAATGCAGCGATTCATTTGATTGACCAGGCGTTCAAGATCAATATGCGTGACTCCTTCAACGACGGCTACATATGTGCCGTTGCCAGCATATGATACAAGACGTTGCGCTGGAAGCAAGCAATCAGAAATGGCTTCGCTTACATCTGTAATGACGCAAGAAAAATCGAAATCAGACAGGTTGCAGAACAGATCAGCGGCATGTCGGATGGTGAAACCTATTACAACCGAGCCACAAAGCTCTGAGCGAGACAGCTTGGTGACGTAGTTTTCCATAGCGTGATTTTCGATCACACCATCAACATCAAAGATTGGTATCGGGCTGTGCAAATTAAGTTCTTGTTGCACAAGGTCCCGGTTCCGACGCAGTGGGCTGGCGTTTGTCAGCTTGCTCGAAGTGTTGCGCGCCTCGATGGCGATTTTTTCAACCAGACTCAACCGGCCCTTGAGGCCGTTTAACTCAAAGGGCTTTGTGATGTAGTCAGTTGCCCCCGCATTAAAGGCCTTGTCGATGTAACTTTTCTCGGACATCGCGGTCAGCATGATAATCGGTGTCCGCAGATAAGCGTTCATCTCGCGTAAAATACCGCAGAATTCGATACCATCGGTTCCCGGCATCTGAATGTCGAGCAGGAAGCAATCGAAGTGTTTTTCCTGATGCTCGATGATGTTCAGGGCATCCGCAACGCTCTCTGCTGTGACGATCTCATGGTCGTCCATCGTTTCTACAAAAGCACTCAGGATTTCGAGTATGATGGGGTCGTCGTCTACGGCTAGAATGTGCATCGGTTGCTCCAGAAAACTGCTGCGCTCTTATTATTTACCCATCGGGGTGTTCAGCGCTTTCACAATACAATCTGAGCGAGAAATCTGGCGGCAATATGGCGAATTCCGATTATCTTAAGAAAAGTAGAATTGTTTTTGTCTCGGATTTGGGGCGTAAACCACTCCGGTTTTATATTGGATAACACTTATCCTTAAGTGGAGCCTGGCTGTTTGATAAGCATACGTTACTTATTGAGGGCGTTAAATACCATGATCGCTCCGCGTCTTGTTTGTTTGCAATCAGCCGCACGCCAACTGCTCTAGAGGTGGAGCAATCTGTGTGCAACGTGGCTCGGGAACATGCTTCGGAAATGTCGGATGTTGCCTTGCTCAACGATCAACCAAAAGCTTCTGCCCTTCTTCTTTTATCAAGGAGAAGATCTGGTGCTCTATTGTATCAACATTGGGTAAGATAGCAGATGCGCCGGCGGTAACGGCTTGAAGCTCTTTGGATAGCAGGGTCAACGCATCCTCACGTGACAGGATGCGTTTTGATGATATTTCCGAAACATCCAGCTTGACGTCCAAGCTGTCACAGGCGGGCAAATTCTGTAGTGCTTGGGTTGCGTTTTGGCGCAACCGAAGCTGGAACAGATCAGGGATCATATAGTGCCGGCCAATCACACAACAGACGAAGCATCCCCGCCCGATATATGCAAATTGGAACCGTTGGGCTGTGGCTGTTTGGGAAATTGTGGCGCTGATCGCTTGCAGCTGTTGCAGGATATCGGCACGTTTGGATTTGTTATTCAGGGCTGTGAAGTTTCGCACCCGAACGCGGAAGAGGTGCATTTGATACAGCCCTTCCTTCATTCTCAAGAAGCTATTCTCGATTTGGTAGTAATCGACCATGCCATCGACTTCGGGAAAGCGCACTCGCTCTGTCAGGTCGATGAGATCGAAATCTGATGCGAAAGAAATAAGAGCCCGCAAGGCATGTCGCCCCTGCTTCTCTTTTTTTAGCGTTTCGACAAGCTGCATTGCGGATTTTATTCTGCCAACAATTTCTGTCTGCTCGATCGGTTTTCTCAAAAAGTCGGTTGCACCGGCCTCGAACGCACGTTCCATGAATCGTTCTTCGGTTCCCGATGTGATCATAATGATCGGAGCTGCCCTGCATTCGCGCCGGTTTCGTAACTGCGTGCAAAGCTCGATGCCGTCCATTCCGCCAAGCATGATGTCGAGAAGGTAGCAATCAAACGGAACACGCTCCCGAGCCACCAAATCAAGCGCATCTTCTGCCGAATATGCAACGGTAATTTCGTCGAGATCCATTTCCGCCAGTTTTTCTGTAATCAGGGCGGTGAAAATAGGGTCGTCATCGACCAATAGGATACGCATGGTGACAGCCTCCGAATGAATGCTTTGTTGTCTCATCTTATAGTTGAATATTGTGTGAAGATGGCATTTTGGAGGCTTCAATCTGATTTCAGGTAAAAAATTTCCCATCCCGGAAAGTCAGGTGGAAAGCTCATATTTTAAGGGAGGCGAATTCTCGCTTATTGCAAGCGGGACTTGCCTGATCCCCAAGTAAAATAAGGTTATGCGGTGTTCTGAAGCATGTAATTATTATGGAATTCTCTATAAATTCCATTGTCGGGTTCGACTTCCTGAAGAGTTTTCACAATTTGAACAATATTCGGATTTACTACTTATAGGTGAGTAGGCTTTGGCAGCCCTCGAGCGGGTAGTTGGGCCTTCTATGGTCAACGTTAGAGCAAGAAAACGAAAGAGTAGGATCACTATGAAAATCTTAGCTGTCGATGACGATCGCGTCTCATTGGACCTTTTGGAGCTGTGTCTCACTGGAGGTGGTTATGAGCAGGTGACACTGATGTCTTCACCGCTTGAAGCGTTGCGAAACATTAGTGAAGCTGAGATTGCATATGATTGCATTCTTCTTGATGTTGAAATGCCGGAAAGAAACGGCATTCAGCTCTGCGCGGATATCCGGAGGCTCGCGCGCTATCATAGCACGCCAATCCTTATGATTACAAAGCATCAGGACCACGCAGCCGTCGAGCGGGCTTTTGCCAGCGGTGCGACCGACTATATTGCCAAGCCGTTCGAGTTCTTTGAGGTGTTGACCCGTATCAGAGTAGCCGAACGTCTTGTTCAGGAGCGGCAAGCTGCAATCGATAGCTACATTGCCGTTCAGCGTCTTTCGAGCGAGAAGCAGAAGAAAACCGAGACCTTGTCGAAATCCAAGCTCGATACGGTTCTATCTGAGGGGCAGTTTCAGGTAACCGGTGAATATCTATTGCCGCATTCGTTCTTTCAAAACTACTTGGAGCGCGCCACGCGAAGTGATGACTGTGATATCAATCTAATTGCTATGAAGATTGGCAATATCGACAGGATTTTTGAACAAACGAAAGCTTTGGAATTTGTGGACTTCCTGAAGGCTGCGGCCGACGCGATGCACTATGCTCTCAAGTCTGACAAGACATTCATGACCCATGCCGGAAATGGCGTGTTTTTGGGGGCAACTCGTGGCCTAAAGGACTTCGATGCGTTGACAGCAGAGACAGAGATTTTGCGCAGCATGGAGAATGAGGGTTTGCCACTCATGTGGCGGCCTGGTGCTCAACCCGAACCGATTGTGGGCACGCCCCTTCCTTTAACCGCAATGGCGAAACTGAATTTCAGAAGAGCAAGCAAAGCAGCTATAGCCCGTATGGAAAAGCGCGAGAAGGCGCTGGGCGGGCTAGGCCTTGCCGCACTCGTTGGTTGAATTGGTTCACCACAATCGTAACTCGGTTGGATGCTTGAAGGCAGAAAGAACCAGTAGAATAGGACGAGTGATGTTTCGGCTTTTGCTGAGTGTTCGAGGAGGAACTTAAAAAGCCGCAACATGCATTATTGCTGCCTGCGAGGTATCTCCGTCCATTGTCAGTTTCGGGCCAATAGGGAGAGCTCCCATTCCTATTCGCTCTAACCAACGCTTGAAAACGTATGGAACGATACCAATAACATGTGTCGCACCCTCAGATTTGGCCGCCCTTGCCATTTCTTGCATCAGCCTTGACTGGACCATTAGGCGGCGTTTGGCCGGGACATCGGGTGAAATGAAAAGCCGTGTCGCCTCCCAGATATAATTGGCGCTGGGTGCTTCTTCATAGAGAACATGCTGTGGGATGGTGTTGATGATACTAAGCTGTGCATCACGCAACATGTAGCTATAACATCCGCAACGTGCCTGGGTTGGCAATAACCTGATGCCTGCCAGGATTTCACCATACTCATGGAGCACGATAGACCGGCTTTGTGGAGTATCATATTGATCAAATTCCATTCCGTCGACTTGAGGTAGATCCCAAGACTTCGTGTCAATGAAAACGCGTTTTCGCGCACGGAGGAAATCTCCATAGAGTTCGCCGTATAGGTGCGCCGTTTTGACAGACAGAATTGTGCTACGAATGCGGTCGTTGGGTTCCCTATTTGTTGAGCGGAGAACACGGTTGGTGGGACTGGACATATTTTTTGATGGTGACTTGTCGCTTTTTCCCGCGGTTTCTGTAATGTTAGGAAAAACATCTCTTGCAAGCGTAGTTTGCTGAGTGGAAGAAGAATATCCCATGTTTGTATTTGCCTCGAGCGTTTCGTTTTTTCTTTTTTGAACTGAACTTCGAATGGAGCACACAAAATTGACACACTTTCGCCTTCACTCAATCAAATCTATAGTGAAGCTGAGTGAATGCAACCTATTGGTGTGGATTACTTAGCGGAGGGCGCTGGATTTGACCGGGTTTCCAAACATTGGCCAATCTTTAGCAGCCAGCGACCTTAAGCCGATCAGGCGTAGAATTCGTGACTACGCCAAGGTCGGGTTGCAACTTTATGCGCAACGGCTGCTCATATACACTGCGGCAACATGTTTAGCTGGCGCGTATTACAACTGGGTTATAGCCGGAACCTTCTATGTTCTTGTGATGATATGTGAAGTTTATGATGCCTGCGTTTTTCGGAGCATCATAGCGCGCAGAAAATGGGGCATTGACGATATTCGCAGTTCTATGCGGAAAATATATATTGGGACGTTCTTTAGCTCTGTCGCAATCGCGCTTTTTGCCATTTCGTTCGCCCTGCAACAGCATGCTGAATCAGGGCATTTTATGCCTATGTTTATCCTGGTTTCAGCTTCGATTTTTGCTACGATGAACAATCATCATTTTCTACCCGTGCTTGCTGTCCGGTTAACAATCTATGTTGCTGCAATCATTTTTATCCCGACTTACAATCTGTGGACTTTAAAGCCTCCGCTATCTTCGGAGCTGTGGCTGAATTTCTTTACAGTGTTGTTTGTTCTGGGTTTTCTTTTCGAGTTGGCAAGGAACTTTCTCGCAGGGTACTCCGCATCTCAACAGAGTCGACTTCTGCTTGAGGCAGAGCATGAAAAGACCAAAGCCGCTTATATCGCGAAAACCCAATTTCTCTCTACAGTCAGCCATGAACTACGCACGCCTTTGACCTCTATTAAAGGCGGGTTGGATTTGGCGAATTCAGGAGCATTGGGTGACATCCCCGAAAAAATGCGCAAACCGCTCGAAATAGCGTCTCGTAACACGCACAGGCTCGCTAACCTTGTTGACGACCTGTTGCTTTTACAACGGGCAGAAAGCGGGAAGCTGGATCTCTCATTGGAGACAATAGATATTGGGGATTTGGTTGCAGAAACCGTCGATCGCTTCCAGCCGTTTGCCAAAAGTGCAGGAGTGAAAATTAACACTGATGTTAAGCGAAACAAGTTTTGGGTGCGGTGTGATGCCAGAAGGATAGAGCAGGTTGTTACAAACCTGTTGTCCAATGCCGCGAAGTTTTCCGATGAGCAGGACGAAATTTACGTGACCCTTGAAGGGCGCGGAAATTATGTCCGAATTCTAGTTGCAGACAGAGGCATTGGCATCGCTGAGGGGTCTCATAGCAAAATATTCGAAGAATTTGGGCAAATTGATTCCTCGGATACCCGTAGCTTTGGGGGGACGGGGCTTGGCCTTAACATTTCAAAGCGTATTCTCGAAGCGCACGGTGCCAAGATTGATTTCACGAGTGTATTGGGCGAAGGCTCAACATTTTATGTGGAATTCTTGCGCGAAGATATGCCGTTAAGCTAACCTAACCTAACGGGCCCTTTTGTCGGGCGCCGTTGTCAGCAACTTTCAACTACGTGCATTGGATGCCAGAAAATGGCGGAGGAGGTGGGATTCGAACCCACGGAGGGCGTTAACCCTCGTCGGTTTTCAAGACCGGTGCATTCAACCACTCTGCCACTCCTCCGACGCGGCTTCCTTAGCCTGTGTTTGCGGCCGTGAAAACCTCAAAAATACAGTTACGCGCGAGATTTTTACAGAAGTGACATAAGCACGGCTTTCGTGGGTGACGAAATTACGCCGATTGTGAAGGGTAGACTTTTCATAAGCGCCCCAAAACGCTAAGCTGGAAAGCAATACGCATGGAAAAGCGTGCAATGTGGTGGGCACGGGCCTTTGAAACAGGTGGCCAGTGTTATTTTGGCAGAGAGCAGTATGCAAAAACAAATTAAGTTCGGTAAGTTCGGGACTACGCGGCGCTTGGGGCTTGTGCTTGGCGCGTCTTTAGCGCTGGCAGGCTGTGAAGAGGGGCGGGAATTTAACCTTTTCAAACCGAAGCCGGAGGCTGCGGCGGGGGCAATGTCTGAAACGCTTGGACAAAAGACTGTCGAGCGCGATGTGGAGGCGCCAGAAGTATTCCAGGTCACTGAAGCTGGTTTATGGGATGGCCGCCCTTCTCTGGGCGGTGTCTGGGTTGCACATCCTGAGGTGAAGGAACCGGAGCGGGTGATTATTCGCAACCCAGCGAATGGTAAATTTGTTGTGGGGGCTTTGTTCCGACGCGAGCGTGAGAACCCTGGGCCGCGTTTGCAGATATCGTCGGATGCCGCGGACGCGCTGGGCATGTTGGCGGGGGCTCCAAAAGAGTTGAATGTGACGGCGCTTCGGCGGGAGGATGTTGCCGTTGAAGCGGATGAGGCCGCTGGCCTGAGCGAGCCTGAATTTGTCGCGGAGACTTCGCTTGATCCGATCGATAGCGCGGGGGCAGCTATCGAAGCTGCTGAAGCGGCCGCACCTGCATCGACGCCAGCGCCGAAACCTGTAGCGGCGACACCTGGCAGCTCTACGCTGGCCAAGCCATATGTGCAGATCGGGATTTTCAGTGTTGAGAAAAACGCCAACAACACTGCAACAGCGATGCGCACGGCGGGGATGATTCCGACAGTGAAACAGCAGAGCCTTAACGGCAAAACTTTCTGGCGGGTTATCGTTGGGCCTGCGCAGAGCAAGTCTGATCTGGCCCAGCTGATCAAGAAGGTCAAATCACAGGGCTTTAACGATGCTTACGCGGTCAAGAACTAACATACTTAAACGGATGGAGGCGCTTATGCTGCGCGCAGCCCTTTTTATGCTTGGATTCGCGGTTGTCCTTTTAGGGCAGCCTGCCAGGCTTTCAGCCTTTGAGACGCAGGCCACCTCGGCTTTTGTGCTTGATCATACCACTGGGACTGTCTTGCTATCCAAGGATGCGGACGTGCCTTTGCCGCCTGCTTCCATGAGCAAGCTGATGACGCTTTACGTGGCGTTTGAAGCGGTGCGTGACGGGCGGCTGAAAATGGACGAGACATTACGTGTCTCGGAGCATGCGATGAGCTATGGCGGTTCGACTCTGTTTTTGCAGGCGGGAGAGCGTGTAAAGGTGGGCGATTTGTTGCGCGGGATCATCGTGCTTTCGGGCAATGATGCTTGTGTCGTGATCGCCGAGGCGCTCAGCCCGGACGGGACAGAGGCGGGCTTTTCGCGTTTTATGACAGAGCGGGCCAAAGAGCTTGGCATGACCCATTCGACATTTGCCAACTCGAACGGTTGGCCTAATGCCGGGCATCGCATGTCGATGCGTGATCTCGCGATTTTGGCGACACGGATGATCGATGATTTTCCCGAATTTTACGAGATGTTTGCGGAGAAAGAATTTTTGTTTGACGAGACGGAAAGCCAGAACCGCTTTAACCGTAACCCGCTTTTGGGCCTTGGCATTGGCGCAGACGGTTTGAAGACGGGGCATACGCAAGAGGCTGGCTATGGCCTCGTCGGCTCCGTCAAGCAGGGATCGCGGCGGATTGTCTTTGTGATCTCGGGATTACAGACCGAACAGGCCCGCGCACGTGAGGCGGAGGCGATTACCAACTGGGCATTTCGCCAGTTTACCACTGCCGAGCTTTTGAAAGAAGGTCAGGTCGTGGCGGAAGCCGAAGTCTGGATGGGCGAGGTTGACCGTGTTGCGCTAACTGCCGCAAAACCTTTGAACACCCTTGTGCCCACGGGTAGTACCGATGGTAAAGTCGAGGCTGAAGTTGTTTACAATGGTCCACTGAAAGCGCCTGTGAAAGCGGGGGATGAAGTGGGCAAGCTGATTATCCGGCCCGAGGGACTAGAGGCAACAGAAGTGCCTTTAATTGCGGCTTCTGATGTGGCGCAGGGCGGTGTGATGGTACGACTGCGCACGGCGTCGCAGCGGGCTATGAGCAAACTTTTGGCCGAGGCCGAGGGCGCGCTTTGAGCAAGACAAAAGCGCTGTTTATTACGCTGGAGGGAGTGGACGGGTCTGGCAAATCGACTCAGGCGAAGCTTTTGAAGGAAGCGCTGGAAGCGGCTGGCTACAAAGTATTGCTCACACGCGAGCCCGGGGGATCTCCGGGTGCAGAAGAAATACGCAGCCTTGTGCTTGAGGGCGACCCTGACCGTTGGTCTGCCGAGACAGAAATTTTGCTTTTTACAGCTGCGCGGCGCGACCATCTGGAGCGCACCATCGAGCCGGCTTTGGCGGCGGGAACGATTGTAATTTGTGACAGGTTTGTTGACTCAACGCGTATCTACCAAGGCCTCACGCGCGGTGATTTGCGGGAAGTAGTCGACAAGTTGCATGCGCTTATGATCGGGCGGGAGGCGGACCTGACACTGTTGTTTGATATGGACCCGAAACTTGGATTGGCGCGTGCCAAGGCGCGCCAGACAACCGAAGAGCGCTTTGAAGACATGGGGCTTGAGATGCAAGTCGCAATGCGGAAAGGTTTCCTCGACTTGGCGACCGCTGCGCCCGAGCGCTTTGTCGTGATTGATGCGGGGCGCGACATTGAGGCGATTGCGGTGGATATTTTAGCGGCTGTCAGGGCGGCGCTCTGATGGTGGAAGAAGCACTTGTCGAGCCTGACCGTTTGGACGGTACACCGCATCCGCGTGACACGGTGCAGCTTTACGGGCAGGCAGGTGCCGAAGCGCGGTTCTTGGAGGCCTATAACGCAGGACGCTTGCACCATGCGTGGCTTCTGACTGGGCCAAAGGGTGTTGGCAAAGCGACACTGGCATGGCGGATCGCGCGATTTTTGCTGACAGAAGAAGAGGCCGAGACGGGAATGTTTGGTGACATGCCGGATGCAAAGCCCGAGCGGCTGGATGTGCGTGTCGATCATCCTGTTTTGCAGCGTATTCTGGCAGGCTCGGAGCCGCGCTTGTTTCGTATCACCCGATCGGTAGAGGAAAAGAGCAAGCGACTGCGCGATGTGATTGTTGTGGATGATGTCCGGAAGCTTGGGCATTTTTTGTCGATGTCAGCGGCTGAGGGTGGGCGGCGTGTTGTCATTCTTGATGCAGCGGACGAGATGAACACGCAGGCGGCGAATGCGCTTTTGAAGATGCTGGAGGAGCCACCCAAACTGACCACGTTTTTGCTGATTGCACATCAGCCAGCGGGGCTATTGCCGACAATTCGCTCAAGGTGTCGAGAGCTTCGGCTGGCGACGCTGGCGCCTGAAGATATGGCGCAGGCCTTGCTGGCGGCAGGCATTGAGGCGGCGCTAGGCCAGGACGAGGCAAAGGCTTTGAGCGCGCTTTCTGGTGGCTCTGTGGGTGCGGCAGCACGCATTCTGGACCTTGAGGGGTTGGTGCTTTACGGTGAGTTAATCGCGATTTTCCAGAGCTTGCCTAAGCTCGATCGTTCGCGCGTGATGCGGCTTTCGGAGGCCTTTGCGGCGCGAGGGAGCGAGCAGAAACTGGATTTGCTTTTGGTTTTGCTTGAGACACTTTTGTTTCGCCTCGCCCGAGCTGGTGCGATGGGACCGGGCGCGCAGGATTTGGCGCACGCTGCCGAACCAGAGCTTTTTGCGAGACTTTCGCCCAATGGGTATGCAGCACAGCGCTGGGCGCAGCTTTCTGACGAGCTTTTGGCGCGGGCGCGTCACGGGCGGGCGGTGAACCTTGACCCTGCCGCGCTGATCCTTGATACGTTCTTGCGTATTCAACGATCAGTGGCTGAGCAGAGCGCAAGATGACATCACAGATAAAGATAACAGACAGCCACTGCCACCTAGACTTTCCCGATTTTGATGAAGAGCGCGCCGAGTTTGTGAGCCGCGCGGTTGAGGCGGGTGTGCATCGTATGGTGATTATATGCACGCGTCTTAAGAACGAGCCAAGTGTGCGGACGATTGCCGAAGAGTTTGCGCCTGTTTTTTATGCGGCGGGCACGCACCCCATGAGTGCGGCTGAGGAGCCGATGACCTCTGTAGACGAGCTGTGCCGCATTGCGCAGCACCCCAAGATGGTCGGGATTGGCGAGACTGGATTGGACTATTATTACACCGCCGAGAGCAAGGCGGTGCAGCAGGAGAGCCTGCGCATTCATTGTGCGGCAGCTGCCGAAACGGGCTTGCCGCTGATCATCCATGCGCGCGCGGCGGATGAGGATATGGTGCAGATTTTGGCGGAGGAGCATAAAAACGCGGGCTTCGGGTGTGTGATGCATTGCTTTTCCTCCAGCCGCGAGTTGGCAGAAGCTGCGCTTGACCTGGGGTTCTACCTGTCAATGTCAGGCATTGGAACGTTTCCCAAAAGCCAGGAGATCCGCGATATTTTTGCCAGCGCGCCTGTGGAGCGGATTTTGGTGGAAACCGATGCGCCCTATCTTGCGCCGCCGCCCTTCAGGGGCAAGCGCAATGAGCCATCATATGTTGTGCACACTGCCAAGGTTGCAGCCGAGGTGTTTGGCATGAGCTATGAAAGTTTTGCGGTGCAGTGTGAACAAAACTTCGAGCGTTTGTTTAGTAAAGCGGTATTTTCATGAACGACAGAATGCGCTTCACCATTCTGGGCTGCGGTTCGTCAGGCGGTGTGCCGCGCCTTGGTGGACATTGGGGCGATTGCGACCCTGCGAACCCGAAGAACGCGCGCCGCCGCTGTTCAATGCTGGTGGAGCGTGTGGGGGCCGGAGGCATAACGCGGGTGCTGATTGATACTTCGCCCGACTTGCGCAGCCAACTTCTGGATGCGGGTGTGGGCGAGCTTGATGCTGTGGTCTGGACACATTCTCACGCGGACCATGTGCATGGGCTTGATGATTTGCGGATGGTTGTTTTCAACATTCGCAAGCGGCTGCAGGTCTGGGCGGATGGCGACACGCAGCGCGATCTCTATGCGCGGTTCGGTTATGCTTTTGTGCAGCCGAAAGACAGCCCTTATCCGCCGATCCTCGAGATGAACACGATTGATGGACCTATCGAGGTGAGCGGTAAGGGCGGAGTGATCAGCCTTTTGCCCTTTGAGGTGAACCACGGCTCCATTGAGGCTTTGGGCTTTCGTATTGGCGACTTGGCTTATTTGCCTGATGTGGCGGCGATGAACGAGGAGGCTTGGCTGGCTGTTGCGGATTTGGACGTGTGGGTGCTGGATACCCTTCGCCGCACACCGCATCCGACCCATGCTCATTTGGCCAAATCACTTGAATGGATCGAGCAGGCTGCGCCAAAGCGGGCTGTTCTGACGAACATGCACAACGATCTCGACTATGACACGCTTGAGGCGGAGACGCCCGAGCATATCACCCCCGCGTTTGACGGTATGGTGATTGAGTTGAAGGCGTAACATGCAGGCGCTTCTGGATGTCATCCTGCCAGTTTTCCTTGTTGTTGGAGCGGGGTATGGCACGGTTAGATTTGGTTTGTTCTCCAACGACGTGATCGACTCGGTCATGAAGTTTACCCAGAACTTTGCGATCCCTGCTTTGCTTTTCAAGGCGATTTCAGGGCTGAACCTTGGGCAAAGCTTTGATCCGGCTTTGCTGCTTAGCTTTTACACAGGCTCGGCGACCTGCTTTTTTGTAGGACTATTGGCGGCGCGATATGTGTTCAGGCGCGATTGGGAAGATAGTGTGGCCATCGGCTTTTGCTGCCTGTTTGCCAATTCGGTGATGATGGGCCTTGCAATAACGGAGCGCGCATTTGGCGCGGATGCACTGGCTGCGAACTATGCCATCATCGCGGTGCATTCGCCGTTTTGCTACGGGCTTGGCATCACTGCGATGGAGATAGCGCGGGCACATGCCACGGGGCAGCCTGCGCGCACGCTACCTGCGACTGTGGGCAAAGCTATGTTTCGCAATGCGCTTGTGGTGGGTATTTTGCTTGGCTTTACGGCGAATCTGACGGGGCTTCATTTGCCGCAGGTCGGGCGGGATGCGCTGGATATGATTGTGAGCACGGCGCTGCCGCTGGCACTGTTCGGGCTTGGGGGCGTTTTGGTGCGCTACAAGATCAAGGGCGATGCGAAGATCGTCGCGTTTGTTTGCGTTGTTTCGCTGTTTTTACACCCAACGGTCGTGTGGAACATGGGGAAGGTGATGCAGATTGATGTGGGGCAGTATCGCTCTGCTGTGATTACGGCAGCTATGGCTCCGGGTGTGAACGCCTATATTTTTGCAAGCATTTATGGCAAAGCACAAAAAGTCGCCGCGACCTCTGTTTTGGTCGCGACGAGTTTGTCGTTGTTCAGTGTCTGGCTGTGGCTTGGCTGGTTGCCTTAAGCCGCATCAGAAATGGGTTTACGTGTCGAGATAAACACCGCGCGGCGTGATCCGCGCTCCCACGGCATTGTTGTTGTTTCGCTTTGGGCGGCTTTGATTACGTTCTCTAGCCAGCGCTTGCGCTTTGGGGTTGCCTGCATGTGTCCTACTCCTCGTGACGTGCCATTCGTTGCTGGCTTCATTGTTGCTCAGGAGTGAATAAAGCCTGCAAATGGGGCGCAGATTGGGCAACTTGAGGACAATACCGCGGTAATTGGGAAACGAAACCGAGGCTGGGGCGGGATTGTTTCTTTACAGGCGAATGACTGAAACGAGGCGGCCATAGTCTTTTTCGCCCCTGTGGGTGGTGCGCCGATAGCTGTAAAAGCGTTCTTCATCGGCGTAGGTGCAATGGCCTGTCCAGTCGGCCGCGCCTACACCACGGGCGCGCAGGCGCGCGAGGCCGAAGCTTGGCAGATCAAACAGGTATTTGTCGGGCGCGGCACCATTGGTGAAAAATCGGGTTGTTTCGGGGTCCTCATCCATGAAGCGCTCGAAGAACTCCTGACCCACCTCATAGGCGCGCTGCGAGATGCAGGGGCCGATGACGGCAGTGATATTTTCAGCTTTGGCGCCGAGGGCTTCCATGGCATCTACGGTGGCCTCTAACACGCCGGTTTGCGCGCCTTTCCAACCTGCATGGGCTGCACCTATGACGCCAGCATGTGGATCGGCAAAGAGCACGGGTTGGCAATCGGCTGTGAGGATTGCAAGACCGATGCCTTTTGTCGCGGTGACCATGGCGTCAGCTTTCGGCTTTTCGGTGAATGGCTCGGTGATGTGGATCACATCGGGCGAATGGACCTGATGCACCGAAGCGAGAGATTCGGGGGCAAGCTCAAGCGCTTCCGCAACGCGGGCGCGGTTGAGAGCGACAATTTCACTTTGATCGGAGGAGCCGTGACCGCAGTTGAGGCCTTGAAAAATACCCGACGAAGCGCCGCCCTTACGGGTGAAGAACCCGTGAGCAAAGGGCGCAAGGCCCGTGTCGGTTATGATTTCAAGCACCATTCTCAAGTCCTGCGGGGCTGGGCGCACCTTTTTGCGTGAGCGCCATGACTTTGAAGAGCGTCCCCATTTCGTCGGGGTGCGTCAAGCGGCGATGTGCCATGATGTGGCTTTCAAGGGCCTGTCCTGTGAGGTTTTTGGCCAGGGCTTGCGCGCGTGCGGTGATACCGAGGCGCTCAAGAAAGACGCCTTGGGGCGTGAGCGCCGTGTGCACGGCAGGCTGAGCGGCGCGGACGAGTGCCTCAAAGTCAACATGGGCTGTGAGGTCGGCTGTGCCGAGGGCTTCGAGCGGGCTGACGCTTTTATGCGCCTTGACGGCTTGAAAGGTGTCGCCACAGGAGCGCCAGTTGCCATAGTCGATAATCAGCGCGGTTCCGCCGTGCGCGGCGATATGCGCGCCCATGTCGGAGGCCATGGCCTCGGCGTGGCCAGAGAGTTCGACGATATCGCCTTTTTGCGTGTCGCTGAGGCGGTGCTCGAGGGCAGCGAGGTGCGTCGCTTCGGTAAGCCCGAAGGCGAGAACGCCGTTTTCCAAGCCCACAACGCGCTCGCGCCAGCCGGCTTCATCGCGGATGAATTGGCGGATCGGAAGCGCATCGAAGAATTCGTTGGCGATGAGCAAGAGAGGTTGGGGTTTGGGTGCGAAAGTGTTGGCCCACGTCGGTGCGTGGCCTGTGAGGGCCTCGGCTTGGCGCGCGCGCAGGGCTGGCGAGGTTTCAACAAGCAGGATTTCGGCAGCCGTATGGAAACCTTGGACGCCGCGTGTGGCACGCAGGATATCGGCCATGAGAGTGCCACGCCCCGGGCCAAGCTCGGCGAGTGTGAAGGGAGCAGGCGCGCCCATGTCGAGCCATGTTTGCGCAAGGCAGAGGCCAATCAGTTCACCGAACATCTGGCTGATTTCGGGAGCTGTGGTGAAGTCTCCGCCTGCGCCCAAGGGATCGCGGGTTGTGTAATAGCCGTGCTCGGGGTGTTGGAGGCACAACGCCATGAACTCGGCAAGCGTGAGCGGGCCGCTTGTGCGGATGAGCGCGGTGATATGCTTTTCAAGTGCGCTCATGGCGCCCGCTGACGGCGCGCCCAGAATATGATGGCGACGCCGATGAGAACCATGGGGAGCGAGAGGAGCTGACCCATCGTGAGGCCAAGGAAAACATGGCCGAAGGGGTTTTCAGATGTGATGAACTGAGCATCGGCTTGGCGGAACTGCTCCACGATAAAGCGCGCTGTGCCGTAGCCAGCAATGAAGATACCAGTGACCAAACCAGGGATTTTGAGCGCGCTGCGCGCGAAGGCGAGGTAGAGCAGAACGAGGCCGAGCAGCGCGCCTTCGAGGGCGGCCTGGTAGAGTTGCGAGGGGTGGCGCGTAAGCTCGCCGCCTGTGTAAAACCACTCGCCCGCTTTTTCACAACCTTGAAGCATGGTGTTTTGGCACATGGTCGGGAATTTCATGGCCCATGGCACATCTGACGGTCTTCCCCAAAGCTCCGCGTTGATAAAATTAGCCAAGCGGCCGAGCATAAGGCCCCAGGGCACGCCAAGTGCGATGGTATCGGCAGCTGCGATTTTGCTCACGCCATTGCGGGCACACCACATCCATGAAGCGACGACCACACCGAGGAAGCCGCCGTGAAAAGCCATGCCGCCTTGCCAGACCTTGAGGATTTGGGACGGGTTGGTGAGGTAATAGGCGGGCTCATAGAATAGAACGAAGCCGATTCGGCCTCCGAGGATGATGCCGATGATGATCCAAGTCAGCAGGTCTTCAAGCTGTTGTTTTGTGACGGGCGGAGCGCCTTCCCAAAGGTCTTCACGGCTCACTGCGCGGATGCTGACGCGCCATGCGATGATAATTCCGACGATATAGGCGAGGGCATACCAGCGCAGGGCGAACTCCATGCCGCCGATGGGGAGCGTGAAAATTTCGGGCGAAACTTCGGGGAAGGGGATTTGTGCTAACATAAGTCACGTTGTTGCCTGCCTTGCGGGTGCGGTCAAGCTTGAGAATGCGCGCGCGCTGCCCCATATAGGGAGCAAGCAATGTGCCAAGGAGACAAGACCCGTGCAAACACGCAATAAAGTTCTGGATGATATTTCCCAGTTGATGACAAACGCGATGGGTGTGGCCCAAGGCGCGAAAACCGAAGCCGAGACGGCGATGAAATCCATGATGGATCGCTGGTTGGCGGACCGTGAGTTTGTGACGCGCGAAGAGTTTGATGCGGTGCGCGCCATGGCACAGAAGGCTCGCGAAGAGAACGAGACGCTGAAGGCGCGGCTGGATGCGCTGGAGACGGCGAAGAAGGCCACCACAAAGAAAAAGTAAGGCTTGCTCGGAGGCCTTGAGGCTGTTTCACTCGGAGCATGAGTGATGAGGAGCCAGACCTTGATGCAGCCTATGGGCTGAAAACCCCAGATGACAGCAAGCGGCTTTATGCGGCTTGGGCCAAGACCTATGATGCGGGTTTTGCCGCGCGGATGGATTATTGCCTACCCGAGCGGGTTGTTAAGGCGTTCGTTGGGTGCTGCCCTCAAGGGCCTGTTTTGGACATTGGCGCAGGAACAGGACTTGTAGGGGCGCATATGGCGGCGGCTGGGCTTGGGCCTGTGGACGGCGTGGACATCTGCCAAGAGATGCTGGATGTGGCCGCAGAGCGCGGGGTGTATCGGTTGCTGTTTCTGGGCGACATGACAGGGCGGCTGGATGTGGTGGATGGCGCTTACGGGGCTGTGATTTCGTCAGGGACATTTACCACAGGCCACGTTGGGCCAGAGGCTTTGGACGAAGTGCTGCGGGTGGCGGCAACGGGCGCGCAGATCGCGATTTCCGTGAGCAAGGCGCATTGGAACGCGGCGGGGTTTGCCGCGAAGTTTGCGGAGCTTGCGGGGCAGATTGCTGATCTGAAGCTGAAAACCGTGCGGATTTATGGCGACAAGACCGAAGGTGCACATGCGCTGGATGAGGGGTATGTTGTGTTGTTCAGGAAGGGGTAGGATAATTGCTTATGTCACTGTCGGGGCCGACGACATCGCAGCAGCGGAGCGGTTTTACTCGGCGTTTCTGCCTGAGCTTGGTTATCGGCTTGAAGAGTATCGCGGGGATCTGAGCTACATTCTTCCTGTCGAGACGGGGCAGCGCGCTACCTCGCCCGACTTTTATGTGAAAGCGCCTTTCAATGGTGCGCCTGCCACGGCGGGCAATGGCAATATGGTGGCCTTTGAGGCCCGCAATCAGGCGCAGGTGCGCGCACTTCATGCGGCGGCACTGGCGGCAGGCGGAACGGACGAGGGCCAGCCCGGCTTTCGTGCCAGCTATGGGTCGCAGTTTTATGTGGGCTATTTGCGCGATCCGCAGGGCAATAAGATTGCCCTTTTCTCGAATGATCAGGCTGAGCCGGGGCGGGGCGGGTAAAGCGGCCGCCCTACTCTGGAATAACCTTGCCCGGGTTCATGATGCTTTTCGGATCGAGCGCCAGTTTGATAGCGCGCATGGTGGCGAGCGCGGCTTTGTTTTTGCGCCGCTGCATTGAGGGGAGCTTGTAGGTTCCGATGCCGTGTTCGGCCGAGAAGCTGCCGCCGAAAGAGAGCACGCATTCTTCCACGATTTCGACGGTTCGCGCTTTGACAGCGGCTGAATAGTTTGGCGCTTTGACAGCGTAGTGGACATTGCCATCGCCAAGGTGCGCGACGATGAGGGGATACGCTTGCGCGTCGGCTTGTTTGATCGCCTCATCCGCCATGGTGATGAAGGCATCTACCTTGTCGACAGGCACAGCGATATCGTTGTTAATGATCGGACCTTGCGCAAACATCACCTCGGCGGCGGCTTCGCGGCGGGCCCACATTTCGCGGCGTTGGGCTTCGTTTTGGGCCACGACGGCGTCGTGGATGATGCCGTCTTCAAAAAGCGCGGCGAGCGTATCTTCAAGCTGGATCGCAACCATTGGCCGCCCGTCTTCGCCCAAGGCTGCGCCTTGCTCGGAGGTTGCACCAACTTCGAGCAGGATATTCACGTCATGGGGCGCATCAAAAGGCTCGCGCCCCCCCTGAATGGTGCTCATGTGGATGTCGATATAGGGGCGGGGCATGTATTCAAACGCCTCGACACTTCCTCCTGTGGCGGCTTGGAGGCGGTTCAGGAGATCAAGCGCACCTGTGACACTTCGGGCAGCGACCATGGCTGTGGCGTAGGCACGGGGCTTGGGGGAGAGTTTGAGCACGGCTGCCGTTATGATGCCGAGCGTGCCTTCCGCGCCGATGAAGAGGTGCTTGAGGTTGTAGCCCGAGTTGTCTTTGTGCAACTCGCTCATGATGTCCATGATTTCGCCGCTCGGAAGCACAACCTCTAGCCCCAGACAGAGATCACGCGTGTTTCCGTAGCGCAAAACGTTTGAGCCGCCTGCGTTTGTTGAAAGGTTGCCGCCGATCATCGCGGAACCTTGTGCGCCAAAGGTAAGCGGGAAAATGAGCCCGTGGTCTGCGACGGCTTCGCGTAGTGTCGACAGGATGACACCTGCTTCGACAATGGCGAGTTTGGCTTCGGGGCGGATTTCGCGGATTTTGTTGAGCCGCTCCAGCGAGATCATCAGTGCGCCCTCGGCTGTTGTGGCAGCGGCGAGGTTTGTGTTGCCCGAAACGGGGACGACTGGTGTATTTGTCTCGCTGGCGAGTTTCACTATGGCGGAGACATCCGCCGTGTTGGCGGGACGGACAACGGCGAGGGGGGTCCAGCTGAATTCCTGGCTCCAGTCGTGGCTGTATCTGGCCATGTCTTTTCCAGTTAGGACGTGTGCGTCTCCGACGATGACTTTGAGTTTGTCCAGCATAATGCGCTCCTCTTTGACAAAAGGTTAGTCGGACAGCCCGGCCTCATCAAGCAGATGTCGGCCTTGGCGGTCTTCGACCTCGATGACCCAGAGGTCCGGATCCATTGCGCGCTGTTTGGTGAGGGAGGCATCGACGGCGGCTTCCTCGCCTTCGGCCAGACACTCCCAGTTGCGGCTGTCGGTCATGAAGTCAAAGCGGCGCTGGAAGGCCTGTGCCTGGCCATCAAGAGTGTTGAGCTTGACGAGGACTGCGCCCGCCGTATCGTCGCCGTGTTTGACAACGAAGGCGGGTATATCATGTAAGCGCAAACGTGTGAGGTAGGCGGACACCCAGAATTCGGATGTGAGCCGGGTCACGCGTTGCCGTCCTTGAAATCAAGCCCCATCTCGGAGTAGCGCTCGGCTTCATCGAGCCAGTTGGGCCGCACTTTGACCTGCAGAAACAGGTGGACCTTGCGGCCGAGAAATTCCTCGAGATCTTCGCGGGAGGCTTTGGAGACAGCTTTGATGGTTTCGCCACGCTTACCCAAGAGGATGCCTTTGTGGCCGTCGCGCATAACGTAGATGATCTGATCTACGCGACAGGAACCGTCTTTGCGCTCTTCCCAGGCTTCGGTTTCGACTGTGAGCTGGTAGGGCAACTCCTGGTGTAGACGAAGGGTGAGCTTTTCGCGGGTCATTTCGGCGGCTATCATGCGCATGGGGAGATCGGCGATCTGGTCTTCGGGGTAGAGCCAAGGGCTTTCGGGAAGTTCGGCGGCGAGCCATTTGCGCAAGTCAGGCACACCATGGCCGCGCTCGGCAGAGATCATGAACGTTTTGACAAAGGGGTGGAGCGAGTTCATCTGCTCAGTGAGTTGCAGGAGCGAGTCGGACTTCACTTTGTCGATCTTGTTGATTGCGAGGGCGACTTTCTGACCGGGGTTGAGGCCTTTCAGGCTTTCGATGATGTGTTTGACGCCTTCGGAAATACCACGGTGTGCCTCGATGAGCAGCACGACGATATCGGCATCAGCTGCCCCGCCCCATGCGGCGGCGACCATGGCACGATCAAGCCTGCGGCGGGGTTTGAAGAGGCCCGGGGTGTCTACAAAAACAATTTGCGCATCGCCCTCAAGCGCCACACCACGGATACGGGCGCGGGTTGTCTGAACCTTGTGGGTGACAATGCTGACCTTGGCACCGACCATGCGGTTGAGCAGGGTGGATTTTCCAGCATTTGGCTCTCCGATCAGGGCAACAAAGCCTGCGCGTGTGGTCATGTCATTTGCTCCAGTAAAGGCTGCGGGTTGTTTAGCTTGTTTCGACGTCAGCTTCCAGCGCCGCGTGCACGGGCAAAACTGTAGACGCCCGCGAGGACGATAGCAGCGGCACCGAGGAGGGTGAAGCTGTCGGGGCGCTCGCCAAAGACGGTGAAGGCGATAATGAGGGCGAAAAGGAGCCGTGTGTAACGGAAGGGCGCAACGAAGCCGATATCGCCTGAGCGCATGGCGCGGGTGAGGGCAGAGTAAGCAAGCACGCCTATAAAGGCGGCACCTGCTGTGAGCGCGAGGCTTCTGGCATCGGGCAGGGTTGTTGGCGCTGTTTCAAACAGGCTGATGATGAGGCCAGACAGAATGAGCACCGAAAAGCCAAGGCTGCCGAGTTGGGCTGTGGACATGGCTGGCGGACTGGCTCGTGTGGCCAAATCGCGGCCCGCGAAGCCTATGGTGGCTAGGAGGGCGTAAAGCGATGTAACCTGAAAGCTCTCAAAACCCGGTCGGATGATGATGAGCACACCTGCGAAGCCTGCGGTCATGGCGAGCCAGCGTCGCCAGCCGACGGCCTCGCTAAAGACGAGGATGGCCCCGAAGGTGACAACAATGGGCGCGGCCTGAAGGATGGCTGAGGTGCTGGAGAGCGGTGCATAGGCCAGCGCGAGCGCAAAGAAGAGCCGGCCCATCAGCTCGAAGGCGGAACGGATGAGCATGGTGCGCTTGAGGCAGGCGGGGTGAAATACCGGTTCACGTGCGAGGGCTGAACGGGCGGCAAAGAGAGAAAATCCGATGCCGCCAAAGCACAACAGCGCTGTGCTGATGGGGATGGTTTGGGTGGCGGCTTTGAAAAAGCTGTCTTCAAGGGCAAAGGCTGCCATGGAGAGCACCATGAAGGTCGCGCCTAAACGGTTGGCGCTCATCCTTTGCTTTCAAGCTTGGCCAGCAGATCCGCGGCTGCGCCTTGCTCGGCGGCACGCTTGGAACTGGCTGTGGCGCTGGCGGTTTCGCCGCTTTCGAGCTGTGCCTCAATTGTGAAAACGGGAGCATGGTCGGGTCCTGTGCGGGCAGTCTCGACATACTTTGGCGGTTGTTGCTTGCGCGCTTGGGCCCATTCTTGCAAGGCCGTCTTGGGGTCGCGTGCGTCGCTTTCGACAGAGTTGATATTGCTGGCCCATAACCTAAGGATAAAGGCTTTGGCTGCCTCAAAGCCGCCATCAAGGTAGACCGCAGCGATGACTGCTTCCATAGCATCTCCCAAAAGCGCGGTTTTGCGCCGCCCGCCAGACATCATCTCGGAGCGGCCAAGCTTAAGGACCGCGCCGATATCAAGCTCGCGCGCGAGATCGGCGCAGGTTTCCTTGCGGACGAGGGCGTTGTATCGGGGGGCAAGCTGGCCTTCACTTGCGCTTTTGTCGTCTTTCAGCAGAGCCTCTGAAACGACGAGGCCGAGCACACGGTCGCCCAAAAATTCGAGGCGTTGGTTGTCGGGGCGGGTTGGCGAAGACATAGAGCTGTGCGTGAGTGCCCGGATTAGTAGTTCGGGGCGTGTAAAGACATGCCCTATCCGTGCCTCGAAGGCTTGAAGATCACCTGAGAGCTTCAATTTATTTTCTTGAAGAAACGGTCACTGCGCCATGTCCAGAAATAGAGCATGGAGCTGCCCGCAGAGGAGAACATGACACGGTCGGCACGGCCGATCAGGTTTTCGTATGGCACAAAGCCAACGCCGCCGACACGCTGGTCAAACCGGCTGTCTGTCGAGTTGTCACGGTTGTCTCCCATAAAAAAGTAATGCCCCGCGGGGACAGTGAAGAGGGGGGTATTGTCGGCGCGGCGCTCACCAATATTGAGGATACTGTGAGAACGGCCATTGGGCAGGGTTTCGGTCTGGCGCGATTTGGTGCACTCAGCGCCGATGCCGACAGAGCCGTTTTCGCACGCGGGCTGCATACGCTGAGGCCCTTGCATTTCAAATGTTTCGGCGAAAATACCATCATCTTCGAGTTTCACAGGCGTGCCGTTTATTTGGAGCACTCCGTTTTTGAGTTGGATTGTGTCGCCCGGCAAGCCAATGAGGCGTTTAATGAAATCCGAGCCGTTCACAGGGTGGCGGAAGACCACAACATCACCGCGCTCGGGCTCGCCGCCAAAGAGGCGGCCGTTTTCACCACGTGACCAGCCACAGATGTCTTCGGCATCAATATTGATACCAACGGCAGGGATGCGCACCGAGGGACAGGAGGCGTATGAATACCCATATGCCATTTTGTTTACGAAAAGAAAGTCGCCAATAAGAAGCGTGTCTTTCATCGAACCTGAGGGAATCCAGAAGGGCTGGAAGAAAATTGTACGGAACACTCCTGCGATGAGCAGCGCGTAGAAGATTGTCTTGATGGTTTCGACAAAACCGCCACCACTTTTTTTCACTTCTGTTGTCATCAAATTTATCCCTGAAAGCTAGGAGCTACATGAGGTGCGGGGGCGGGGCTGTCAACCCGGCGGGCGCGCTTCGGGAGGCTTTGCGCCTATGGTTTTGCGTGGAGAGGTCGCGCCTCAATTACCACGAAGGCCTGCGCCCATGGGTGATCATCAGTAAGGGTGACATGAATGACGGTCTCATGGCCTTCCGGTGTCATTTCATCAAGTCGCTCTTTGGCCCAGCCAGTCACCTCCATCACAGGCTGCCCTGTGTGTAGGTTGCTGACACGCATATCCTTCCAAGCGATACCCATGCGTAGGCCCGTGCCGAGCGCCTTGGAGCAGGCCTCTTTGGCTGCCCAGCGTTTGGCATAGGTCCCGGGAGTATCAAGGCGGCGATCTGCCTTGCGTTGTTCAGTCTCGGTAAACACACGATTGCGAAAACGGTCGCCAAAGCGATCGAGCGTGGCGGCTATGCGCTCGATATTGGCGAGATCGGTTCCAATGCCGAGGATCATGCTGCGGGCTTAAGCATTGCGGGCTGCATCCATCAGGCGGCGCATTTCACGAATGGCAAATTCCATCCCTACAAAAAGTGATTCGGCCATGAGGAAGTGGCCGATATTAAGCTCCATCACCTCTGGGATTGCGGCGATTGGTGCAACTGTTTCATAGGTGAGGCCGTGGCCTGCATGGACCTCAAGTCCGAGCGAACGTGCCAGTTTTGCGCCTTCTTTCAAAGCGGCGAGCTCTGCATCACGTTGGTCAACTTCTCCAGCGTAGTGGTAATCGCAATAAGCGCCTGTGTGGAGTTCAACCACGGCAGCACCAATGCGTGCTGCCGCGCGGATTTGAGATGCTTCATGGCCAATAAAGAGCGAAACGCGGGAGCCTGCCTCGCGTAGGGGGGCGATGAAGCGAGCGAGGCGCTTGTCATCGCCCGCAACGTCAAGCCCGCCTTCTGTTGTCCGTTCTTCGCGCTTTTCAGGCACGATACAAACAGCATAAGGGCGGTGGCGCAGGGCAATGGCCTGCATCTCTTCTGTCGCAGCCATTTCAAAGTTGAGCGGAGTTGTAAGAGCGGCCATGAGGCCGTCGATATCTGCATCGCGAATGTGCCGCCTGTCTTCACGAAGATGTGCGGTTATACCATTCGCGCCCGCGGCTTCGGCGAGTTTGGCGGCGCGCACGGGGTCGGGGTAGGCGCTGCCACGGGCATTGCGCACGGTTGCAACATGATCAATGTTCACACCAAGGCGGAGTTTTGATGGGTTTGTCATAGGCACCTCTGCTCCATCGATTCGCGACGCTTAGCTGATTTGATCAAATTTCCCAAGAAACCCCAACATCTTTCTTTTTGCGATAAATAATTTGGGGCATTTAAGAATGCTCGCCTTCTCAACGTGTCGGATCGCACGTAGTGCAATTCGAAACCAGATCATTTCCCGCTATTCGCTGTTTTCTTGCGCAGGGCCGCCAACTTCTGCTTGATACGGCCTTTGCGGCGGTTTTGGTAGGCGCGGATGAGCGGGACAGAGATGTAGTAACAGATCGAGGCCGTCACAATGCCCGGGATAATCCCACCGATGAGGTATGGGAAGAACACTTCGTCATAGAACACAGACAGCCCATGCCAGTCGGCTGTCGCATCGGTGAACATTGACATGAAGTTATGCCACAAATCATGGCCTGCTTCGGTAAATTTTCTGCCCAGTTTTTGTTCGGCAACTTCAAATTCCGTTCCCAGAAGCCAATGGCCTGTTTTGAGTGCGGCGACCCCAATAGGAATATAAGTCAGCGGGTTTCCAAAGAAGGTGGCAAGTAGTGCTGCGATGATATTGCCTTGCATGACACGTGCAACAAGGGCCGCAACGACGAAGTGAATGCCATAAAAGGGTGTAAAAGTTGTAAAAACACCAGCCCATATGCCACGGGCGATTTTGTGGGGCGGGTCTGGCAGGCGGTGAAGACGGTGGCGTATATAATGAAACGCGCGAGTCCATCCCCCCTTGGGGTAGATGAGATCTGCGACGACTTTCCACCAAGCCCGTTTGTCTCGCCGTTTGAAGACCAAACCTTAGTTCCTTATCGTCACTTGCGCCTCTGCCTCTGACACGTTGTCCGCAATACTGGCCTCGGGGTCAATGACCCGTTCGAGGTGAACCACATCGTTTTCCGCTTCCAGCACCGAGTTGAGAGAGTGCAAATGCTCAGCATCTCTCAAGTCGACGTCTATTCTTAGTTTGAAAAAGTCGGGTTTGCGATCCAGAAATTCAAGGTCAGATATATTGGCCTTGCTTTCACCAATGAGTGTGCAGACCCTCCCGAGCACTCCCGCATCGTTGCCAATCGTGAGTTCCAAGGTGACAGGGTAGACGGCAGGATGGTTGCCGGATTGCCAGTGAAGGTCTAGCCACCGCTCGGGTTGATCCTCCAGGTCACTCAGTCTGTCGCAATCAATCCGATGTGCAACAACGCCTTTGCCGCGATACGTGATACCAACGATTCGCTCGCCAGGTAGGGGTTGGCAGCAGCGCGCGCGCTGAAAATGCTGGTCAGGAGAGAGGCCGATCACAGCGCGCTCGGGCGGCACAGATTCGGCCTGCACCTCGACAAGGTCGGGGTAGACTGCCTGCACCACACTACGGGCGGTTATTTCGGCGCTTCCAAGCTGGGCGAGCAACTCTTCAAAGTCTTCGAGGCGCAGTTTTTTTGCTGCAGTTCCAAGCACCTTGTCGGTTGATTTTTTGCCGAGGTTCTCAAAGGCGGCGCGCGCAATTTCGCGGCCCAGTTTGATGAAACGCTCGCGGTCCATTTCACGCAGGGCGCGGCGGATGGCGCTTTTGGCTTTGCCCGTGACGGCCATATCAAGCCACGTGGCTTGCGGGGTTTGTCCCTCGGCTGTAATGATTTCGACAGACTGGCCATTGCGGATACGGGTCCATAGTGGCACGCGCATATGGTCAATCTTCGCTCCCACACAGGCATCACCGATGCGGGTGTGAATGGCATAGGCAAAATCAAGCGGTGTCGCGCCGCGTGGCAGCTTGATCACATCACCTTTGGGCGAGAAGCAGAAGACCTGGTCGGCATACATTTCAAGCTTTACAGCTTCAAGGAAAGCGTCGTGGTCTTCTTCGGGCTCGAACTGCTCGGTGAGGCCCGAGACCCATTTGACAGGGTCAACGGCGAAGGGGTTTTCAGTGCGCACACCGTCACGGTATGACCAATGCGCCGCCACGCCGCTCTCGGCAACATCGTGCATTTGCCACGTGCGAATCTGCACCTCGACGCGCTTGCCATCACGGCCCGACACGGTGGTGTGGATCGAGCGGTAGCCGTTGGATTTGGGCTGGCTGATGTAATCTTTGAAGCGGCCGGGAATGGCGCGCCAGCGTTGGTGGATCACCCCGAGGGTGCGGTAGCAATCGGCTTCATTCTTAGTGATGATGCGGAAGCCGTAGATATCGGAGAGTCGCGAAAAGGCGAGTTCCTTTTCCTGCATCTTTCGCCAGATCGAGTATGGTTTTTTTGCACGACCGATGATTTTGGCGTCGATACCGGCTTTTTCCAACTCAAGTGTCATATCGGCGGTGATTCGCTCGATTACATCGTCGGTTTCGTTTTGCAGGGTGATGAAGCGGCGCATGATCGAAGCGCGGCCCTCGGGGTTGAGCACTTTGAAGGCGAGGTCTTCGAGTTCTTCGCGCATCCATTGCATCCCCATGCGGCCCGCAAGCGGCGCGTAGATATCCATAGTTTCGCGCGCCTTTTGCGCCTGTTTGTCGGGACGCATGGCCTTGATGGTGCGCATGTTGTGCAAACGGTCGGCGAGCTTCACGAGGATGACCCGCAGATCGCGTGACATGGCAATGAAGAGCTTGCGAAAGTTCTCGGCCTGTTTTGTCTCGGTCGAGGAAAGCTGAAGGTTGGTCAGCTTGGTGACACCGTCGACAAGATCGGCGATTTCGCTGCCGAATTTCTCGGAGACGACCTCATAGGAGGCGCCAGTATCTTCAATAGTGTCGTGCAAAAGGGCTGTGATCAGCGTGCTGTCATCAAGTCTCTGGCCCGCTAGAATTTGTGCAACTTCAACGGGATGCGAGAAATATGGCTCACCAGAGTGGCGCTTTTGGCCCTCATGCGCGGCTTTGCCGAATTCGTAGGCCTCTGTGATGAGGGCTGCATTTGTCTTCGGGTTATACGCGCGGACGAGATCCAAGAGCTCGTCGACAGGAGGGATCATTGGCTACAGTGCCTTGTAAAAAGGTCAGCCCTGACCTTGTGCTTCCATCAGCTGACGCAGGAGCTGCTCTTCTGACATGTCGTCATCAGAAGGCTTGTCGGCTTCCGCCCCCATGAGCAGCGCCATGGCATCATCTTCAGGTTCGTCCACTTCGATCTGGGTCTGGTTGCTCTCGATCAGACGCTCGCGCAGCTCGTCGGCTGTTTGAGTTTCGTCAGCTATCTCACGCAGGGCAACGACAGGGTTTTTGTCGTTGTCGCGGTCGATCGTGAGGGCGGCTCCAGCGGAGATTTCACGCGCACGATGTGAGGCGAGCATGACAAGTTCAAAGCGGTTTGGCACTTTGTCTACGCAATCTTCAACGGTCACACGGGCCATGGGATACTCCAGATCAGTCTAATGAAGGCCTGTATCTATGAGCAGACGGGAGTAAACACAAGCCGAAAAGGCCGTTTAGAGGGGGATAACCGCCTCTTTTTCACCCTCGGGCAGGGCGTTCAGCATGGCTGTGACGCTTTGGCCTGTGACGGGATGGAGCCAGTCGGGCGCTATTTCGGCCAATGGAATGAGCACAAAGGCGCGCTCTGCTAGGCGCGGGTGCGGTAAAACAAGCTGTGTCGGCGCTTCAATGCGCTGGATCTCGGGAGGTAGAGATTGCCAGAGGTGATAGGTATCCACATCGGGCAGAATACGGTTGTCGGCGGCGATTATATCAAGATCAAGGCTGCGCATGCCCCAGCGTTGCACGCGCTCGCGGCCAAAGGCTGCTTCGATCTCGTGTAGAAGAGTAAGGAGTGCCTTTGGCGCCAGTTGCGTATGCAGTTTTGCGGCGGCGTTGACGTAATCGGGGCCAGCACCTGAGGGGAAGCAGGGGGTTTGGAAAAACCGGCTGACGGCCTCAATTTGCACACCTGCTTGCGCCAGCCGCTGAAGTGCCGCGCGCAGGGTCAGTTCGGGGCCACCCAATTCTGACGGCATGTTACCGCCGAGGGCGATGAGGTAGGTTTGCTCTTTGGTCGGCATCGCCCTATTCTTCCTTCGCTTGATCACACCCTTGATCGAGGTATTGTTAACGAATATCTAGGCGCATTAGCCTAGCTTGCCAAACCACTCAACCACTCACTCAATGGCAGGCGCTGAAGGGCTAACGAGGAAGGATAATTAATGTTTTACAAAGACGAACGGCTTGCGCTGTTCATCGATGGATCAAACTTATATGCAGCGGCGAAGTCACTGGGGTTTGACATCGACTACAAGCTGCTGCGGCATGAATTTATGCGCCGTGGCAAGCTTTTGCGCGCTTTTTATTATACCGCGCTGTTAGAGAACGAAGAGTATTCACCTATCCGACCACTCGTGGACTGGCTGAACTACAACGGTTTCAACATGGTGACAAAGCCAGCCAAGGAATTTACCGACAGCATGGGCCGCCGCAAAGTGAAGGGCAACATGGACATCGAACTTGCTGTCGATGCCATGGAGCTTGCGCCTCATGTGGACCATATTGTGATTTTCTCGGGTGATGGCGATTTTCGCCCGCTGGTGGAAAGCTTACAGCGGCAGGGAGTGCGGGTATCGGTTGTATCAACAATCCGGAGTCAGCCACCGATGATCGCCGATGAGTTGCGTCGTCAGGTGGACAATTTCATAGAGCTTTACGAGTTGAAAGATGTAATTGGCCGCCCTCCGCGCGAAGAGCCTTCTGGGGCGGAGCGGAGCTATGTTGATCTGGACTGAACTGTAACGTGATGCAAGCGGGCGCGCGGGCTTGGGCTTTGCGCGCCTTTTTTCTGCCTTGGGGTCTGGACCTGCGCAGGCGCATCGCTTAGCTCAAGTGCACGAGGAGCGCGCCAATGACAAAACCACCTCTCAAAGTTGTTCTTGCCGCCCCGCGCGGCTTTTGTGCGGGAGTCGACCGCGCGATCAAGATTGTCGAGATGGCGATCGAGAAATGGGGCGCGCCTGTTTATGTGCGCCACGAGATTGTGCACAATAAGTATGTCGTTGATGACTTGCGTGGCAAAGGCGCTGTCTTTGTCGAAGAGCTTGATGACTGTCCCGATGACCGCCCCGTTATCTTCTCGGCGCATGGTGTGGCAAAGGCCGTTCCTGCCGAGGCCGAGCGCCGTGAGATGGTCTTTGTGGATGCGACCTGCCCGCTTGTTAGCAAGGTCCATATCGAGGCCGAGCGCCACCATGAGGCTGGCTTGCAAATCATTATGATCGGCCATGAGGGGCATCCTGAAACCATCGGAACGATGGGGCAGTTGCCTGAAGGAGAGGTCTTGCTTGTCGAGACGGAAGCTGACGTGGGCGAGGTTTGTGTGCGCGATGAGGGGAAGCTTGCCTTCGTGACGCAGACGACCCTTTCTGTGGATGACACCGCGGGGATTGTTGCGGCACTTCAGGCGCGGTTTCCCACGATTGTCGGGCCGCACAAAGAAGATATTTGCTATGCTACAACCAACCGGCAAGAAGCCGTGAAGGCCATGGCGGCAACGGTTGACGCGATGCTGGTTGTTGGGGCGCCCAATTCATCAAACTCGCAACGGCTTGTTGAAGTTGGTTCAAACGCGGGCTGTGGCTATTCGCAGCTCGTGCAACGGGCTACCAATATTGACTGGCGCGCGCTTGAGGGGATTGCCTCGATCGGTATTACAGCGGGGGCTTCGGCGCCCGAGCTTTTGGTGCAGGAAGTGATTGACGCTTTGGCAGAGCGATATGAGCTTGATGTGCAGGTGCTTGAAACGGCTCAGGAAAATATCGAGTTCAAAGTCCCGCGCGTGTTGAGGTTGCCTGCATGAGCGCCGATATTGAAACACTGGCGATCTACGATGCCAATGCGGCAGACTATGCGCGGATAGTGGTGAGCAAAGCTGAGCACCAGAGCCTTGAAGCCTTTGTAAAGGATTTGCCCGAGAACGCGCATGTGCTCGATCTAGGCTGCGGTCCAGGGCATTATGCTGCCGAAATGCTGAAGCGCGGGTGCAGTGTTGATGCGTTGGATGGCTCTGCCGCCATGGTTGCACTGGCCAGTCAAATTGAGGGGCTGAATGCGGCTCAGGCTTTGTTTGATGATCTCGATGCTGTCGATATCTATGATGGCATATGGGCAAGTTTTTCGCTGTTGCATGCTCCGCGAGAAAAGCTGCCGCAGCATTTGGGCCAGATCAAGCGCGCCATAAAGGCGAGGGGAGTGTTTCACATCGGCATGAAGCTGGGCGATAGCTCGTCGCGTGACACGCTCGGGCGTGCCTATACATATGTGAGTGAGGGCGAGCTTTTGGGGCTGCTCACTGAGGCAGGCCTCAAACCTTACGATATTTTCAAAGGAGAGGGGGCCGGCTTGTCTGGGTCTGTCGACAAATTTATCCTGGTACGCGCGCATGGCTGAGCTTTTTGCCTATACCGACGGGGCCTGCTCGGGCAATCCGGGGCCCGGAGGCTGGGGTGTTTTACTACGTGCTGTTGATGGTGAAACGGTTGTCAAGGAGCGCTGTTTGCAAGGTGGGGAAGCGGATACGACCAACAACCGTATGGAGCTATTGGCGGCAATCAACGCTTTGGAAACACTAGAGAAACCGTCAACACTGACTGTCGTGACTGATAGTGCGTATGTGAAGAACGGCGTGACGGGCTGGATATTTGGTTGGAAGCGTAATGGTTGGAAAACCTCGAATAAAAAGCCAGTAAAGAACGTCGATTTGTGGCAGCGTCTTGACGCAGCACAAGAGCGCCATTCGGTGACTTGGAAGTGGATCAAAGGCCATGCGGGCCACGCGGAAAACGAGCGTGCTGATGAGCTTGCGCGCGCCGGGATGGAGCCGTTCAAGCCCAAGAGGGGTGGGGCATGACAGCTCTCGCTTTGCTCGATTACACAGCCGTTTTTGTATTTGCTTTGACAGGCGCTTTAACGGCCAGTCGGGCGCAGCTTGATATCATCGGCTTTGTCTTCATGGCTTCGCTTACGGCTGTTGGCGGCGGCACATTACGTGATCTTTTACTTGACAGAAACCCGGTGTTCTGGATTGCCCAGCCCGAGCATATTGCGATTGCCTGTGTTGCGGCTGTTCTTATTTTTTTTACGGCGCATTTGTTTGAAAGCCGCGCGCGGCTTCTGATCTGGCTTGATGCGCTCGCGCTTGGTGTGGCTGTCGCGGCGGGTGTTGGTGTGGCAATGTCGCTTGGCTATGGCGCGCCAGTTGTGCTGCTGATGGGCGTGATGACGGGCACGTTCGGAGGGCTCATGCGCGATGTGGTGGCCAACGAGGTGCCGATGGTGCTGCGACAGGGTGAGCTTTATGTTTCGGCGGCTTTTGGCGGCGCTTGTGTGGCGCTTTTGGCCGCTACGGTTTCAGCAGCCCCGCTCGTCGTGTTCGGCTCTTGTGTGCTCAGCACATTTGTTCTGCGCGCGGGGTCGATAGTCTTTGGATGGCGGTTGCCTGTCTACAAGGCCCGACCGCCTAAGCCCTAGCGCTTAAAATATTTTTGCCAAACCCAGATGACCAGCATCGCGCCCATGACAGCGCCTATGAGCCCACCGAGCATGCCCATGACGCTGAGCAGAAAGCGTAGGAGAAATCCGCCGATCAGCGCACCTGCGATGCCGATGGCCATCGTTGTGACGATATCGGTTTCAAGCCGCATCATTCGAGTTGCAAGAAAGCCTGCAGCCGCTCCGATGATGATGAGATAGAGCGCCATTTCACTTTCTCCAATGGGTCGGAACGATCACAAGCGCGCCAACAGAGGCAGCGATGGCGTTCATCCCGTGGCTTCTGAAACCTACATTGAACATAAGGGTGATAAAGTAAAAAACAAAGGCCCCGCCAACGCAGATGATTATGGATTGTAAGATGCCGTTGCGGGTGAAGCCCGAACGCTCGCTGATGTATCCAACGATGCCTGCGATGATGACAGTGCCGATCATGGAGGGAAACATGGGGCTTTTCCTTAAGTGAGGCGCGTTCCGAGAGGGAGCGGTGTGCCGCGTATGAATTCCGATATATCCTGCGCTTGACTGCCCGCTTTTTGCAAGCGGAGCAGTTCTATCGCGCCTGATCCGCAGGCGACATACGCTGGCGTATTGATTATTTCACCTGCGTTGCCGCTGCCTGCTGCCAGGCGCGATGCCAGAATTTTGAGGCGTGCACCTTCAAGCTCGCACCATGCCCCGGGGAAGGGCGAGAGGCCTCTTATCTGTCGGTCTATCACTTCAGCGGGTTGGGTCCAGTCAATGCGTGCTTCGTCTTTTCTGATCTTCTCGGCATAGGTGACTCCCTCGTCCGTTTGGAGGGAAGGGGTGAGGCCCGGTAGGGTTTCCAATGCTTTTACAATGGCTTTAGCACCAAGAGAGGAGAGCCGGTTGTGTAACTGGAGCGTGGTTTCTTCTGCGCCGATAGGAGTACTTTCACGTAACAAGACCGGGCCTGTGTCAAGACCCGCTTCCATCTGTATGATGCAGACGCCAGTTTCGGCATCGCCTGCCATGATCGCGCGGTGAATGGGCGCAGCGCCCCGCCAGCGGGGCAGGAGGGAGGCGTGAATGTTGAGACAGCCATACGTTGGCGTATCTAGTACCGCTTGAGGCAGGATCAGCCCATAAGCGACAACTACGGCCACCTCTGGCGCGAGACTGGCGAAGTTTTTTTGCGCCTCTTCCGTCTTGAGGCTGGCGGGGTGGCGCACCTCGAGGCCAAACTCCAAGGCGCGGGTGTGCACGGCAGTGAGGCGCTCTTTTTTTCCGCGACCTGCTGGGCGGGGCGGCTGGCAATAGACAGCAGCGATATCATGGTTTGCTGCAACCAGAGCGTCGAGCACTGGCACGCTGAAATCGGGCGAGCCCATGAAAATCAACCTCATGACAGCTTCCTCGCGCGGCGCAGGAGCATGTCACGTTTTACCTTGGAGAGGCGGTCAAAATACATGCGTCCGTTGAGGTGATCAATCTGGTGTTGCATGGACGTGGCCCAGAGGCCGATAAACTCGCGTTGCTCGATTTTGCCTTCGGTATTCAGGAAGCGCACGCTGACACCGCGGGGACGTTTGACCACAGCCGAAACGCCGGGAAGGTTGGGGCTGGCTTCGTCATGCTCACGAAAGATGCCGCTGGCGTTGATGATCTCGGGGTTGGCCATGAGAACGGCTTTGCCGCGCTCTTGGCTGGCGTCAACAACGGCAAGGCGCAGCATCACCCCGATCTGGGGTGCGGCGAGGCCGACGCCTGGCATGGCTTCCATGGTGTCGATCATGTCCTGCCAAATGCTACGGATTTCGTCGGTGATGGACTCGACTGGCGCGGCTTTGCTGCGCAGGCATTTGTCGGGCCATGGTATGCAGGTGCGGGCTGTCATGCGAGTGCTTTCAGGTAGGGCGCTTCCAGGGCTTCGCGCGTGCTTTGTGATACGCGGTCAAAATGCAGCTTGCCTTCCAAGTGGTCAAACTCGTGCTGGATAATGCGGGATTCGGCCCCTTCAAAGCGTGCTTCTTTGGGGTTGCCGCCCGCGTCAGTCCAGCGCGCAATGACGCTTTCGGGACGTGAGACTGGAACGATAATCTCGGGGACGGAGAGGCACATTTCTTTTATAGTGAGGGCATCGCCTTGGGGCATGATCTCGGGATTGATCATTACCAGAGGGGTGCGTGCGCCTTCTTTCCAGCCCGCGTCCATCACAAAAAGCCGTAGCATTGCGCCAACTTGGGGGCCAGCGAGGCCTCGGCCTTTGGCGGCATACATGGTATCAAACATGTCGCTGATAAGGCTGCCCAGATCGGCAGACCCTACAGGTGCGCAAACCTCGCTCAACCGCGCGTCTGGCCATTGAACGATGGGCAAAACGCTCATGTGCGCATCATCTCTCGTTTGAGCTTTTGCATCTTACGGGTGATCATCTGACGGCGCATTGCACCGAGGTAGTCGATGAAAAGCTTGCCGTTAAGGTGATCGATCTCATGCTGAACGCAGGTGGCCCAGAGGCCATCGAAGGTATCTGTGTGCTCGTGTCCGTCACGGTCTATCCAGCGGACATCGACAGCCTTGGGGCGGGTTACTTCGCCGTATTGATCAGGGATGGAAAGACAGCCTTCGTCGTAGGTGTTTGTCTCGTCCGATGAGGCGATGACCTCGGGATTGAACATGGCCATAGGTTTGGGTGCTTCGCCCTCTTCCTTGACGCAATCAAGCACGATGAGGCGTGAGAGCACGCCTACCTGAGGTGCAGCTAGGCCAATGCCCGGTGCATCATACATGGTTTCGAGCATGTCATCCGCGAGCTTGCGCAGATCATCTGAAAGGTCCGGCACCGGGGCGCAGACTTTCTTCAAGCGTGGGTCGGGGTGTATCAGAATTGGCCTTTTCATAAGGCTCATTTAGGCGATGCGGCAAGGCTTCGCAACATGGCCTTGCGCTCGAAATATAAATGGCTAGCTTTTGACGCAAAATAACATTGGAGAGCCTTCATGAATTTTGACGAGATCATAGACCGTAAAGGAACCCATTCGGCGAAGTGGGACATGATGGACAAACTTTATAATGTGCCTGCCGGTGACGGGATTGCCATGTGGGTTGCGGATATGGATTTTCGCCCGCCTGCCTGCGTGCAGGGCGCTTTACAGAAGATGCTGGACCAAGGGGTTTATGGCTACTACGGCGGTGATACAGGCTATCGCGCTGCGATTTGTTGGTGGATGAAAGAGCGCCACGGCTGGGACGTTGATCCAGCGGCTATCTTCACAACGCATGGCTTGGTGAATGGCACGGCGCTGTGTGTTGATACATGGACGGAAAAGGGCGATGGTGTTGTGCTGTTTACGCCTGTTTACCACGCGTTTGCCAAGGTGATTAAGGCCAATGGGCGTAAAGTTGTCGAATGTCCTATGGTGCTTGAAAACGGGCGCTACGAGATGGACTTTGACAGCTATGACGCGCTGCTGGATGGCTCGGAGAAGATGGTTATTCTTTGCTCCCCTCATAACCCCGGTGGGCGGGTCTGGAGTGAGGCTGAACTGAAGCAGGTGGCGGAGTTTGCCAAGAAACACGACCTTATTTTGGTATCTGACGAGATACACCATGACCTTGTGATGCCCGGAGCCAAACATATTCCGATGGCGAAGATTGCGGGTGTTGAGGACCGTCTTGTGATGATGACGGCGACGACCAAGACCTTCAATATTGCGGGCGGACATTCGGGCAATGTGATTGTGCCAAATGAAAAGCTACGGGGTGAGTTCAACGACAAGATGATGGGGCTGGGAATATCGGCCAACTCTTTTGGCATCGAGATGGCCGAGGCGGCCTATTCTCCCGAAGGAGCGGCATGGGTTGATGAACTGGTTGAGTATCTTGACGGGAACCGCAAGATTTTTGACGCGGGCGTGAACAGCATTCCGGGCCTCAAATCAATGCCGCTGCAATCAACTTATCTGGCTTGGGTTGACTTTGAAGGCACAGGGATGAGCCGCGAGGAATTTACCCGCCGTGTTGAGGAAGATGCCAAGATCGCGGCCAACCACGGACCAACCTTTGGCACTGGCGGCGAAAATTTCTTGCGGTTTAATCTGGCCACGCCACGCGCCAATGTGGAACTGGCGGTGGAGCGGTTGAAGGAAGCCTTTGGCGATTTGCAGTGATCAGTGCAGTGACGGAGCGGTTTTGCCTATGAGGGCAACGGGCGCATCTTTGTCGCGCTCATAGTCGAGCGGGGGCGTTTCGTGAGCCTGCGTCGCGCGTTTGAATTCGTAGTGCATTACGTCACCCTCTTCTTCGGCGGCGATTATGAGGCAATTCATCAGATGCTTGGCGCTATCATAAATATCGACCAATCCGCGCAGCTTGGGAGCATTGGTAATGTCGAGTGCGAAGCCTTTGTCCCAGAGTTTGAGGATAGGATATTGCGCATCCCCTACATGGACCCGCAGGCGGGATGACTTTTTCATTGCCGCTTTGCGAGCGGCTTTGAGGGCTTCTTCTATCTCTGGAGATAAATAGTCTGTCATGGTGCGCACCTTCCTAATACCCGCAAGATTTGCATAGCTTGGTTGATAAACAAGTAACGATTTCTTTCTGACTGCTTAATGTTGCAGTCATGTGACGCTGGATGTGCACCTGCGCAGGGGGGCTGCGCGGGAGCGGGTGTTTATATGAAAGGTGCATCGCCCTAAGTTTTGCCTATTGGATAGAAACAGGAGGCTCTGATGGGACATTTGGTAGAGGGCACATGGCATGACGAGTGGTATGATACCGAGTCCACTGGCGGCTCTTTTAAGCGTTCCACAGCCGCCTTTCGCAACTGGATTACGCCGGATGGTGCGGCAGGGCCGTCGGGTGAGGGGGGATTTGCGGCCGAAAGCGGACGTTATCATCTTTATGTGTCCTATGCTTGTCCTTGGGCGCATCGCACGCTGATTTTTCGGGCCTTAAAAGGGCTTGAGGCACATATCAGCGTCTCGGTTGTTCATCCTGATATGCTGTCGGACGGCTGGACATTCGAGACAGATGTGCATGGCGCTACGGGCGACACGCTCTATGGCCTGCCTTTTGCGCGCGACATTTATTTGAAGGCTGATCCGCGCATTTCAGGCCGTGTGACGGTGCCTATTTTGTGGGACAAAACCCGCGAGACGATTGTGAGCAACGAAAGCTCCGAGATCATCCGCATGTTTAACGGTGCGTTTGATAGCCTTACAGGGAACACGGACGACTACTGGCCCGAGATGATGCGCGACGATATCGAAGAGGTGAATGCGCGGATTTATGACACGCTCAACAACGGAGTCTACAAGGCGGGCTTTGCCACCTCTCAAGAGGCGTATGATGAAGCGGCCGGCCCGCTGTTTGACACTCTTGACTGGCTTGAGGCGCGGCTTGGAAGCAAGCGCTACCTGATGGGCGAGCAGATCACCGAGGCGGACTGGCGGTTGTTTACCACGCTCATCCGCTTTGATCTGGTTTATCATCTACATTTCAAGTGCAATCGTGCGCGGTTGATTGATTATCCCAATCTGTGGGCCTACACGCGTGAGCTTTATCAGGTGGAAGGCGTGGCGGAGACTGTGAATTTTGCCCATATTGTGCGGCACTACCACTACAGCCACGAGACTATTAACCCGAGCCGTATAATCCCTATCAACCCTGTTATCGACTTTATGGAGCCGCATGGACGGGGCTAAAAAGGGGTAATACGCCGATATCTTGTGGATAACTCGGCGGGATACCCCATATGGGGTGTAAGCCACGTTGACAAGCCGCCTGCGCGCCAGCCAGACTGGTTCAAATCAAGAATCAAGAGGCGCAATCTAGGCAGTGCGGTTTCACAAGCTCAGACTTACGGGGTTTAAAAGCTTCGTCGATCCGACCGATCTGATCATTCAGGACGGTCTGACCGGTGTTGTCGGGCCCAATGGCTGCGGTAAGTCGAACCTGCTGGAAGCCCTGCGCTGGGTGATGGGCGAGAACCGCCCCACTGCTATGCGCGGCGGCGGGATGGAAGATGTGATTTTCGCCGGTGCCTCCTCGCGGCCTGCGCGTAACTTTGCAGAAGTGTCCCTGCATATCGACAATCAGGACCGCCTCGCGCCAGCGGGTTTCAACGATATGGACAACCTTGAAGTTGTTCGCCGTATCACCCGCGATGTGGGCAGCGCTTATAAGGCGAATGGCAAAGACACCCGCGCGCGTGATGTGCAGATGTTGTTTGCCGATGCCTCGACGGGCGCCCATTCTCCCGCCCTTGTGCGACAGGGGCAGATCAGTGAGCTTATCAACGCCAAACCCAAGAATCGCCGCCGTATCCTTGAGGAAGCGGCTGGCATCTCGGGGCTGTATCAGCGCCGCCATGAGGCGGAACTGAAGCTGAAAGGGGCCGAGACAAACCTCACCCGCGTAGACGATGTGCTGGAGCAGCTGGCAGCCCAGCTTTCTCAGCTTGCACGGCAGGCGCGTCAGGCATCGAGGTATCGCGAGATCGGGGAGGAGTTGCGGCGGTCGGAAGGGTTGCTCCTTTATCGTCGTTGGAAAGAAGCCCAAGTATCGCTGCTAGAAGAACAGGATGTCCTAAAGCAGCGCACGGTGGCTGCGGCGCAGGCCGAATCGGCGGCGCGTGAGGCGACAAAACTGCGCCAGCAACGTGAAGATGCTTTGCCGGCATTGCGCGAGGAAGAGGCGATTGCGGCAGCGGTGTTGCAGCGTCTCACTGTGCAGCGCGATACCTTGGCTGATCAGGAGAAGCGCGCGCTCGCCACGATCGAGACGCTGGAGGCACGTATCCGTCAGCTGGCTGCGGATATGGAGCGTGAAGATGCGCTGAACCGCGACGCAGGCGAGACGATTGCGCGTCTGGAGTGGGAAGCGGGCGAGCTGAAGAAAGCGGGCGAGGGCCATGAGGCCAAACTTGCGGCAGCTTCGGAAGCTTCGCACGATGCGGCTCAGGTGTTGCACGAGCGCGAGAACGCGCTTTCCGAGCTGACCGAAGATGTGGCCCGTTTGGCGGCAAGGCATCAGTCGGCGCAGCGCTTGCTGGAAGACAGCCGCAAGACCGAGGCGCGCTCGACCGCAGAAGCGGAAAAGGCCAAGCTTGCGGCGGGCGAGGCGAAGGCCTTGCTTGAAAAAGCCGCCGTGGATTTTGAAGCTGCACAGCAGGCAGAGGGACTTGCCACGAAGCGCTCGGCTGAGGCAGAGGACGCGCTTACGGCAGCAGAAAATGCACGGGCCGCAACGCAGGCGCGCGAGGCGGATGCAAGAGCCGAGTTGAGCGAGGCGGACGGTGAAGTGAATGCGCTTTCAGCCGAGGCCACAGCGCTGGCGCGGCTTGTCGAGCGTGACACTGCCGAAGGCGGGCAGATCATTGATCAGGTGCAGGTCGAACCCGGCTTCGAGAAGGCGCTTGGCGCGGCTCTGGCCGATGATTTGCGCGCGCCTGAAGTGGATAATGACGGGCCTTCCGGCTGGGCATCATTGCCTGCTTATACGCAAGCACAGGCTTTGCCCGAGGGCGTCACGCCTTTGTCGGCCCATGTGAATGTGCCTGCGGTTCTAACGCGGCGTATGGCGCAGATCGGGCTGGTGGATGCGGATGAGGCGGGTGCCTTGCAGGGCGCGCTGAAACCGGGCCAGCGGCTTGTTAGCCTCGACGGGGATTTGTGGCGCTGGGACGGGTTCCGCGCGTGGGCCGAGGATGCGCCGAGTGCGGCGGCTTTGCGGCTTGAGCAACTCAACCGTTTGGAAGCCCTCAAACAGCAGATGGAAGCGGCCAACTCCAAGGCACAGGGTGCGCGGATGGCGCATGTTGCGTTGACTGAACAGCTTAAGCGTGACGGCGAGGCAGACAAGGCGGCACGTGAGGCGCGGCGCGCTGCCGATACGGCTGTGGCCGAGGCGGCAAGGGCCTTGAGCCGTGCGGAGGCAGACCGCACTTTAGCAGAATCGCGCCTCGACTCTCTGGGCCTTGCTGTGAAGCGCCATGAGGACGAAGCCATGGCGGCGCGGCGCTCTTTGCAGGAGGCCGAACGGGGGCTGAAAGAGCTCGGAGATCTGGACACTGCAAGGGCTGAAGTTGAAGATGTGAAGATGACGGTTGAGGCCGCGCGGATGACCATGATGGCGAAGCGGTCCGGCCATGACGAGCTGCGCCGTGAGGGTGAGGCACGGACGCGGCGGGGGCAGGAAGTAACCAAGGAGCTTTCGGGCTGGCGCCACCGTTTGGAGACGGCGGGCAAGCGGATTGCCGAGCTGGCCGAACGCAAAACCGAGAGCGAGGCCGAGCTGAAAGAAGCCACTGCCGCGCCCGAGGAAATTGCGGCGAAGCGTGAGGAGCTGGGCCACTCGATCGAGCAGGCCGAGGCGCGCAAAGCTGTGGCTTCGGACGCGCTTTCGACAGCGGAGGGTGCGGAGCGGGACGCAACCATAGCAGAGCGTGATGCGGAGAGAGCGGCGAGTGAGGCGCGTGAGGCGCGGGCCCGCTCGGAAGCGCGCACAGATGCGGCAGGCGAGACTGTGGCTTATGCCGCTGACAGGATTGAGGAAGAGCAGGAAACCACGCCAGAGGCGCTGCTTGAAAGCCTTGGCGCGGACCCTGAAAAGATGCCTGCATCAGAGATGATCGAGCAGGATGTGAACCGCTTGAAAAGGCAACGCGATGCACTTGGCGCAGTGAACCTGCGCGCCGAGGAAGACGCCAAGGAAGTCTCGGAAGAGCATGATAATCTTTTAAAAGAAAAGACCGATCTGGAGGAAGCCATTCGGGCTTTGCGCAGCGGCATTGCCAGCCTCAACCGCGAGGGACGCGAGCGTTTGCTGACCGCTTTCGAGCAGGTGAATGACAACTTCTCGATGCTGTTCAAACACTTGTTTGGCGGCGGGGATGCGAACCTTGTTCTGGTCGAAAGTGATGACCCTCTGGACGCGGGCCTTGAGATTATGTGCCAGCCTCCGGGTAAGAAACTGGCGACACTTTCGCTGCTGTCAGGGGGGGAGCAGACGCTGACGGCGATGGCGCTTATCTTTGCGGTATTCCTTGCGAACCCTGCGCCGATCTGTGTGCTTGACGAAGTTGACGCGCCGCTTGATGACGCCAACGTCACGCGCTTTTGTGACCTGCTCGACGAGATGTGCCGCCAGACGGATACGCGGTTTTTGATCATCACCCACCATGCTGTGACGATGAGCCGGATGGACCGTTTGTATGGGGTGACGATGCAGGAGCGGGGCGTGAGCCAGCTTGTGTCTGTGGACCTGAAAAAGGCCGAGGCAATGGTGGCCTGACGCGTTTTGCGGAGCGCTCTGGTTAACGCTGCGCACCGGCGGGTTAACGGGGGGCAGAACGGCCTGATTCTAGAGGGGTGATAAGCGTGCACGATACGTGCACCACCCGTGCACCGCCTGAAACGGGGCCTTGTTAACGCAAAATTAGGTAATGGGGCGTTCGGTGGGGCGTGAGCGGTGGGGTGTTGCCCGGCCTAAAGAGTGCTCAGCGCGATTTGGGTATTTAAGGCAAAAAGAAGAAGCTCAGGGCAAGGCGCGAGCGTATTGGAAACATCTGTTTCGTTGTTTCGCTGCCATGAACGATCCGTGGTAAAACCCTGATATTATCTCACCAGCGCCCAGAAGTTGCCTGAATGTGGGGCGATACCATCCCTTGAAAAGAAAAACCGAGGGACGAGCGAGTATGGATCGACTAACCGAAATGGAAGCCTTTGCAATGGTCGTGGACCAAGGCGGGTTTACGGATGCAGCCAAGAAGATGGGGATTTCGAAATCTGCCGTTTCAAAGCATGTGTCGAGCCTTGAGGCGCGTCTTGGAGCGCGGCTTTTGAACCGCACGACGCGGCGGGTGAGCCCGACCGAGATCGGCCTTGCATATTATGACCGTGCGCGCCGCGTCCTGAATGATGCGGGCGAGGCAGATGCCTTGGTGTCTTCCATGCAGTCGGACCCTTCGGGCCTATTGCGTATTTCTGTGGCGACGGACTTTGGTGTGAACCATCTTTCGCCTGTGCTGGGTGAGTTCCTCGCTGATTTCCCTGATATCACCGTGAACATGGTGCTCAACAACCGCTATGTGGAGCTGATTTCGGAGGGCTTTGATATGGCCATCCGCATTGGCGACCTTGAAGACAGCTCGCTCAGAGCGCGCAAGCTGACCGAGACGAGCATGCGGATGATTGCGAGCCCAGGCTATTTCCAGCGTCACGGGCGGCCCCAGAAAATTGATGACCTCAATGATCACAAGCTTTTGCATTACTCGAACCACTCGGCCGGTAACGTCTGGAAAATCACGGCGCCGTCGGGTGAGAAGCGACAGGTGCGCACGGCAGGCTGGCTGACTGTGAATGACGGACAATCGCTTTTGAACGCGGCCGTGTCTGGCCTTGGCATCGCTTATCTGCCGAGCTTTCTTTATGCGGATGCGCTTGAGAAGGGGCTGGTTGAGGATGCTATTCCTGATCTGCCGATGGAGACGCAGGGCATCTATGCGGTTTATCCACCCGGGCGCTTTACGCAGCCCAAGGTGCGCGCGTTTATCGACTTTCTGGTGCATTCGTTTGGCGACAAAGGCCCGAGCGACTGGTGACGCCTCCCCCTCATTTTCTCCGCGGTTTTCCCGCAACTGGCCCCGAATTGCTTCGGGGCCTTTTTTTTCGTGAGGCGCTCTTTCTAGACAGGCCTGTCCAAAAGGCTTTCCGCGAATCGTTTTTGGTGTCTTAATCCGCGTTGTGATGCTGAGTAATACAGCGCTGATCCAACGGGAGAGACGGGATATGACGAACGATATTCAAGGCCAAGCGGTGCGTCCGTTTGTAAAAAAGTGGGCCGAGAGCACGCTTGCGGGCAAGATGGAGCGCCGCGAGTTTCTGGCTCTGGCGAGTACCTTCGGGGCCAGTGCGGCTGTGGCGTATGGGCTTTTGGGGCAAGCTGCCCCCGCGATGGCTCAAACCGAGGGCAAGAAAGGCGGCATTCTCAAGATCGGGATGCAGATTCTGGCGATGAAAGACCCGCGCACTTTTGACTGGAGCGAGCATGGCAATATCTTCCGGCAATTCGGCGAAACGCTTGTGCGCTGGAACAACGACTTTACCTTCTCGGGCCTGTTGCTTGAAGGTTGGAGCGTGAGCGACGACTCCAAGACCTATACGCTTAATGTGCGCAAGAATGCTCTGTGGAACAACGGGGACCCTTTCACTGCGGATGATGTGGTTTTCAACCTCACTCGCTGGTGTGACAGCACTGCGGAAGGCAACTCTATGGCGGCGCGCTTTACCCCGCTGATTGACGAGGCCACAGGCAAGGCCCGTGACGGTGCGATTGAGAAGATCGACGATATGACTGTGCAGTTGAACCTCTCGGTTCCTGATATTTCGCTGATTGCGGGGATGTCTGATTATCCTGCGATGATTGTGCACCAGAGCTATGATCCCGAGGCTGATTTTGCCTCGAATGCGATTGGCACAGGGATGTTCGAGCTGACGGGGTATGAAGTGGGCGTGAGCGCTTCTTTCAAACGCCGCGAGAGCGGCTGGTGGGGCGGTCAGGCGCTTCTGGACGGGCTTGAGTTTACCGATTTTGGCACGGATCAGTCCAATATCATCGCAGCTTTTGAAGCGGGTGAGATTCATATGAACGATGAAACGGGTTCGGAGTATCTCGAAATTCTGGATGCGCTCGGGCTTGAGCGGAAATCAAAGCCGACGGCCAACACGATTGTGGCGCGGATGCGGGCGGACTCACCGCCCTATGACAACAAGATGGTGCGCAATGCTGTGCAACTGGCTGTTGATAACGCGACTGTGCTCGAGATCGGATATTCCAACGAAGGGATCGTGGCGGAGAACCACCATGTTGCGCCGATGCACCCTGAATATTACGAGCTGCCCAAAATTACGGCGGACCCTGTGAAGGCGAAGGCGATGCTGGATGAGGCGGGGCACGGCGACACCGAGATGGAGCTTATCTCGATTGATGGCGATTGGCGCACAGTGACAACCGACGCGATTGCAGCGCAGTTGCGCGATGCGGGCTTTAACATCAGACGCACGGTTATTCCGGGCAGCACCTTCTGGAACGACTGGACAAAATACCCCTTCTCGACAACCAACTGGGGGCCGCGGCCTTTGGGTATCCAGGTGCTTGCTTTGGCCTATAAAACGGGCGGCGCGTGGAACGAAAGCGGCCACGAGAACCCTGAGTATGACGCGCTTCTGGCGAAGGCGACAGGCGTTTTTGATGATGATGCACGCCGTGAAATCATGAAGGATCTGGAGATGATCTTGCAAGACAGCGGAGCGATCGTACAGCCGTATTGGTATAACACGAGCCTGCATCATGTGGCCGAAGTGAAGAACCTCGAGCGCCACCAGTTCCGCGAGATGCATTTGGAAAATGTCTGGCTGGACGAGTAAGCCTTGACTTGAAAGTAGAGAGAGCCGCCGAGGGAGACTTCGGCGGCTTTTGCTTTTGGGGGCGGGCGCTACTGCGGCGAAGGGCGGGTTTGAGCCCAGATGTATGTACCGGCTGCTGTTCGCAAGTGTTCAATTGCACGTCTTCAGGAAGTCGCTGATATGTATCCG
>NZ_JAOWLC010000010.1 GCF_025751535.1 Lentibacter sp. XHP0401 | reverse complement strand
GGCGCTTTCTGAAAGAAAGCTGCCGAGACCCCGCCTCGGTTGAAATAGAAAGGGCCGCCCGACAGGGCGGCCCTTTTGTTTTGTTGATGCTGTCGCGGCACTTTGTTACGGTTTTGGAAACAATGCAGAAGCAGACCGAGCATGACAAACCCCTATGAAGATCTGGAAGCGCAGGCGTTCTGGCGCACTGCGGTGGCCCAAAAAGGTGCGTTGGCTTTAGAGCGGCTTTGGCAGCCTAAATTTCAGGTCAAACCCGAGCACAAGATTGTGACAGCGGGGAGTTGTTTTGCCCAGCACATCGGGCGCGCGCTCGCGGAGCGGGGATATCACTGGTTTGATGCCGAACCTGCACCGCCCTGGCTGCGCGCGGCGGATGCACGCACATTCAACTACAGGATTTTCAGCTTTCGGACGGGCAATATTTATACGCCGCGCATGTTGTTGCAATGGCTGCGGCTTTCGTTTGAAGGCGGAGAAACCGAGCTTTGGGAAGCTGGGGGGCGCTGGTATGATCCGCTGCGCCCCGTGATAGAGCCGAGCGGCTTTGCGAGCCGTGATGAACTGCTTGAGGCCCGCGCCGCGACGCTGGCAAGCTTGAGGCGGGCTGTGAGCGAGGCCAGCGTTTTTGTGTTTACGCTCGGGCTTACTGAGTGTTGGCGCAACAGCGAGACGGGGTTTGAGTATGCGCTTTGCCCCGGCACGGTAGCGGGGGCGGCGTTTGACGCTGGGCTGCACAGCTTTCACAACACGGGCTTTGACGAGTTGCGCGAAGATCTGGAGGCGGCGTTGGCCTTGATGCGCGTGCAGAACAGCGACTTGCGGGTTTTGCTCACGGTTTCGCCTGTGCCGCTTGTGGCGAGTGCGTCGGGTGAGCATGTGCTGACGGCAACGAGCCATTCCAAGGCACTTCTGCGCGCTGTAGCGGGCGAGGTTTCCGGCAGGAGCGGGCAGATTGATTATTTCCCGTCCTACGAAATCATCACGCACCCTGTTTTTCGGGGCATGTTCTTTGCGCCGAATATGCGAAGCGTTGTTCCGCAGGGGGTCGCAACTGTGATGCGGCATTTCTTCACGGAGCAGGTGCGGGTTTTTGGCGAGGTCGTCCCTGCGGCTGCACCAAAGCAGAAGGCGCCACGTAAGGCCAAGGGGAATGCTGATCTGGTCTGCGAAGAGGAGATGCTCAATGCCTTCGCAAAGTAAGCTTGTTGTGTTTGGTGACAGCAATATCGCTGCTGTGCGCCATGCCTATGACGAGGGCTTGATGACGTTTGAAGGCTATGACGTTGAGTTCTGGGGCGCAGCGGGGCCAGAATACCGGAATATTGTTTACAACAATGGGGCGCTGAAGGCGATGAAGCCGGATGCGCAGAAAACCGTTCTGATGGTGAACGGTAAAGGGCGAAAGCTGCTGAAGCCCGATGATTTTGATGTGTTTGTTTTTTATGGCGTAAGGCTGCGGCTGGCGGAGTTTTTCAGCGCGTACCTTGATCTGCTGCTCGACCCCGACCGCGCGATCAGTGAGGCGGCGTTGGACCACGCTGCGGCGCAGTTTCTTCAGGAGCGTCGGGCCGTGCGTATGGCGCAGATGTTGAAAGCGGACGGGGCCAGGGAGATTGTCTTTGTCTATGCAGGCTTTCCTTGCTGGGGGATTGTTGACCAGACCGAGGCAGGCGGTGTGCTGGACAGCTTTCCGCGTGTTGTTGAGGCGAAGCCTGAACATCGTGCACGGCTCTGGGGCGCATTGGAACGTGCGTTTGAGGCGCTTGGGCTCGGGTTGATTGCCCAGCCGGAGGAAACGGTTGTGCAGGGTATGTTCACGGATGAAACCTACGCGGTTGCGGATGCGGCCAAGAATCAGGATGCAGTTCACAAAGCGCCCGCTTATGCAGCCAAGCTTTTGGAAAAGCGCTTCTGATTGCAAAAATCGCCTTGATTTCCGACGCCGCGCGATTTATCCGATAGCTCGGCCTTAGGGGTATAGCTCAGTTGGTAGAGCGACGGTCTCCAAAACCGTAGGCCCACAGTTCGAGTCTGTGTGCCCCTGCCATTTTCCTTAGATACTTGTGTTTCAAGCATTCCAAGCCTAGTCCCACACGGGATAGGCATGAATGCTGCAAGATATGGGGAGACATGTGACATGAGGCTATATCAGCGCATTCTGGGCGAACGCTTCACGGAGCTTGCGCCTGAGATTCAGGCGCTTCATGCGCAGGTTGGTATCAAAGACGGCGAGATCACTTTGCGCGTGTCGCCGCTGATGCAGCTTTTGGGATATCCTCCGCCGTGCAAGGATGCGCCTATGTGGTTTGCCACGCGCGAGGAAGACGATACGGCGATCTGGCGGCGGCAGATCAAGGACCGCGAGTTGCGCTCGGAGCTTTGGCAGGCTGGTCCGCATATTGCCGAGCGGATGGGCGCTGTGACGGTGACATCAGCGCTTGTTATCGAGGCGGGCGCAGTCAGGCTTGAGCCTAAGGCGGTGCGGTTTTTTGATATCCCCTTGCCACGTATGCTTTGGCCGCGCGTTGAGGCGCGCGAATGGGGAGCCAATGGCAAGTATCACTTCAAAATTGAAGTGCGCGCCCCCCTCGCGGGGTTTGTGCTGCTGGCCTATGAAGGCTGGCTTACGCCTTAGGGGGCGAGAAGCGTAGGCTCAGGCAGGACATGCCGCCATCAAGCTTGGCTGCTTCCGAATTGCCGACCTCGTGGATTTTGTAGCCCGCTTTATCGAGCGCCTCTGCCGTGCGGGGAAAACCTGCGGGCATGATGACCAGCTCGTTAAAGCGGATGGTGTTGCCGCAGGCTTCCTCGCCCTCGGCGGTGTGGATGACGCGGTAGCCTTCAAAGCAGCCTGATGCATCAAGGCGCTTTGTGGAGAGGATGGTTTCCTCGTCCAGAAGCGAGCAGTCGGTTTTGAAATGCAGAACGCCTTCGGGTGTTGCCACCTCGCGCACGGTGTAGCCCCAATCGGCAGTTGCGCGGCGGAGCGCCTCAATACCGCCAGATGTGGTGCGGGCAGAGGTTCCGACGAGGATCTCTTTTTCAGTGGTCAGGATATCACCGCCTTCGATGAAGTCGGGCGCTTCGATGGTGCGGATATCGCTGTAAAACTGCGCCAGTGTCGGAGCCATGATCGCGGCTTCACCAAGTCGGCTTGGCGCACCGGGGCGCATGACGACAGCGCCTTGTGGCAGGCAGAGCGCGGCGTCTTCGACGAATACGCTGTCGGGGTAGTCTTCCAGCGCATCGAGCAGCTCGACATGTGCGCCCGTGGAGCGCAGGGCTTTTACATAGTCGGCGTGATGCTCGGCAAAAAGTGACAGATCGGGTGTGCCTGTATCAACAGCGCGCAGGCCTTGCACGATGCTTTGCGAGGGCTTGCGAGAGATGGCATGTGTGAAGGTATATGAGCGAGACATGGTGCGCCTTTAACTGCGGGATTGTTTCGGGATGCGGTTTTCCAGATAGCGGAAGCCGACGACAAGTATGCCAGTGAGGCAGAGATAGATGCCAGCAACAAACAGGAGCGGTTCGTATATTTTGTAGGTTTCCGTGCGCACGATCGAGCCGATGCCGTAGACCTCGTAGATAGTGATCGTGGCCGCCAGAGGGGTTGCCTTGAGCGTGAGAATAAACTCGCCTGTGAGGGTCGGGAAGGTGTTTTGCAAGGCGCGGGGCAGCCAGACGCGGCGGAGCACCTGAAAGGGCGTCATGCCGACGGCGCGGGCAGCCTCAAGCTCGCCCTTGGGCACACCACGGAAGGCGCCACGCATGATCTCGCCTTCGTAGCCTGCCACCGAGAGGGAGAAAGCCAGCACCGCATAGGGGAAGGCTTCGCGCAGGTAAGGCCAGATGACGGTTTCACGGATGCCGGGGATGGACGGGAAAAGAGAGCCGACACCGTAGTAAATGAGCCAGAGCTGGATGAGCAGGGGCGTGCCCCGGATCACGGTTGTGAAGCCACGCGCCAACCACGCCAAGGGGCGTGGGCCGGTGACCTGGACAAGGCCAATGGGAATGGCCAGCGACATGCCGATGAGGACGGACCAGAACAGCAGCTGAAGCGTGACCCAGAGGCCCTGCGCAAACTGCGGAAGATATTCGGGGAGCCATGACCAATCCATGCGCTTAACTCTGCGTCGGCTGGCCACGGCGGAAGCGCCGTTCGACCAGTGAGAAAACGCCTGTGGAGACGAGTGACAGCATGAGATAGAGCGCGGCAGCGGCGACATAGAACATGAAATACGCCTTGGTGATACCTGCGGCCTGCTTTGTTTCAAGTGCCAGTTCGGAGAAGCCGACGACTGCCAGAAGTGCGGTTTCTTTGGTAGCGATGAGCCAGAGATTGGCAAGGCCCGGCAGCGCGAAAGGGATCATCGCGGGCAGAATGATACGCCAATGCGATTTGAAAGCCGACATGCCTATGGCGCGGGCGGCCTCGATCTGCCCGAAGGGGACAGCCTGAAACGCGCCACGCAGAACTTCTGTGGAGTAAGCGCCTTGCACGAAGCCGATGACATAGATGCCGGCCCAGAGACCGCTGATATCGGTGCGCTCGAACCCCATTGAGGTGAGCGCCATGTTGAGCAGGTCGGTTCCGAGGTAGTAGAGCAACAGGATGAGCACCAACTCGGGAACCGCGCGGATGACTGTTGTGTAGGTGGTGAGCACGCCACGCAGGACAGGGCCACCGTAGATTTTGCCGAATGCTCCGAAGAGGCCGAGAGCGAGGCCGAGTATATAAGCGCCAAGGGCGATCTGGAACGTGCTCCACAGCCCGCGCAGCAGGTTGCCGCCCCATCCGGGGGGCGAAAGGGCCAAGAGTTCAAGTGCGTTTTCCATGAGATCCGATCAGGCAGGGAAGCGCGCGGCAGCACAAGCCGCCGCGCGCGAGGGGCGATTAGCCGCCGTAGATGTCGAAATCGAAGTATTTCTTCGAGATTTCTTCATAAGTGCCGTCTTCGCGGATTTGCTTGATGGCTGCGTTGAACTTATCGGCAAGTTCGGTGTCTTCTTTGCGCAAGCCGACGCCAGCCCCCGGGCCGAAGATTTCTTCGTCGATCAGCTCTGCTTTGACTTCCATGTCGGGGGTTGCTTTGAGGAACTCTGAGAAAGCCAGTGAGTCAGCGACAACTGCGTCAACACGGCCTGCGACGAGGTCTTGGTTGTGCTCGTCAAAAGTGCTGTAGGATTTGATGGTTGCGTCACCAAAGTGCTTTTCGGCGTAGTTTTGGTGAATGGTCGACACCTGAACACCGACGATTTTGCCGCCGATGCTGTCAGGGCCGATATCCATGCTTTTGGGTGCAACGAGCACGGCGGGTGTGTTGTAGTATTTGTCGGAGAAGTTGATGGTTTCTTTACGCTCATCGGTGATCGACATGGATGCGATGATCGCGTCGATTTTGCCGCCGAGAAGGGCAGGAATGATGCCATCCCATGCCACGTCAACGACGACACATTCTTCTTCCATCGCGGCGCAGAGCGCGTCTTTCATATCGACTTCCCAGCCTTCCCATTCGCCAGCCGAGTTTTTGGCTGTGAAGGGCGGGTAAGCTTCGGCGGCGAAGCCGATTTTGATTTCGGCTGTGGCGGCTGTGGCTGTGAACGCCAGAGCAGCGACTGTGCCAAGGATTGATTTAAGGTTCATGAGTAGTCTCCCGGTTGGTTTTTTGTTGGTTAATAGGTGGTTTGAATGAACGATGCGAACCGCTCACTGCTTGGGTTCGTGAAGATGTCTTCCGGTGCGCCGCGCTCTTCGACGCGGCCCTCATGGAGATAAACAACTTCGGACGAGACATCGCGCGCAAATCGCATTTCATGCGTCACGAGGATCATGGTGCGGCCTTCTTCGGCGAGGCCGCGAATAACTTTGAGCACTTCGCCCACAAGTTCGGGGTCAAGCGCCGAGGTCGGCTCGTCAAAGAGCATAACTTTGGGTTCCATCGCCACGGCGCGGGCGATGGCGGCGCGTTGTTGCTGGCCACCAGAGAGAAAGGCCGGATACTGATCGCGTTTGTCATAGAGGCCGACCCGCTCAAGGATAGCCTCCGCGCGTTCGCGGGCCTCGGCTTTGGGCACGCCGAGCACCTGAACCTGACCTTCCATCACGTTTTGCAGCACGTTCATGTGCTGCCAGAGATTGAAGCTTTGAAACACCATCCCAAGCTGTGAGCGCAGCCGCGCGACCTGCTTTTTATCAGATGGCACGCGGTTGAGCCCCGTGCCTTTGAATTTGACCTCTTCACCCGAGAGACGGATGACTCCCGACGTGGGCAACTCAAGCAGGTTGATGCAGCGCAGGAAGGTGCTTTTGCCTGAGCCGGAAGAGCCGACAATCGAGACAACATCGCCTTCACGCGCAGTCATCGACACACCTTTGAGAACTTCAAGATCCCCAAATGATTTGTGCAGGTCTTCAACTTCGAGTGTAGCAGCCGTGTTATTTTGAGTTGTTTTATCGGTCATGCGTTTTTTGTTTTTCTCCCCGTGCAAACAGAGAATCTTATGTTTGCACCGTTCGAAGCTTAGTTTCTTGGCTCCGATTGGCAATCTTTTTCTGAAATTCAGTGGGTTGACCCTTGGGAAGCGTAATAACGAAGGCGGGCGCAGCCAAGGCAAAGCTGATTTGTTATGCTGTATTTGGAACGGGAGGGCAGGTCTGCGCCATCTGTGGCGGGGCCTCGACCATTGTTTTCTAGCGCGTCAACACAGTGTTGACGGAGTGGAATAGGGGCTGACATGTGCTTTGGGCTGTGGTTTCAGGAGTGATAATGGCAAAGCGGGGGGCGAATGCGCATTGATTTAAGCGATATAGAAGCCGCGCAACGCGTGATTATCGGACAAGCCGATGCAACGCCGATGTTTGCTTCGCCATTCATGACTGCGGCTGCGGGCCAGCCGTTTTGGTATAAATGCGAGCTGATGCAGCCGATCGGCGCCTTCAAGCTGCGCGGGGCGATGAACGCTGTTGCCAACCTGCCCGAAGGCACGCGCGGGGTGACATGCTGCTCGACAGGAAACCACGGACGCGGTGTGGCCTATGCTGCGGCAAAAGCAGGTCTGCGCGCGGTGATTTGCATGTCGGAGCTTGTGCCGGGCGCCAAGGTTGAGGGCATCAAGGCGCTGGGCGCAGAGGTGCGTATTGTCGGGCGGTCGCAGGATGACGCGCAGATCGAGGTGCTGCGGCTTGTGGCTGAAGAGGGGCTTGCCGAGATTTCGCCGTTTGACGACCGACATGTGATTGCGGGGCAAGGCACAATAGGGCTTGAGATGCTTGCGGTTTGTCCCGAACTTGAGGCGATTTATGTGCCGCTGTCGGGCGGTGGGCTGGCGGCGGGTGTGGCGATTGCCGCCAAGGCGCTCAGTCCTGCAATCAAGGTCTACGGGATCAGCATGGAATCCGGGGCAGCGATGTATGAGAGTCTTCAGGCGGGTGCGCCTGTAGATGTGAAAGAATGGCCAAGCCTTGCCGACAGTCTGGGCGGGGGGATCGGGCTGAACAACCGGTTCAGTTTTGCGCTCTGTCAAGGGTTGCTAGATGACGTTGTGCTGGTGAGCGAGGCCGAGATTTACCACGCCATGCAGGTTTTGTTTTATGAAGACCGGATGGTGGCAGAGGGAGGCAGTGTTGTTGCGCTGGCTGCAATGCTGACCGGCAAGCTACCCAAGCCGCAAGGGCCTGTGGCGACGATCCTGTCGGGGCGTAACGCCGATATGGCGCAAGTTTCGCGGATTATGGCGGGGCAGAGCGTGATGCTGGGGGGCGTGGAACTGAAAGGGAGGCCATATGGCACGTGAAATTTCGATTGTGACAGAGGCCGAGTTGCGCGGGCTTGTTTCGCTAAATGGCGAGCTTGTCGAGGTGATCGAGCGGGGCTTTGCGGCTTTGGCGCAGGGCAAGGTGATCATGCCGCCGATTTTGTCGATGGAGCTGCTTGCGGCCAATGGCGAGGTTGATGTGAAGACGGCCTACATTGAGGGATTTGACGGTTTTGCTATTAAGGTCAGCCCCGGTTTTTTTGACAACCCCAAGCTTGGCTTGCCGAGCCTTAGCGGGCTTATGGTGTTGATGTCGGCCAAGACAGGGCAGGTGCAGGCGGTGTTTCTGGACAACGGTTACCTGACCGACTTGCGCACGGCTGCGGCGGGGGCTGTTGCCGCGAAGCACCTTGCGCCGGAGCATGTGCGCGTTGCGGGCGTGATTGGTACGGGGGTGCAGGCGCGGCTTCAGATGCAGGCCGCCTATCTGGCGCGCCCGTTCGAGCGGCTTCTGGTTTATGGGCGGGACATGCAGAAGGCTGCGCGCTGTGCGGCGGATTTGAGCGAGGCCCTCGGGATTGATTGCGAGATGATCACGGATGCGGCCGACCTTGTGGCGCAGAGCCAGCTTGTGGTGACAACAACGCCAGCGCGGATGCCTGTTCTGAAGGCTGAATGGCTGCACGAGGGGCTGCACATTACCGCAATGGGTGCAGACCAGACCGGCAAAAACGAGATCGACCCGAGGGCGCTTGCGCTGGCCGATCTTTATGTGGCTGACCGTGCGAGCCAAGTTGACGTCTCGGGCGAGCTTGAAGCGGCTCTGGCAGCAGGAGCATGGCCGCTTGGCACGCAGCCTGTAGAGCTTGGCGATGTCATCACGGGTAAAGCCGCGGGGCGGCAAAGCGAGGCCGATATCACTATATGCGACCTCACGGGCACGGGCGCGCAAGACACGGCGATTGCAACCTATGTGGCGCAAGTCATGGGCGATATCGGCACGAAAATCCGAAGTTAGGGCAATTTCCTCTGGAAATACGTGTTCATTTTTGGCAGAGATGGGGCGCGCATTAACCCAACCATCTGCACGCTGAGCTCCGGCATAAAGGTGAGATGCCAACTATAGGAGCATTTTCCATGCTTAAAAACGACCATCTTGAACAGTGGGACCGTGAGAATTTTTTCCATCCCTCAACGCATTTGGCAGACTTCGCCCGCGGTGTGACGCCTCAGCGGATTATAACGGGGGCCAAGGGCTGTCATATTGAAGACCGTGACGGCAACCGCCTGCTCGATGCTTTCGCAGGGCTTTACTGTGTGAACGTCGGCTACGGGCGCGAAGAGATTGCAGAAGCGATTGCGGCGCAGGCCAAGGAGCTGGCCTACTACCACTCTTACGTGGGACACGGAACCGAGGCGAGCATTACGCTTTCCAAAATGATCTTGGACCGCGCGCCCGGGAATATGAGCAAGGTTTACTTTGGTCTTGGCGGCTCTGATGCAAATGAAACCAACGTGAAGCTGATCTGGTATTACAACAATATTCTGGGTCGCCCCGAGAAGAAAAAGATCATCAGTCGCTGGCGTGGTTATCACGGCTCGGGCCTTGTGACAGGCTCGTTGACGGGGCTTGAGCTGTTTCATAAGAAGTTTGATTTGCCGCTCTCTCAGGTGGTGCACACCGAAGCGCCGTATTATTTCCGCCGTGACAATCTTGACCAGTCCGAGGCCGAGTTTGTTGCGCATTGCGTGGCCGAACTTGAAGCGCTGATCGAGCGCGAGGGGGCTGACACTATTGCGGCCTTTATCGGTGAGCCTGTGCTTGGCACGGGAGGCATTGTGCCGCCGCCTGAAGGCTACTGGGCCGCTATTCAGGAGGTGCTGGAGCGTCATGACATTCTGCTTGTGGCTGATGAAGTTGTCACCGGTTTTGGGCGCCTCGGCACAATGTTCGGCTCCGAGCATTACGGCATGAAGCCTGATCTTATCACCATCGCCAAGGGTCTTACTTCGGCCTATGCGCCGCTTTCGGGCTCGATTGTGAGCAAGAAGATGTGGGCGGTTCTTGAGCAGGGCACGGACGAAAACGGCCCCATCGGACACGGCTGGACATACTCTGCGCACCCCATCGGGGCGGCGGCAGGTGTTGCCAACCTCAAGCTGATTGACGAGTTGAACCTCGTTCAGAATGCAGGAGAGATGGGTGGATACCTTAACAAAGCCATGGCCGATGCGCTTGGGGACCATGCCCATGTCGGCGATGTGCGCGGCGAGGGGATGCTCTGTGCTGTCGAGTTTGTGAAAGAGCGCGACGGTCGCGTTTATTTTGATGCCTCCGAGAAGATCGGTCCGCAGATTGCGGGTGCTTTGTTGGCGGAGGGTGTTATTGGCCGTGCGATGCCACAGGGTGACATCCTAGGTTTTGCGCCGCCCTTCTGCCTCACGCGCGAAGAGGCGGACGAAGTTGCCGGCAAGACCGCCAAGGCGGTAAAATCTGTTCTGGGCTAAGGCATTAGGCTCTGACATTATGGCCCCGATGTTTGAAAGAGCATCGGGGCTTTTTTTATGGGAAAGGATTGGTTATGGCTTGGGCAGGCAAATGGAGTTTGGGGGCTTTGCTGGCAGTCGCGCTTGGAAGCGCTGCGGCGGCGGAGCGTGTGACCGTGTTTGCGGCGGCGAGCCTCAAGACGGCGCTGGATGACTTGAAACCCGAGATTTTGGCGGCAACGGACCACGAACTGCGACTGGTTTTTGCGGGGTCTTCGACGCTTGCGCGCCAGATTGAGCAGGGTGCGCCTGCTGATATTTTTATCTCGGCCAATGTTGGTTGGATGGACCATTTACAAGAGCGCGGAAAGATTGATGCGGCGAGCCGGTTGGATCTTTTGGCCAATAGCTTGGTGTTTATTGGTCGCGAAGCCGAGCCGGATCTGAATTTTGAAGATGCTGCCAGCTTTGGAGAGGGCCGTATTGCCATGGGGCTGACGCAAGCTGTGCCTGCTGGGATATACGGGCGCGAAGCGCTGACGTCACTTGGCCTTTGGGAGGCGCTCAAGGCGCAGGTTGTGGAAACAGACAACGTGCGCGCGGCGCTTGCGCTGGTGGCCATGGGCGAGGCGCGCTACGGAGTTGTGTATGGCAGCGATGCTGTTGCCGAGCCCAAGGTGCAGGTTTTGCTGGGTTTCCCGTCAGAGTCACACAGTCCGATTGTTTACCCCGCCGCGCTTGTTGGCGGCTCTGAAGCCGCAGCAGAGGTTTTGACGTTTTTACAGAGTGATACGGCATGGTCTGTGTTGGGTGCGCAAGGGTTTATCAAACTGGAGGCTGCGGCAGAGTGAGTTGGCTTGGCCCAGAAGAATGGCAGGCGGTTGCCCTTTCTCTCAAAGTGGCGTTTTGGGCGACAGCGCTGAGCGTTCCGCCCGCGATCGGGGTGGCCTATGCGCTGGCGCGGGGGCGGTTCTGGGGGCATGGGCTGCTTAACGGGGTGGTGCATTTGCCTCTGGTCCTGCCGCCTGTTGTTACGGGGTATTTGCTGCTGATGTTTTTGGGCTCGCAGGGCCTCGGCGGGCAGGTGCTTGAGGCTGTGGGGCTGCCGCTCGCGTTCCGCTGGACAGGGGCTGTTCTGGCGGCTGCTATCATGGCGTTGCCACTGACCGTGCGGGCGATCAGGCTGTCTATAGAGGCGGTGGATATGCGGTTTGAATCAGCGGCGGCGACGCTCGGTGCTTCGCGCTTGAGGGTATTTTTTACCGTGACTTTGCCCATGGCAATGCCCGGTGTTTTGGCTGGCGCGGTGCTTGGTTTTGCCAAGGCGATGGGCGAATTCGGCGCGACAATCACCTTTGTTTCAAACATCCCCGGCGAGACGCAGACGCTGCCTTCGGCGGTCTATAGTTTCTTGCAGGTGCCGGGGGGTGAAAGCTCGGCGGGCAAGCTTGTGATTATTGCCATCGTCGTGGCGATGGGCGCGCTGTTGCTGTCGGAGTGGCTGGCGCGGCGCATGGCGCGTAGGGTGGCGGGCGCATGAGGCTGTCGGTTGATATTGTGAAGGCGATGAGTGGTCTGGAGTTGCGGGCGCAGTTTGAAGCGCCTGATGGTATCACTGTGCTGTTTGGACCGTCAGGCTCGGGTAAAACCACGCTGATCAATGCGGTTGCAGGACTTGTGACGCCCGACACCGGGCGCATAGCTTTGGGTGAGCAGGCGCTGTTTGATCAAGCCAGGGGCGTGAACCAGCCTGTGCACAAGCGCGGGGTTGGCTATGTGTTTCAGGATGCGCGGTTGTTCCCGCATTTGAGCGTGGAGGCCAATCTCAACTACGGGCGCAAGCTTGCCGCCAATCCGCCAAGCGAGGCTGAATTCGAGCGCATTGTTAAGTTGCTTGGTATTGGTGGGCTTCTGGCGCGTAGGCCTGCGAAGCTGTCGGGCGGGGAGGCCCAACGTGTGGCGCTTGGGCGCGCGCTTTTGAGCGGGCCACAGGTGCTTCTGGCCGATGAGCCGCTGGCGGCACTGGATGGTGCACGCAAGGCCGAGCTTCTGCCCTATTTTGAGCGGCTGCGCGATGAAGGCAACATGCCGATCCTGTATGTCACTCACTCGGTGAGTGAGCTTGGGCGGCTGGCCAACCATGTGGTAACGCTGGAGACTGGCGTGGCCTCGGGCTTGCGTGCACCTTCAGAAGTTCTGGCAGACCCGCATCTTGTGCCCGGTGGTGTGCGCGGTGTCGGAGCCATGATCAGCGCGGTGGTTGTGACCCATCATGCCGACGGGCTGACCGAGCTTAACGCAGGGGGTGTTTCGCTGTTTTTGCCCAAGGTCGCGCATGATATCGGCGCGCGATTGCGGGTGCGGATCGCGGCGAGTGATGTGATTTTGGCGCGTCAGAAACCCGAGGGGCTTTCGGCGCTCAACATTTTGCAAGCCAAGGTTACAGGGATGCGTGAGGGTGACGGGCCGGGCGCTATCGTGGCGCTTGAGACAGGGGCAGGGCAGATACAGGCGCGTATCACGCGACGCTCGGCCAAGGCGCTTGGCCTTGGCCTTGGTGTGGATGCCTATGCGATTGTCAAAACAGTTTCGATTGCGCAGGAAGATGTCGGCGGGTGAGTTTTAGCCGATGGGCTTGTTGTAGCGGATAAACGGTGTGAGCTGCCCCACACGGTCATAGAGCTTGCGGGCGGTTTCATTGAAATCCTGCGTGAGCCAGTAGACGCCACTTGCGCCTGCTTTTGTGGCCTCGTCATGCACCGCCTCGATGAGCGCGCGGCCAGCGCCTGTGCCTCTGATTTCAGGATCAACATAGAGATCTTGCAAGTAGCTGGTATTTTCAACAGACCACATGTGACGGTGGTAAAGATAGTGGGTAAAGCCGATGGCCTGCCCGTCTTTGAGCGCGATGAGGCCTTTGAATTCGTTATCCTCCCCCGAGAGAAGCCGCGCGAAAGAGCAGTCGTAGAGCTCCTTGGGGCGCGATGTCTCGTAAAAGGTCAGGTAGGCCGTGAACATGCGGTCCCAATCGGGGCGGTCTTGAGCAGTGATCTTGCGGATTGTAAGCTCGGGCATGGAAGGTTTCCGATCTATAGTCCAAGTGCGGTTTGCATCCGCGACAGGGTTTCTTTGGTTTGTGGTGAGGCCGTATTGGCTTTGAGGCAGGCAGAGGCCAGATCATCGGCAGCGGCCATCAGCATATGCGGGCTGCGCGCGACAAAGGCGGCTGTGAGTGCTTCGGTTGCCGAGGTGCTTGGCTCCCGGGCTTGCACTGGCAGCTCAAAGGCTGCGCGGGTGGTCTCTGCGGCGCGCTCAAGAGTTGCGCGGATGGCAGGGTCGCAGACCAGCTCTAGCGGGGTGCCCGGCTCGTGGGCCAGAAACAGGCGGCGCAGGAGTGGAGCGCCGTAAAAGTCCAGCAGCGCATCAAGTGAGGGCAAGCCGTTGTCATAAGGCACGCGGGGGGAAGGCTCTTCGCCTGTGGCGGGACGCACAGGATCAATAAGACACACCGAGAGGCGGGCTTTGCCGGCGCTCATCAGATCAACACCCGCCACGAGGCCCGGAGCATAGCTTGAGTGATCCTTGCGGAACACATCAATCAGAAGATCATACCCGCGTGCGAGTTTGTCGGAGTGGTAGGCCAGATCGCCTGCGTAGTAGGTATAGCTGCCGTTTGCATCAGTGAGGGGGCGGGGGCGGAGATCGCCGCGCGAGGCGGTGTCGAGCATCAGCCGCCCTGTGGGTTTTTCGGGGGCGCCACTGACAAGTGTGCCCAAGCTGTCCATGAGCGCGTCTTTTTGAGCGAAGTCGCTCAAGAGCTTCGCCAGCTTACCGCGCGTTTCCAAGCTGCTTTCGTGAGTGAAGGTATCAAAGTGCACATCAAGAGCTGCGAGTCCTACGCGTATACTGGCCATGGCGGCATTGACGGCGGCGCGGCGCACGGGAGTGAGCCAGTCGGCTTCGGACGCGGCAAAGAGGTGCTCGGGCAGCCCTTTGCGCACGGTGGCCGCGAGGGCGGTGATTTCGTCGGGTTCGAACTCGGCAGGGGCGAGGCAGCGGGCGTAGACGCCGCGCGCCAAGGCATCGGCCTGCGGGCCGGTATCGTTGACGTAGTATTCGCGGGTGACCTCGTGGCCGAGCGCAGCTGCCATGCGGGCGAGCACATCGCCTATGATGGCTGCGTAGGCATCCTCTCCACGCAGCGGGCGGCTCGGGTAGGCCGAGACAAACTCGACGTTGATGCGCTGGGGCTTTGAGGTGCTCATGCGAATTTGATAACAGCAAAGCCGAGCCTATGGGAAGCCTTGTGCGCGAGATTTGGGCCTTTTCCTTGGCGCGTAAGCTCGGTATGCAAAGCCCGACTTTATAACCCTCTGCCAAGAAGGCCTACACCCCTATGACAAGCTCTGTGCAAAAGACCCTGATCGAGACGCTGCAACAGATGGTGAACGCCGCATTTGAACGCGCGGGGTATGATAGAAAGTTTGCAGGTGTGCGGGTGTCGGACCGCCCTGATCTTGCGGATTTTCAGTGCAACGGGTTGATGGGCGTGGCCAAAAGCCGGAAAATGAACCCGATGGATGCGGGCGCCTCCGTTATGGAAGCGCTTGATCTGGAAGGGCTTTTCGAGGCTGACTTTGTGAAGCCCGGCTTTCTGAACTTCAAAGCGACGGATGAGGCTCTGCGGGCGCTGGTGGCCGCCTCTGCGGCAGACCCGAGGGCTCTTGCGGCCACAGATGAGCCGGCGAAATACATGGTGGATTATGGCGGACCGAACCTCGCCAAGGAGATGCACGTGGGGCATTTGCGCTCGGCGATTGTGGGCCACGGGCTGATCAACCTCCTGGAATTTTCCGGCCATGATGTTGTGAGCGATGTGCATCTGGGCGATTGGGGATTGCAGCTTGGGCAGCTTATCACCCAAATCGAAGAGGTGCGGCCGGACCTCTTTGAAGATGACGTAAAAGCGCCGATTACCATGCTTGATTTGCAGGAGTGGTATCCTGCGGCTTCGGCCAAATCAAAGGCGGATGAAGCCTTCCGCGAGAAGGCCCGTGTGGCGACCTCGGCGCTTCAGGCGGGAGATGCGCGCTACATGCGTTTGTGGCAGCGGATTGTCGATGTGAGCATCAATAGCTTGCGGCGTGATTATAACCGTCTGGGGTGTGAGTTTACCTATTTTTATGGCGAGAGCCGCTATCAGGAAATGCTTGGACCGCTTGTCAAAAGTCTCGAAGACAGTGGCGCGGCGGAACTGTCGGAAGGTGCGATTGTTGTTCATTTACAAGAAGATAAGAAGCTTCCTCCGCTGATGCTGCGCAATTCCAACGGCGGCTATGGTTACGGCGCGACTGACCTTGCGACCATTGTGGACCGCCTTGAGCATGATAAACCCGATTACATCCTTTATGTGGTTGATGCGCGCCAGAAAATGCACTTTCAGCAGGTTTTCCTTGGCATGGAAAAGACCGGCCTCTTGGGCAACACGAAGCTCGAGCACACTGCTTTTGGCACAGTCAACGGCACGGATGGCAAGCCCTTTAAAACCCGTGAAGGCGGAGTGATGCGGCTGCATGATCTCATGGAAGAAATGCACGCGGCGGCGCGCGCGCGGCTGGAAGAGATGGGCAAGCTTGACGGCGCTGAACTTGAGAAAACCGCCGAGCAAATTGCCATTGCAGCGATCAAGTTCGGTGAGCTGTCGCATGACCGTGAAAGCAACTATATATTTGATATGGATCAGTTTTTGCAGTTTGAAGGCAAGACGGGCCCATATATCCAATACACCTGCGTGCGGATCGCCTCCCTGATGGAAAACGCCCGTGTGGCGGGGCTTGAGCCTGCGGCATTTGACGAGGTGAGCGACGGTGCACGCGCGCTGGTACTGACACTTGACGAGTTCCCCGCGAAACTCGCCCGCTCTGTGGAAACCCGCAAGCCGAGCAACATGGCGATGCATGTTTATAACCTTGCCAATGCGACAAACTCTTTTTACCAGTCCAACCGTGTTTTGGCGGATGGTGTGGATGCAAAAGTGGCCGCGTCGCATCTTGGGTTGCTGGTGGCGGCGAAGGGGCAGCTTGAACTCGGCCTCAGACTACTGGGGATCGAAGTGCCTGCGAAGATGTGAGGCGGGCCAGTTTATTTGGCAAGTCTTCTGACGGGTTAATGATTGGACGGCCCCTCTGATTCCAGGGGGGTGATATGCGTGCACAGCCCGTGCACCATGCGTGCACCGCCAAAATGGGCGCTTTTGCACGGTCGCGTTTGTGAACGCGCTGAACGCTGCGATTAGGTATTGTTAAGGATTGCGCTGCGGCTGCGCCGCATCGCGGTGGCGAGAGGGCGCTGCCCTCTCGCGCTCTCCCGGGATATTTTCAGCAAGAAAAAAGCAGGGGTTTTGACGCTGTGCCGCGCGTTCAGCCTTCTTGCTCGGCGAGGAAACGCTCGGCTTCCAGAGCGGCCATGCAGCCCATGCCAGCGGAGGTGACGGCCTGACGATACTTGTGATCGGTCAGATCGCCCGCGGCGAAGACACCGGGGATCGACGTTTCGGTGCTGTCGGGTTTGGTGACGACATAACCGCCCATGTGGGTTTCGAGCGTGTCCTTGACCAGCTCGCTCGCAGGGGCGTGGCCGATGGCGATGAACACGCCTTTGCAGGGGATGTCGGTGATCTCGCCTGTTTTGGTGTGTTTGACTTTCACGCCCTCGACGCCGAGCGGGCTGTCTGTGCCGTAGACCTCTTCGATCTCGTGGAACCAGAGCGGTTCGATCTTGGGGTTCTTCATCAGGCGGTCTTCGAGGATTTTCTCGGAGCGCAGTTCATCACGGCGGTGAACCAGCGTGACCTTGCTCGCGAAGTTGGTGAGGAAGAGGGCTTCCTCGACTGCGGTGTTGCCGCCGCCGACAACGACGATTTCCTGATTGCGGTAAAAGAAGCCGTCGCAGGTGGCGCAAGCCGAGACGCCGAAACCTTTGAACTTTTCTTCCGTGGGCAGGCCCAGCCATTTGGCGCGTGCGCCCGTAGCGAGGATGACTGCGTCGCAGGTGTAGAGCGTGCCGCTGTCGCCCTGGGCTTTGAAGGGGCGCTCGGAGAGGTCGAGGTTGGTGATGATATCGCCGATGATTTCTGTTCCCATCGCCTTGGCGTGGGCTTCCATGCGGACCATCAGATCGGGGCCCTGGACTTCGGTGTCGCCGGGCCAGTTTTCAACTTCGGTTGTGGTGGTGAGCTGGCCGCCCGGCTCGATGCCTTGCACAAGGAGGGGCTCCAGCATGGCGCGTGAGGCGTAGATGCCAGCGGTGTAGCCAGCGGGGCCCGAGCCGATGATGAGAACTTTTGTGTGACGTGTATCAGCCATGTGTTTGGCCCCCGAAGTTGTTTGAATGCAGCGTTTGATGCGGGGTATACCTGCCTCTCTTAAGTATGAAAAGAGTGGTTTCTTCTGGTGGAAAAGAACAGGACAAGCGGAGTGGGTTTTGTTTTCTTGCGCAGGGTTGAAATATTGTTGCGCCCAAATGGCGCGCTGCTATAACAATCGGCAAATCAAAAGGATAAAACGATGTCGCATACGCGTCTGGACGAGATTGACCGTAAAATTCTGGCCGAGCTGCAAGCAGACGGCCGGATGACCAATGTCGAGCTGGCAAAGCGTGTGGGTATTTCGGCACCACCCTGCTTGCGCCGTGTGCGTACGCTGGAGGAGGCGGGGTTTATCCGTGGCTATCATGCGGAAGTCAATCCGCGCGAGCTTGGCTTTGAAGTGCAGGTCTTTGCGATGGTCGGTTTGGTGAGCCAGGCCGAGGCGGATCTCTCGGCTTTCGAGGCGCGTTGCCGCGCGTGGCCGTTGGTGCGCGAGTGCCATATGCTCAATGGCGAGGTTGATTTTGTTTTGAAATGCGTGGCGCCTGATTTGTCGACGTTCCAGAGCTTTCTGACGGAAGATCTGACGGCAGCGGACAATGTGGCAAGTGTGAAAACCTCGCTGGTGATACGCGGTGCAAAGGATGAGCCCGGAGTGCCCTTTGAGGTGTTGGAAGCGCGGCTTGCGCGCAAGGCCTGAGAGGCTGTTTCTAAAAGGAGTGCCTTTAGGCACACAGGTTTCTTTTACGTAGGGGCGCTTGCGCCCCCTCTGCTTGGGCATTCACCCCCGGAGGATATTTCAGGCGAGAAAAAAGGATTTGTTAACATAGCCAGCCTATACTCGAGCGACGGAACAGGCGGGGACGCCGATGACCGTGCAAGGAAAAAGACATTTGCTCTTTTTGAAGGGGTGGCTTGAGGCCCCCCTTTTTTCTTGCCTGAAATATCCTAGGGGGTCCGGGGGACTAGTCCCCCGGCGGGTCGGATTTTCGCGAAGCGAAAATTCGAAGCGGAATTAGACGAATGGGTTTTCGGGGTAGAGCACGCTTTCCAGATAGAGCCCTTGCGGCGGGCAGACGGGCCCGCAGGCGGCGCGGGCGCGGGCGGCGAGAGCCTTTGTCACATCTTCGGGCGTCCATGAGCCCGCGCCGACGCGCTCCAGTGTGCCGACGATGGAGCGGACCTGATTGTGCAAAAACGAGCGCGCCCGCAACTGAAACCGGTACTCCATTCCTGCGGCGACCTCATGTTCCGTGATCGTGATTTCATCCAGCGTTTTTACGGGGCTTTCGGCCTGACAAATCGTGGAGCGGAAGGTGGTAAAGTCGTGCTTGCCTATAAGTTGCGCCGCCCCTTGGCGCATGGCGTTAATGTCGAGTTTGTTTTTCACCTGCCAGACGAGGCCCTTGTCGTGCACTGCGGGGGCGCGGCGGGAGAGCAGGCGGAAGAGGTAGCGCCGCTCGAGCGCTCCAAAGCGTGCGTGCCAGTCGTCGGCCACTTGTGCGCAGCCGGTGATGGCTATGGGAGCAGGGCTCAGGTGGTAGTTGAGCGCTTCGGAGAGGCGGAAGGGCGTCCAGTCTTGGTCCATATCCGCATGGGCGACTTGTCCCAGAGCGTGCACGCCGGCATCGGTGCGTCCTGCGGCGGCGATCTGGTGGGTGCGCGGCTCGAGTTTGGCCAAGGCGGCTTCGATCGTGCCTTGCACGGTGGTTTCTTCTTTTTGGCGTTGCCAGCCTGAATAGGGCGCGCCGTTGTATTCGATTTTGAGGGCATATCTGGGCATGGCTCCGCTTTAGCCTCTGGGGGCAAAGGCGGCAAGCGGGGAAGTTGGCTGCAAAGCTCCCCTCTGGCATGCGCGCGCTTGAAAGACTATCTTGGAGGCAAAGAAGCGCTTGAGGGGGCAGAGGCAGTGATCAGCGAATTGGCCGATAGCATTACGCGGCGGGTGGAAAACCTGACAGGCACGGTTTCTGAGGCGTTTATGGAGCCTGTGGTGCGTGTAGGTGTCACCGGGCTTGCGCGCTCTGGCAAGACGGTGTTCATCACTTCGCTTGTGGCCAATCTGCTCGACCGTGGCCGCATGGGCGGGCTTGCCGCACAGGCGCAGGGGCGGATCGAGGCGGCCTATTTGCAGCCCCAGCCGGATGACACTGTCGCGCGGTTTGCCTTTGAGGAGCATTTGGGCGCTTTGACGGGCCCAAGCCCGCATTGGCCAAGTTCGACCCGTGCCGTGAGCGAGTTGCGCCTGTCGCTTAGGGTGAAGCCGACGGGTTTGCTTGGCGGGCTGAGTGGGCCGAGGGTCATTCATATTGATATTGTGGATTACCCCGGCGAGTGGTTGCTTGATTTGGGCTTGATGGAAAAGTCCTACTCGGAGTGGTCTGCCGAGGTGTTTGCGCGGCTTGAGACGCGCGCGGAGGCGGCGGGTTTTCTGGCGCTGGCGGGGCGTGTCGACGGAGCGGAGAAGCTTGAAGAGCCGCAGGCGCAGGCTTTGGCGGCGGCGTTTACTGCCTATCTCAATGCAGCGCGTGATGCGGGGTTTTATGATTGCACGCCGGGGCGGTTTTTGCTGCCCGGGGCTTTGGAGGGGTCGCCTGTGTTGACCTTTGCACCTTTGCTGGCGGGCGCGGGCGCGGGGCGCAAGAGCCTCTGGCGCGAGATGGAGCGGCGCTTTGAAGCGTATAAATCCAAGGTCGTGACACCGTTTTTCCGCGAGCATTTTGCCAAGATCGACAGGCAGGTTGTGCTGATTGATGCGTTGGGGGCCATTCACAAGGGGCCGCAGGCTGTTGAGGATATGCGCCGAGCGATGAGTGATATTCTGAGTGCGTTCAAGCCCGGGCAGAATGCATTTCTCAAACGGCTGTTCCTCGGGCGGCGGGTGGAGAAGATCCTGTTTGCCGCCACCAAGGCGGACCATTTGCACCATGACCAGCACGCAGCCCTGACAGGGATTGTCGAGGCGATGGTGCGCAAGGCGGCAGACCGTGCAAGTTTTGCCGGAGCCGAAGTGCGGGCGATGTCTGTTGCTTCCTTGCGCGCGACGGTTGAGGACGAGATGCGCCATGAGGGCGAGATGCTGAAGCTTGTGCGCGGCAAGCTTCTCAGCAGCGGCAAGCAGGCGGCGTTTTATGCGGGCGATTTGCCTTCCGATCCGAGCAAGCTTTTGCAGCCTGCGCGCGAGGGGGCGGAGCAGTGGCTTGATCAGGATTACCAGATCATGAGTTTTGCGCCCGCTGTGTTAGAGTTGGCGCGTGGGGATGGACCACCGCACATCAGGCTGGACCGTGCAGCCGAATTTCTCATCGGAGATCGCTTGTGAGCGTGGCGCAGGCGCATATCTGGCATTTGCCACGATTGCTGCAGATTTTGTGGGCGGCGACACGGGCCTGCGGGCCTGTTGCGGGGCGGCGGGACGAGGATGCGCGCGCATTGGGCAAGCTCGTTTTGCAGGGCAAGGTCACAGTCTGGCGCGCGCGTGGACGGGTGAGGGCTTTTCTGGCGCGCGATGGTGTGCGCCTTCATGCACTTTACACCTGTCCGAAGTGGCGCGGGCGGGGTGCGGGGCGCGCGCTTGTGAAAGCGGCACAGAAGCAGACCGAGCGGCTGGAGCTTTACGCTGCCGAGGCCAACGAAGGCGCGCGCGGCTTTTATGCCGCGCAGGGCTTTCGCGAGGTGCGGCGCGGGCATGGCCAAGGCAACGACGAGGGTATGCCGGATATTTTTATGACGTGGGAAAGGCTTGAGCGATGAGCAAGGATGCAAACCGTAAGGGGCCGGTTCTGATCGAGTTGGACGAGGTTCAAACGGCCAAGCCCGCCGAGGCGCCGCCCGTGCCCGAGACACAGACCATTGCCCCGACAGGTGCGGCGATGGGCACGGCGATGCGGCTGGCGGCAAGGCGGCCTTCACGGTTGGCGAAGTGGTTCTGGTCGTTGCTCGGGGCGCTTCTGGCAGCGGTTGTCTCGGTTGCGGCGTGGGATTTTGCGCTTGGGTTGATCGCGCGCTCGCCTCTGCTTGGCTACGGCGTTGTGGCTCTGATTGCAGGGCTGCTTTTGGTGTTGTTCGTTGTTGCGGTGCGCGAGCTTGCGGCGTTCGGGCGTCTCAAGCGGCTGGATAGCATTCGGCAGGCGGCGGAGGCGGCATTGGCGACGGGGTCGCTGGACAAGGCGCGGGGGGCGATGGGCCAGTTGACGCGGCTATACAGCGGGCGCGCAGAAATGGAATGGGCTTTGGGACGCTATGCCGAGCGCGCGGGTGAGCCGCTCGATGCGGATGTGCTTCTCGCACTTGGAGAGCGGGAGCTTTTGCAGCCGCTTGATGCACTGGCTTTGAAAGAAGTTGAGGCGGCGGCGCGGCAGGTGGCGACAGTGACAGCTCTTGTGCCGATTGCTTTGGCTGATGTGGCGGCGGCGCTGACCTCGAATTTGCGAATGATCCGGCGAATTGCTGAAGTGTATGGCGGCCGTTCGGGGGCTTTGGGCAACTGGCGCTTGCTTAAGGCGGTGATGACTCATCTGGTGGCTACGGGGGCTGTGGCTATGGGAGATGATATGATCGGCTCGCTTGCGGGCGGCAGTGTTATGGCGAAGCTTTCGCGCCGCTTTGGCGAGGGGGTGATCAACGGGGCGTTGACCGCGCGCGTAGGTGTGGCAGCGATGGAAGTGTGCCGGCCCTTGCCGTTTGCGGCGGTGGCGCGGCCTTCGGTTTCGGCCACGGTGGGCCGTGCTTTGAAGGGCCTGTTTGGCGGCGGTAAATCCGGGAGCTGAGGCTGTTGCTTCGCGCTTGTTTTGAGGGGGACGCGCGTTTAGGTTAAGCGCAGATTTTTTAAAGGATTTACGCCATGGAAGGCCTTCTTATTTTGCTGGCTATTGTGTTTGCCGGGCTTGTTTTGCTTGGGGTGCCTGTGGCGCTTGTGCGGCAGGGGAGTTTGCAGCGCCAGATCAGGGATTTGCAAAAAGATCTGGGGAAGATGGCACAGGAAATGCGCGATATGAAGCGGCGCGGTGTGTCTGCTGCGGAAGATACGGTTGCGAAACGGGCTACACCGCAAGAGCCTGCATCCGTGACGGCGGATAAGCCCGAGGAGGTTGTGAAGACGGTTTGGCCCGGGAAGACTGCGCGCCCTGTTGAGCCTGAGCGCCCTGCGGCTGTGGCGGCAAGCACGGCAGACAAAGCGGCACGCACGGCCGTTCCGGCTGTGGCGCGCAAAGCGCCGACGCCCCCACCCGAACAGCCGCGCGCGTTTGTCTTTAGTGAAGGCAAGATGGAGCAGCTTGTCGAGTGGCTCAAGGTGAACTGGGTGTTGGCGATTGCCGCCGCATCGCTCGCGTTTGCGGGGCTGTTCATGGTGCAATACGGTATCGAGCATGGTGTGCTGAGCCCGTTCTGGCGGGTGATGGCGGCGCTGGGTTTTGGCGGCGCGTTGGTGGCGGCGGGCGAATATGTGCGCCGTCGCTATGGCGACGAGGACGACCCTGTGATGCGGCACATGCCCTCGGTTCTGTCTGGTGCCGGCGTTGCCACGCTGTTTGCGGGCGTGCTGGCGGCCAGGGTGATGTATGGGCTGATTGGCAGTAACACGGCGCTTGTGGGGCTTGTTCTGGTCTCGCTGTTTGCCATGGTTCTGGGCTGGTTTTACGGGCCTGTGCTGGCCGCGATCGGCATTATCGGTGCGATGGCTGCGCCTTTTGTCCTGAGCACGGGGGCGGGGGCGCCGCCGGAGCTATACTATTATTTCGTGCTCGTGATCCTTATGGCGCTGGGCATTGATACAGTGAAGCGCTGGGCGTGGATTTCTGTGCTTGGGCTTGTGCTTGGCATTGCCGCGATCTGGCTGCTTTATGCGGCGGATACGGGTGATTTTGCCTTTGCGGCCTCGATCATGATTGTGACGCTGGGGGCGATGACGATCCCTGTGCGCAGCCTTGTGCCGAACCATGCCGGCGCGGCTTTGAGCGAGATGCTGGGTGTGGGAGAGCGTAAGTTTGCCGAGTTTCCGACGCGGCTGGCGGGCGGGGTTGTGGCCGTGGCGACTTTGGCCGCGCTCTCGCTGTTGTTGAGTGGCACTACGGCGGCGGAGGTCTGGCTTGGCTTTGGCATGTTGTTAATGCTTTTTGCGGCTGTCGCACTCTGGGCCGAGGGCGCGCGGGCGCTTTATGATCTGGTTGTTTTCCCTGCGGGCGGGCTTCTGGCCGGGCTTTTGCTGCACGGATTGCAAGGTGGCGTGCTTGTGCAGGAGCTTCTGCGCGGCGTGAGCAGCGACCCCGAAGTGAACGCGCCAAACACGGGCTGGCTTGTTTATACCCTTGTGGCGCTTGGCGCGTTTATCTCGCTGGTGGGGTTCTGGCGGATGACGCGGGCTTTGCGCGTTGAGGGCGCAAAAGGCGATGCGCCTCTGACATGGGCCTTGGGTGCGGCGGTGTTTGCGCCTGCGGTTTTCCTTATTCTGGAATTTGTCTGGCCTGTGAGCTACGTGATTGGCAGCTACCCATGGGCGCTTGTTGCGGTGGCGCTGGCGGCGTTTATGACGCTGTTGGCCGAGCGCTGCGCGCGGGCGGGCAACGGTGACAGCTTGATGAAAGCACGCACGGGGCTGTTTGCCTTGGCAGCGCTCACGCTGATTGCCATGGCGCTGTTCCTGATCCTTACCAAAACCGCACTTTCGCTGGCTTTGGCGGCGATGGTGGTGCTGATTATTCTGGCAGACCGCAAGTTTGAATTGCCGATGCTGGGCTGGTTTGTGCAGATCGGTGTGGCTGTGATTACCTATCGGCTTGTCGCGGACCCCGGTATTTACTGGGCCGTGAACGTGGCCAGCGCCTTTGATGCTTTTGTGGCCTATGCTGGCGTAATTGCTTTGCTTGCGGCAGCGTGGTGGTTTGCGGGCAATGAGGCGGTGCGGATGCCTGCCAAAGTGGCTGTGGAATCGGCCATATGGCTGATTGCGCTCGTGGGTATAGGTGTTGCGCTCTTTCGTGTGTTTGAGGACGATTTGTTCAGCCATTGGGGCCTTGGCCTGTGGGCTGTCATTTGGGGCGGTGCGTTTCTGGCGCAGCTCTATAGGCTGGACGCGACACGCTATGCGCTACAGCGCGGGGTGCGCTATGTGCTGATGCTGATTTTCGGTGGCTTTGCAGGGCTTTGTCTCGCGGCACAGTTTGTGGCGGCGAACCCGCTCTTTGGCGGGCTGTTTGGCCGTGAACTTGTGCGCGGGCCATATATTTTTGACAGTCTCATGGTGGCCTACCTGCCTGTGGCGGCTATGTTTGCCTTTGCGGCATGGAAATTTGCCAAGCGGGTGGTCGTGATGCAGGCGGGCTATGCGCTGGCCGGGATATATTCTGCGATCTATGTGATTTATGAAACGCGGCGACTGTTCCGTGGTGACAGGCTTTCTGTCCGCGGGTTCACCGACGGGGAGCTTTATGCCTATACGCTCTTGATGCTGGTCACGTCGATTGTGCTTTTGTTGCTGGCCTATAAGCGCCGCTCGGTGAACCTGCGCAAGTTGGCGATGGCGGGCGTTGCCCTGACGATTGCCAAGGTGTTCCTTGTCGATATGTCGGGGCTGTCGGGGCTGACACGGGTGTTCTCGTTTATGGGGCTGGGGCTGGCGCTGTTGGGGTTGACGTGGCTCAATCGTGTGTTGGCGGCGGGCTGGAACGACGGCGGGAAAGATGGAGGCGGCGGGAGTGTTCCGCCAACGCCGCCTGTTGCGCCGAAGCCTGAGCCTGAGCCTGAAGCTGTGCCAGAGCCGGAATCCGAAGCAGAGCCCACGCCAGAACCGGAACCTGTGCCCGAAAAGCCGGAACCGGAGCAAACGGAGGCCAAACCGAAGCGGAAAGCCAAGCCTGTGCGGCCGAAGAAGGACTAGGATGTGCGCAAAGGCCACGCCAAATCGCCGTGGTGCGAGAGGGACTTGCCTGTAGCGCAGCTTGCAGGCGGAACCGACAAAGGACACTGTCGGCCCGCCCTCACTGGAATAGAGCGGGTCAGGTGAAGATGGGAACCGTGCCTTTTGGTTTGTCGCGGTCTTCAATGCCGAGGCGCAACCCGCGGCCTATGCGATGTGCGAGAGCCGAGAAAGAGGTGGCGGGTGTTGGCGCGAGTGTTTCGGTTAGCACTTCGTCAAACAGGCCGAGCCATATGTCGAAGTGATGGGCACGCATTTGGGCGACGCCCATGTGGGTCATCATCGGGTTCCCTGAATAACCGTCTTCATGGAGGATCGCCTTTTTCCAGAATCTGCCGATTTTGGCTTCGTGTTCGGGCCATTCGGAGACGTGGGCAGCAAAAATCGGCCCCAGAACCTCATGAGCACGGATGCGGGCGTAAAAGCGGCGCATGACCGTGTCGATATCATCGGAGGTGATTTGGAAGCGGGGGGCGAGGGTGGACATCGGGCGGCCTTTGTTTGTTTGTGCATATGCTCTGCTCAAAACGGACGGGCTGCGAGGGGGCAGATTGTCGCTGTGAACCGTGGCTCTGGACGGGGCCGAAAGAGCGGCCTATAACGCCAATTATGACATGGTTTCACCTGATCATTCACCGAATTATTTGCCCGACGCTCTGAAGAGGAGCTGTCGGGAAAAGGCGCTTGGGGAGCCCACGCCGCAGAGCCATACCAACTTTCAAATCTGATCCGAAGGACGCCGACCATGTGCGCCGATACGCCTGAATATAAAGACACTCTCAATCTACCAGAAACCGACTTCCCGATGCGTGCGGGATTGCCCAACCGCGAGCCTGCATGGCTTGAACGCTGGGCCGAGATCGGCGTGTATGACCGCCTGCGCGAAAAGGGCGAGGGGCGTGAGCCGTTTATTCTGCATGATGGCCCGCCCTATGCGAACGGGAATCTGCACATCGGCCATGCGCTCAACAAGACCATCAAGGACATGATCGTGCGCTCCCATCAGATGATGGGCCATGATGCGCGCTATGTGCCGGGCTGGGACTGTCACGGCCTGCCGATCGAATGGAAGATCGAGGAGCAATACCGCAAGAAGGGCAAGAACAAGGACGATGTGAACATCGTAGATTTCCGCCAGGAGTGCCGCAAGTTTGCCGAGGGCTGGGTGGATATCCAGCGTGAGGAGTTCAAGCGCCTCGGGGTGACGGGCAACTGGGCCGACCCTTACTTGACCATGGCTTACCATGCCGAGCGGGTGATTGCGGAAGAGTTCATGAAGTTTTTGATGAACGGCACGCTGTATCAGGGTTCAAAGCCTGTGATGTGGAGCCCCATGGAGCAGACCGCTTTGGCGGAAGCGGAGGTGGAGTATCACGACAAGGAGAGCTTTACTGTTTGGGTGAAGTTCGAGGTTGTAGGCGGCGAGCTGGATGGCGCAAAAGTCGTTATCTGGACGACCACGCCTTGGACCCTGCCGTCAAACAAGGCTGTGGTCTATGGCGCGGGAATTTCCTACGGGCTTTATGAAGTGACTGCGACGCCTGAGGAATGCTGGGCCAATGTGGGCGACAAGTATTTGCTGGCAGATAACCTCGCGGCAGATGTCTTTGCCAAGGCGCGGCTGGACGACGGTATGTGGAGTCGTGTGCGTGATGTGTCTGCGGACGAGCTTGCGGGCCTAAGCCTCAAGCACCCGCTGAACGGTGCAGAAGGTTCCAACGGCGAGTGGGACGACTTGCGCGATTTCCGCGCGGCCGAGTTTGTGACGGACACGGAAGGCACGGGCTTTGTGCACTGTGCGCCGAGCCACGGGATGGAAGAGTTCGAGCTTTACCGCGACTTGGGGATGCTGGAGCAGGTTCTCACTTATAACGTGATGGACGATGGCGGCTTCCGCAAAGACCTGCCGTTCTTTGGCGGAAAATATATCCTGAGCCGTAAGGGCGGTGAGGGCGATGCGAACAAGGCGATCATCGACAAGCTTGTCGAAGTCGGCGGGCTGCTTGCACGCGGCAAGATCAAACACAGCTATCCGCACAGCTGGCGCTCCAAAGCACCGATCATCTACCGCAACACGCCGCAGTGGTTTGCCAGTGTAGATCGCGCAGTGGGCGACGGACAGGACGAGATGGGAAAGAGCATCCGCGAGCGGGCGCTGAACTCTATCGACAAGCTGGTGAAGTGGACACCGCAGACGGGGCGCAACCGTTTGTATTCCATGATCGAAGCACGGCCTGACTGGGTGCTTTCACGCCAGCGTGCCTGGGGTGTTCCGCTGACGTGCTTTACGCGCGTGGGCAAGCTGCCGACAGACGAGGGCTTCTTGCTGCGTGACCCTGAGGTGAACGCGCGGATTGCCGAGGCGTTTGAGGCCGAAGGCGCGGACTGCTGGTATGTTGACGGCGCGAAAGAGCGCTTCCTTGGGGAAGGCTATAAGGCCGACGAATGGGAGCAGGTTTTTGACGTGCTTGACGTGTGGTTTGATAGCGGTTCGACCCATGCTTTCGTGCTGCGCGACCGTGCAGATGGTGCGCCTGACGGGATTGCCGATGTGTATATGGAAGGGACCGACCAGCACCGCGGCTGGTTCCACTCTTCACTTTTGCAGGCTTGTGGCACGCTTGGGCGCGCGCCTTACCGCAACGTGGTAACGCACGGGTTTACGCTGGATGAGAAGGGCATGAAGATGTCCAAATCTATCGGCAACACCATCGTGCCTGAAGAGATCATCAAACAATATGGCGCAGATATTCTGCGGCTTTGGGTGGCGCAGACCGATTACACTGCTGACCAGCGGATCGGACCGGAGATTCTGAAAGGGGTGGCTGACAGCTACCGCCGTTTGCGCAACACGATGCGCTACATGCTCGGAGCGCTGTCACACTTCAAGGAAGAAGAGCGGGTTGCGGCGGCGGATATGCCGGAGCTTGAGCGCTATATTTTGCACAGGCTGGCAGAGCTCGACCATCAGGTGAAGAAAGGCTATCGGGCCTTTGATTTCCAAGGGGTTTTCACGGCTGTCTTCAACTTTTGCACCGTGGAGCTTTCGGCATTTTACTTTGATATCCGAAAGGATGCTCTCTACTGCGACGGTGACACGCTGCGCGCGAAATCGGCGCGCACGGTGATGGATCTGCTCTTCGAGCGGCTCACGACATGGCTTGCGCCCGTGCTTGTCTTCACGATGGAAGATGTGTGGCTCTCGCGCTATCCCGACGACAAAGGCTCTGTGCATTTGCAGGATATGCCCGACACGCCCGCCGACTGGATTGACGAACCGCTCGCGGCCAAGTGGGCACATGTGCGCCGTGCGCGGCGTGTTGTGAACGCGGCTTTGGAAGTGCAGCGCGCGGACAAGGTAATCGGGGCGAGCCTTGAAGCGGCACCGATTGTCTATGTGCGTGATCCCGAGATGCTTGAGGCGCTCAAGTCGGTTCCGTTCAAGGACATCTGCATCACGTCCGGGCTTTCGCTTACAGACAACCCTATTTCTGACGAGGCGTTCCGTATGCCTGAAGTTGAAGGCATTGGCGTTGAGTTTGAAAAGGCCGACGGGACAAAATGTGAGCGTTGCTGGAAGATCCTGCCCGATGTGGGCACACACAAGCACCCCGGCACCTGTGCGCGCTGTAGCAAGGCGCTTGGCTAGTGCCGCGGGCGCGTGAGCTCGGAGTTGATATCGGGCGGTATGCGCCTGCGCGCCTGAATGCGATTACCGATGTGGGCGGTGTAACTGTCGGCCACATCACCCTGATCGAAGGCGCACGCACCCGCACGGGGGCAACGGCGATTATCCCTCATCAAGGCAATGTGTTTGCCCAGAAAACCCGCGCGGCTCTGGCTGTGCTTAATGGTTATGGCAAGTTTGTCGGACAAAGCCAGATCGACGAGTTGGGCGAGATTGAAACGCCGATTGTGCTGACCAACACATTGGCCACGGGCCGCGCTGTTGAGGCTTTGCGCCACTACACTTTGGCGCAGGACGCAAATGCGCTTGTCACTTCGATCAATGCTGTGGTGGGCGAGACGAATGACAGCCGACTGAACGACATTCGTGCCGTGCGGCCCACAGTTGAGGAGATCGGGCAGGCACTGGCGCAGGCCAGTGGCGGCGCTGTGCAGGAGGGCGCTGTAGGGGCGGGCACCGGCACTGTGGCGTTCGGGCTGAAAGGCGGGGTCGGGACGGCATCGCGACAAGTTCAGGAGCATGTGCTGGGTGTGTTGGTGCAGGCCAATTACGGCGGCAGCTTGCGTATCAACGGACAAGTGCATGGTGATACGTCGCAGGCCGATGTGGACGGCTCTATCATGATTGTCGTCGCGACCGATGCGCCTATATGTGCGCGCAACCTCAAACGGCTGGCGACACGGTGTTTTGCGGGGTTGGCGCGCACGGGTGCGGCGCTGTCAAACGGCTCGGGCGACTATGCTTTGGCCTTTTCGACATCTGCCGAGGCGAACATGAGCAACAGCGCGTGTGACCCGCTTTTTGAAGCCGCCATAGAGGCGACGGAAGAGGCCATTTTGAACGCGTTGCTGATGGCGGGCGATATGGAAGGCTATGACGCCAGCCACGACAGGCCAAACGGTGTCAAAGGATTGCGCTTGTGAGTCTGGCGGTCTTTCTGGCCGTTCTTGGTGCGGCGCTTTTACATGCAACCTGGAATGCGCTTATCAAGACGGGCGCGTCGAAAATTGCCTCGATGTTTATCCTCACATTTGTGCAGGGCGTGGCCGGTTTTTTTATTGCGATGAGCCAGCCGTGGCCTGATGCGCAAGTCTGGCTTTGGCTGGCGGCTTCGGGTGTGTTTCATGCCGGGTATAAGCTGTTTCTGGCGTTTGCCTACGAGCAGGGCGATTTGAGCCGCGTTTACCCTATTGCGCGTGGCGCTGCGCCAATGATTGTGACGGTCATTTCCGCGTTGCTGCTGATTGATGTGATCAAGCCGATAGAATATGGCGCGATTGCCTTGCTTGGCCTTGGCATTGCGCTCATGGCGCGGGGGGCTTTCACCAATGGCGAGAGCAGAAGGCTTGTGCCGCTGGCGCTTGGCTCGGCTTGTATGACGGCGGGGTATTCGCTTGTTGACGGGCTTGGCGCGCGTGTGGCGGGTAATGCTGTGATGTATGTCGGCTGGCTGTTTACGCTGGATGCGCTGATTTTCACGCCGCTCATTCTGGCGTTGCGCGGGCGGGCGGCTTTGCGGGCAAGCGGGAAAGACTGGGGCGTTGGTGCACTGGCGGCGGGAGCCTCCTATGGGGCTTATGCGATCGCTGTCTGGGCGATGACGGTTGCGCCGATTGCTTTGGTGACGGCGCTGCGCGAGACCTCGATTTTATTTGCGGTGCTGATCGGCTGGCTGGTCTTTGGCGACAGGATGGACCGTGGCAAGGCTGCTGCCGCCTGTTTGATTGTGGGCGGCGTTGTGCTGACGCGGCTATGAAACGCACGGTGGACACCCCCACGGGCGCAGTGACGCTGACCGAGGAGAACAGCGCGATTGTGGCTGTGGAATGGGGCGGCCGGTTTGGCGACACGAGTGATGTGTTGTGTGACGCCGAGCGCCAGATCGAGGCGTATTTCGCGGGGGAGCTGAGGGAGTTTGGCTTGCCGCTGAAGGTGCGCGGCTCGCAGTTTCAGCAGGATGTTTGCGCGGTTATGGCCGCGATCCCGTTTGGAGATACGTTGACTTATGGCGATATTGCGAAGCGGCTCGGCGCGCCTGCTCAGGCTGTGGGGCAGGCTTGTGGCGGCAACCCTATTCCGCTGATTATCCCGTGCCATCGGGTGCTTGGCGCAAGTGGGCTTGGCGGGTTTTCAGGCGGTGTCGGGGTTGAGACCAAGGTCTGGCTTCTCAAGCATGAAGGCGCTGCGGGGCTTTTGATCTAGCCATCAGCCCCATACATCGCCTGCTGCGCGGCCCCTGCGATGAGCAGGTAGATCGAGGTGATCATGAGGCCCCAGAAGACGACGGGGATCGGATCGAAGCCTTCCCAGGCGGCGAATCCAGCGAAGACTGTCCATGCCAGCGCCATGGGGAGCGAAAGGATGCGCCAGCGGTCGGTGCGGACGGGGTGAATGAACTTTACGGGCACGAACATGGCCACTGTCAGCACCGCGACGAGGGCGAGGCAGACCTGCCATGGCGGCGAAAGGGCGAAGAGCACGAGAACGACCATATTCCAGCAGCCGGGGAAGCCGGAGAAGGAATTGTCGGCGGTTTTCATGCGGGTGTCGGCGAAATACATCGCCGAGCCGAAGGTGATCACGATGATGGCGACCCAGCCGGACCAGCCGTCCATCAGCCCCGAGGCATAGAGCGCGTAGGCGGGGATGAAGACGTATGTGAGATAGTCGATAATGAGGTCGAGCAGGACACCATCAAACTGCGGGGCGTTATGCTTGACGTGATAGTGGCGCGCGAGCGGGCCATCGACGCCATCAACCGCGAAGGCGACGATGAGCCAGACAAACATCATCGGCCAGTCGCGTTCGATCGCTTCGAGCATGGCGAGCATGGCAAAGACGGCGCCTGTGGCTGTGAAGAGGTGAACGGCGAGGGCTTTGGCTTGGGCTGTCATTTACTATTGCTCGCGGACTTGGGGTGGGATTTTTCGTATATATCAAGCAGGTGACGGGCATCAACCGCTGTGTAGGCTTGCGTTGTGGAAAGCGAGGCGTGGCCCAGTAGCTCCTGAATGGCACGCAGATCGCCGCCTGCCGCCAAGAGGTGTGTGGCGAAGCTGTGGCGCATAGCGTGAGGCGTGGCCGAGGCGGGCAGACCAAGCTGCATCCGCGCGGCTTGCATGACTTTCTGGATGAGGCGGGGGCTGAGTGCGCCGCCGCGAGCGCCGCGAAAGAGCGGGCCTGTGTCTGCGGTGAAAGGACAGAGCGCAAGATATTGCGCGACAGCGGCGCGGGCGGCATCGATCACGGGGACAACGCGCTCTTTGCCACCTTTGCCTGTGATGCGGATGACTTGCGGCAGCGGGGTGTCTTGCATGGTGAGGCTGAGCGCCTCGGAGATGCGCAGCCCGCAGCCATAGAGCAGCGTGACCACGGCGACATCGCGTGCGCCGATCCATGGCTCGGTTGATTGCAACTCAAGTGCGCCGATAAGATCGCGGGTGGCCTCGACGGGCAGGGGGCGGGGCAGTCTGGCCTGAAATTTGGGCGCGCGAGAGTTGAGAACCGCGGTGGCTTCAAAGCCTTCACGCTCGCCCAGCCAGCGAAAGAAGCTTTTGACCGAGGAGAGCTTGCGCGCGATGGAGCGCGAGGTGAGGTCTTCACGGCGCAGGGACGCCATCCATGCGCGCATGTCGGTGATGGTGAGGGATTTGAGTGCAGTAAGGCCCGTCTCGCCGCCTGTGTGCTGCGCGATGAAGCCAAGGAAGCTGTGCACATCATGCGCGTAGGCTGTGAGTGTGTTGTCAGACGCTCCTTTGAGAGCGCGGCGCGTCTCAAGCCATGTCTGCACCGCGTCGCGAAGGGCGGGCGAGACAGACGCGGCTTCGGCGCTCATGACAACCAGCGGCGCATTGCTCTTTCAAAGACGCCTGCGAAGAAAGAGAGCAGGTCGGTGCCTTGCTGCGGCGTAAATTGGTGCGGATCTTCGCCGCCCATGAGCAACATTCCCGGCAAGCGGCCAGCGCCGAAATCAAGCTTGAGGCAAGCTTCGGAGCGAATCCATGCAGCAGATTCGCCGTAGACGGGCGGGCCTTCTTCAAGCTGGCGGAGCGTCACCTGACGCTGCTCGCCGCCATTGCGGCCTGTGCGCAGATAATCTTCGATATAGCCCGGCTCGACCACGGTGAGCACATCACCAAGGCGTTGCACGGCGGGGTCTTTATCGTTCTGGACCGATTCAAGCACGAGTTTCACGGAATCAACGCGCAGAATTTCGGCGACCGGGCCGCCCAGATCTTTCAAGAACACCTCGAATTCGACAGGGTCAAGCATGCGCAGAATGGCACGGTGCACCTGATTTGTGCCCGCGAGGTTCTCGTAAGCTGCGGCAATTACGCTACGGTGCGTGTCTTCCAGACGGTCAAGGCGCGCTTCGAGGCGTTCCATGGCGATGCCGCGCAGATCGACGATATTGCCACCCATCGTGCGCTCGTTTGCGGCGATGAGCGCGCGCATAACATCCTGATCATCAAGGATAACATCAGGTTCTGTAATGATTTTTTCGCGCAGGATATCATCCATGCGGGCCTTGCTGCTCATGAGTGCCTCTTTTATTTTGTCGCCTTATAGCACGGCTTACAGAATTTTTTGACCAGTTTTTTCCCAATCGGCCATAAAGTCGGCCAGGCCCTTCTCTGTGAGCGGGTGATTGGCCATGGCTTTGATCACTTTGGGCGGTGCTGTCATCACATCGGAGCCGATGCGCGCGCATTCGAACGCATGGTTTACCGTGCGGATCGAGGCGGCGAGAATTTCGGTTCCGTATCCGTAATTGTCATAGATGGTGCGGATATCGGCGATGAGCTCAAGCCCATCAAGGTTGATATCATCCAAGCGGCCGATGAAGGGGCTGATGAAGGTTGCGCCTGCTTTCGCGGCGAGAAGCGCCTGATTGGCCGAGAAGCAGAGCGTGACGTTGACCATGAAGCCATCGTTTGTGAGCGTGTTGCAGGCCTTTAGGCCCGCCCATGTGAGCGGGACCTTGACGGCGATGTTATCGGCAATTGCAGCAAGCTTGCGGCCCTCGGCGATCATGTCATCGGCCTCAAGCGCGACGACTTCGGCGCTCACGGGCCCATCGACCATTTCAGCGATCTCTTTGGTGACTTCAAGGATGTCGCGGCCTGATTTCAGGATCAGCGAGGGGTTGGTTGTGACGCCGTCAACCATGCCAAGGTCGTTTAGCTCGGCGATTTCGGATATCTCGGCGGTGTCTACAAAGAACTTCATGGCGACCTCGGTTTATGGAATTGTCGCTCACGAGCTTAGCCCATAGAAAGGGGCACTGAAACCCCTAAGCGGAGGGCGCGTGGGCCAGCAGGATTATTTTGACGAAGGCGCGCTTGTGGCGGTTCTCACAACGCAGCCCATTGAGCGGGCGCTTGATTATAAAGCGCCCGAGGGCGGCGTGATGCGGGGTGCTTTTGTTGAAGTGCCGCTTGGGCCGCGCAAGGTGATCGGGGTTGTCTGGGGCGCGGGGGCTGGCGGGTTTGATCTCGCGAAAGCGCGCAGCATTACCCGCGTGCTCGATGTGGCGCCGATGCGTGAGGAGATGCGCGCGTTTCTTGAGAAATGCGGGGCCTATACGCTCACCAGCTTGCCGCAGATGCTGCGGCTCGCGACGCGCGCGCCGGGGCTGAGCAACCCGCCGTCGATGCAGAAAATTTACCGCATGGGACGTGCTGCGCCCGAGCGCATGACAGATGCGCGCACGCGGGTTCTGGCTGTGCTCGAAGAGTTCGGTGAGCTTGGCTTTACGCAGGCGGAGTTGGCCGAGCAGGCAGGGGTGACGCCTTCGGTGATCAAGGGCCTCGTCAAGCAGGGCGCTGTGCGCGAGGAAGATACGCCACGCGATTTGCCTTTTGCACGGCTCGATGCCACCCGCGCAGGTAAGGTTTTGACAGAAGAGCAGGGGGCAGCTGCGGCGCGGCTTGTTGCGCAGCAAAAGGCAGGCGTTTTTTCCGCGACTTTGCTGTGGGGCATCACCGGCTCGGGCAAGACCGAGGTGTATCTTGAGGCGGTGGCCGAAGCGCTACGGCAGGGGCGACAGGCTTTGGTGCTGCTCCCCGAGATCGCGCTTTCGGCGGATTTCATGCGTCGTGTCGAAGCGCGTTTCGGCGCGAAGGCGGCCGAGTGGCATTCTGGGGTAACGATGACAGAGCGCCGCCGCGTCTGGAAAATGGTGGGCGAGGGCGGCGCACAGCTGGTGATTGGCGCGCGCTCGGCGCTGTTTTTGCCGTTTCAGGATTTGGGGCTGGTTGTTGTCGATGAGGAGCATGATACCTCCTACAAACAGGAAGACGGGGCGCTTTATAATGCGCGCGATATGTCGGTTTTGCGCGGCTCTCTCTGTGGCGCGCAGGTGGTTCTGGCCTCGGCCACGCCGAGCCTTGAGAGCTGGACCAACGCGCAATCGGGCAAATACGAGATGATCGAGCTGGCATCCCGTTATGGTGAGGCGGTGCTGCCCGAGCTGCGCACAGTGGATATGCGGCAGGTGAAACTGCCATCCAATCGCTGGATTTCGCCCGCGCTGGAGAGCGCTGTGAACGCTCGGATTCTCAGGGGGGAGCAGTCGCTTCTGTTTCTCAACCGTCGCGGCTATGCGCCTGTCACGCTCTGCCGCAAATGCGGCGAGCAGATCGCTTGCGAGCATTGTGATGCACGGATGGTGGAACACCGTTTTCTCAAGCAGCTTATGTGCCACCAATGCGGGGCCACGCGGCCCATCCCCGAGGTGTGCCCCTCGTGCGAGGCCGAAGGCACGCTGGCGGTTGTCGGCCCCGGTGTGGAACGGCTGGCCGAGGAAACGGCAGAGCGTTTCCCCGAGGCGCGGGTGGCGGTGCTAAGCTCCGATCTCTTCGGCTCTGCGCGGGCTTTGAAAGCGCAGATCGTGGCCATCGCGGAAGGCGCGGCAGACATCATCATCGGCACTCAACTGGTTGCTAAAGGGCATAACTTTCCGTTGCTCACGCTGGTCGGCGTGATAGATGCCGACCTCAGCTTGCAAGGCTCCGATATGCGTGCTGCCGAGCGCACCTTTCAGCAGATGCGACAAGTTTCCGGCCGTGCGGGGCGCGCCGATAAGGCGGGTGTCGCGATGCTTCAAACCTATCAGCCGGAGCACCCTGTGTTGCGTGCAATCATGTCAGGCGAGGAGCGCCGGTTCTGGCGGGCCGAAGCGGACGAGCGCCGCTTGTCGGGGATGCCGCCCTTTGGCCGCCTCGCGGGGATTGTGATCAGCGCGCCGGATGAGCGCGATGCCTTTGACCTCGGCGAGCACCTTGCGCGCAATGCTGCGCCGCTGGCAAAAATCGGCGCGCAGGTCTTTGGCCCCGCGCCTGCGCCCGTGGCCCGTGTGAGGGGCCGTCACCGTGTGCGCCTGCTTGTCAAGGCCCCAAAAGATGCGCCCTTGCAAGCTGCATTGAGAGCGTGGCTAAAGGGGCTCAAACTCCCCAACCAGCTTCGCCTCACAGTCGATATCGACCCGCAAAGCTTCTACTAAGTCATTTTTCTTGCTCTAAATATCCTGGGGGTCTGGGGGCAAAGCCCCCAGCCGGTCGGATTTTCGCGCAGCGAAAATTCGACCCCGAAACGAACCTCAGCTGGCCGCGTTCGCGCCTTTCAGCCCGCGCTGGTCGACAAGCACATCGGTCACCATCGCGCCGATCCACATACAGAAGAGTGCCAGCCAGGTTGTACCAGCAAAAATCGACCCGCCGGTTACACCCGCGCCGATGGCGCAGCCGCCTGCGAGCATCGCGCCAAAGCCCATGAGCACTGCACCTGTCATCGAGCGGCGCATGTTGCTTTCGTCGGTGAACCCCTGAAACTTGAATTCGCGGGTGGCCAGGGAGGCGAGGAGCGAGCCGATCACAACGCCGGGCACGAGGCCCACGTCAAATTCGAGCACCGCGTTGCGATCAAGGAAGAACATGAGCGTGTGGGCGGATGGACCTGAAAAAGTAGCGCTTTCGATTTGCACGGGGTCGAAAGCGGATTGCGCCAGCGTATAGGTCAGCACCCAGCCGAGGGCGACTGAAAAGCCGACACCCGAAGCGAAGATAAGCCGTGATATGCCGATCTTTTCTTTGAACGACAGGTAGAGCGCCAGTGCTGCAAAGCTGAGGCCGATATAGAACCCCGATGCAGGTGGCAGTCCTACGGAGGCGAGCAAATCCATGTTGCGGCCACCGTCCGTGATCCAGAGCGCTGCGAGCCAGTCCCGCGTGGGCGAGAGCACGCCTGAAAGCGACATTTGCGCCACCACCGCAAAGACGAGGCCCGCCACGACGGAGCGTAAGTTTCCTGTGGCAGCCAGCACGAGCAAGCGCCCCGAGCAGCCGCGTGCCAGCACCATGCCGACACCGAACATTAGGCCGCCGATGATAGCGCCCGACCAGCTGCCCGGCACGGCCATCATGCGGGCCTCCTGTGTTTCCATGAGGCCCAAGAGCTGTGCGCCCTGCACCCAGACGAGGGCTGTCGAAAAGGTGAGGAACCAGACGGCGACCTTGTCTTTCATCAGTCCGCGGGCAAATTCGACCGAGGCGGCACGCAGACAGAACCGCGAGCGCTGGGCGGCGATGCCGAAAACCAGACCTGTGATCATACCAAAGAGCGCTGCTGTGGGCGCTTCGCCGATGCGTTCGATGAGTGGGATAATGTCCATGCGTCCTCGCTTTCCTGACTGCGCGTAGCTGATTATATACATTCATGCTTTGATATGGATCAGATTTTGAAGGGGGATCGGGTGTTCTGGAGACTGCATTGCCCCGCTTTCGGGGTGTGATTTGCTCTGTGCAAGCCCGCCGAAAAGGCGTAAGCGAAGCTATGGCCCGTATTGTGAAACTCGAAGATGCATCAGACCTGCCGCTTTGGCGGCGGCCGGTTGCGTTGTTGTTTCTCATGGCTTTTGCGATGCCGGTTGCTTTTGCCACATGGAGCGCGCTGCTCAACAACTTCGTGATCGAGGTGGGCGGGTTTGATGGCTCTGACAACGGCTGGCTGCATACGGTGCGGGAAATTCCGGGGTTTCTGGCGGTCGGGGTTATCGCGATCATTATTTTTGTGCGCGAGCAGGTCTTGGGGCTTGTGTCGCTTGTCATGCTTGGCGCCGCGACGGCTGTGACTGCATGGTTCCCCTCGATGGCGGGAATTCTCACGATCACCATGCTTTCTTCTATCGGGTTTCATTATTACGAGACGGTGAACCAGTCGCTTCAGTTGCAATGGTTGAGCAAGGACCGTGCGCCCAAGGTGCTCGGGTATTTGCTGGCCATGGGCTCAGGGGCAACGCTGATTTGCTATCTCTTTATCGTCGCCCTTTGGGAGCCTTTGGGCCTGACGTATAACATTGTTTACATGATTTCGGGTGGTATCACGGCCGCTTTGGCTATCTTCTGCATGCTGGCCTATCCGCAGTTTGAAGCGCCGCATCCGCAGGTGAAAAAGATGATCCTGCGCCGCCGTTACTGGCTTTACTACTGCTTGCAGTTCATGGCGGGGGCGCGGCGACAGATCTTCATGGTGTTTGCGGGCTTTATGATGGTTGAGAAGTTCGGCTTTGCTGTGCATGAAGTTGCCTCGCTTTACCTTATCAACCTTGTGATCAACATGTTTGTGGCCCCGTTTCTGGGCCATGTTGTGCACCGCTACGGCGAGCGCAACACTTTGATGTTTGAATATGTCGGGCTGTTCATTGTGTTTCTCGCGTATGGCGGGATCTACATGTTTGGTTGGGGCGTTGTACTGGCCGCGACGCTTTATGTGATTGATCATATTTTCTTCGGTCTTGCGTTGGCGTTGAAGACGTATTTCCAGAAAATCGCCGATCCACGTGATATTGCGCCCACAGCGGCTGTGGCCTTTACCATCAACCATATTGCAGCTGTGGGCCTGCCTGCCTCGCTTGGCTATCTCTGGCTGGTGTCGCCGACGGCTGTGTTTATGCTGGCGGCCGGGATGGCATCGGTGTCATTCATGCTGGCGCTTCTTATTCCGCGCCACCCTGAGCCCGGAAATGAAACTGTTTTCTCCAAATTTGTCGCGGCGGCGCCCGCAGAATAACTCCCCCTAAGACAGGACGATATCATGACGAGCTATTCGGCATTTACCACGATTGACAACAAGGCCGATGCGGAAGCCCTTGGCGAAGCGCTGGAACGGATGGAGCCGGAGCCTACAGGGGTCGGTGTTTTCGAGATGGAAGACGGCTCGGGGCTTTGGGAAGTGGCGGGGTATTTCACGGAAACGCCCGACAAAGCAGGATTGGCGCTGCTTGAGGTGATGCATGGTGCGCGCTTTGTTGTTTCGGATATTCCCGAGACCGACTGGGTGGCCAAGGTGAGGCGCGAGCTTGCGCCCGTCACGGCGGGGCGGTTTGTGGTGTATGGAAGCCATGACGCTGACAAGGTGCCCGCAGAAGCGGAGCCGCTTCTGATCGAGGCGGCGATGGCTTTTGGCACGGGACATCACGGCACAACGCTGGGCTGCCTGCTGGCGCTTGATCACTTGGCGACTGAAGGTTTTGTGCCTGCTAGCGTCGCTGACATCGGCTGTGGCACGGCTGTGCTTGCGATGGGGGCTGCACGGCTTTGGCCAGTGAGGATTATTGCCAGCGATATTGACGAGGTGGCTGTTGAGGTTGCCGAAGCCAACGCACGGGCCAATGGGCTTGAGGGACGGATCGAATGCGTCGAAGCGGCGGGCTTCGGGCATCCTGTTCTGGCGGAGGCCGCGCCTTATGATCTGATCTTTGCCAATATCCTGAAAGGCCCGCTTGTGGCGCTTTCCCCCGAGATTTCCGCGAATCTCACGGCCGGTGGCTATGCGATTCTGTCGGGGATATTGAACGAGCAGGCTGACGAAGTGATTGAGGTTTATGCACGGAATGGAACCAATCTGGTGCAGAGCAATGTGATTGGTGACTGGACGACACTATTGCTGAAGAAATCCTGACAAATACGTGTCTTTTTTCGACGAATTTGAGGCACTTGCCCAAGTTTTGCCACATTTCAGGGGCATTTTATAAGGACATTTCAGTGGGGGCGCTGGAGTTTGTTATGTCTGCCAACGTGCAAAAATTTGATAAGCGTCTGACACGCATTGTTCGTAAGCACCGCTCGATGAGCAACGGCTACGGCTTCCGTGTTGATCGGACCGGGCTGATCACCATCAAGCCCAAGCGCGCTAAAGGTGCCGCTCCTCTGACCATTCTCTTCAGTGTTCTTTGCATCGGTGTTTTGTTCAAAGCCGTTGCTGTGGCCAATTTTGGCCCCGAAAAATACGCCTCCAAGCTCGCACCGATGCGCAATGGCACGGTTGTTGAGCAGGCGGGCGCGTGGCTCATGGAGCCAGGTGTTGTGACGATGTATGTGTCCCAAGCTCTCTCGGATGTTATCCGGTAATTGTTTTCTCTCTCTCTCTGTTAAGACCTCCAAAGAAAAAGCCGCGCATCCGATGGGAAGCGCGGCTTTCACTTTTAGGGGGGAGAAGCGCTTAGCGCTGTGCGTCTGCGATTGCGTCGATGTCGCCGCGGCAGAGGCCGATGTCTTCCAGCTCACGGTCGCTGAGTTGTGACAGGGCGTTGCGCGTTGAGCGGGCAGCATTCCATGAAACGAAAGCAGCTGTCATGTGAACAAAGAACTGGCCGATACGGCCATTTGAGGCAGCTACTTGCTGTGCGCGTGTGTACTCGATGGAGGCCATATCCGTATTCCTTTTTCTAGAGTTATGGTCTGTGTTCTGTTGAGGGGCATGTAGGCCGCGTTCTGACACTGCGCAAGGTGTTTCTTTTACATAAGTCCCATGCATTTTTTGCATGAGTGAAAAATTGCTGATCGCCCTTTATTTCATAGCTATACTCGGCCTTGGGGAGGTCGGTTTCAGCATTGAAAGAGGCGGATTTGAACCGGTTTGTGCTGCATTGCGGCGTTTCTGTGTCAAAACCGGCAACAGGCGTTAAGACTTGGCAGATGTTCCCCTTTCGTGCTAGTGCTTCAAAAAAGCAACATATTCGGGCAGCGAGGCGACAGGGAATGCGTATTTTAGGGATCGACCCCGGTTTGCGGAATATGGGTTGGGGGGTGATTGAGGCCAATGGCCCGCGTTTGAGCTATGTTGCTTGCGGTGTTGTGAACTCGGTGGGCGAGGACCTGGCCGAGAGGTTGCTCTCGCTTCACAGTGGGCTGACCGATGTTTTGCGCGCATACGCGCCCGAAACCGCCGCTGTAGAGCAAACCTTTGTCAACAAAGACGCGGTGGCCACGCTGAAGCTCGGCCAAGCGCGGGGGATTGCACTGCTCGTGCCCGCACAGTTTGGCCTTGGTGTGGCGGAATATGCGCCCAACAAGGTTAAAAAGACTGTTGTCGGCGTGGGCCATGCCACGAAAGACCAGATCAAGCATATGGTGAAGATGCAGTTGCCGAGCGCGGATGTGAGCAAAGCTGACGCGGCGGACGCCTTGGCCATTGCCATTTGTCATGCACATCACCACAAATACGCGCAAATGACGCTTGCGAAGACAGGAAGCTAGGCTGGTATGATCGGGAAAATTGCAGGACGGATTGACTATATCGCCGAGGACCATGCGCTGATTGATGTGAAGGGTGTCGGCTATCTTGTCTATTGCTCCGAGCGGACGTTGCGCAGCCTGCCACCTGCGGGAGAGGCCGTGGCGCTTTATACTGATTTGCTCGTGCGCGAAGACAATTTGCAACTGTTTGGCTTTACCTCGCTTATCGAGAAAGAGTGGTATCGGCTGCTGATGAGCGTGCAGGGTGTGGGCGCGAAGGCGTCGCTTGCGATGCTGAGTGCACTTGGGCCTGACGGTGTGAGCCGCGCGATTGCGCTGGGGGACTGGAACGCTGTGAAGGCGGCGAAGGGTATTGGCCCCAAGACGGCGCAGCGGGTTGTGAACGAACTGAAAGACAAGGCACCTGCCGTGATGGCTTTGGGGGCGGGGCGCGCGCCTGACATGGGCGATGACGATGTGCTTGAGGATATTGCGCCTGTGAGTGCGCCTTCCGCGCCCATTGGCGGGGCGGCGCAATCGGAAGCGCTTTCGGCTTTGACGAACCTTGGCTATGCGCCCGGCGAGGCGGCGAGCGCGATTGCGCAGGCGCAGGAGAACGGCGGCGGCGAGGACACGGCCACGTTGATCCGCCAGGCGCTGCGGCTTTTGGCACCGAAGGGGTAAACTATGAGCGCGCGAGAACCCGTTTTGATACCCGAGGCGCTGCCCGAGGATGTGGAGCGCGCTTTGCGGCCGCAGACTTTGAGCGAATTTGTCGGGCAGGCAGAGGCGCGGGCGAACCTCAAGGTGTTCATCGAGAGCGCGAAGATGCGCAAGGACGCGATGGACCACACTCTGTTTCATGGCCCCCCGGGGCTTGGCAAGACCACGCTGGCGCAGATTATTTCGCGCGAGCTGGGTGTGGGCTTTCGGATGACGAGCGGGCCGGTGCTTGCGAAAGCCGGCGATTTGGCGGCTATTCTCACGAACCTCGAGCGCAATGATGTGCTGTTTATTGACGAGATTCACCGGCTCAATCCTGTGGTTGAGGAAATTCTTTATCCAGCTCTGGAAGATTTCGAGCTGGACCTTGTGATTGGCGAGGGGCCGGCAGCGCGCACGGTGCGCATCGAGCTTCAGCCGTTTACGCTTGTCGGGGCAACCACGCGGCTTGGCTTGCTGACGACACCTTTGCGCGACAGATTCGGCATCCCGACGCGGCTTGAGTTTTATGCGGTGCACGAGCTGGAGCGGATTGTGAGCGTGAATGCGCAAAAGCTGGGCGTGAAGGCCGATGCGGAAGGCGCGCTGGAGATTGCCAAGCGCTCGCGCGGCACTCCGAGGATTGCGGGGCGCTTGCTGCGCCGCGTTGTCGATTTTGCGCTGGTAGAGGCGGACGGCGTTGTGAGCCGCGCCCTGGCGGACCGTGCGCTTTCGCGGCTTGGTGTGGATGAGTTGGGCCTTGATGGTGCGGACAGGCGCTATCTCAATCTGATTGCCGAGAATTATGCGGGCGGGCCTGTGGGCATCGAGACGATTGCGGCGGCATTGTCGGAGAGCCGAGACGCGCTGGAAGAGGTGATTGAGCCGTTTTTGTTGCAACAGGGGCTGATCCAGCGCACACCGCGCGGGCGGATGCTGGCGCAAAAAGGCTGGGCGCATATGGGGCTGACCCCGCCAAAGAGCCAGACGGATATGTTTGAATGACCATGACACCTGACGAGATTGAAGCGCTGTTTTCAGATGCAGCAGGAAACTTTCGCTTTGCCCGCTGGGGCAGGCCGATTGCGCCGATTGTATTTGGTGTGGATGACGCGACCTTGAATGTCTTTAAGGGGGCGGTCGAGGCGCTGTCTGCGCTGACGCAGCATCCGCTGACTGAGACAGATACGGAGCTTGGCTCGAACCTTATGTTTTTTCTGTTTCGCGATTGGGCGGAGCTGGTTGATTTGCCAAATCTGGACAAGCTTGTGCCCGAGCTTGGCGCGCTTGTGACACGGCTGGAGGCGCAGGGCGCAAACCAGTACCGGCTGTTTCGGTTTGATGAGCAGGGCGCCATCAAGGCGGCGTTTGTGTTTATCAGGATGGACGGGCCATTGGCCGACTGGCCTGCCGAGAGCCTTGCACTGGCGGAGGCTTCGCAGGTGTTTTTGCTCTGGGGTGAGCAGGCTTTCTCGGCGCGCTCGCCTTTGGCGCGGCTGCCGAACGGAGCCGACATTTTGCGCCCCGAGATTGGCGATGTATTGCGCGCGGCTTATGCGCCCGAGCTGCCGCAGGCAGACGAGGATAGCGCCTTTGCTCTGCGCCTGTTTGCGCGGGTGAGTGCGCTTCCGCGCGGCTAGGCGTTGCTCCTCGCGGGAAGCTGTGCTGAAGTGTGGCGAACCCAACAGGAAAGCCTGCCCGATGATCTACTCCCTGCCAGTGCGCGTATACTATGAAGACACCGATATGGCGGGGATTGTCTATTATGCCAATTACCTGCGTTATATCGAGCGGGGGCGCAGCGAATGGGTGCGTGAAGTTGGGCTTGACCAGAATGTGATGAAGGATCGTGACGGCATCGTCTTTGCGGTGCGCCGTGTCGAGGCAGATTACCTTGGTTCGGCGCGGCTGGATGACGAACTTGTGATTGATACGCAGGTGAAGGCGGTTACGGGTGTGAGAATGATCATGGAACAATGGGTTAAGCGGGATGAAAACGTGCTTTTCCATGCGCTTGTCACCGTTGTTTGTATGACTCTTGAGGGCCAGTCCACCCGTCTGCCAGCAAATATCCGCCAAATGGTGCACTGAACATCGGCCAACTTATGCTGGGGATAGCTTTATCGCTTGAGTTCGGCTATTTTGCTCTCAATAAGGCGAAAAAGCCACTATAAGAGAGCAGGCATAATGGAAACTGAAGTACTTGCGGTTGCGCAGGAGATTGATTTCTCTATCTGGGCGCTTTTTGTGCGCGCAACGTTTACCGTTAAACTCGTGATGATTATTTTGATAGTGGCCTCGTTCTGGTCATGGTCGATCATTGTTCAGAAATTTATCAACTACCGCAAAGCGCGGGCCGAGGCCGAATGGTTTGACCGCGAATTCTGGTCGGGCGAGCCGCTGGATGCGCTTTACGAGCAGATTGGCGCGGAGCCCGAGGGGCAGAGCCAGAAGATTTTTGCCGCAGGGATGACCGAGTGGCGACGCTCGCACAAAGCTGACGGTGCGCTGATTGCGGGGGCTCACTCGCGGATTGACCGCAGCATGGATGTTGCCATCGCCAAGGAAGCCGACAAGCTTCAAAAGGGCTTGCAAGTGTTGGCCACAGTCGGCTCGACCACGCCGTTTATCGGCCTGTTCGGGACAGTGATCGGGATTATGAACGCCTTTATCGAGATTGCCGAGCAACAGAACACCAACCTTGCTGTGGTTGCGCCCGGTATTGCCGAAGCGCTTCTGGCCACGGGGCTTGGCCTTTTGGCGGCGATTCCCGCTGTTATCTTTTACAACAAGCTGAGCGCTGACAGCGAAGGCTTGGTGGCGGGCTATGAGGCCTTCGCCGATGAGTTCTCGACCATTCTCAGCCGCCAGTTGGACAGCTAGTTATGGGAGCAGGAGTTGTTCAGAAAGACACGGGAGGCGGCAGCCGCCGCCGCCGTGCGCGGGGCCGCTCACGGCCTATGGCGGATATCAACGTAACGCCTTTTGTGGATGTTATGCTGGTTTTGCTGATTATCTTTATGGTGGCGGCGCCGATGCTGACTGTGGGTGTGCCTGTAGAGCTGCCCAAGACGGCGGCCAACAGCCTGCCCGTTGAGGCGGAAGAGCCGCTCACTGTGACCCTTACTTCCGAGGGACAGATCATGATCCAGCAGACCGAAGTTGACCGCGAGGCTCTGATCGGGCGGATGCGCGCGATTGCTGCAGAGCGCGAGGGCGACCGTGTCTTCCTGCGGGCGGACGGGGCTGTGCCCTACGCCGAGGTCGTGCAGGTTATGGGCGCGCTCAACCGTGCCGGTTTTACCAACATTGGCCTTGTGACCGAGACAGGCGGACCAGCGCTTGACGGCACAGGGGCCAGTGACTCAGGCGACCAGTAGGGCATTTTGAACACCGGCCAGCGCATATCCCTTATCGGCCATGTCGGGCTGATTGGCTGGCTCCTCTTCGGGGGGAGCTGGAACAGCGATCCTTTACCATTTGAAGTGGCCGATGTGTCTGTTGTGAGCGAGGCCGAGTATCAGGCAGCTGTGGCGGCGGCGCGTGCGCCTCAGGCTGTTTCGGATGTTGAAGCGCCGCAGCCGCCTGCCGAGGAAGAAACGGTGCAGCCGCAAGCGGCGCCCGAGACCCAGCCCGAAGTGCAGGACGCGCCCGAAGTGGCCAGCCCGGAAGCTGACCCGACCCCTGTGGTGGATACGAGCGAACCCGAGGTGGCACAAGTGGAAGACGTGCCGCCAGAGCTTGTGCAACCGCAAGAGGAAGTGGCTGTGCTTGTGCCGGGTGCAAGCCCGCGCCCGCAACTGCGCCCGAGCGAGCGTGTGGCCCCCGAACCTGTGGCCCAGCCCGAGCAGACAGATGTGCAGCCCGCCGAAGAGGCCACGCCTGAAGTTGTGCCCGATAGGGCCGCCGAGGTTGTGCAGCCCGAGACAGAGGCCGCTGCGCCCGAAGAGGCGACAACCGAGATCAACCCCGAGGCCGCGGATGATGTGACGCTTGCACCTGCGCAATCGATGCGCCCCAGGGGCCGTCCGCAACGTCAGGCTGAAACGGCCACGGCCCCTGCATCTGATACCAGCAGTGCTGTGAATGATGCCTTGGCCGAGGCGATGAGCGGGAGTGCCGACACTGCCGAAGAAACGCCTGCGCCTTCTGGCCCGACCGGCCCACCGCTGACAAGCGGTGAGCGTGAAGGCCTCAAACTGGCAATTTCCCGCTGTTATAACGTGGGTGCACTTTCATCGGAGGCGCTTGGCGTTAACATCTATGTTAGTGTCGAGATGACGCGTGATGGCAAGCCTGTGATCAATTCGATCAAGCTTCTACGCAGCGAGAACGGCTCGGAGGCCGCTGCGAAACAAGCTTATGAGGCGGCGCGGCGCGCCATCATCATTTGTGGCAATGACGGCTTCCAGCTGCCTGCCGAGAAATACGACCAGTGGAAAACGGTCGAAATCAAGTTTAACCCCGAGAGCATGAGGTAAGGGTATGATCGTAAGATTTTGGGGCTATGGTCTGGCTGCGTTTATGGCTGCATGTCTGGTTGCGGCGAGTTCGGCCCGCGCGCAGGAGCCTTTGCGCATCGAGATCACCGATGCGGTGATAGAGCCCTTGCCTATCGCTGTTCCCGACTTTGTGGCGGAAACCTCCGGCGCGGGGCAGATTGCTGCCGATATTTCCCGCGTCGTCGCGGAAGACCTTAAGGGCACAGGGCTGTTTCGCGAAATCGACAAGGGGGCCTACATCTCTCAGGTGAGCTCGTTCGGCGCGCCTGTGCAGTTTGCCGACTGGAAGGCCATAAATGCGCAGGCGCTTGTTTTGGGTGCTGTGACGGTTGAAGGCGAGCAGATCACCGTGAAGTTCCGGCTCTATGATGTATTCGCGGGCCAGGAGATGGGCGCGGGGCTGCAGCTTGCCGGCACGCGGGCGGGCTGGCGGCGGATGGCGCACAAAGTGGCCGATCAGGTTTACACACGCCTCACCGGTGAGGGCCCGTATTTTGACAGCCGCGTTGTTTATGTGGCCGAGACCGGCCCGAAAGATGACCGCAAGAAACGTCTTGGGATAATGGATTATGACGGGGCGAACAACCAGTATTTGACGGACAGCTCGTCTATCGTGCTTGCACCGCGCTTCTCGCCCACAGGCGACCGTGTGCTTTATACAAGTTACGAATCAGGCTTCCCCAAGATTTATGTGCTTGATGTGGCCTCTGTTGGCCGCCGTGTGCTGCAAAGCCGTGACGGCACGATGAGCTTTGCGCCACGTTTTGCGCCCGACGGGCAACGGGTTGTGTTCTCGCTGGAAAGTGGGGGCAACACCGATATTTATATGATGGACGTGAACTCGGGCGGAGAGCAGCGTCTGACAGACGCGCCTTCGATTGAAACCGCGCCGAGCTTTTCGCCTGATGGCAGCCAGATTGTCTTCGAAAGTGACCGATCAGGCGGCCAGCAGCTTTATATCATGTCTGCTTCCGGTGGTGAGGCACGGAGGATCAGCACCGGGACGGGGCGCTATGGCACACCTGTCTGGTCGCCACGCGGAGACTTGATTGCCTTCACCAAGCAGTCAAAAGGCCGCTTCCACATTGGCGTGATGCGTACGGATGGGTCGGGCGAGAAGCTTCTGACTGCATCGTTCCTTGAGGAAGGCCCGACTTGGGCGCCGAACGGTCGTGTGATCATGTTTACGCGTGAAACGCAGGGTGAAGGCGGTGCGTCGAGCCTCTATTCTGTCGATATTTCGGGACGCAACCTGCAGAGAGTGAAAACAGAGGGCGGGGCATCAGACCCGTCATGGAGCCCTTTGCAAAAGTAACGGGATGGTGTGAGCGGCGGGATGCTGTTTACTCATCAATAGGATTCACAGGGCGCTCTGTCTGTGTTAGACAGGACCCAGAAAAAATAAGGCGAAGAGTATGAAACTCAAACTGATAACACTTGTTCTGCCCGCGGCGCTCGCGCTTTCGGCTTGTACCAATGCGAACCGTTTTGACGACACAGCCGGTGCGAATGCCGGGGGCATGTCTTCGTCGGTTCTGCCCGGTTCGGCGCAAGACCCGCAATCGCCGCTGTATTTCCAGCAGACGATTGGTGACCGCGTTTTGTTTGATGTGGACCAGTCAAGCCTGAATGGCGAAGCCATGCGCGTGCTCGACGGGCAGGCAAGCTGGCTCACAACAAACTCGGATTATAATGTTGTAATCGAAGGCCATGCTGACGAGCAGGGCACACGCGAATACAACCTTGCCTTGGGCGCGCGCCGTGCCAATTCGGTGCGCGAGTATCTGATGGCGAAGGGCTTGCCTGCGGGACGTCTGAAAACAGTGAGCTATGGTAAAGAGCGCCCGCTCGAGATCTGCTCGCAAGAGGCTTGCTATGCCAAGAACCGCCGCTCTGTGACAATTCTCTCGTCCGGCTTGAGCAGCTAAGAGGGGCTTATTGATGCGCTTTATTTTTGCCGCCATTGTCCTGTGTTTGAGTGCGGGTTTTTCTGCCGCCCAGGATAGTGAAACGCTGGCTGACATTCGTCAGGAACTGACCGTTCTCAATGTGGAGATGCAAAAGCTCAAACGCGAGCTTTCGACCACAGGAGCTTCGGGCAACGCCACTTTAGGGGCGTCGGTTTTGCAGCGGGTGGACGGGATTGAAGCGGAATTACGGCGCCTGACTGCGCGGACCGAAGAGCTTGGTCTGCGCGTTGAGGCTGTTGTGCAAGATGGCACACGGCGGGTGGCTGACCTTGAGTTCCGTCTTGTGGAGCTTGAGGGCGGCGATGTGAGCAAGCTTGGCGAAACCAGCACTTTGGGCGGTGATCTGCCCGGGGGGCAGGCCGCAGCACCTGTGGTATCACAGCCCATTGAAGGCAGTGAACCGATGCCGGAGCTGGCCGTGGGCGAGCAGGCTGATTTTGCGGCGGCGCGCAAAGCGCTTGAGGCTGGCGAATATGCCGACGCTGCCGAGCGTCTGAGAGCTTTTAACGAGACTTACCCCGGTTCGCCTGTGGCGAGCAAAGCCGCGCTGGCTTATGGCGCGGCTCTGGAGGGGCAAGGTGATCTGACAGGTGCTGCGCGGGCCTATCTTGATGCCTTCCGTCGTGATCCGAACGGCGAAGATGCGCCAGAATCTCTCTTTCGTCTGGGGCAGGGGCTGGGCCGTTTGGGCCAGACTGTTGAAGCCTGCAAAACGCTTGCCGAAGTCGGCCTGCGCTTTCCGGGGGGCGAACCTGCAAGCAAGGCCGATGCCGAGCGCACCCGCCTCGGGTGTTCGTGACATTAGCAGACCGTCTAAGCGCCGCGCTTGAAGGAGCGGTCGGGCCGTTGGGCCTTGCCGTTTCAGGCGGGAGCGACTCGCTTGCGTTGCTGCGGCTGGTCGCCGAGGCGGCGAGGGGGCCGCTGTTTTGTGCAACTGTAAACCACGGCCTCCGCGAGGAAGCGGCAGGCGAATGTGCAATGGTGGCGCAGGTTTGCGCCGAACTCGGTGTGACGCATGATATTCTGGACTGGCGCTGGAACGGGGACGGCAACTTGCAGGCCGAGGCCCGCGCAGGGCGTTATGCGGCTCTCAAGGCTTGGGCGCGCGAACGTGGGGTTGGCACAGTGCTGCTTGGCCACACGCAGGATGATGTGGCGGAGACATTTCTGATGCGGATGGCGCGCGGCTCTGGCGTGAAGGGGCTGGCAAAGATGAGTGCGGCTTGGGAGGCCGACGGGCTGCAATGGCGGCGGCCACTTTTGCAGATGTCGCGCGGCGAATTGCGGGACTTTCTGAATGAGCAGGGGCAGGTTTGGGCAGAAGATGCTTCAAACGCTGATACGCGGTATAAGCGGGTTTCCATACGAGCCGCACTAGCAAAAACAGGGCTTGATGCGGCGCGGATTGCCGAAACCGCGGAGCGGCTGGCGCAGGCGGATGCGGCTTTGGAGACGATGGCCCATGCCGCGGCAGGGCAGCTGGCGCAGCTACAGGGGCGCAATATTGTGATTGAGGCTGCGGGCCTTGCGGCTTTGCCGGACGAAATCCGGCATCGTCTCATGAGTGCGTGGTGTGCATGGCAGGGGCGCACACAATATCCACCAAGGCACAGTGCTTTGGCCGAAGCGACAGACCGGGCGCTGAACGGGCAGGGCAGCACACTCAACGGCTGTGTCACGATCGGGCATAAGGGCCGCGTTATCATCGCACGCGAGGCGAAAGCGGCCCCTGACACGGTAGAGGGACTGCAGGCATGGGATGCACTTACCCTGGAGGGAGATTGGCCTGAGGGAGCCACCCTTGGCGCTTTGGGCGAAGCAGGATTGCGGGAGGTGACTGACTGGCGGACGGCGGGCTTGCCGCGTGCCGCGCAGTTGGCGGCCCCTGCGATCTGGCTTGGCGCGCGGCTTTTCGCCGCTCCTTCGGTTGGGTTCGGAGCTGAATTTACCCTGAAATTCGAGGTAGAACCGCCCTATATGCCAGGTTGACATGATTTTGCATGATCTTTTGCAGCTCTTATTCGGCTTATGCCGTTGAAGATGTTGCGTTGATCTCTATTTTAGTTTGTAACGCGGCGTGAGACATGCGCGCCAACTCATTCAGGAGGCCTTTCCTTGGGCAATACAAAAAACATCGCTTTTTGGGTCATTCTATTCGTTATGATCCTTATGCTGTTCAATCTGTTCAGCGGGGCCGGCACGAACCAGCCAAGCGAAGCGCGTTCATATAGCGAGTTTGTTCAGGCTGTGCAGGACGGCACGGTGCAACAGGCCACGATTGATGGCGAGAATGTGCGCTTTATCGCTTCGGACAACAAAAGCTATGTGACGATCAAGCCCGAAGATGCAGGCGTTACCGATCTGCTCATAGACAACAATGTGCCGCTCACAGCCAAGCCGCAAGAAACCTCTGGCTTCCAGTCGTTCCTTCTGAGCCTGTTGCCGTTTTTGCTGCTCATCGGTGTCTGGATATATTTCATGAACCGTATGCAGGGCGGCGGCAAAGGCGGCGCGATGGGCTTTGGCAAATCAAAGGCCAAGATGCTGACGGAAAAGTCGGGGCGTGTGACATTTGATGATGTTGCGGGCATTGACGAAGCCAAGGAAGAGCTTGAAGAGATTGTTGAATTTCTACGCAACCCGCAGAAATTCTCGCGCCTCGGCGGTAAGATCCCCAAAGGCGCTTTGCTTGTCGGCCCTCCCGGCACGGGTAAGACGCTTCTGGCGCGCGCCATTGCGGGTGAGGCGGGGGTTCCGTTCTTCACGATTTCAGGCTCTGATTTTGTTGAAATGTTCGTCGGCGTAGGCGCGAGCCGCGTGCGCGATATGTTTGACCAAGCCAAAAAGAACGCGCCTTGTATCGTGTTTATCGACGAGATTGATGCCGTTGGCCGCCACCGTGGCGCGGGTTATGGCGGGGGCAACGACGAGCGCGAACAAACGCTCAACCAGCTGCTTGTCGAGATGGACGGCTTTGAGGCCAACGAAGGCGTGATCATTCTTGCGGCGACCAACCGTAAAGACGTGCTTGACCCTGCCCTGCTGCGCCCCGGCCGTTTTGACCGCACGGTGACTGTGCCCAACCCTGACATCAAGGGTCGCGAGAAGATCCTCGGTGTGCATGCGCGCAAAAGCCCGCTTGGCCCCGATGTCGACCTGCGCATTATCGCGCGCGGGACACCCGGATTTTCGGGTGCTGACCTGGCCAACCTTGTGAACGAGGCAGCGCTCATGGCGGCGCGTGTCGGGCGCAGGTTTGTTGCGATGGCCGACTTCGAGCAGGCGAAAGACAAGATCATGATGGGAGCGGAGCGCCGCTCAATGGTTATGACGCCTGCGCAGAAGGAAATGACCGCTTACCACGAAGCAGGCCATGCCATTGTCGGCATGACGCTGCCCAAATGTGACCCTGTCTACAAGGCAACGATCATTCCGCGCGGACAAGCACTTGGCATGGTGATGAGCTTGCCCGAGATGGACCAGCTTAACTATTTCAAGGACGAGTTGACCCAGAAAATTGCCATGACGATGGCCGGCAAAGCGGCTGAAATTATCAAGTATGGTGACAACGCCGTTTCGAACGGGCCATCTGGCGACATTATGCAGGCCTCTGCTTTGGCGCGGGCGATGGTGATGCGCTGGGGCATGTCCGATAAGGTCGGTAACATTGATTATCAGGAAGCGGCAGAAGCGTTCCGTGGCGGCGGAGGTGCAGGCGGTTTCTCGATTTCGGCGCATACGAAAGAGCTGATCGAGGAAGAGGTGAAGCGCATCATCGACCAAGGGTATGAAGACGCTCACAAGATTATCATGGACAACAAGAAAGGCTGGGAAGCTCTTGCGGAAGGCCTGCTTGAGTATGAAACGCTCACCGGTGCCGAGATTGAACGTGTGATGCGCGGAGAACCACCTCACAAGGGCGATGATGAGGATGACTCCAAGGGTGAGCCCGCTTCTATCACTGCGATTCCGAAGACCAAGCCACGCGCCAAGCCCAAATCCAAGGGCGGTGAGGGCGATATGGAGCCCGAGCCCTCCGCATGACGGTGCCCCCCTTAAAACGTGACTGGAATCCCGAGGCCTATTCAAGGTTTCGGGATTTGCGCTTGCGCCCTGCGCTTGACCTTTTGCTTGCAGTCCGCTCGGTGGGCGGGGGTGATGTGATCGACCTTGGCTGCGGCAACGGAGCGATGGGCGCGCGGCTGAAAGAGCGGTTTGCGGGACACAAAATCCTTGGTGTTGATGGCTCTCCTGCCATGTTGGAAAAGGCACGTGAAACGCAGGCTTATGACAGCTTGAGCGAAGCCGATATCGCCAGTTGGCAGATCGAGGGTGCCGGACTTATTTACAGCAATGCGGCGCTGCACTGGCTGAAGAACCATGAAGATCTGATGCCACGGCTTGCAAGAATGCTCAGCAAGGGTGGCACACTGGCTGTGCAGATGCCACACCAGAACAACGCCCCCTCGCACCGTATGTGGCGCAGTCTTGCTGAAGAGCTTTTCCCGAAGCGGATTGATTTCGAGGCCGGACCTGCGGTTTTGATGCCGTCGCAATATTATGCGGCGCTCGCTTCACTTGGTGCTTTGGCGATCTGGGAGACAGAGTACTATCAGGTGCTTGGCGCGGATGAGACGGGCCACCCTGTGCGCCGTTTTACAGAAAGCACCTATGCGCGGCCCATCCTCGATGCGCTGGCTGAAGACGAGCAGGCGGCCCTGATCAAGCGCTATGAGCAGATTATGGAGAAGGCCTATCCGCGCGGCGAGGACGGCACGGTGTTGTTTCCGTTCCGCCGGATGTTTTTCACACTGACAGTTTAGGGCGCAATGCTAAGAGTGATCGCTTCGCGTCCAAGCTCCTGCCCCTTGCGTATAAGCGTTACCTGGCCCTGATATGTGCCTTGGGGCCACACAGACTGGGTGAGTTTCTTGCCTGCGGCGCGAAAGCCGAGAGCTTGGGTTTTTTCGAGGCGGCTATCGTGCGCAAAGCGGAAGCCCTCGGGGCCGTCGATCTCAAGGCGGATAATATCGTCCTCGCGGGTTCCGAATGTGTAGCCCCAGAGGACGAGGGCAGGTGCTTCGGGCCTAAGGGTGGCGGCATGGGCTGTGCCTGCTTTTACAGCGCTAAATTCGGGCACAGCACTGGCGAAGCCTATTCCGATGAGACCACCGGCTTGATAGGCGGGTGGCTCGGCCCAGAGGGTTTCATCGGCAGCGCCGCAGGTGGCGGCCTCGAAGGGATCAAACGGATCAATCACCCGCTCGCGCTGCCGCACGGTGAAGTGCAGATGTGGAAATTCGGTGCGCCCCGAAAGGCCGACTTGACCGAGCGGGTCACCCGCGCTGACGCTTTGGCCTTTGGTCACTGAAATTGAACCGAGCTTCATGTGACAATACTGGCTGACCCAGCCATCGCCATGATCAATCACGAGACCATTGCCGCACTCGCGGGTCTGAATATTCGCTTCGGTTTCGGCGGTGAGGCCCGTGTCGGGCATCTCGTCGCGTGTCCCGCGCACAACGCCTGCGGCGGCGGCGAGGACAGTGACACCAGCCTCCATCTCAGCGCGGGTGCGCAGGGCAAAGTCGGTGCCTTTGTGGCCATCGTAGCTGAGTGTGCCGCAGGCATAATCGGCGATGCGCCCCTCGGCGGCGAGGGTATCGACATAGTTTTGAATATAGCAGGTTTCGCCAAGGGTGCAGTCGAGCGGCTGGATAAAGCGCGGAGGCTCCGCCATGGCCGAGGATGCAAAAAAGGCGGCGAGGCCTACAAGAGAACCGCGCCGCCACATGGGTTATTCAGCCGTGAGAAGCGGCGGCTTGGAGCCTGAGAGGCGTGGCCTGTCGGGGCCTTCAAGGCGTAGGTCGATCTTGCCATCCTTGATGCCGACCTTGACGATACCACCTTTGGCAAGTTTGCCAAAGAGCAGCTCCTCGGCCAGCGGTTTCTTGATATACTCCTGAATGACACGGCCAAGGGGGCGGGCGCCCATCTTGTCGTCATAGCCCTTGTCGGCAAGCCATTCGGCGGCAGCCCGTGTGAGCTCAAACGTCACGTTGCGGTCCATCAGCTGGGCCTCAAGCTGGAGCACGAACTTTTCGACAACTTGCAGGATCACTTCTTTGCCGAGCGGTGCGAAGCTGATCACCGCATCGAGGCGGTTGCGGAACTCGGGCGTGAAGGTGCGCTCGATCGCGGCAGTGTCTTCTCCTGTGCGGCGGTCGCGGCCAAAGCCGACAGCCTCTTTGGCTTGCTCGGAGGCGCCTGCGTTGGATGTCATGATCAGAACGACATTGCGGAAGCTGACAGTGCGCCCGTTGTGGTCGGTGAGCTCGCCGTTGTCCATGACTTGCAAGAGGATGTTGTAAACATCGGGATGGGCTTTTTCCATCTCGTCAAGCAAGAGGACGCAGTGCGGATGTTGATCAACGCCATCGGTGAGAAGGCCGCCCTGATCGAAGCCGACATAGCCGGGAGGGGCGCCAATGAGGCGGGAGACGGCGTGTTTCTCCATGTATTCGGACATATCAAAGCGCAGAAGCTCCACGCCGAGCACATCGGCGAGTTGTTTGGCGACTTCGGTTTTGCCCACACCTGTTGGCCCTGCGAAGAGGTAGTTGCCGATGGGCTTTTCCGGTTCGCGCAGACCAGCGCGTGAAAGTTTGATCGCGGAGGACAGTGCGGTAATGGCCTGATCCTGGCCAAAGACCACGCGCTTGAGCGATTTTTCGAGGTCTTTGAGCACGGCGCCATCGTCTTTGGAGACATTCTTTGGCGGGATGCGCGCGATTTTGGCGACAACAGCCTCTACCTCTTTTGTGCCGATGGTTTTGCGGCGCTTGGCCGATTTGAGCAGGTGCTGGGCTGCGCCTGCCTCGTCGATCACGTCAATCGCGCTGTCGGGCAGTTTACGATCATTGATGTAGCGCGCGGCCAGTTCCACTGAAGTTTTGATCGCGTCATTGGTGTATTTGACGCCGTGGTGCTCCTCGAAATAGGGCTTGATGCCACGCAGGATTTTGACGGCATCCTCGACAGATGGCTCGTTCACGTCGATCTTCTGGAACCGGCGCGCAAGGGCGCGGTCTTTCTCGAAATGCTGGCGGAACTCTTTGTAGGTAGTGGAGCCCATGGTGCGCAGCTTGCCGCCCGCGAGGGCGGGTTTGAGCAGATTGGAAGCATCCATCGCGCCGCCTGATGTGGCACCTGCGCCGATGACAGTGTGAATTTCGTCGATGAAGAGCACAGCATCGTCATGCTCTTCGAGCTCTTTCACGACAGCTTTGAGGCGCTCCTCAAAATCGCCACGGTAGCGTGTGCCGGCGAGGAGGGCGCCCATATCGAGCGAGTAGATCGTCGTGTTGGCGAGGATTTCGGGGGTTTCCCCCTTTACGATCTGGTTGGCGAGCCCCTCTGCGATGGCTGTTTTGCCGACACCGGGATCACCCACAAGGAGCGGGTTGTTCTTGCGGCGGCGGCAAAGCACCTGAATACAGCGCTCGACCTCAGAGTCGCGGCCGATGAGCGGATCAATTTCGCCTTTGCGCGCTTTTGCGTTGAGATCGACGCAGTATTTGCTGAGCGCGCTTTCTTCACCTGCTTCGGCCTCAGGGGCAGATTGATGTGTTTGCTCGTCTTCTGCACCTGTAAGTGGGCGGGCCTCCCCAAAAGCGGGGTCTTTGGCGACGCCATGGGCGATGAAATTGACCGCGTCATAGCGGGTCATTTCTTGTTCTTGCAGGAAGTAGGCGGCGTTGCTCTCGCGCTCCGCAAAGATGGCAACGAGGACGTTTGCGCCCGTCACTTCGGTGCGGCCGGAGCTTTGCACATGAATGGCCGCGCGCTGGATGACGCGCTGGAAGGCGGCTGTCGGCACGGCCTCGGAGCCTTCGATATCGGTCACAAGGTTGCTCAGGTCTTCGTCGATGAATTCCATCAGGGTTTGGCGCAGATCCTCAGGATCAACCGAGCAGGCTTTGAGAACGCGCACGGCGTCAGGCTCGTCCAGAAGGGCGAGCAGCAGGTGTTCGAGCGTGGCAAACTCATGGCGCTTGGAATTGGCTGTGGCCAGCGCGGCATGGATGGCTTGCTCGAGTGTGTTTGAAAATGATGGCACTGCTCTCGTGCTCCTTTTGACTTGAGTTCACCAACGTCTCTGAGGCTTTATACGGAACCTTCGCTTTATTAGGTTAAAGTTTGGTCGATATTGCCCCAGCTTCAAGGCTTTTCTTGAAAAATAGTATCACATTTCGTGTCACGTTGCGGTGATACGCTTAAAAACGGTCCTTTGCGATGCGTAGTTTGGTGAAGCTGGCGCAATCCGGTGCGCGCAGGAAGGGGTTTGTTGCTTTCTCTAGAGCCAGTGTCGAGGGCACCGTGAACGCGCCTGCGCTGCGGAGGCGGTCTGTTTCGGCGTTGCGGGCAGCTACCGCCGGGTCATTCGGAGCCATGGTGACGGCAAAGCGTCCGTTGGCGGCAGTGTATTCATGGCCCGAACAGACAAGCGTGTCATCGGGCAGGGCGGCAAGCTTTGAAAGGCTTTGATACATCTGCCCGGGTGTGCCTTCAAAGAGGCGTCCGCAACCAAAGGCCATGAGGCTGTCACCCGTGAAGACATAGCCGGAGGCGGGGAAGTGAAAGGCGATGTGGCCGACGGTGTGGCCCGAGACATCGAAGATGACGACGTCTTCCCCAAGCACAGTGATGTGGTCGCCTTCGCTCACCTTTTCTGTGAGAGGCGGGAGGCGGTGGGCGTCTGCCGCCGCGCCGATCACGCGCTGGACGGGCGCTGTGTTGAGGCCTGCGAGGCCTTGAATGTGATCATCGTGGTGATGGGTGAGCAGCACGGTTGTGAGTGTGAGGCCACGCTTGGCAAGTTCGGCATTGACGGGCGCAGCCTCGGGCGCATCGACAAGGGCGGCTTCGCCCTGATCGTTCACCAGCAGGAAAGCGTAGTTGTCGGATAGGCAGGGAATGGTAACAAGCTCAAGAGGCATGGCTTTTCCTTTGATCATGGTTATGTTGGCATTAGACTGACTGATCAAAGCGGTGGCGTCCATGCATCTTGATGTGAAAGATCTGCGAAACTTCTATTACCGCAGCACACTGGGCCGCGCGGCGCAGAAGGTCATCCGTGACCAAATGCTCGAGATATGGCCGGAAGCCAAGGGCCAGACGGTGCTGGGATTCGGTTTTGCTGCGCCGCTTCTGCGGCCTTATCTGAAACAGGCGAGGCGGGTGACCTGCCTGATGCCCGGGCCACAGGGGGTTATGCCTTGGCCTGCGGGGCAGCCCAATGTGAGTGTGCTTTGTGAAGAGACCCACTGGCCGATTGAAACGGGGCATGTGGACAAGCTTGTTGTGATGCACGGGCTGGAAACCAGCGAGTGGTCCGAGGCCGTGCTGGAAGAATGCTACCGTGTGCTTGGCCCCGGCGGGCGGGCGCTTTTTATTGTGCCGAACCGCGCAGGGCTGTGGAGCCGCAATGACCGCACGCCATTCGGCTTCGGGCGGCCCTTTACGATGGGCCAGCTGGACAAACAGCTCAAGCTGTGGGGCTTTAAGACCGAGCACAGCCAGACCGCGCTTTACCAGCCCCCGAGCGAGCGCCGCTTCTGGCGCAAGACTGCCGGTTTCTGGGAAAAACTCGGCCATGGAATGCCGCTTGTTGCAGGGGGTGGCGTGTTGATGGTTGAAGTGACCAAGCAGATCCCCGCACCAAAGCGGCCCGGGCTTGGGCAGCGCGTGCGCAAGCCTTCATATGTGATCCAGCCTGTGCCGGACGGGCTGCCTGCGTAACGCCCCTTTTGGGGGGATTCTGCCTTGATAGCGTTAACTTTTGCGAGGTGAATCACGAAAAACGTGATCGAAAAGCTGGTATTTGGGCGCGCAATCCGTCGCACTTTGGCTAAGCTGTTGTAAAGTATTGATTTTAGGCCATGTCGAAAAATGCTGTAGCAGGTTGCCGCAACCGGAATGCTCTGCTACACCCGCCTCGATTTAGCTGCTTTGAGAATTCTCAGGGTGAAAACGCCCCCAAGTGAGCTATGCGCATAAGTCGGCGCATTGCAGAGCACGGGGCCAGAAAATCGAAAGGGTGGACGTGTCCGAACCAGCTTCGATATCTTCCGGCATTGCTGCGCGCTATGCCACGGCCGTATTCTCTTTGGCCAAGGAAACGAAAAAGCTCAAAGCCGTTGAGGGTGACCTTGACAGCTTGGAAGAGGTGCTGGCTGACAGCGCTGATTTTAACAATCTCATCATGAGTCCGGTCTACAGCCGGGACGAGCAGGGGGCTGCTATCGCGGCTCTCGCCAAGAAGATGAAACTTTCTCCCATGATTGCAAACACGCTGAGCCTTATGGCTTCCAAGCGCCGTTTGTTTGTCTTGCCACAGTTGGTGCGTGCCCTGCGCGCGGCGATTGCGGAAGATAAGGGTGAAGTCGCTGCCGAAGTTGTGAGCGCAAAAGCTCTGACAAAGGCACAATCGGACAAGCTTGCCAAGACGCTGAAAGAGCGTTTCGGTAAGACTGTAACTATCAATGCGACCGTTGATGAAAGCCTCATTGGCGGTCTTGTCGTTAAGGTGGGCTCGAAAATGATCGACACGTCGATCCGCTCGAAGTTCAGCTCCCTCCAGAATTCAATGAAAGAGGTCGGATAAATGGGTATCCAAGCAGCAGAAATTTCTGCGATCCTGAAAGACCAGATCAAGAACTTCGGTAAAGAAGCCGAAGTTGCTGAAGTCGGGCAAGTTCTCAGCGTAGGCGATGGTATCGCGCGCGTTTATGGTCTGGACAACATCCAGGCGGGTGAGATGGTTGAATTCCCTGGCGGGATCATGGGCATGGCCCTCAACCTCGAAACCGACAACGTGGGTGTTGTTATCTTCGGCTCCGACCGTGACATCAAAGAAGGTGACACAGTCAAGCGCACGAAGGCGATCGTTGACGTTCCTGCAGGCCCCGAGCTTCTTGGGCGCGTGGTTGACGGCCTCGGCAACCCGATTGACGGCAAAGGCCCGATCAAAACGAAAAACCGCGCAATCGCGGACAGCAAGGCGCCGGGCATTATCCCGCGTCAGTCGGTTCACGAACCGATGGCGACAGGCCTCAAATCTGTGGATGCGATGATCCCGATTGGCCGTGGCCAGCGCGAGTTGATCATTGGTGACCGTCAGACAGGCAAAACTGCCGTTGCTCTGGATGCGATCCTTAACCAGAAGTCATACAACGAAGCCGCAGGCGACGACGAAAGCAAGAAGCTTTATTGCGTCTATGTTGCGATCGGCCAGAAGCGCTCGACTGTTGCGCAGTTGGTGAAACGTCTCGAAGAAAGCGGCGCGCTTGAATATTCAATCGTTGTTGCGGCGACAGCATCGGACCCTGCACCTTTGCAGTTCCTTGCGCCTTATGCGGCGACAGCGATGGCGGAATACTTCCGCGACAACGGCAAGCACGCTCTCATCGTATATGATGACCTTTCAAAGCAAGCCGTGTCTTATCGCCAGATGTCACTTCTGCTCCGTCGTCCACCCGGCCGCGAAGCTTATCCTGGTGACGTTTTCTATCTTCACTCACGTCTGCTTGAGCGCTCATCCAAGCTCAACGCCGATCACGGTTCGGGCTCTTTGACAGCTCTGCCGATCATTGAAACCCAAGGTGGTGACGTTTCGGCGTTTATTCCGACCAACGTGATTTCGATTACGGATGGCCAGATCTTCCTTGAGACAGAACTGTTTTACCAAGGCATCCGCCCTGCTGTGAACACAGGTCTTTCGGTTTCACGGGTTGGCTCTTCGGCGCAAACATCGGCGATGTCCTCAGTGGCTGGCCCTGTTAAGCTTTCACTCGCTCAATACCGCGAGATGGCGGCTTTTGCCCAGTTCGGCTCGGACCTTGATGCGGCAACGCAGCAGCTTCTGAACCGTGGCGCACGCCTTACAGAGCTTATGAAGCAGCCGCAGTATTCACCGCTGACGAACGCCGAGATTGTTTGTGTTATCTTTGCTGGTACAAACGGCTACCTCGACAAAATTGCGGTGAGCGATGTGGCTCGCTTCGAAGCGGGGCTTCTCAAGCACCTGCACTCAAAGCACGCTGATATCATCGAGTGGATCACCAAAGACGATCCCAAGATCAAAGGCGAAGCCGCGGACCGTTTGAAAGCAGCGCTGGACGCATTCGCCGCTGACTTCGCATAAGGGGGAGATAGGGCAATGCCAAATCTCAAGGACCTTAAGAACCGGATCTCGTCGGTCAAATCGACCCGTAAGATCACGAAGGCCATGCAAATGGTGGCCGCCGCAAAACTGCGGCGGGCACAGGAAGCTGCCGAAGCCTCACGGCCCTATACAGAGCGCTTTAACGCGGTTCTGGGTGGGTTGGCTGCTTCCGTGGGAACATCTGACGGCGCGCCGCTTTTGCTGCGCGGCACGGGTGACGACAAGGTGCATCTGCTCGTTGTCATGACCTCGGAGCGCGGGCTTTGCGGCGGCTTCAACACGAACATCGTGAAGCTTGCAAAGCAGCAGGCCCAGAAGCTTCTGGGCGAAGGCAAGACCGTGAAAATTCTGACCGTGGGCAAAAAAGGCCGCGAGCAGCTGAAGCGGGATTATCAGTCTCACATGGTATCCCATGTGGATCTGAGCGAAGTGAAAAAACTTGGCTATGACAATGCCAAGGATATCGCGACCGATCTTCTCTCGCGCTTTGAAGCGGGAGAGTTCGACGTCGCGACGATTTTTTACGCCCAGTTCCAGTCTGTTATCAGCCAGATCCCGACAGCGTTGCAGGTCATTCCGGCCAGCTATGACGCGCCAGAGGGCGATGCTGCTGGCGTGAGTGCGGATTATGACTACGAGCCTGACCAGGACCAGATTCTGGCAGACCTCTTGCCGCGCGGTGTTGCGACGCAGATATTTGCGGCGCTGCTGGAAAACGGCGCAAGCGAACAAGGCGCGCGGATGTCTGCTATGGACAACGCAACCCGCAACGCTGGCGACATGATCGACGATCTGACTGTTGAGTATAACCGCTCGCGTCAGGCTGTGATTACGAACGAGCTTATCGAGATTATCTCGGGCGCTGAGGCGCTCTAAGAAACCGGAGACGAATAAATGGCTAATGCAAAAGGCAAAATCACCCAGGTGATCGGCGCTGTTGTGGACGTGCAGTTCGAAGACGCGCTGCCCGAAATTCTGAACGCCCTTGAAACAGACAACAACGGCAAGCGCCTCATTCTCGAGGTTGCGCAGCACCTCGGCGAGAGCACCGTGCGCACCATCGCGATGGATGCGACCGAAGGTCTGGTGCGCGGTCAGGCTGTAACCGACCTGGGCGAGCCGATTTCGGTTCCTGTTGGTCCTGGCACATTGGGCCGCATCCTGAACGTGACAGGCGATCCTGTTGACGAAAAAGGCCCTGTTGATGCGAAAGACCGCCGCTCTATTCACGGCGATGCACCTTCTTTTGAAGAGCAGTCAACAGCAACCGAGATCCTGACAACAGGTATCAAAGTTATCGACCTTCTGGCGCCTTATACCAAGGGTGGTAAAATTGGTCTCTTCGGCGGTGCCGGTGTTGGCAAAACAGTTTTGATCATGGAACTGATCAACAACATCGCGAAAGTGCACTCGGGTGTATCAGTGTTCGCGGGTGTTGGTGAGCGGACACGTGAAGGCAACGACCTTTACCACGAGATGATTGAATCCGGCGTTATCGTTCCTGATAATCTGGTCGATTCAAAAATTGCTCTGGTTTATGGCCAGATGAACGAGCCTCCCGGTGCGCGTATGCGTGTTGCTTTGACAGGCCTTTCGCTTGCAGAACAGTTCCGTGATGACTCAGGTTCAGACGTTCTGTTCTTTGTGGACAACATCTTCCGCTTTACACAAGCGGGTTCGGAAGTTTCGGCTCTGCTCGGCCGTATTCCTTCAGCGGTTGGCTATCAGCCAACACTGGCGACGGACATGGGCCAGATGCAAGAGCGCATCTCATCCACCAAGAACGGTTCGATTACATCGGTTCAGGCCGTATACGTTCCTGCGGATGACTTGACCGACCCTGCACCTGCAACATCATTTGCCCACCTTGACGCGACAACGGTTCTTGACCGTGCGATCTCGGAAAAAGGCATCTACCCTGCTGTTGATCCGCTTGGTTCGACATCACGCCTTCTCGATCCGCAGATCATCGGTGAAGAGCACTACAAGGTTGCGACAGATGTTCAGCAAATCCTGCAGCGCTATAAGTCACTGCAAGACATCATCGCGATCCTCGGCATGGACGAATTGTCAGAAGAAGACAAAATGACGGTTGCCCGTGCGCGTAAGATCGAGCGCTTCCTCAGCCAGCCATTTGACGTTGCCAAAGTCTTCACTGGCTCTGACGGTGTTCAGGTTCAGCTCGAAGAAACGATCTCGTCGTTCAAAGCCGTTGTGGCGGGTGAATACGATCACCTTCCGGAAGGCGCTTTCTACATGGTGGGTGGCATCGCGGACGTGATTGCCAAAGCCGAGAAAATGGCAGCTGACGCTGCTTAAAGGAGGCACTAATGGCCGAGACAATGCAATTTGATCTGGTAAGCCCCGAGCGCAACCTTGCTTCCATGCAAGTGACATCGGTGCAGATCCCGGGTGCAGACGGGCAAATGACGGCTATGCCGAACCATGCGCCTGTAATCACCACGTTGCGGCCCGGTGTTCTGGCTGTGAGCGGCCCTGAGGGCAATGTCTCATATGCTGTCACTGGCGGTTTTGCCGAGATCAACCCCGAGGGGCTGTCTGTTTTGGCAGAGAAAGCCATTCCTTTGGCCGATGCCAAAGCGGCTGATCTGGAGCCCGTTGTGGCTGCGGCGAAAGAAGCGGCAGCGAATGCTGTTCCTGAAAACCGCGATATGGCCGAACTTCTGCTGGCGGACCTTGAAGAGCTTATGCAAAACATGGTCTGACGTTGTGCAGTCTTAAATAAAAGTGATATGCCTCAACTCATTCAGAGTTGGGGCATTTTTTTTGTCTATGGTTTTTGGTGTTGGATTTACGCTTTGGAAACTGACAGGAACATCATGAAAAAATTTACCGGCTCTATCGGTATAACGCAGGGCAATGACGTTATTTTTGAGCATTTTCAAGATGGTGGCGAGATGTGGACGGGCTCGGGCAACCGCGAGATGCGCAAGCCCATCACTTTCCGCGAAGCGTTTAACGCCAGCCCCAGTGTACATTGTTCGCTGACGCTTTGGGATGTGGACAGCGATACAAATGTGCGCGCAGATATCGAGGCCGAGAACATAACGGCAGCGGGATTTGACCTTGTCTTCCGCACTTGGGGAGACACAAAGATCGCCCGTATTCGAGCGGGCTGGATGGCCATCGGACCTGTCCGGAGCGAAGACGACTGGGAGCTTTATTAAGGCATTGAGAGTGGTGGGTTGGCACCTACCCTACGGGCGCCTTAGAACATACCTTCGTAAATCGGCTCAAGCATTTCGGTATCAAACAGAGAACTGACAGAGGTTCCGTTCCAGATATTGAGGATCGCCTGAGCAAACATCGGCGCGGTCGGCACAACGCGGATGTTCGGGGTTTTCTTGGCTTCTTCCGACGCGGAGATAGTGTCTGTGATGACGAGCGATTTCATGACTGATTTGGAAATCCGCTCACAGGCCGGGCCCGAGAGAACGCCGTGTGTGATGTAGGCGTGAACTTCGGATGCTCCGTTCTGCATCAGCACTTCGGCCGCTTTGCAGAGTGTGCCGGCTGTGTCGACCATGTCGTCGACGATGAAGCATTTCTTACCGGAAACATCGCCAATCACTGTCATCTCGGCAACTTCCCCGGCCTTTTCGCGGCGCTTGTCCACGATGGAAAGCGGGGCATTGATCCGTTTGGCAAGCTCGCGGGCGCGGGCCACACCGCCAACATCGGGGGAAACAACCATGATATCGTCGAGATCATCTTTAAACTGGTGCTTGATGTCGAGCGCGAAGATGGGCGATGCGTAGAGGTTGTCTACGGGGATATCGAAAAAGCCCTGAATTTGGGCGGCGTGAAGGTCCATTGTCAGAACCCGCTCGATGCCTGTACCGACAAGCATGTTGGCCACGAGCTTGGCTGAAATGGGGGTGCGGGCCTTTGAGCGGCGGTCCTGACGGGCATAGCCGAAATAGGGAATGACCGCCGTAATCCGCTGGGCCGAGGAGCGGCGCAGAGCATCGGCCATGATGAGCAGTTCCATTAGGTTGTCGTTGGCGGGGTTGGATGTGCTCTGGATGATGAACATGTCCTCGCCGCGCACATTGTCAAATACTTCGACAAAGATTTCACCGTCGTTGAACCGCTCGACCCGTGCTTCGACCAGCCCTTGGCTCACACCGCGATGTAGCGACATGCGGCGCGCGATGGCTTTGGCGAGGGGCATGTTGGCATTGCCGGCGATGAGTTTGGGTTCTTTGGTGAGTGACATGTGGCGCGGTCCCCGGCTTGAGTAATTCATGACAGAATCGTGACGTTGACACCGCTTAGCATCTAACTCATGTCTGGCAAAGGTGCACATGGCCGCATTGGCCAAAGGTACGCGAAAAAATGAGAAGGCAAACATCATGGCGACGATTGACTACTATTTCACCACGTTGAGCCCTTGGGCCTATCTGGCAGGGCTGCGTGCCGAAGAAATTGCAGCCAGACACGGGCTGACTGTGGTGTATAAGCCTCTGGATATAATGGCCCTTTTCGCGCGCACCGGTGGCACGGCGCCCGCTGACAGACACCCTGCGCGGATGGATTACCGTAATCAGGAACTGCGTCGTCAGGTCAAAAAGGCAGGATTACCGATGACGTTTCCCAAGCCGATGTTTTGGCCGACCAATCCGGCGCCTTCCAGCTACGCTATTATTGCTGCTCAGGAAGCCGGTGGAGGGGATGTCGGCAAGTTGACCCACAGCATCCTGCGGGCCACCTGGGCGGAAGAAAAAGATATTGGCGAGGAGGCTGTGGTACAGGATTGCCTTGAGGCTGCAGGCTTTGACCGTGGTCTCACGATGAGCGGGATGCTTGTCGGTGCGGAGACTTATGCGCGAAATCTGGAAGAAGCTGTCGAGCGCGGTGTTTTCGGATCGCCTTTCTATATCCTTGAAAACGGTGAGAAATTCTGGGGCCAGGACCGCCTTGATGACATGGCTGCGCATCTTGCAGGTGATCTGTGAGCCTGCAAGAACGCGCTGGATATAGCGTCTGGTCGCGTAGTCTTGGAACGGGGCCGCGCAAGGGGCTGATGCTGCATTGCTCGTTGGCGCACGGTGGTGCGTGGCGCGGGCTGTCGGCGCAGTTTGAGGGTAAGTTCACCTTTGATGCGCCCGACTTTCTGAGCCACGGGCGGAGTGCTATGTGGGACGGTAAAGGCAGCTATCATGATGCTTGCACGGCCGTTGCGAAGAGTTTCCTGAGCGATGAACCTATTGATTTGGTTGGACATTCTTTTGGTGCAACGGTTGCCTTGCGGTTGGCTTTGGACGCGCCCGAGAGGGTGCGTAGCCTTGTGCTGATCGAGCCGGTTTTCTTTGCTGTGGCTCTTGCGGATGATCCTGATTTTGTAAGTGATATGAGTGCCTTAGAGGAAGTCCTGACGAATGAAGGGCGACATGCGGCCACGAAAGCCTTTCTGGGACAGTGGGGCGGCGGGCTGCCTTGGGCCATGATGCCCAAAGAGACGCAGGATGACATGGCTTCGCGCATTCAAGTTATCATTGATGCTGGCCCTGCTTTATATGAAGACACGGCGGGAATGCTCGCAGAGGGGCGCATGCAAGCGCTTGATATGCCGGTTCTTTTGCTCCGCGGGAGCCAATCGCCTCATGTTGTCGAGACGATTAACGCGGGGTTGGCGCGGCGTATACCTGCGGCGCAGACGGGCGCTATCGAGGGGGCGGGGCACATGGCTCCGATCAGTCACCCCAAGGAATGTGCAGCACAGATGCGGGCGTTTTGGAACCTCTGAAGCAGACGTAGGTCTGGCTATGGGGCAAGTTGTATATACAACAGTATGGACAACGAAAGACAGGGCTTACCCGAGCGAAGCCAGCAGAGCTTTGCTCGGAACGCCTGTCACAGGCATCCCACGGGACTGCTCATACGCGCGGATCGCGGCGCGGCCCTTTTCGCCGATCACCCCATCGGGGTTGCCAGCGCCAAAGCCGCGATCGTTGAGCCGCTTCTGGAGCGCCTGACGCTCGCGGGTGCTCATGCCCCACGGATTGTTTGGAAAGCCCGAGCGGATCTGGCCGCGCCCTGCGAGGCGGTCGGAGAGGTGGCCCACACCGATGGCGTAGCTGTCGGCGTAGTTGTATTTTTTGATGACGTGGAAGTTGTCGTAGATCATAAACACCGGACCTTCGGGGCCAGCGGGCAGGATGAGTGCGCCGTTGCCATGATCGGGCAGCTTACCGCCGGCTGCGGCTGTGACGCCGAGCTTTTGCCACGCGCGGGTGCGGCGCGGAAAGATGCGGCCTGACAGGGCAAGGTCGAACCCGCTTGGGAGCTGTGCTTCAATGGCCCACGGCTGACCTTTGCGCCAGCCTTCGGATTTGAGGAGTTGGGCGGTGGAGGCGAGCGCGTCTGTCGGATCATCACCCCAGATGTTGGCATGGCCTGATCTGTCATAGTCTTGCGCATGGCGATGGTAGGTTGAGGGCATGAACTGGGTGTGGCCCATCGCACCTGCGAAGCTGCCGCGCATTTCATTCGGGCTGGCGTGACCCGCCTCGACGATCTGGAGGGCGGCGAGAAGTTCCGCCTCAAAAAGATCGCGGCGGCGGCCTTCAAAGGCCAAGGTGCTCAGCGTGGAAAACACAGGCTCGCTGCCGCGAAAACTACCATAGGCACTTTCCATGCCCCAGATGGCGGTGATGACTTCCTTTTCGACACCGTAGGAGCGCTCGATGTTCGTGAGCACAGAGTTATACCGCTTGAGAGCTTTTCGCCCGCCCGAGAGCCGCGCGCCCGAAGCGGCAGAGGCGAGGTAGTCTTCCAAAGGTTTGGCGACTTCGGCTTGGCGGGAATCATTTGCTACGACTTTGGGCAGGAACTGAACGCCATTGAGCGCAGCGTTGAGTGTGCGCTCGGAGATACCTGCGCTGGCTGCTTTCCGGCGGAATGTGTTGAGCCATGCTTCAAACCCTGCGCGCGCGAAGGCGGGAGAGGCTGCAAAGGCGAGGGATGTGGCGATGAGGGCGCGGCGATTCAGGGGCATTGTAGCGTTCCTTTTAAATAGGGGCCGCGGACCTAGTCGTTGGCGGCGATGAGGGCCTTCAGGATGTTTTTTGCGCTGTCGGAGGCCCAGTCGGCATCGCCCAGAAGGCGGGCGACTTCTGTTCCGTCGCGGGTGATGATTATTGTGGCGGGGAGGCCGAGGACGCCCATTTCACGGGCGACAGCCGATTTTGGATCGGCGTGAAGCGGCAGGTTAGTGACACCGATTTCGGAGAAAAAGCGGGCCATGGCGGCAGGGTCGTTTTTGCCCGTGGCGATTGTAACGACTTCAAAGTCTTCGCCGCCAAGCTCGGTCTGAAGCTCGGCGAGCAGGGGCATTTCCTTGCGGCAAGGGGCGCACCATGTGGCCCAGAAGTTGAGCAGGACGATTTTGCCTTTGTGCTCCGCGAGCGTGGCTGTGCCACCCTCGGGCTTTGTGTAGGGCGCGGTTGCGACAGCTTGGGGCGCGGGGTAGAGCACCAGTTTCTTCATGTCACCCGTTTGCAGCGCCTGAACCTCGGCGCGGGTGGCTTCGGACAGCCCGCCTGTGACGGAGGTTGAGGGGGCGAAGGCGAAAAGGCCAGCGATGATTGCGATTGCGGCGAGAGCGGTATAAACCAGCTTGGAGCGAGACATTTTCATCCTTTCGAAGGCGGCAAGACCTATGAGCAACGACACCTCAAACCAAATGTGGGGCGGCCGCTTTTCGGCTGGCGTAGACGCGATCATGGAGGCGATCAACGCCTCGATCGGGTATGACCAACGTATGGCGGCCGAAGACATTGCCGGCTCAAGGGCCCATGCCGCTATGTTGGCGGCGACAGGCATTGTGAGTGATAGCGATGCCAAGGCGATGAGGGAAGGGCTGCTCACGGTCTTGTCAGAGATCGAAGGCGGGACGTTTGAATTTTCGACGCAGCTTGAAGACATCCACATGAATGTGGAGAGCCGCCTGAAAGCTTTGATAGGCGAGCCTGCCGGGCGTCTGCACACGGGGCGCTCGCGCAACGACCAGGTTGCGACCGACTTCAAACTTTGGGTGCGCGGACAAATGGACGCAGCGGTGAGCGGGATCAAGGCGCTTCAGCTGGCGTTTCTGGGGCAGGCCGAGGCCGGGGCTGATTGGGTGATGCCCGGGTTTACGCATTTGCAGACGGCGCAGCCCGTGACATGGGGCCATCATATGATGGCCTATGTCGAAATGCTGGGGCGCGATGCCTCGCGCTTTGAAGATGCGCGCAAGCGGATGAACGAAAGCCCCTTGGGCGCGGCGGCGCTGGCGGGCACATCCTTTCCGATTGATCGCAATATGACGGCGGAGGCGCTCGGGTTTGACCGCCCTGCGGCGAATTCGCTGGATGCGGTGAGCGACCGTGACTTTGCGCTGGAGTTTCTGAGTGCGGCGAGCATTTGTGCGATGCACCTCTCGCGCTTTGCCGAGGAGCTGGTGATCTGGTCATCGGCGCAGTTTCGGTTTGTGCAGCTGAGCGACAGTTTCTCGACCGGCTCCAGCATTATGCCGCAAAAGAAAAACCCTGATGCAGCCGAGCTGATCCGCGCCAAGATCGGACGGATTTTTGGAGCGAATGTGGCTCTGATGATGGTTATGAAGGGGCTGCCGCTGGCCTATTCAAAGGACATGCAGGAAGATAAGGAACAGGTCTTCGATGCCGCCGACAACCTGATGCTGGCACTGGCCGCGATGGAGGGGATGGTGCGCGATATGAGCGCCAACCGTGAGAGTCTTGCGGCGGCGGCAGGCAGCGGCTTCTCCACCGCGACCGATTTGGCTGACTGGTGCGTGCGCGTGCAAGGGATGCCCTTCCGTGATGCGCATCATGTGACGGGAAGCCTTGTGGCTATGGCCGAGGCGAAGGGCTGTGACTTGCCTGATCTGAGCCTTGAAGAGATGCAAACGGTCAACGCGGCGATTACGGAGGATGTGTTTAGCGTGCTGACGGTGGAAGCCTCTGTCGCGTCGCGCACAAGCTATGGCGGCACGGCGCCCTCTGAGGTGCGCAAACAGATTGCGCGCTGGAAAGAGCTGCTGGCGTGAGACTGGTTTGGCTTGCGCTCGCGCTTTGGGGTGCCGTACATCCGATGTATTACTTTGTGACATACATGCGCGAAGAGGGTGTGGGCCTCGTGGGGCTGGGCCAGGCTTGGTATGTGAATGCCTCGACCACGGGGCTGACCTGGGATTTGATTATTTCCGCGCTCGGCCTGACGATCTGGGCGATCTATGAGACAATGCAAAAGCGTGACTGGCCCAGACTGCTGGCCATTCCCGCGACATTTTGCATTGGCGTGAGCTGTGGCTTGCCGCTGTATCTTTATTTGCGCGAGCGAAAGGCATAGGCTTGTGCGTGCAGGAGGACTTGTGATGACGCGGTTTATAGTGGTGGGCATGAGCCTAATGATGCTGGCGGGCTGCGGTGCCGAGGGAAAGCCTGTGCGCCCGGAGGCTGAAACTGTAAGGCCTCAGACAGGTGCACCGGCTGGCGGGCTAACAGTGTCGGGCCATGCCACCGTTGGTGTGATTTACAATTGAAGCTGCTTGGCGCGCGGGCCAAGGTGCGCTAGAGCAGGCGCAAGACAGCTTAGGGGCGCGCTATGGATCATTTTCTCTACAACAACGGCGAACTCTACGCCGAAGACGTGCCGCTGAGCGCGATTGCGGCGGCGGTTGGCACGCCGTTTTACTGCTATTCTACGGCCACACTGGAGCGCCATTTCCGACTCTTTGACGAGGCCCTGGAGGGGATGGACCATTTGGTGTGTTACGCCATGAAAGCGGCGTCAAACCTTGCGATTCTCAAGGTGCTGGCCGATATGGGCGCCGGAATGGATGTGGTCTCGGGCGGTGAATATGCGCGGGCCAAGGCGGCGGGTGTTTCGGGTGACAAGATCGTATTCTCCGGTGTGGGTAAAACGCGCGACGAGATGCGCGTGGCGCTTGAGGGCGGTATCCGCCAGTTTAATATCGAGAGTGAACCCGAGATGGAGCGGCTCAACGCGGTTGCGCTTGAGCTGGGAGTGAAGGCCCCGATCACCATCCGCGTAAACCCTGATGTAGACGCTAAAACCCACGCCAAGATTGCCACCGGAAAGAGCGAGAACAAGTTTGGTATTCCGATCGCCAAGGCGCGCGCGGTTTATGCCCATGCGGCCCGCCTTGAGGGGCTTGAGATTGTCGGGATTGATGTGCACATCGGCAGCCAGCTGACCGAGCTTGAGCCGTTTCGCCAGGCTTATGAAAAGGTCAAAGACCTGACACTTGCCTTGCGCGAGGACGGGCATGAGATTCGCCGTCTTGATCTTGGCGGCGGGCTTGGCATTCCTTACGAGCGCTCAAACACTGCACCGCCTTTGCCAACCGATTACGGCAGGATGGTGAAAGAGGTTCTGGGTGAGCTTGACTGCGAGATCGAGATTGAACCGGGGCGGCTGATTGCAGGAAATGCGGGTGTTCTTGTAAGCGATGTCGTTTATGTGAAGCAGGGTGAGGGGCGGCAATTCCTCATTCTGGATGCCGCGATGAACGACCTTATCCGCCCTGCGATGTATGATGCTTACCACGATATTATCCCTGTGGTGGAGCCTGCGGCAGGGGCCGAGCCTGAGGTTTATGATATAGTCGGACCTGTCTGCGAAAGCGGTGATACTTTTGCCAAAGCACGCTCTATGGCCGCGATGCGTGAGGGGGAACTGGTCGCTTTTCGCAGTGCCGGCGCATATGGCGCGGTGATGGCAAGCGAATACAATTCCCGGCCACTCATTCCCGAAGTTTTGGTGAAGGGTGATCAATTTGCTGTCATTCGTCCACGTCCGAGCTTGGAAGAAATGCTCGCGCGCGATACGATACCCGAGTGGCTGGACCGCTGAGGCGCGATTTGGCTGCAAATCAGTGCTGATATCGGCGGAGAAGCGGCTTGCCAGACCCAGAAAAAAAGCCAGAGCGGATTGATCTGAAAGATCAGGTCATGCTCACTTTTATCGGTCTTTGGGCCGAGCGGCTTTGTGTGGGATTCTGGCCGCTCTGGTCGGCTGTTATTGCCACTCTGGCCTTTTTTTTCCTCGGTTTGCATGATGTTTTGCCGCTCGAGATTGTCTGGGGCTTCATTGTTCTGGCTGCTTTGTCGGCGGGTTTTGGTGCTTGGTATGCATGGCGCCGTTTTGTGGCTCCGAGCCGTGAAGAGGCCTTGGAGCGTATTGATGCGAACCTTCCAGGCAGACCTATTCGCGCGGTGCGCGACAGGCAGGTGATTGGCGCAGGGGATGCCGCCTCGGAGGCGCTTTGGCGTGAATATCAACGCCGTATGATTGAGAAAATCCGCAGCGCACGCGCGATTCCGCCGACCATCCGCCTTGCCGGGGCCGACCCGTTCGGGTTGCGGTATGTCGCGCTACTGGCGCTGGCTGTGGCGCTTGTGTTCGGCTCGGTCTGGCGGCTTGGCACGGTTGCCGAGATCGCGGCCCCCGGCGGCGGCGCGGCGGCGGCGGCGATGGGACCAAGCTGGGAAGGCTGGGCTGAGCCGCCGCTTTATACGGGGCTGCCCTCTATTTATCTGAATGATACCGATGCCGATGTGCTGAATCTGCCCGAGGGCAGCGAGGTGACGCTGCGGCTCTATGGTGCGGCGGGCGCGCTTACGGTGAACGAGACGGTTTCAGCGCAACTTAACGAGGTGGCTTCCGTTGCTGCTCCCGAGCAAAGCTTTGTAATTGTGCGTGATGGGGAGCTTGATATCTCTGGCGCCGGCGGACGGAGCTGGGACATTGTTGCGGTGCCTGATGAAGCGCCGCGTATTGACCCGATCGGCCCTGCCGAAACGGCTGCGGGCGGCACGTTTAGTATGCCGTTTGAAGCGGTGGATGACTACGGGATAGAAGGCGGCGAAGCTGTGATTGCGCTTGATATGGCGCGGCTTGACCGACGCTATGGGCTGGCTTTGGAGCCTGAAAGCCAGACGCCGATCACTGTGCCGCTGCCCTTGCCTGTGACAGGTGCACGTGATGATTTTGACGAGACGTTGATGGAGAACTTTTCGCAGCATCCCTGGGCGAACCTGCCGGTGACGATCAATTTCGAGGCCGAAGACGAAGCGGGGCAGACGGGCAGGAGCGGGGCTGTCGAGATCAGCCTTGTGGCGCGCAAGTTTTTCAACCCTGTCGCGGCCGCCGTTGTCGAGTTGCGCCGCGATCTGCTTTGGAACCGCAAGAACGGGCCACGCATTGCACAGCTTTTACGTGCGATTTCGCATCAGCCTGACGACCTCTTCAAGCGTGAGACAGATTACCTGCGCTTGCGGGTGATCTTGCGGCGGATGGAAGCCAAGATTGCTTATGGCGGTCTCGATGACGACACGGTGAGCGAGCTTGCCGGAGCGATGTGGGATTTGGCGCTGAACCTTGAAGACGGCAACCTTGCGGACGCTTTGGAGCGGATGCGCGAGGCGCAGGACAAGTTGGCGGAAGCCCTGCGCAACGGGGCTTCGGATGAGGAGATTGCGGAGCTGATGCAAGAGCTGCGCGAAGCGACCGACGATTATATGCAGCAGCTGGCCCAACAACAGCAGCAAGAGCAAGACGGCGAGCAGGGAGAGCAAGGCGAGAGCATGCAGCTTTCCCAGCAGGACTTGCAGGACATGATGGACCGCATTCAGGAGCTTATGGAGCAGGGTCGTATGGCTGAAGCCGAGCAGGCGCTGCGCGAGTTTCAGGAAATGATGGAGAACATGCGCGTCACCCAGAACCAGAGCGGGCAGGGTGAAGGGCAAGAGGCGATGGAAGGGCTGGCAGACACGCTGCGCGAGCAGCAGGGCCTGTCAGACCAAGCCTTCCGCGACCTTCAGGAGCAGTTCAACCCGAACGCACGCGCGGGCGAGAGCGGCCAGAACGAAGGCCGCAACGGCGGTCAGGGCCGTGGTGAACAGCACGAGGGCCAGGGCGAGGGCGAAGGCCGCGCCGAGCAGGGGCAGAACGGCTCGGGCGAGGAAGAAGGCCAGGGTGAAGGCGGCGGTGGGCAGGAGCAACAGCAGTCATTGGCCGAGCGCCAGCAAGCCTTGCGCGACGAGCTTTCGCGACAGGCCCAAGGCTTGCCGCAGATGGGCGGTGAGGCCGGTGAGGCGGCGCGCGATGCGCTCGACAACGCGGGCCGCGCTATGGAGCAGGCAGAGGAGGCGCTGCGCCAGAACGATTTGGCCGAGGCGATCGACCGTCAGGCCGAGGCGATGGAAAACCTGCGCGAAGGCATGGACAACCTTGGCGAAGCAATGGCGCAGGCTCGCGAGGGCCAGCAGGGCCAGGACGGGCAAAACGCCGAGACAGCAGGGCGCGACAGCACCGACCCTCTGGGACGTAACCGCCGCGGCTTTTCTTCAACCGAAGAGAGCATGGTGGGGAATGAAGACGTTTATCGCCGCGCGCGCGAACTGCTCGACGAGATCCGCCGCCGCACAGGTGAAGCGGGCCGCTCGGACACCGAGCGCAGCTATCTGGAGCGCTTGCTGGACCGTTTCTAAAGCGTCTCGTCTTTAACCTGATATATAAAGTATCGCCAATGTCCCGAGAAGGCGCGGCCTGACAGGGTATTGGCGATTCAATTTTAAGGGCGGGGCGCTATAAGCCTTGTTTTTACTCGCTCGGAGCTGGTGTTTCACCAACTGTCTCGGCAGGCGTTGCACCTTCGGAGGCCATGCCATCAAGCGTGCCCATGAGGCCCCGGACCGTGGCATCAAGCCATGTACGGGCTTCGTTTACGAGCGATACATAGCTCTCCATCACAGGCGCAAGCGCGGGCACGGCGGACGAGATTTGCGGCGCAAACACATAGAGCAGCACCAGCACAACAGCGATGAGCAGCATCATAATGAAGCCGCGCAGGAAACCGCTTTTCCGGGGTTCGGCCTCGCGGGAGGCGGCAACTTCTGTGGCTGTTTTACGGCGTTCGCTGTCTTTGCGCAGGGTCGAGTTGATTTCATCGATGTCTGGCAGAACATCACGGCGCGACCCAGCCGTAGCTATGGCGGCTGAAGCTTTAGCCGGGGGGGGGTCTTCACCGCGCATTCGTGACATACGCTCGCTTGCTTCACGCTGGCGGCGGGCGGCTTCATCATCGGGCTCGCCTATGCCGAGATCGGGTTGCTCTTCGAGCGGGCCGGTTTCGCGTTTGCGGGCTTCGGCTTCGCGGGCGGCCTCTTCGCGCAGAACATCTGTGACCGAGGGATCAAGCTCGCGCTTGCGCTGAAGTGGGGGGGCGGGAGGCTCTTCGACTGTTGGAGCAGGTTCTGGCTGTTCTTCTTCTGCGCTATCTTCCTGAACGAGCGCCTCGCCGAGTTCTTCTGCTAGCTCCGGGTCATTGTCGGGGTGGTTCTGGAACCATGTATCGCCACAGTTCGAGCATTGAACATCACGCCCGCTCTGCGGGATAACCTCATCTGGCACTTCATATTGTGCGCCGCAATTCGGGCAAACCAGCCGCATCTCGCCCCCTTTTATCCCCAAACCAGAACTAAAACTTAATTCACCATAAGGGTTAACCACTTACACGGAAAGAGCAAAGACGCTTTGGGCCAACGCGATTGCAACTTTGCTTGCGCTCAGGCATGGTCTGACGCGTATCGGGAACGGTATTTTGCAGGGTGTCTGGCATGGTGAGGATGAGCGGTGATAGAGCTTAATGATGTGGCTTATAGCTACGGCGACGGAGAGCTTTTGGGCGATCTGACGCTAAGCCTGCCTGCAGGGTCTTTTCATTTTTTAACGGGGCCTTCGGGTGCGGGCAAAACCACGCTTTTGAAGCTGTGTTACGGAGAGCTTTTGCCAACGGCGGGGCATTTGCGACTGTTTGATCAGGACGTGCGCAGCCTAGACCGTGACGGGATTGCCGAGTTGCGCCGCCACATTGGCGTGGTGCATCAGGATTGCCAGTTTCTTGATCATCTCCCGATCGCCGACAACATCGCGCTGCCGCTGACGGTTTCGGGGCATAGCATTGCGAGTGAGCAGGCGAACCTGTCTGAATTGTTGAGCTGGGTGGGCTTGCGCGACCGTGCGAGTGCGCTTCCCCCCGAGCTTTCGGGAGGCGAGCGGCAGAGAGCTGCGCTGGCGCGGGCTGTAATTATGTCGCCTGACATTATTCTGGCAGACGAGCCAACAGGCAACCTTGATTGGGAAATGTCACAACGGCTTTTGCAGCTGTTGGTGGAGCTGAACAAGATGGGCAAAACCGTGGTGATTGCGACGCATGACATGGGCCTTATACGGGCGGCCAAGACACAGGTTCAGGCGCGGGTGCTGCGCATTGCGAACCGCCGTGTGCAGCTTGCGGGGGCGGATCTATGATGCGGGATTTGTTTGATATCAACAGAATAACCGGCTTTATCATTGGTGATGCGCAGGCCGAGCGGGCCGTGCCACCTACGGGATTTACCGCGCGGCTCACGGTGTTTGCCGCCGCTGTTATGGCGTTTCTGGCGGTGTTTGCGCTGGCGCTTTCGGTCTCGGCGGGCCGGCTCTCGGAGCGGTGGGCCAACGAGCTTGCGCAATCGGCCACGGTGCGGATATCGGCGCCCGCAGGACAAATGCAGGCGCAGACGGAAGCTGCGCTTGCCGTGCTTGAAACGACCCCCGGAATTGCCAGTGCACGGGTTTTGAGTGACGGGGAACAGCGCAAGCTTCTGGAGCCGTGGTTCGGGCCTGACATGCCGCTGGATGCGCTGCCTATTCCGCAGTTGATCGAGATTGTCGAGGCCGATGTCGGGCTTGATGCGGAGGCTTTGCGCCTGCGCCTTTTGGGCGAGGTGCCCGGGGCTGTGCTGGATGACCATTCACGTTGGCGCAAGCCTTTGGCCGCAGCGGCGGGGCGGCTCTCGTTCCTCGGGTGGTTCTCGATTGTGCTTATTTTTGCAGTTATGGGGGCGATGATTACGCTGGCAGCCAATGCCGCGCTGGCGGCGAACGCGAAGGTGATTACGGTGATGCGGCTGGTGGGGGCGAAGGACAGTTACATCGCCAGCGCTTTTGTGCGCCGCTTTACGCTGCGCTCGCTGACGGGCGCGGCTGTTGGCATGGTTCTCGGGGTAATTGCCGTTGTGCTCATGCCTGCGGGTGGTGGCGAGGCCGGATTTCTGAGTGATCTCGGGTTTCAGGGCGCAAGCTGGCTTTGGCCGCTTGTTATTCCGCTTTTGGCGGGGGGCGTGGCCTTCGGAGCCACACAGGCGGCCGCGCGCCGCACGTTGAAGGAGCTGCGCTGATGTCTGTCATTCGCTGGGTGATTTCGCTTGTTTTTGTGGTGCAGAACGCGTTGGCGATGCTGGTTTTGGGGATCGTGTTTTTCCCATGGGCGCTGGTCAGTCCGAAGGGTGCGCGAATGGCCTGTAAACTGTATTGCGTGTGGGTGTTTTTTACCGCGCGCTGGATGCTTGGCTTGCGCACCGAGGTGCGTGGCGCGCTGCCTGAGGGCGAGATGCTTATCGCGGCCAAGCACCAGTCTTTCCTTGATATTCTGATGATTTTCCATGCCAGCCCGGCTGCGAAATTTATCATGAAACGCGAACTCCTCTGGACGCCAATCATTGGCCTTTATGCCTACCGCATCGGCTGCGTGCCTGTGAACCGCGGCAAGCGCGGGCAGGCCATCAAGAAGATGCTCGATGATGTGAAAGCGGGCCTGACAACGGCAGGGCAGTTGGTGATTTATAGTCAGGGAACACGCGTAAAACCCGGCGAGAAGAGGCCCTATAAGGTGGGCACATATGCGCTCTATAGCCAGATGAAACAGACCTGCGTGCCCGTGGCGACCAATGCTGGAATGTTCTGGCCCAAGGGCACGATCATGCGCAAAGCGGGGCTTGCTGTTGTCGAGTTTCTAGAGCCGATAGACGCGGGATTGGGGCAGACCGATTTTATGCGCCGCCTTGAAGACGAGGTTGAAGCCCGCTCTGACGCGCTTTTGCGCGAGGCGGGTTATGATGTCTGAGTATATCAATGATATCAGCGAGCTAGAGGCGCTTTACGGGGCGCCGGGCGCAGCGGCAATCCGCAAAGTGGCCTATGAGATGACGCCGCTTTACAGCAAGTGGGTCCGCCGATCGCGCTTTTGTGTGATTTCAACTGTTGGCCCCGACGGGACCGATGGAAGCCCGCGCGGTGACGACGGCCCTGTTATGATCGAGCTTGATAAGCACACGCTTTTGATGCCTGACTGGCGCGGCAACAACAGGATGGATACGCTACGCAATATTGTGGCCGACGGGCGCATTTCGCTTATGTTTATGGTGGCTGGCTCCAACGCTGTGGTGCGGGTGAACGGGCTGGCGAAGGTGAGTGTTGCCCCCGATTTGTGCGAACGGTTTGATGATAAGGGCCGCTTGCCGCGCTCTGTGATTGTGATCAAAATCGGCGAGATCTATACGCAATGCGCACGCGCGCCGATGCGTGCGGGCCTTTGGAGCGAGGGCGACCAAAGTGAGGGTTTGCCCACAGTTGGCGAGATACTGGCCGAGCAGACACAAGGCGAAGAAGGCGGCGCAGCCTATGATGACGGCTGGGCCGAACGAGCCAAAAAGACCATGTGGTAGTGGGCCTTTAGCCGAAGTGCTCTAGCGCCATTTCATCAATCAGGCTTGAGAAAAACGCCTCGACACGCGCGTTTGGCTGACGGGCCGCGACGACCTCGGCCATAGGGTCTGGTGCGCGGGTTGAACTGCCTGACATTTCCTCCATTACCGCATGGCCGCAGAAGGGGACATAGACTTCGGAGTAGCCGCCTTCATGGGCCATCATGAGCTTGCCGTCGCAGAGCCTTTCGGCGGCTTCGCGCACACGGCGGGTCATCTGGCGGAAGGTTTCAACGGTGCAAAGCTGGTGGCCCAGCGGATCGTATGTGCCGGCGTCATAGCCGCAAGCAACGATGATGACATCGGGTTTGAAGCGTTCGAAAGCGGGCACGACGAGTTTGTCCATCGCCTCAAGATAGGTGTTGTGGCCAGAGCCGGGAGGCAAGGGGATATTCATGTTATATCCAAGGCCGACGCCCTTGCCTTTATCGGCCAGAGCGCCAGTATCGACGGGGTAATTGTTTTCTTCATGGATCGAGATTGTGAGGACATCATCGCGTTTGTAGAAGATGTGCTCGGTCCCGTTCCCGTGGTGGACATCCCAGTCGATCACGGCGAAGCGCTTGGCTTCTCCCGCGGCTTTGGCGGCCTCGATCGCGATGGCGACATTGGCAAGGAGGCAGAAACCGTTTGGCCACTCGGGCAGGCAGTGATGCCCCGGCGGACGGGAGAGGGCGTAGGCGTTTTGCAGCTTGCCTGTGAGCACATCGGACAGGGCGGCGCGCGAGAGGCCGGCAGAGAGTGCGGCAAGCTCGTATCCGCCTTTGAGGAAAGGCGTGCGCAACCCGAGGTTACCACCGCCTGCATCGGATAATTCTTTGAATTTTGACAGGAAATCAACGGGATGCACGAGGGCGAGTTCTTCATCGGTGCAGGCGCGGGCGGAACTTAGGGTGAGCTCTTCGCTCAGGCCCGTAACATCCATCAGGTTCTTGAAGCGGCGCTTTGTTTCGGGGGCTTCGGGGAGGCCACCGGCAACCAAGGGCTGCACAAGGCCGCCCACAGGAAATGTCAGCGCGAAATCACCGCCGCCGTGCCAGAATGACTTTTCGTCAAAATAAAAACCCGTGTTTTTTGCCGATGTGCTCATGTGTCTGCCCTCAGTTTCTGCAAGTGCATTAGGGCAAGGATGCGCAGGATTGGCAAGGGCTCGACTATAGGTTTATCGGCCAAGGTTTAACAAAAGCTGAAGATGGCGTTATGTGCCCGCTTCGGGATCATTCTCGGCGCGCACCAGAGAGTAAACACCTTCGGGCAAATCAAGCGCTGCGGCGAGGTCTTGCAGCTGGTTGATGGTGAGTGTGATTTTCTGGGTGGTGTCTGTGCGGGCGTCAAACTGCTCTAGCGTGACGCAGCTTTCAAAGGCGTTGATGACGATATCTTCACCCAAGGGAGCGGCACCCTCATCGACAAGGGTGATGATTGTGCTGTCAAATTCGTGTTCGATTGAAAACATGGGCCTAGAATAAGCGGATGCGCGCCACTTGCAAGGGGGAGCCTTGAAGCGATTTCAAACCCGTGTGATGGGGCTGGCGCGAAAGGCCGCAGGCGGCTATGTTTGTGTAATGCAATAACAGGACGGGCAGAGCGATGTCATTCATGAAAAAGGGTTTTGTGGTGTTGGCTTTGCTGGCCTTGGCAGGGTGTGATGTGCCTGTTGAAACAAGCTCTTCAAGCCCCGCTGCATCGACAACAGCGCCCACTTCAGCGCAGTTGAGCGGACGGGCGGCGGCGAAGCAGTTTGTTGAAGTTGTCGAGACAGTCGAGCCTGTGGCCGAGCGTGAATGCCGCGCGCGGGCGCCGGGGATGAATTGCGATTTCCGCATTGTGATTGATGACCGTCCCGGCCAGCCTGTGAACGCCTATCAGACGCTTGATAAATCGGGGCAGCCTATTATTGCTTTCACCGTTGCGATGATTGCCGATGTGCGCAATGCGGACGAGCTTGCCTTTGTGATGAGCCATGAAGCAGCGCACCATATTGCGGGGCATATTGCCCGCCAGCAACGCAATGCGCAGACGGGGGCTTTGGTGTTTGCAGGGCTTGCCGCACTGACTGGAGCTGACGCGCAAGCCCTTCAAAGTGCTGGAGAAATTGGCGCTCAGGTCGGCGCGCGGACCTATTCGAAAGACTATGAAATCGAAGCGGATGTTCTGGGAACCGTGATCACCAAAAAGGCGGGGTATGACCCTGTGCGCGGGGCGGCATTCTTTGGCCGTATCCCCGACCCCGGGGACCGTTTTCTTGGCACGCATCCGCCTAATGCGCAGCGCATTGAAGCCGTTCGCCAGACCGCATCGCAGCTCTGAGGCCGCGTGAACCAGCTTGACAATATCATCAGTGACCGGGGCTCGCGCTATTCGGTTTCGGGCGGGGTGGCCGATACGAGAGAGGCCGCGGACGCGCTTCTCAAGGCGCTGAAAAGAAATAAGAAATATGCCAAGGCCACGCATAACACCTGGGCGATGATCTTGCCGGACGGAACCCCGCTGAAGGCCGATGACGGCGAGGCGGGGGCGGGTATGGTCATCATCCGGATGCTGGAGCGGGAAGAGCTTTTGGGGCATGTCGTTGTGGTGACGCGGTGGTATGGCGGCAAGCATCTGGGCGGCGACCGTTTTCGCCATGTGCAGGACGCTGTGACAGCCTATCTGGAGGCTTTCATCAGGGGGCGTTAACGTTCTGGTTTATGCCTGATTCCAGGGGGGTGAAAAGCGTGCACAACCCGTGCACCTTGCGTGCACCGCCTGATCGGGCATTTTGGTTTTGGCAAAACCGGTCTGTTTGTGAACAGGGCGCACGGTGAACACATGGTGGACAGGCTGTGAGCGGAGGTTGGCGCAGCGCACGGCGCATTTGCGCTATATCAAAGTTATGCGGCAGATGCGGGTTTAGCCTCAGACCATGGTTTGAAAAGGATTCGCCTGATGACGGTTCACCACCCCCAGTTGCGCGCGCCGCTCGGAAACCCCGCGTTGCACTTTGAGCTGACACGGCTTGCCGCGGCCTGCCTTGGCGCTTGCATGAACACGGCGCTGGCCTCGGGCGCGCTTTCGGCGAAAGACCACGCCGCGCTGATCACCCGCTGCCGTGCCTGCCCGTTTACGCAGGAGTGTGTTGAGGCTCTGGCCGAGGGCCGCGTGCCCGATGACTGCGCAAACCGCACGGTTTTGTGCGGGTTGGTGGGGTAGAGTTTTACGGTGCGCAGTGAGTGCGCACCCCTACAGGTGGCCCCACAAATCATAATCCCCAGCCTCGTCCACCTCGACGCTGACGATCTGGCCAACCTTCAGGCCTTCCGTGCCTTCATCAATGAACAGGTTCCCGTCGATCTCGGGGGCGTCGGCTTTTGTGCGGCAGGTGGCGATGCCGTCTTCGTCGATGTCGTCGATGATGACATCGATACGCTGTCCGACTTTGGCGGCGAGTTTGGATTCTGATATCGCCTGTGCCTTTTCCATGAAGCGCTCCCAGCGGTCTTGCTTCACGTCTTCCGCGACATGATCGGGGAGCGCGTTTGAGCGGGCGCCGGCGACGTTTTCATACTTAAAACAGCCGACACGGTCGAGCCGGGCTTCATCCATCCAGTCGAGCAGAGTTTGGAACTCTTCTTCCGTTTCGCCGGGGTAGCCGACGATGAAGGTACTTCTGAGGGTGATGTCGGGGCAGAGGCCGCGCCACTCGTTGATGCGGTCAAGCGTGCGCTCGGCGTGCGCGGGGCGGGCCATGCGGCGCAGTGTTTCGGGGTGCGCGTGCTGGAAGGGAATGTCGAGGTAAGGCAGGATCAGCCCCTCGCTCATGAGCGGGATAAGCTCGCGCACGTTCGGGTAGGGGTAGACGTAGTGTAGGCGCACCCAGAGATTTCTTCCGGCGCCCAGCTGGCCAAGGTCACGCGCGAGGGTTGTGATGGGCTGCTCGGTGAGGCCGCGGCGCTGCTCGCTTGGCCAATCGGTCCCGTAGGCGGAGGTGTCTTGCGAGATGACGAGCAGTTCCTTGACGCCGTTTTCAACCAGCTTTTCAGCCTCGCGCAGCACGGCTTTATGGGGCCTTGAGGCGAGCTTTCCGCGCATGTCGGGGATAATGCAGAACTTGCACTTGTGGTTGCAGCCTTCTGATATCTTTAGATAGCTGTAATGGCGCGGCGTGAGTGACACGCCCGAGGCGGGCAGCAGATCAATGAACGGGTCGGGCGAGGGCGGGACAACGGCGTGCACAGCATCGAGCACTTGCTCATACTGGTGCGGGCCTGTCACGGCGAGGATGCGGGGGTGATGCTCGCGGATATAATCGGGCTCGGCCCCGAGGCAGCCTGTGACGATGACTTTTCCGTTCTCGGCCAGCGCTTCACCGATGGCGTCGAGGCTTTCGGCCTTGGCGGAATCAAGGAAACCGCAGGTATTGACGATGACCGCATCGGCGCCGGAATAGTCGGGCGAGATGCCGTAGCCCTCGGCGCGCAGGCGGGTGAGGATGCGCTCGCTGTCGACCAGCGCTTTGGGGCAGCCAAGCGAGACCATGCCAATGGTTGGCTGGCCTTCACGGCGTGTTTCAGAAAGCTGGGCGCGGGCGAGATCTGGACGCAGATCGGGAGGATTTTGTGACATGCTCCGCATATAGCGGCCAAATTGCGCTGGGGGAAGGGGCCACGCGCGGGAACCTGTTTGCGCTGCGAGCGTTGGTGACCTACCGTTCGGGCAAATAATTTGGAGGCCTGATTTATGCGCATTATTCGCGGTATTTTGTTTATGTTGGTCGTGTTTGTGGCGTTTGCCGCTGTCGGGCTTATGCTGTTGCCCAAGGAGCGCATTGCCAAAGTTGCCAGCGCCGAGATTTCCAAGGCATTGGGCCGCGAAGTTGTGATTACAGGCGATATCGGGCTGAGCATCTGGCCTGTGCTGGGCGTGAAGACGGGGCCTGTGCGGGTTGCGGGGCCTGACTGGGACGATGCCCCCTTGCTGAAGGCCGAGGCGCTGAACATCGGTGTGGGAGCAGCGGCGGCGCTGCGGCGTGAGGTGGATATTCGCCAGATCGAGCTTGTGAGCCCCGAGATTAACCTGATCACCGCCAAAGACGGGCGCGTGAGCTGGACTTTTGGCGAAACCGTTGAGGCCGTTGACGGCGACAGCGGCAGCACCGGTGTGACGCCGTTTAGCCTTGCGCGGGCAAGCGTGACGGGCGGCACTGTGCTGATTGAGGACCGTATGGCCGGCACGCGCGAGCAGATCACAGGGCTTGATGCGGAGCTGAGCCTCCCCGAGCTTTCGGGGCCAGCCACGCTTAAGGCAAGCGGTGTGCGCGGCGGTGCGGCGCTGTCTGTGGATGCAAAGGCAGGCAATGCGCGTGATTTGATTGCGGGGCGGCTGACGCCTGTTGTGGCGAGTTTTTCGACGGGGGGCGGCTCGGCGCGTTTTGACGGGCGGATGACCCGCGGACTGGAGGCGGCGGGGCAGTTGAGCGTGAGCGCCTCAAACACCTCGAAATTTATGCAAAGCCTGGGGCTTGGCGCGGCTGATGTGCCGCGCGGTATGGGGCAGGCGATTGATATGAACGCGGCGTTCACGTTTTCGGGCGGTGAGGTGGTGAACCTGCGGGGCATGACGCTGAACCTTGATCAGAACACGTTGACGGGGGATGCGGACATTCGCCTGAGCGGGGCGCGGCCCAGGATCACCGCGAAACTTGCCGCCGGTGCGCTGGACTTTACGTCGCTCGCGGCGTCCGGCGGCAGCGGGGGCAGCGAGAGCAGCAGCGACACGGGCTGGAGCAAAACCACGATTGATGCAAGCGGGCTGGCCGCTGTGGATGCCGAGGTGAGCCTTGCGGTGCAATCGCTCGATGCGGGAATGCTCAAGCTCGGGGCGAGCAGCCTCGGGGTGAGTTTGGATAACTCGCGGATGGTGTTCAAAATGCCCGATGCCACCGGCTATGGCGGCCAGATCACCGGTGAGTTTGTGGTGAACAACCGCGGCGGGCTGTCAGTGGGCGGCAATATCAATGTGTTGCAGGCCGATGTGAACCCGCTTCTGGACGACTTGATGGGCGTTACGCGGCTGTCGGGGAAGGCGGACGGATTTGTTAAGTTTCTTGGCTCCGGCAGTAACCTGAACGCAATTATGAACTCGCTTTCAGGCAATGGCGGCATTGCAATGGCGGGTGGGACGATCTCGGGGGTTGACCTTAACGGGTTGATGGGCACGGGCAACGGGACCAAAGGCACAACGGTTTTTGACAAGCTCGGGGCGAGTTTTACCATGGCCGGCGGTGTGTTGAGCAATGACAATCTGAGCATGACGTTGCCGCGTATTGCGGCGACAGGTAAGGGCGTTGTCGGCCTTGGCGCGCGGACGATAAACTATCTCTTCACACCCGTTGCGCTGGAAGCCAACAGCGGCAAGGATCTGGCATTTCCTGTGAAAATATACGGGCCCTGGAGCAACCCCAAGATTCTGCCTGATTTGAGCGCTGCGATTGACCTTAACTTCAAGGAAAAGAAGGAAGAGGTGAAACAGAAGGTGGATGACGCTATCAAGCAGAAGGTGCAGGAAGAGCTTGGTGTGACTGTGGGCGAGGGGCAGAGTGTGGAAGATGCGGTGAAGAAGGGCGTGGAAGACAAGCTGAAGAAAGAGCTGTTCAAGATTTTCGAGTGAGTGTTCCGGTTTCGGATTTTCGCTGTGCGAAAATCCGACCAAAGCGAGGGGGCGCTGCCCCCTCGCGCTCCCCCGGGATATTTTTAGCAAGAAAAAGGACGGGCGGATTGAGTTGATCCGCCCGTTTTCTTCAGGCGTGGATTGCGCCGTCGCCACAGGCGAGGGCGGCTTCGCGCACGGCTTCCGAGTAGGTCGGGTGGGCGTGACAGGTGAGGGCGATGTCTTCTGCCGATGCGCCGAACTCCATGGCAACACAAAGCTCGTGGATCATATCCCCGGCGGCGGGGCCGATGATGGCGGCGCCGAGGATGCGGTCGGTTGCGGCATCGGTTATGATTTTGACGAAGCCCTCGCCCTGATGCACGGCCTTGGCGCGGGCGTTGCCCATGAACATGAACTTGCCGACCTTGGTTTTGACGCCTTCTTCTTTGAGTTGGGCCTCGGTTTTGCCCACTGTGGCAACCTCGGGGGTGGTGTAGACCACGCCGGGGATGACGCCGTAGTTGACGTGACCATGCTTGCCAGCGAGCACTTCGGCAACGGCCATGCCTTCGTCTTCGGCCTTATGAGCCAGCATCGGCCCTTCGATTACATCGCCGATGGCGTAGAGACCCTTGACGTTGGTGGCCCAGTGCTCATCGGTTGCGATCTGGCCCCGCTTTGTCATTTCGACGCCGAGTTTATCAAGGCCGAGACCTTCCACGAAGGGTTTGCGGCCTGTGGCGACAAGAACGATATCGGCGTCGAGTGTCTCTTCGGTGTCGCTTTTCTTGGTTTTGTAGGTGACGGTGGCCTTGCCTTTTCCGGGTTTGGCCGACTGGACGGCGGCGCCCATGATAAAACTCAGCCCTTGTTTTTCAAGGATACGCTTGAAGGTGCGCTGCACGTCGGCGTCCATTCCGGGGGTGATGGCATCCATATATTCAACCACCGTCACCTCGGAGCCGAGGCGCGCGTAGACCGAGCCGAGCTCGAGCCCGATGACGCCTGCGCCGATGACCACAAGTTTCTTGGGGACTTTGCCAAGCTCAAGCGCGCCTGTGGAGGAGACGATTGTCTTTTCGTCGATCTCGACACCAGGGATTGAGGCAGGTTCGGAGCCTGAGGCGATGACGATGTTTTTGGCTTCATGCACTTCATCGCCCACCTTCACCTTGCCGGCTTCGGGGATGGTTGCCCAGCCTTTGAGCCAGTCGATCTTGTTTTTCTTGAAGAGAAATTCGATGCCGCCTGTGTTCTGTCCGACGACATCGTCTTTGTAGGCGAGCATCTGTTTCCAGTCGACCGAAGGGCTTTTGCCCTTGAGGCCCATGGAGGCGAAGTTGTGCTCGGCTTCGTGCAGCATATGGGTTGCGTGGAGCATGGCTTTGGAAGGGATACAGCCGATGTTGAGGCAGGTTCCGCCCAGAGTTTCGCGGCCCTCGACAACGGCTGTTTTGAGGCCGAGTTGGGCACAACGGATGGCGGAGACATAGCCGCCGGGGCCTGCGCCGATGATGATTACGTCATATGATGCCATGGTGAGGCTCCTTTTTCTGTCGGTTGCTTGCGGGCTAGACGAGCGCCGCGAGGATCATGGATAGGGTTGCGAAAAAGCCCACGGCCCAGACGAGGCTACGCCATGGGCGCATGTTATAGGCATAGGCGGGAATGTAGAGCACGCGCGCGGCGAGATAGGCCCAGGCGCAGGCGGCGGTGAAGCCTGTGGCCTGATTGCCGAGGGTGACGACGAGCACGGCGATTGTGAACAGGATGAGGCCTTCGAAGTGGTTGTTCATCGCGCGGCCCAAGCGGGCTGTGCGGTCTGACATTTCGCGGCTTGGCGGGCGGTCGCGGGCGGACATGGTGTAGCCGGGGCCGAGCTCGAGATTGGCTGGCACGGCATAGAGCAGGAATTGCAGTGCTTGCAAAAGGGCTGCGAGGGCGAGAACGGTAAGTTCGGCGGACATGGGCATGCTCCTTGACTATGTGCCTTTTGTGCCAGCCTTGGGCGGCAGGGTCCAGCCCAAGCGGGTGGCAGGCGTGAGGGTTTTGTGGCGCAGGGCCGTATCGGAGGCAAGACAGGCGGATTCAAGCGCGGCGATTTCGGGATCATTGCGCCAATCGGCCAAGAGCGCTTCGACGCGTGGCCAGTGGCGCAGGATGCTGCGGTCTTGCGCGGCGTTCTGGTTGGCGGTTTTGAACCAGGCGGAGCCGAGGTGGTATTTGTTCGAGACATGGCCCTGACCATCGCCGCGGGCATTTTTCATCAGAAAATCGTCTTCCGCGCGGGTGGCGTAATGGTTGAGCACGGCGGCTTCGGGGGCGATGGCCTTGGCATGGGGGAAGTATTTCTTGCGCTTTTTGGCGCTGTCCAGATTGTTCCGTAGGGGCGTGCCTGCGGCGGAGACGACTTTGAGATCATCCTGCTTTGGCTCGATCGGGCGATGATCATGGGCATGGCCGAATTTGGCGAAGCGGAACATGGATTTGAACTTGGTCGTGTCTTCGGGAAAGCCCGCCGCGCAGGCCGTGAAGGCGGGCAGAACAGGCAGGGTGCGCGCGGTATGGCCGCTTGTGCCGAAGAAGAGCCACGGCAGTGCGATGACATCGGCCTCGCCAACGCGGGCGAGCAGATCGGACAGGTGACCTTCTCCAAGACGGATGTTGAGAAATTCGTCGCTGTCGATATGGCAGAGCCATTCGGCGTTGGTCGTTGCGAGGTGCCGGAAGGCGAGGCGCATGGCGCTGTCTTGCGGGGCTGTGCCTGTGGGCACTGTCTGGCGGATATGGGTGACATGGCCGCGCGCGGCGAGGGCATCGAGCAGGGTGTCGGAGCCGTCGGTGCAATCGTTGGTGATGATGAGGATGTGTTCAAAGCCGATGACGCTGTGATAGGCGAGCCATTCCATGAGATGCGGGCCTTCGTTGCGCATGGCGGAGGCGAGGGCTGTGTGCGGCGCGGGTTTCATCAGAGTGCCCTTTGAAAGCGGCCAAGCCGCCAGAGCCATGTTGCGGCCGTTGTGATGAGGGCTAAGACGCCTAAGGCGACCCAGATGAGCGGGGAGCCGAGGAGGAGCCCGAGCGCGCTTTCGGTAGGGATTTTTGCCGCGCGGGCAAGCCAGAGCAGGGTTGCGAGCGACCAGAGCCATAAAAGCGCCACAGAAACCGAGGCGCGACGGCGCAGAAGCAACGCGGTGAGCGCGAGCAGGCTGAAGAGCGCCAAGGCCGGAAGCGAGAGACCTTGGCCCATGTAGGACTGCGCGCCGATGTAGAGTGCTGCCATGGCTGCGGCCAGGCCGAACGCGAAGACACCGTCACGGAACACAAGCCCTTCGGCACGGCGCAGAAGCGGGTGATCTTGAGATTTAAGGCTGTCTAGGCGGCTGGGCAAACCTGTGTATCCCTGATTGGGTTGGACCGGATGTTCATAGTGTATCGACAATCGTGATCGGGGTTCCATCGGGCACGAGAGACCAGATTTCGCGCATTTCGGCGTTGGTGACAGCGATGCAGCCGTTTGTCCAATCGCGCAGAAGGTGCATGCGGCCAAGTGTGCCCCAGCCGTTTGGCAAGCCGTGGATCATGATATTTCCACCTGCCGAGACCGCGCGGGCTTCGGCCTGGGCTGTGTCTGCTTCGTTGGGATAGGAAATATGCAGGCTGAGGTGGGCGACAGAGTTTTCGTTGCGCCAGTCAATGGTGTAGCGGCCCTCGGGGGTGCGCTCGTCGCCCTCTTCGGTTTTGTGACCCGACGGGGCGGCGCCAAGGGAAATGCTGTAGCGTTTGAAAGGTGTTCCGTCTTTAAGAAGCCGGAGCTCACGGGTGCTTTTTATGACGAGGATTTCATCGGCCCGGCTTTGTGGCGCGGCCGTTTCGGGCGGTGTGCCGGACGCGATACGCGCCATGAGCATTGTGTAGCCGACGAGGGCGACGACAACGAGCGCGATCAGGGCCGCGGCTTTGATGACTCTGGGTGCGCGCATCGCGAGGGCTTTGGCTCTTGATTTGGAGGGCGGACCGGGGGCGCTGCCCCCGGACCCCCGGGATATTTCCAGCAAGAAAAAAACGTGGGCTTTTCTTACAGATCCATGAGCAAGCGCTGGGGATCTTCCAGAGCTTCCTTGACACGGACGAGGAATGTGACCGCGCCTTTGCCATCGACCACGCGGTGGTCGTAGCTGAGGGCCAGATACATCATCGGGCGGATCACGACTTCGCCGTTGATGGCAAAGGGGCGGTCCTGGATTTTATGCATTCCGAGGATGCCCGACTGTGGCGGGTTGAGGATCGGTGAAGACATCAACGAGCCGTAGACACCGCCGTTGGAGATTGTAAACGTGCCGCCCTGCATTTCGGCCATGGAGAGTTTGCCGTCGCGCGCGCGCTTGCCTTTTTCGCTGATGGCTTTTTCGATTTGCGCAAAGCTCATCTGGTCGACATCGCGGATGACGGGGACAACGAGGCCCGTGGGCGTGCCTGCGGCAATGCCCATGTGGACGAAGTTTTTATAGACAACATCGGTTCCGTCGATTTCCGAATTCACTTCGGGCACTTCTTTAAGAGCGTGCACGCAGGCTTTTGTGAAGAAAGACATAAAGCCGAGGCGGGCACCGTGCTTTTTCTCGAATTCGTCTTTATACTGATTGCGCAGGGCCATCACGGCGCTCATGTCGACTTCGTTGTAGGTTGTCAGCATGGCGGCTGTGTTTTGTGCCTCTTTGAGGCGGCGCGCGATGGTCTGGCGCAGGCGGGTCATCTTGACGCGTTCTTCGCGGGCGGCGTCATCGGCCGAGACGGGGGCACGGGGCGCTTGCGCTGCGGGAGCAGGGGCACTTGAGCCACCTGAGGCTGCGGCTTTCATAACGTCTTCTTTCATGATGCGTCCGTCTTTGCCTGTGCCTGTCACGGCCTCTGCCTTGATGCCTTTTTCGGCCATCATCTTCTCGGCGGCGGGGGCATTTTTTGTGCCGGTTGCTTCTGCTTTCGCAGGTGCCTCTTCGGCCTTGGCGGGGGCAGCGGCGGCTGCACCTTCGCCGGAAGCAATCACGCCGAGTTTGGCAGATGCGTCAACGGTTGCGCCTTCTTCGGCGAGGATTTCTGTGAGTGTGCCAGCGGCGGGGGAAGGCACTTCGACGCTGACTTTATCGGTTTCAAGCTCGCAGAGCATTTCGTCTTGCGCGACGGTGTCACCGACCTTCTTGAACCATGTCGAGACGGTTGCTTCGGTGACAGATTCGCCCAGTGTCGGGACCATGACATCGACGGAGGCGCCCGAGCCTTCTTTGGCCGCGGCGGGTTCGTCTTTGGTTTTGGCCTTGGGGGCTGTCTCGGCGGCTTCGCCTGCGTTGATTGTGGCCAGAAGCGCATCGACACCGACGGTTTCGCCCTCTGCGGCGACGATCTCGCCAAGAGTACCGGCCGTGGGCGCGGGCACTTCGACTGTTACTTTGTCTGTCTCAAGCTCACAGAGCATTTCGTCGGCTTGAACGGCATCGCCCGGCTTTTTGAACCATGTGGCAACGGTGGCTTCGGTGACGGATTCACCCAGTGTAGGAACGCGAACTTCGGTCATGGGTTATTTCCCTTTTTTCAGTGTGAGCGCCTCGTCAACGAGAGCGGCTTGTTGTGCTTTATGGGCGGAGGCGAGGCCTGTGGCGGGCGAAGCGCTCGCGGCGCGGCCGACATAGGCGGGGCGCTGGTGCTTGGCTTTGATACGGCCCAGAACCCATTCGATATTGGGCTCGATGAAGGACCATGCACCCTGGTTTTTCGGCTCTTCCTGACACCAGACTACATCGGCGTTTTTGAAGCGGGTGAGCTCCTTGACGACAGATTGGGCGGGGAAAGGATAGAACTGCTCCACGCGCATGAGGTAGATGTCATCAATGCCGCGGGCGTCGCGCTCTTCGAGCAGGTCATAGTAGACTTTGCCCGAGCACATGACGACGCGTTTGATTTTGTCATCCGCCTTCAGTTTGGTGTCGGAATTGCCGTATTGGGCATCATCCCAGAGGATACGGTGAAAGCTTGAGCCGGTTGTGAAATCCTCGGTTTTGCTGACGGCGAGTTTGTGGCGCAGAAGCGACTTCGGCGTCATCAGGATGAGTGGTTTGCGGAAGGTGCGGTGAAGCTGGCGGCGCAGGATGTGGAAGTAGTTGGCCGGCGTGGTGCAGTTGGCCACGATCCAGTTGTCCTGACCGCACATTTGCAGGAAGCGCTCAAGGCGGGCCGAGGAGTGCTCGGGCCCCTGGCCTTCATAGCCGTGGGGCAGAAGCACTGTGAGGCCGGACATGCGCAGCCACTTGCTTTCACCAGATGAGATGAACTGGTCAAACATGATCTGGGCACCGTTGGCGAAGTCACCGAACTGGGCCTCCCAGAGGGTGAGTGCGTTTGGCTCGGCCAGCGAGAAGCCGTATTCAAAGCCAAGCACTGCATATTCGGACAACATGCTGTCGATAACATCATATTGCGCCTGACCTGCGCGGATATTGTTGAGCGGGTAATAGCGCTCTTCGGTTTCCTGGTTGATGATACCGGAGTGGCGCTGCGAGAAGGTGCCGCGTGTGGCATCTTGCCCCGAGAGGCGCACGGGGTAGCCCTCGGTGAGCAGGGAGCCGAAAGCGAGGGCTTCGCCTGTGGCCCAGTCAAAGCCTTCGCCGCTTTCAAACATCTGGCCTTTGCTTTCCAGCAGGCGGCCCACTGTCTTGTGGATCGGCAAGCTATCGGGGGCTGTGCTGAGTGCGCGGCCGATTTCAGCGAAAGTTTCGGGTTTGATCGCGGTTTCGCCGCGCTCGTATTCGGCATCGCGGCGGTTGAGGTGAGACCATTTGCCATCAAGCCAGTCGGCTTTGTTGGGTTTGTAATCTTTGCCAGCCTCGAACTCTTCGCCCAAGTGGGCCTGAAACGCGGCTTTCATATCTTCGATCTCGCCCTCGGGGATGAGGCCGTCTTTCACCAGCGTTTCAGTGTAAAGGCTGAGTGTGGTCTTTTGTTTTTTGATCTTTTTATACATGAGCGGGTTGGTGAACATGGGCTCGTCGCCCTCGTTGTGGCCAAACCTGCGGTAGCAGAAGATATCAAGCACGACATCCTTGCCGAACTTCTGGCGGAACTCTGTCGCGACGCGCGCGGCGTGCACCACGGCCTCGGGATCATCTCCGTTGACATGGAAAATCGGCGCTTCGACCATCAGCGCGATATCGGTGGGATATGGTGAGGAGCGCGAGAAGTGCGGCGCGGTGGTGAAACCGATCTGGTTGTTGACGACGATGTGCATCGTGCCGCCTGTGCGGTGACCTTTGAGGCCCGAGAGGCCGAAGCCCTCGGCCACAACGCCCTGACCTGCGAAGGCCGCATCACCGTGCAGAAGGATCGCCATAACCTGCTTGCGCTCGCTGTCGCCGAGCTGGTCCTGCTTGGCGCGGACCTTGCCGAGCACAACAGGGTTTACCGCCTCGAGGTGTGAGGGGTTGGCCGTGAGCGAAAGGTGCACCGAGTTGCCATCAAACGCGCGGTCGGAGCTTGCGCCGAGGTGATATTTCACATCCCCCGAGCCGTCGACATCTTCAGGCTTGAAGCTACCGCCCTGAAACTCGTTGAAGATCGCGCGGTAGGGCTTGCCCATCACGTTGGCGAGGACGTTGAGGCGGCCACGGTGGGGCATGCCGATGACCATTTCGCGGATGCCGAGCGCTCCGCCGCGTTTGATGATCTGTTCCATCGCGGGGATCAGGCTTTCGCCGCCATCAAGGCCGAAGCGCTTTGTGCCCATATATTTCACATGAAGGAATTTCTCGAAGCCCTCGGCCTCGACCATCTTGTTCAGGATGGCTTTGCGGCCTTCGCGGGTGAATTTGATTTCCTTGTCGTAACCTTCGATGCGCTCTTTGAGCCAGCCCGCTTCTTCGGGGTTGGAAATGTGCATGTATTGAAGCGCGAAGGTGCCACAATAGGTGCGGCGCACGATATCGAGGATCTGACGCATGTTGGCAAAGTCGAGGCCAAGCACTTTGTCGATGAAGATCGGGCGGTCCATGTCGGCATCGGTGAAGCCGTAAGACTTGGGGTCAAGCTCGGGGTGGGGCGTCTGCTCGGCCATGCCGAGGGGGTCGAGATTGGCAACAAGATGGCCGCGAATTCGGTAGGCGCGGATGATCATCAGCGCGCGGATGCTGTCGAGCACGGCCTGGCGCACGGCGGCATCGGTGGCGTCAACGCCTGCTTTGGCCGCGCCCGCCTTGATCTTGCCAGTCGCTGCCTTGGCCTCGGGCTCGCTCCACTCGCCTGTCAGCGCTTGGGTGAGGTCGTCTGCTGGCACAGGTGGCCAGTCGGGGCGGGCCCAGCTTGGGCCTTTGGCCTCGGCTTTCACGTCAAGCTCGGCATCGCCCAGCTGCGCAAAGAAGGTGCGCCAAGCTTCATCGACCGAGTTCGGGTCGGAGGCGTATTGGCCGTAGAGCTGTTCCAGATACTCGGCATTGTGGCCTTGCATGAAGGAGGAGGCGTGGAATTGGTCGTTTGAGGATTGGTCTGTCATGTGATGCTTCCCGAGCGATAGCCCGGCTCCCATTCTATCGCAGAGACTGCTTGGCCGATTTGGCCACCAGTGATGCCATAGCGTTAAAACCGTGTGATGCGCCGTTTGCAGAGATGAATTGTGCCTGAACGCCTTTGGCGCGCAGAGCGGCTACATAATCCTGTGCCAAGACAGGATTGGTGTTGTCGTCTTTGTTGCCTGTAATCGCGATGACACGCGTTGAGGTAGGAACTTTGGATGTAAATTTGTGCGGTGACTGGCTTTTTGTCCAGTTCTTGCGCCCCTTCATTGCGCGCCAGCGCGGGATGTCACAGGGGCAGCTGACAAGAATGGCGCTGTCAACGAGATTTGGATAGGCTCCGATGATGACACCGAGTTGGGCTGCTCCGCCTGAATGGCCGATGGCGACAATTTTGGAGGTGCCGACCTGTTTTGCCATCGCCTGAATGGTCTGGGCGACGAGCTTGTTGTTTTGTTTGGTGTAATGGTCACGGCGCTGGTTGTTTGAGCCTTTGGACTTTTGGCCCATGCCGTCGGAATAGCCGGGGCGCAGCATGGCCAGAACGGTGACACCTTTGTTTTGCGACGCGATTTTTTGCGCAATATCATAGTGATAGTCGGCTGCGCCGCCGCTTGAAACATCGCCGTGCAAGACAACGACGAGCCCTGCGTTACCGCCCCCAAAGACTTTGCCAGCCAAGGGGCCTGCCGATTGGGCCTGCGCGTTTAGCGCAAGCCCGACCGTGAGAACAAAGACAGAGATCAGTTGGAGCAGGGCTCTGCGCATGGCTTATCCGATCGCTTCGATCACGGCTTCGCCAAGTGTGGCAGGGCTGTCGGCAACAACGATACCCGCTTTGCGCATGGCTTCGATCTTGTCTTCTGCACCACCTTTGCCGCCGGCAACAATTGCGCCAGCGTGGCCCATGCGGCGGCCGGGAGGGGCTGTGCGACCCGCAATGAAGCCGGCTGTTGGCTTCCAGCGGCCCTTTTTCTTTTGGGCGGCGAGGAACTCGGCGGCTTCTTCTTCGGCCGAGCCGCCGATTTCGCCGATCATGATCATGCTGTGCGTTTCGTCGTCATCGAGGAACATGTTGAGCACGTCGATATGCTCTGTGCCTTTGATGGGATCCCCGCCGATGCCCACGGCGGAGGACTGGCCGAGGCCAAGATCTGTCGTTTGCTTGACCGCTTCATATGTGAGCGTGCCCGAGCGCGAGACAACGCCGCACGAGCCGCGCATGTGGATGTGGCCCGGCATGATGCCGATTTTGCACGCACCCGGCGTGATGACACCGGGGCAGTTTGGCCCGATCAGGCGGCTCTTGCTGCCTTCAAGCGCGCGCTGAACGCGCATCATATCGAGCACAGGGATGCCCTCGGTGATGCAGACGATGAGCGGCATCTCGGCGTCGATCGCCTCGAGAATGGAGTCGGCCGCGAAGGGGGGCGGCACGTAGATGACGGAAGCATTTGCTTCTGTGACGTGCATCGCTTCGTGGACGGAGTTGAAGACCGGAAGATCAAGATGGCTGGTGCCGCCTTTGCCCGGTGTCACGCCGCCGACCATTTTGGTGCCGTAAGCGATTGCTTGTTCGGTGTGGAATGTGCCCTGCGAGCCGGTGAGGCCCTGACAGATGACTTTTGTGTTTTCGTTTACGAGGACTGCCATGTGTTTGGCTCCTTAGATAGGGTCGTTGGGGAGGTGGGATGCACCCACCCGACGATTAGCCTTTGACGGCTTTTACAATTTTCTGCGCGCCGTCTTTGAGGTCGTCAGCGGCGATGACATCGAGGCCCGAGTTGTTGATGATGGCTTTGCCCTCGTCAACATTCGTGCCTTCGAGGCGGACGACGAGCGGAACCTTGAGGCCCACTTCCTTGACCGCAGCCACAACGCCCTCGGCGATGACATCGCAGCGCATGATGCCGCCGAAGATGTTGACGAGGATGCCTTTGACGTTGGGATCGGAGGTGATGATCTTGAAGGCTTCTGTCACCTTCTCCTTGGTCGCGCCGCCGCCCACGTCGAGGAAGTTGGCAGGCTCTGCGCCGTAGAGTTTGATGATGTCCATCGTTGCCATGGCAAGGCCTGCGCCGTTGACCATGCAGCCGATTTCACCGTCGAGGGCGATATAGTTGAGGTCGTACTTTGACGCCTCAAGCTCTTTGGGGTCTTCTTCTGTGGTGTCGCGCAGTTCGGCGATGTCGGCGTGACGGTAGATTGCGTTGCCATCAAAGCTGACTTTGGCGTCGAGCACTTTCAGATCACCCTTGTCGGTGACGATCAGCGGGTTGATCTCGAGCATTTCCATGTCTTTCTCGAGGAATGCTTTGTAGAGCAGGCCCATGAGCGCCACGCATTGCTTTACCTGCGCGCCGGTGAGGCCGAGGGAGAAGGCGATGCGGCGACCGTGGAAGGCTTGGTAACCTGTAGCGGGATCGACAGAGAAAGAGAGGATCTTCTCGGGGGTGGCAGCGGCCACTTCCTCGATGTCCATGCCGCCTTCGGTGGAGCAGACGAAAGAGATGCGGCTTGTCTGGCGATCAACCAGCAAGGCGAGGTAAAGTTCGGTTTCGATGCCTGAGCCGTCTTCGATGTAGATACGGTTGACTTGTTTGCCAGCCGGGCCAGTTTGGTGCGTTACAAGAGTGCGGCCCAACATGCGCTTGGCTTCTTCGGCGGCTTCCTCGACCGAGCGGGCAAGGCGGACGCCGCCAGCTTCGCCAGCGTCGGCTTCTTTGAACTTGCCTTTGCCGCGGCCGCCTGCGTGAATCTGGGCTTTGACGACCCAGAGGGGGCCGTCCATTTCGCCTGCGGCTGTCTTGGCATTTTCGGCTTTGAGGACGACGCGGCCTTCTGAAACCGGTGCGCCGTAGGAGCGAAGCAGAGCCTTCGCCTGATACTCGTGGATGTTCATAAAGCTGTCCCGTCTGGTTGCTACTGTTGCCCTCTACTCGCACAAGGTTTCGTAAAACCTAAGAATATTCTGCTTGTTTGACGGGGCGAGGGTGATATTTCTGCTATTTGTGATCACAGGATTTGTGAGTGTGATCACAAATTCAGCGTGCCACGGGCTTGGAGAATCACTTCCAGACATATGACGGATTTGGCATGTGATGGGTCGCAAGCGGGCCGATGGCTTGCCGCGCAGGGGGGCAGATGGCAATGTGCATACAAAACAGCAGGGAGCAAGGTATGCCGCTGGTGCAGATCAAAGACAGGGCAGTGTTTTTTGCCCATATTCCGAAGACAGGAGGCAGCAGCCTTGAGCATTGGCTTGCTGAGGTGGGCGAGTTGACTTTGCGCGGTAAAACCCCGCTTGAGGGGATGCTTTGCACACCGCAGCACATGCAGGCCGAGCTTTATGCGCCGCTTTTGGAAGAGCTTGAGCCCGTTGCCGAATTTGCGGTGATCCGGGACCCGTTGGAGCGGATGGTGAGCGAATACCGCTACCGCCGTGCGCAGGTGTTAAAGAAAGGCAAACGCGAGATGCCGCCGTTCGAGCGCTGGGCCAAGCGGGCGATGCGGCTTTATGGGGAGAACGCTTATTTTCTCGATAATCACATCCGCCCGCAGGCCGAATTTGTGCGCCCGCAGACAAAGCTGTTTCGCTTTGAAGACGGATTGAAGGCTGTCACGAGCTGGCTTGAAAAAATCTGCGAAATACAAGGCCCGCCGCTTGAGCACAGGCTGCCGAGCGAGGGCGGTGACGTGCCGCTGAGCGATGCGCTGCGAGACAGGATAGAGGTGTTTTACGCGGCGGATACTGCGCTTTGGGAAAGCCTCAGTTGAACCACAGCGCAAAGCCGCCCGCATTGCCGCCTGTGAGGCGGGCAAACCGCGACCAGTTGATGCCTGACATGGTCGGGCCTTTGACAACATAGCGATACAGCGAGCGGCCATGCACCGTTCCGACAAGCTCGAGCGGGCTTGGGTCTTCGATGAAAAGCTTGAGGCTGAGGCCGTGACCTTCGGGCAGAAGCGGGTGCGGGACGAGCAGTGTGCCATCGAGCAGGGCTTCGCCTTCGGCAAGGATGGTTTGCCAGGTTTCGACCATGTCGGGCGTCACCTCGAAGGGCAGCGCCGAAGTTTGGCGGCTGTTGGGAATCCACTCGTTTTCATTGTCGGTTTCTTCCTCGACCTGCGCCCAGAAGATACGGTTCTGCGCAATCATATGGCGCCAGTGGGCGACAGCCGTTTTGATACGTGCCGGATCTGGCTGTTGGGCGAGGGCGGTGAGAAGGATGTAAACAGTGTCGATCTGGGTAGAGAACTCGCCCGGGTCGAAACCGCGGCGGCGGGTTTCGGGGAGCTGTTGTTCGAGGCTGCGTATTTCGGCGCGCAGGGTGTTTTGTAGCGTATTGGCGACGCGGAATTTTTCGAGTGCGATGTCGCGTGTTTTCTCCAGGAGTGATTGTTCTTTGGTGAGCATGAGGAGGCGCGCGTCTTTGTCAGCCGCATCTGACGCTTCCACCTTTTTGATGTCTTCGCGGAGCTGGTTCAGAGCATCGAAAGCGGCGCGTTGCTCGCTGCTGGTTTCTGCGGCCTTGTCTTGCGCCTCCTTATATTGCGGGCGCAAGGTTTCCAACTTGGCGCGGATCGCATCCAGATCGTAGTATTCGGGCAGCTCGGGCACATTTTGCAAGGCTGCGCGGGCTTCGGCCAAATCGGCCATAACGGGGGCCGGATCATAGGCGCGGTAGGTGTTGAGCGCGCCGCTGATCATGTGGGTGTAGGCGGTGAGCCATGCGTGATCGGCTTCGTCAAAGCGGATTGTGGGCGGGTTGAAGACCACGTTGTCGGATGAAAACACGCGCATGGCGCGGCGGCCCATGAGGCTTTCTCCCAGTAGCTCGACAACGCTTTCACCCCTGTCTTGCGTGCCGTTCATGTTGGAATCAAGCCAGATGTCGGCAAGCGGCATGTTGAAAGGCTCGGGGCTGGCAGTGGCGAGCGTGGCGCGGGCGGCGTTGAGATCTCTCAGGAGCGTGTCGATGATATGGCTGAGGGTGTCGGGCGCGACCTGTTTCGGGCTCGGGTTTGGCCCGCCGGGGAGGGGCAGGCGGATGACGGGGGTGCGCGAGAAGCTATCCCCAAGACCATATTCATAGCGGCTTTGCAGCGAGGTTTCGACAGCGCGGAGCACTTGCAATGTGCCATGTTCAAAGGCGTTTGCAGGCGGGTTGGCAAGGCGCTCTTGCAAGCTTGGTGCGGCCAGAGCAGGGGCCGCGAGGCCTGTGAGCGCTAGGGCGGTAACTGTGCGGATGAAGAAATTGAACATGGGAAACGCCTTGGCACCTATTGCAACATGCAGGCAGTTTAGGCGGGGGGCAGGGGAGCACAACCGCTGAATGAAAAAGGCGCGCCCCGTATGGTCGGGACGCGCCTTGTTTTCTTTTCGTGCTTTGGGGCTTACGCCAGCGAGCCGTCAATCTCTTTACAGGCTTTGACGAGGCCTTTGACCGCGTCGACAGATTTGTCGAACATGGCTTTTTCGTCTTTGTTCATGCTGATTTCGACAACACGCTCGACACCGCCGGCGCCGATCACTGTTGGCACGCCAACGTAGAAGCCGTCGAGGCCGTAGGCACCGTCAACATGTGCTGCGCAAGGCAACAGGCGCTTTTGGTCTTTGAGGTAGGCTTCAGCCATTTCGATGGCTGACGCTGCAGGTGCGTAATATGCAGAGCCGGTTTTCAGCAAGCCAACGATTTCGGCGCCGCCATCACGGGTGCGCTGCACGATTGCGTCGAGTTTCTCTTGTGTTGTCCAGCCCATTTCCACGAGGTCAGGGAGCGGGATGCCACCGACTGTGGAGTAGCGTGTGAGCGGCACCATTGTGTCGCCGTGGCCGCCGAGCACGAAGGCTGTGACATCGCGCATGGAGACGTTGAATTCTTCCGAGAGGAAGTGACGGAAGCGGGCAGAATCAAGCACGCCGGCCATGCCGCAGACTTTGTTGGCGGGCAGGCCCGAGAACTGCTGAAGCGCCCAGACCATCGCGTCGAGCGGGTTGGTGATGCAGATCACGAACGCGTCGGGCGCGTGAGCTGCGATGCCTTCGCCTACGGATTTCATGACTTTGAGGTTGATGCCGAGGAGGTCATCACGGCTCATGCCGGGCTTGCGCGCCACACCGGCGGTGACGATGCACACATCCGCGCCTGCGATATCGGCGTAATCTGTTGTGCCTGACATGGCGGCGTCGATACGCTCGACTGGGCCGCTTTCGGCGATATCAAGTGCTTTGCCTTGCGGCACGCCATCGGCGATGTCGAACAACACGATATCACCAAGCTCTTTGAGTGCGGCGAGGTGGGCGAGCGTGCCGCCGATCATGCCTGAGCCGATGAGGGCAATTTTGGGTCTGGCCATGAGGGTTCTCCAAATGAGAGTTGAATTTGGCGCATGGCCTAGGCTTTTATTTGGCTCAACGCAAGGGTGCTGCGCTGCGGCGTGTGCGAGGGTTTGCTTGTTTCAGGGGGAGAGATAGCGCTAAAGCGATTGAGATAACGTAAATTATGAGGGGTCGCGTTGGATTTCACATTTTTTGCCATAGCTGGCGCGGCTGTTACCTTTGCGGGCATCTCCAAGGGGGGCTTCGGCTCGGGCGCGGCCTTTGCGGCGGCGGCGATTCTGGCGCTGGTGATTGATCCGGGGCTGGCGCTCGGGATCATGCTCCCTTTGCTGATGCTGATCGATTTCGCCACGCTCAAGCCCTATTGGGGCCGCTGGCGCTGGGAGGATGCGCGGCTTCTGGTGCTGGCGGGCATTCCCGGTGTGCTCCTTGGCGCGCTGTTTTACGCTTGGGCCAATGCCGACACGTTGCGCCTGATCATCGGCGGCGTCGCGCTTTTGTTTGTGGCCTGGCAAATGGCGGGGCGCGCGGGGCTGATCGGCGCGGCCAAGCGGCCTATCCCCGCTTGGGGCGGGGTGATTGCGGGGCTTGTGGCGGGGTTTACCAGCTTTATCAGCCATGCGGGTGGCCCTGCGGCGGCCGTCTATCTGCTCTCGCGGAGGCCGAGCAAGACCGAGTATCAGGCCAGCACGGTGCTTGTGTTCTGGCTGATCAATATCGTGAAGGTGATCCCCTATGGTTTTATGGGGATATTCACGCTGGAAACCCTGAAACTTGACCTCATGCTTGCGCCTTTTGCGCTGTTTGGCGCGTGGCTGGGGGTGAAGGCGCATTTTCTGATTGGCGAGCGCGTGTTTTTTGCGCTCACCTATGTTTTGCTGACGGTGACGGGCGCGAAGCTGATTTGGGACGGGTTGACCTAAGCGTCACTCTCTTTGGCGGGCAGGGCCTCCGCGAGTGTTTCAAAAGCCTGACCGCTGGCCACGAGGCAGGTGAGGCCGGCAGCCGTTGTGACTGTGATGGTCCATGTGCCGCTCTCGTGGCTGGCGAAAACTTCGACCATGGCATTGTTGGCTCCGAGGCCGACGGATTGGCGCGTTTCGCCGTAACGCTGGGCCAAACGCTCAAGCACAGTGTCGCGCGGGGCGCAGTTCTGGCCCGACTGGGCGAGGAGGACGTGTGGCATAAGAGCCGCGAGGACGAGGGCAATATGCGCACCCGCATGTTTCATCGGTTTCACCTTTCTCATCGGGTCAGTCCTCTTTTGGCGGGGCGGAGTTTTTGCTCTGAGTCCTGAAAATCATGCCGAAAAATCGCTGAATAAATGGTTAACGCTGCGTGCGATTGCGGGGCGATTGCGAGCTGATCGCCTGAAATCGCGCCTATTTCTGCGTTGCAGCACGTTTTGGCTTGAAGCAATCGGGCGAAAAATGCGACATCTGCGCAAGATTATTACTGGAGAGACACATGGACATGCCCCGCCCTTACCGCTCGGTTCTTTATATTCCTGCCTCGAAAGAGCGCGCTTTGGACAAAGCACGCGGCCTTGATGTGGACGCGATCATCTTTGATCTGGAGGACGCTGTGACGCCTGACGCCAAGGTTGAGGCGCGCGACACGTTGAAGGCGGCCTTGAAAGCGGGTGGTTATGGCGCGCGTGCCAGGATTATTCGTTTGAACGGGCTTGAGAGTGCTTGGGGCCGTGACGATGCGGCGGCAATGAAGGACGCGGAGGCAGATGCGTTTCTGCTGCCGAAAGTCGGCTCGGCGGCGGATGTTGATGCGCTCGCGGCGATCATTGGCAAGGACAAGGACATCTGGGCAATGATCGAGACGCCCATGGGGGTCATGCGCGCCGAGGAGATTGCAGCGCACCCGCAGATGAAGGGATTTGTGGCGGGGACAAACGACCTTGCCAAAGAGCTCAACTCGCGGTTTCGGGCCGACAGATTGCCGATGATCACCAGCCTCTCGATGATGCTTCTGGCGGCAAAGGCGCATGGGATTGTGGCTGTGGACGGGGTTTACAACCAGTTCAAGGATGATGACGGCTTGCGCGCGGAATGCGAGCAGGGCCGTGACATGGGGTTTGACGGCAAGACGCTTATTCACCCTGCGCAGGTTGAAGTCTGCAATGCTGCGTTTTCGCCCTCGGAGGCCGAGATCGACCTTGCGCGCCGCCAGATTGCGGCGTTTGAGGAAAGTGAAGCTTCCGGGCAGGGTGTTGCGGTTGTGGATGGTAAAATCGTTGAGAATCTGCATGTTGAAACGGCACGCAAGATTTTGGCGCTCGCCGAAGCTGTGGCTGCGAAGTAACTGGAGGCTTTTATGCTTATACTTATACTCGGTGTCGCGCTTTGGGCGGCTGCACATCTTTTCAAGCGGCTGGCACCTGCAAAGCGCGCCGCGATGGGCGAGCGAGGTAAGGGGCTGGTAGCCTTGGCTCTCTTTGGTTCTGTTGTGTTGATGGTGATCGGCTACAAAATGGCTGATGGTTCTGTCTTTTGGGGCCGTCACCCTGCGACTGTGGGTATTAACAACCTGCTGATGCTGTTTTCAGTCTATTGCTTTGCGGCTTCGGGCATGAAAACGGCTTTGGCGCGCAAAATGCGTCATCCGATGCTGATCGGCTTCAAGACATGGGCATTGGCGCACTTGCTGGTGAACGGCGATGTGGAGAGCTTTGTGCTCTTTGGTGGCCTCATGGGCTGGGCTGTGTTCCAGATGATCAAGATCAACCGTGCGGAGCCTGACTGGGAGCGGCCTGCGCCTGCTCTGATGAAGAAAGAGATCATGGCTGTGGTCGGCACGGTGCTGGTTTATGGTGTGATTGCCTTGATCCACGGATGGGTCGGGCCTGCGGTGTTTGGGTGAAAAGATGAAACTTTACAGATTGCTGACTGAAGAAGACACATCGGCCTTTTGCCACAAGGTCTCTGAAGCCTTGAGTAAGGGCTGGGAGCTATACGGCTCGCCGACCTATGCGTTTGACGAGGCCAAGGGCGTTATGCGCTGCGGGCAGGCTGTGACGAAGGATGTGGAGGGGGACTACCACCCCGATATGAAACTGGGAGCGCAGTAACATGAGCAAAACCAACGCGGGACGCTTTTTTGAGGATTATACGCTTGGGCAGGTGATCGAGCACGCTGTGCCGCGCACTGTGGGCGAGGGCGAGCGCGCTTTGTACCATGCGCTCTATCCCGCGCGTCATGCGCTTTACTCGTCAGATGTGTTTGCCGCCCAGAGCGGGCTTGAAGGCAGCCCGATTGATGACTTGGCTGCGTTTCATGTGGTGTTTGGCAAGACTGTGCCTGACATTTCGCTGAATGCGGTGGCGAATCTCGGCTATGCCGAAGGGCGTTGGCTTTTGCCTGTTTACCCCGGCGATACGCTGCGCGCTGTCTCTGAAGTGATTGGCCTCAAACAGAACTCGAACGGCAAAACAGGGGTTGTCTGGGTGCGCACCACGGGGCTTAACCAGATGGACGAGCCGGTGCTGAGCTATGTGCGCTGGGTTATGGTGCGCAAAGGGAATGTGGAGGCACCAGCGCCAGCGACCCACGTGCCTGAACTTGCCGATGTGATCGCGCCCGAAGATCTGATGATCCCTGAGGGGCTTGATTTTACGGGCTATGATTTTGCCCTCGCAGGCGAGCCGCACCGCTGGGGGGATTATGCTGTTGGCGAGAAAATCGACCATGTCGACGGTGTGACCATCGAGGAAGCCGAGCACATGCTGGCGACGCGGCTCTGGCAGAACACCGCCAAAGTGCATTTTGATGCGACGTTCCGCCCCGATGGCCAACGGCTGATCTATGGCGGGCATATTATCTCTATGGCGCGGGCGCTGAGCTTTAACGGGCTTGCGAATGCGCAGATGATTGTCGGCCTCAACGGCGGCGCTCATGCGAACCCCTGTTTCAGCGGGCTGACTGTGAAGGCCTGGTCTGAGGTGCTCGACAAGGCCGAGACATCTGCGCCCGGTGTCGGCGCTGTGCGTTTGCGGCTGGTTGCCGTAAGCGGAGGCGACGCGTTTACGCTCAAGGGCGAGGACGGAAAATATCTGCCGCATGTCTTGCTTGATCTGGATTACTGGGCTTTGATGCCGCTATGAAGAAACTTGCTCTGATTGCTGCCTTCGCCGCCAGTCCTGCATTGGCAGACTCTGTATGTGAAATGCGCGGAGCCGAACCTTTGCCTGTGATGGAAGCGGCGAAAGCCGAGTTTCTCAAGGGCGAGTATATGCGCTTTGGCGATATTGCCGCCGAGATTATGGGCGCGTCGCGGGAAAGTCTTGAAAAGCCTTTCGAGCGCATGGAAGCGCTGTTTCCTGACGGGTTCACGCAGTGTGACACGGTGCTGCAACGGCGCGACATTGGCGGGCTGGTGCAGGAAGTGACCACATTCACGATAGAGGACCAAGATTTCCCGATGTCGCTCTATTTGTTGGCGATTCCGATCAGGGGCGAGTGGAAAATTGCCCAGCTGAACTTTGACACGAAGCTTACGGATGTTCTCTCCAGCCTGCAGTAGATTTGTGATCACGCTCTGTAAAACTGTGATCACAAAGCGGATTTTCTTGGTGTTTGCGACAAAAAAACAGATGAAAGCGGTGTCTCTTTGCGTGACTCTGCCTTCAAATCCGTTATCAAAGGGGTAACGCTTGCAGGGCTATAGAACCTGCGCGCATCCGAGAAGAGGACCTACTCACATGGCCAATGGCAAACCCGTAGAGCGCCCGCTTTCACCGCATTTGTCGATCTACCGACCGCAACTCACATCCATCACCTCGATCCTCACGCGGATCACGGGCAACGCCCTGATTGTTTCAGCGCTTTTGGTTGTATGGTGGTTGCTCGCGGCGGCTACCGGCCCGGGGTATTACGATATTGCCAACGGTGTGCTCACCTCGTGGTTCGGTGACCTTGTGATGAGCCTTTCGGTTCTGGGCATCTGGTATCATTACCTTGCTGGCTTGCGTCACCTCTATTTTGATGCAGGCCACGGGCTTGATATCGGGACGGCGGAAAAGCTCGGCTGGGGCTGTTTGATCGGCTCGCTGGTTTTGACCGTAATCACTTTGATCATAGTATAAGGAGCGGGACATGCGGTATTTGACAGCTCGCAAACGCGCAGAAGGCAAGGGTGCGGCCCATCACGGAGCCGAGCACCACTGGTCAATGCAAGTGAGTGCCGTTGGCCTCGCGCTTGTTGTGCCTGCGTTCATCTTCATCATCGGGCGCGCGCTGGGAAGCAGCCACGCCGAGGTGCTGGCCACATTCCAGAGCCCCTTTGTTGTGATCATCGTCGGGCTGACACTGTTTGTTGGCCTCAATCATGCGCGCAAGGGTGCGCAGATTATGATCGAGGATTACACGCAGGGCACGACCCGCAAAGGGCTGATTATTTTTGTGACGGCTCTTACCTATCTCATGATGGCGACCGCGATTTACGCGCTGGCCAAACTCGCGCTTTGAGGACTGTTTGACCATGGCTGAATACGAATACGAAACACACGAATATGACGTTGTTGTCGTGGGCGCTGGCGGCGCGGGTTTGCGTGCCACATTGGGCATGGCCGAGCAGGGGCTTCGCACTGCTTGTGTCACCAAGGTTTTCCCGACGCGTTCACACACCGTTGCGGCGCAGGGCGGGATTGCGGCAAGCCTGAGCAACATGGGCCCCGACCACTGGCAGTGGCATATGTTTGACACGGTCAAAGGCTCCGACTGGCTCGGGGATACGGATGCGATGGAATATCTCGCCCGTGAAGCGCCCAAGGCGGTTTACGAGCTTGAGCACTACGGCGTGCCGTTTTCGCGGACTGAAGAGGGCAAGATCTACCAGCGGCCTTTCGGTGGCCACACAACAGAATTTGGCGATGGCCCTCCTGTGCAGCGCACCTGTGCTGCCGCTGACCGTACAGGCCATGCTATTTTGCACACGCTTTACGGCCAGTCGCTGAAAAACAATGCCGAGTTCTATGTTGAATACTTCGCGATTGATTTGGTGATGAGTGAAGACGGACAATGCCAAGGCGTTGTCTGCTGGAAGCTTGATGACGGCACGATGCATGTGTTCAACGCCAAGATGGTCGTTCTGGCGACAGGCGGTTACGGGCGCGCTTACTTCTCCGCCACATCTGCGCACACTTGCACAGGCGACGGCGGCGGCATGGTGGCCCGCGCGGGTCTTGCGCTTCAGGATATGGAATTTGTCCAGTTTCACCCAACGGGGATCTATGGCTCAGGCTGCCTGATCACCGAGGGTGCACGGGGCGAGGGGGGATACCTCACCAACAGCGAAGGCGAGCGCTTTATGGAGCGCTATGCACCGCAATACAAAGACCTTGCGCCGCGCGACTATGTTTCGCGTTCCATGACCATGGAAATTCGCGAGGGCCGCGGTGTGGGCGCCGAGGGCGACCATATTCACCTCAACCTCTCGCACCTGCCAGCCGAGGCATTGGCCGAACGCCTGCCCGGTATTTCGGAATCAGCCAAGATTTTCGCGGGTGTTGATGTGACCAAAGAGCCGATCCCTGTGATCCCGACGGTGCACTACAACATGGGCGGCGTGCCGACGAACTACTGGGGGGAAGTGATCAACCCGACGAAGAAGGACCATAACGCTATTGTCCCCGGCCTTATGGCTGTGGGCGAGGCGGGTTGTGCTTCTGTTCACGGGGCGAACCGTCTTGGCTCGAACTCGCTGATTGATCTTGTGGTCTTTGGCCGTGCCGCCGCGATCCGGGCGGGGCAGATTGTGGATGCAGACGCGCCCAACCCCGAGCTGAACCAGGCCTCTGTTGATGCGGCCTTCGCCCGCTTTGACGGCTTGCGCCACGCCAAGGGCAATGTCAGCACCGCGGAGTTGCGCCTTGAGATGCAGAAGACAATGCAGGCCGATGCTGCCGTGTTCCGCACCTCGAAAACGCTCAAAGAGGGTGTTGAGAAGATGGCCCAGATTGCGGCGAAGCAGGATGACCTTAAAGTCACCGACCGCTCGCTTGTCTGGAACAGCGACCTTATGGAAACGCTGGAGTTGACCAACCTCATGCCCAACGCCCTGGCCACGATTGCCGGCGCCGAGGCGCGCACTGAAAGCCGCGGCGCACATGCGCATGAAGACTTCTCCAAACGTGATGACGAAAACTGGCGTGTGCACACGATTTCGCATCTTGAGGGCAACAAAGTGAAACTCAGCTACCGCGATGTTGTGAAAGACCCGCTGACCACCGAGAAAGAAGGCGGCATCAACCTCAAGCGGATTGCCCCGAAAGAGCGGACGTTCTGATGATGCTGAAAACCGTATATCTTGCTGGCGCATTGGTGCTGCTTGCAGGCTGCGACACAGCCGAAAAAGCTGTGGACGATGCTGCGCGGGTGACAGCGAAAGCGACTGTGGAGAAGGTTCTCACAGCGCATTTGCCCAACACGATCCCGCAGAAGATGGTTACGCCCTATTCGGACTGCATCATCGACAATTCGAATGCGAACGAGCTTTTCAAGCTGTCGCGTGCTTCGATTACGGGTGTTGAAGCCAGCACAATCGCTTTGGTCACGGATATTATCCAGCGCCCCGCCACAACCACATGCATTGCCAAGGCCACGACAGGCCTTTTGGCCTCCTGAAGGAGAAACGAGATGGCAGAGTTCAGACTTCCGGTTAACAGCCGCATCACCACGGGCAAAACATGGCCCAAGCCAGCGGGCGCAACCAATTTGCGCCAGTTTGATATCTATCGCTGGAACCCGGATGGCGGGAAAAACCCCTGTGTCGACACCTATTTTGTCGATATGGACAACTGCGGCCCGATGATCCTCGACGCGCTGATCAAGATCAAAAACGAGATTGACCCGACGCTGACGTTCCGCCGCTCTTGCCGTGAAGGGATTTGCGGCTCTTGTGCGATGAACATCGACGGGATCAACACGCTGGCTTGTATCTACGGCATGGACGAGGTGAAGGACGGCACGGTTGTGAAGGTTTATCCGCTGCCGCACATGCCTGTGGTCAAGGATTTGATCCCCGATCTCACGCATTTTTACGCCCAGCACGCGAGCATCATGCCCTGGTTGGAAACCAAGACCAACCGCCCGCAGAAGGAGTGGAAACAGTCGATTGGCGACCGCAAGAAGCTTGATGGGCTTTATGAGTGCGTCATGTGCGCCTGCTGTTCGACCTCCTGCCCGAGCTACTGGTGGAACTCCGACAAATACCTCGGCCCAGCCGCCTTGCTGCATGCTTACCGCTGGATCATCGACAGCCGCGATGAGGCCACGGGCGAGCGACTGGATGAACTGGAAGATCCGTTCAAGCTGTATCGCTGCCATACGATCATGAACTGCACAAAGACCTGCCCCAAGGGGCTGAACCCCGCGAAGGCAATTGCCGAGATCAAGCGGATGCAGGTAAATCGCGTCGTTTGATCTTTTTGCAGAGCGTTATGAATTTATGCGGGCAGCTCCGAGAGGTTGCCCGTTTTTTATGCTGCAATGCAGCAAAGGCATGGCTGCCATTCGTTTTTCAGACCTACTCGTGGCTGTGAAACGGGCTATATTGGGCAACGGGAGGAGTTTGACGTATTTTGGAGCAAACTCATGCAAACGCAAAACCTTACAGAAGAGCAAAAACGCGCAGCCCTTGAAGCGCTTGATCAGGCTTATGAATACTGGTCTGGTGATGCTCTCAAGCCCGCAATTCAAGAGACCTATGAAGACATGCCCTGCGCGGCATAAGCCGCTGGACAGCCTCTCTGTCTGCTCCTAGCCTCTGGGGCAAAGGAGCGTCCAATGCCAAAGCCGGATGTAGGCAGGTTTCCTGTGATTTCACAGCAACGCGCGGATAAGGCTCCGCTTGAGCATTTTGTTTTTGGCGAGCGCAATTCCGGAACCAATCTGGCGCATAGCTTGCTTGTGCAGAATATCCCCGCACTGGCTGCAAGTACGGGGGACAGGATCGGTGAGCGTGGTTTTCGGTATGGCTGGAAACACGGATTTCCGCAGATGGTGGCGGCGCCTGCGAGCTGCCTTGCCATTGTGATGTTTCGCGCGCCAGAGGCATGGCTGCGCTCGATGCACGCACGCCCCTGGCATGCGAGCCCTGATGTGGCGGGGCTTTCGTTTCCCGAGTTTATCCGCGCCGAATGGAATACCCGCGTGGATGAGCAAAACTTCGGTGTCACCCGTGGCGGGCCGCGTTGGGGAGCCGAGTTGCAATATGACCGTCATCCGCTCACAGGCGCACGGTTTTCCAATATTATTGCGCTACGCAATGCTAAAACGGCAGGCTTTTTGAGCCTTGCTGCGCGGTTTGAGGCCTGCCTTATGCTGCGCCATGAAGATGTGAGCGACGACCCTGAAGGCTTTGTGCACCATGTCTCCGAACACTTCGGCTTGCCGCGTTACAAGACATTCCGCCCCGTCGCGTCGCGGCGCGGGCGGGTGAGCGAAGGAGCGTTTCAGCCCGCGGCTTATGCGCCGCTTGAGGCCGCCGATCATGCCTTTGTCTGGAGCGAACTGGACGCCGCGCAGGAAGCGCAACTCGGGTATCTCCCGACTTGAAGCGCGGTCCGATTGCTGTAAGGCTGCGATTGGAAACCAGCGAAAGAAGCCTAGATGATCGAGCCCAAAGATGCTGCCGCGCGCCGCGCTGTTGAACCTGTGATTTGTTATCCGAACGAGACATTGCCCACGCCGCCCATGACGCTTTACCGCGCGGCACGTGCTGGCGCGCGGAAGGTGAGCGAGGCCGTGGCCGCACCGCGTGAGGCCTGCACATTTGAAGTGCCGCAGGGGGCATTCTTTCGCATTTCAAGTGTGGACGGCCCGCAGGTGGGCGATCTGAACTTGTGGAACCGGAATGACTTGAGCGAGCGGTTTTACTCGGGGAAAACCCGCGCTTTGCATGGGACGCATATTACGCAGGGGGAGAGGATGTGGTCGAACTTTCCGCATCTGCGCCCGATGGCGACGATTGTTGAGGACACGCTCGGCTGGTACGGGATCGACGGTTTTGGTGGCTCGGTGCATGATGTGATCGGGACACGCTGTGACCCGTATACTGGGAATTTGCTGAGCGGCGCACAGTATCATCATTGTTGCCATTCGAACCTGACGCGGGCTTTGGCAGACCATCTGGGCGTGAGCCTGGCAGAGGCCGAGCCGCATGTGCATGATGTGTTGAACGTGTTCATGTGCACGGGATTTACGCGGGATACGGGGCAGTATTTCATGAAAGCTTCACCAGTTCGGGTCGGCGATTATCTGGAGTTCTTTGCGGAGATTGATCTGCTTGGAGCTTTGTCGGCTTGCCCCGGCGGGGACTGCTCAAGTGAGCATACCTCGGATGCGGCGGCGTGTTATCCGTTGCTTGTAGAGGTGTTTGAGCCTTTGGACGGGACACTTGAGGGATGGGCTGCGCCGAAGCAGAACGGTTATGACGGGAGTCACGGAAGGTAGGGATCGAATTTGCTTCGCAAATCCGACCCATGTGGGGGCTCTGCCCCCACACCCCCGAGGTATTTTGAACAGAAGAAGACTAGCCAGGGAAGGCGGCTTTGAGCGCGATTTCGACCATTTCGCCGAAGCTTTGCTCGCGATCTTTGCTTGGCAGGGCTTCGCCTGTTTGCAGATGGTCGGAGACGGTAAGCACCGCGAGAGCACGGGCACCAAAGCGGGCGGCGACGGTGTAGAGCTCGGCGGCTTCCATCTCGACGCCGAGGATGCCGTGGCGGGTCATTTGTTCGGTGAGATCGGGGCGCTCGTCGTAGAAGACATCGGAGGAATAGATGCCGCCGACATGAGGCTTTGCGCCCATGGCCTCGGCAGCGGCAACGGCGGCGCGCAGCAGGGAGTAATCGGCTGTCGGGGCGAAGTTGACCTCTTTGAAGAGGCCCATCGAGGGTGTGTTGAGAGAGGTGGCGCTCATGGCGATGATGACATCGCGGATTTTGACATGAGGTTGCATGCCGCCGCAGGAACCGATGCGGATGAGGGATTTTGCGCCGAAGTCGCGGATGAGTTCGTTGGCGTAGATCGACAAGCTCGGCATACCCATACCCGAGCCGTGAATGGTGACCGGGTTGCCTTTGTAAGTGCCTGTGTAGCCGAGCATGCCGCGCACTTCGTTGACGAGGCGGGGCGCTTCCAGAAAGGTTTCGGCAGCCCATTTGGCGCGCAGGGGATCTCCCGGCATGAGGACGGTTTCGGCAATGTCGCCTTTGTTTGCGCCAATATGGGTGGTCATGATGCAGAGCCTTTCGCTTCGGGTTTGCGGATTGCGGATCAGTATCGCCAAAGCGGAAGGCTCTGCAACGCTTTAGATGCGTGTTGCGCCCTTGCCGAAGAGGAACTGCCAGCGCGAGCCATCGGACATTGTGACAAAGCCCGAGCCGCTTTGGGCGCTCTGGAAGTAAGCCGTGCCGACGCCGGTGAGCCCGTTGTTGCAGGTGACGGGGAAGCTGACTGTCGTGATGTCTTTATACTGTTGATACTGCCCCATACAGACGGATTTGCCATTGGTCGCGTGGAAGCTGCCGCCTTCGAGGAAGGTGTTGGTGGCCGAGCCACGGAAGGTCATTCCGTTGTCACCTATCACGGTGACGGGGTAGGCCACATCGCAGGCGGCGAGGGTGAGGCCGAAGGCGGCGAGGGTAATGAATTTTGCAAAACGTGTCATGTTGCACCTCCTTTTAAGGTGCTTGGAACATGCGCTTCGGCTCGCGCGCTGCAAAGTCAGGGATGCCAGACCTTGAAAATTGATGCGCGCGCCTTATTCGGCAGCTTCTGCCTTTGGCTCGGCCAGTGTGATCACGTCTTTCATGATGGTGTTCAGCTCGAAATCTTTCGGGGTATAGACTCGCGCGACTCCCATCGCCAGCAGGCGTTTGGCGTCTTCATCGGGGATGATGCCGCCGACGATGACGGGGATGTGGGTGAGGCCAGCGGCTTCCATGCGCTGCATCAGTTCTTCCACAAGCGGGATGTGGGAGCCGGACAGGATTGAGAGGCCGACAACATGAGAGCCTTGCTCTTGCGCGGCACTCACCAGTTCTTCGGGGGTGAGGCGGATGCCATCATAGGTGATGCTCATGCCGCAGTCGCGGGCGCGGTAGGCGATCTGTTCGGCGCCGTTGCTGTGGCCGTCAAGGCCGGGTTTGCCGATGAGAAAGGCAAGGCGGCGGCCGAGTTTGTCAGAGACCTGATCCACGGCGGCGCGCAGATCATCGAGCCCTTCGGTTTTGTTTGAAGGCGAGGGCGAGACGCCCGTTGGCCCACGGTATTCGCCATGCACCGCGCGCATCTGGGCGGCCCATTCGCCTGTGGTTGCGCCGGCTTTGGCGGCAACGATAGAGGCCGGCATGATATTCTGACCCATGGCGGCCGCTTCGCGCAGCGCTGCGAGCGCTGATCGCACGGCGGCTTCATCGCGCGCGGCGCGCCACTCGGTCAGGCGCGAGATTTGCTCGGCTTCTGTGGCAGGATCGACTGTCATGATGCCGCCATCGGCGCTCATGAGGGGGCTTGGTTCAGTCTGGGTGTATTTGTTCACCCCAACAACCACAGTTTCGCCCGCCTCGATCCGGCCCAAACGCTCGGCGTTGGACGTGACGAGCTGGGCTTTCATATAGTCGATCGCTTTGATCGCGCCACCCATACCATCAAGGCCGGCAAGCTCTTGGCGTGTGCCGGTTTTGAGCGCTTCGACTTTGGCATCCACAGCGGGGTTGCCATCGAACAGGTCGTCATATTCCAGGAGGTCGGTCTCGAAGGCCATGATCTGCTGCATTCGCATGGACCATTGCTGATCCCACGGGCGCGGCAGGCCAAGGGCCTCGTTCCACGCGGGGAGCTGCACGGCGCGGGCGCGGGCCTTTTTGCTCAGCGTCACGGCGAGCATTTCTATGAGGATGCGGTAGACGTTGTTTTCGGGTTGCTGCTCGGTGAGGCCCAGCGAGTTCACTTGCACACCGTAACGGAAGCGGCGGAACTTGGCATCGGTCACGCCATAGCGTTCGAGCAGGATTTCATCCCAAAGATCGACGAAAGCGCGCATTTTGCACATTTCGGTGACGAAGCGGATGCCAGCGTTTACGAAAAACGAAATCCGCCCGCAAAGCGCGGGGAAGTCCTCGGCAGGAACGCGCGGCTTCAGCTCATCGAGCACGGCAACGGCTGTGGCGAGGGCAAAGGCAAGCTCCTGCTCGGGCGTCGCGCCAGCTTCTTGCAAGTGATAGGAGCAGACGTTCATCGGGTTCCACTTGGGAACATGGGTGTAGCAATACTCGGCCACATCGCCGATCATCTTGAGGCTCGGCGCGGGGGGGCAAACATATGTGCCGCGGCTGAGGTATTCTTTGATGAGATCGTTCTGCACTGTACCTTGCAGCGCGCTCACATCGGCGCCTTGCTCTTCGGCGACGGCGATGTAGAGCGCAAGCAGCCAAGGGGCTGTTGCGTTGATTGTCATCGAGGTGTTCATTTGTTCCAGCGGAATGTCTTTGAACAAGGCGCGCATATCGCCCAAGTGACAGACAGGCACGCCGACTTTGCCGACCTCACCACGTGAGAGAACATGATCGCTGTCATAGCCTGTCTGGGTGGGCAGATCGAAGGCAACCGAGAGACCTGTCTGGCCCTTCGCGAGATTGGAGCGGTAGAGCGCGTTTGAGGCGGCCGCGGTTGAGTGGCCCGCATAGGTGCGAATGAGCCATGGACGATCGGCTTGACGATCGGACCCGCTTTCTTGGCGGTCTTTTTGCGCTTGCGACATGTGGGGCCTCGTGAATCAGTTTGGGTAATTATCTTACGTTGAAGGCTTGATACTTGGAATTTTCTGGCGCGTCAATTCGCTGCGTTGCGGCATGGCTTTGGGGGGGGATTCTCAATATCCTTGCAACGGAGCTTGGTTCTGGCAAAGGTGGATCATGTTTCACGCTGTCGAAATCCCGCTTTGGCTTCTGCTCGTTATTTTGCTGTTTGCAGCGGTGACTTTTGCTTCGCATTTTCTGTTTCCGTCTGTGCGGTGGTTCTTTCGAAGGCGGATGGAAAAGGCTGTGGCCAAGCTCAACGAGCGGCTGGAGCGGCCGATCGAGCCGTTCAAGCTGGCGCGGCGGCACGATATGATCCAGCGGCTGATTTATGATGGAGAGGTCTGGCAGGCCATTTCGGACCATGCCAAAAAGGAAGGCGTGCCCGAGAACGTGGCTTTCGAGCGCGCGCGGAGGTATGCGCGCGAGATTGTGCCTTCGTTCAGTGCCACGATGTATTACGGTTTCGCGATTCGCCTGTCGCGGTTTCTGAGCCGCCGGCTTTATCGTGTGCGCCTCGGGCATCATGCCCGTGAAACGCTTGCGGCAGTGGACCGTGATGCAACCGTTGTGTTTGTGATGAACCACCGCAGCAATATGGATTATGTGCTGGTGACGTATCTTGCCGCCGAGCAAAGCGCTTTGTCTTATGCTGTGGGCGAGTGGGCGCGAGTCTGGCCGCTCTCCCGCCTGATCCGCGCGATGGGAGCTTATTTTATCCGCCGCAAATCACGCGGTGACCTCTATCGCCGCGTGCTGGCGCGCTATGTGGCGCTCGCAACGGAAGGTGGCGTCACGCAGGCGGTCTTCCCCGAGGGGGGGCTTTCACTTGACGGGGCGCTGGCCAAGCCGAAGTTGGGCATCCTCAGTTATATTGTGAATGGCTATGATGCGGAGACGCGTGATGTGGTCTTTGTGCCTGTGGCAATCAATTATGACCGCGTGTTTGAAGACAAAATACTGGTGGCAGCCGGCGAGCGCGGCGACAGGCGCTTTCGTGCGCGGATATCGGTTGTGGTGAAATACATCTTTCGCATCATCTGGCGTTGGTTGCTGCGGAAGTATCACCGCTTTGGTTATGCGGCTGTGAGCTTTGGCGAGCCTCTGTCTTTGCGCGGATTTTCGGATGGTGGCGAGATTGTGGTGGAAGACCTTGCCGCCGACCTGATGCGGCGGATCGGAGATGTCGTGCCGGTCTTGCCTGTGCCTTTGGCAGCGAGTGTTTTTGTCCGTGCGGAGGGCCCTATGACACGCGAGCAGTATGCAGAGGCGTTTCAAGCACTCGTTGAGGCGATGCCTGATGCGCATATTCACGCGCCGCGTGAAGACATGGGCTATGCCGTGGAATATGGGTTGCGCAATCTGGAGGGCCGCGGCTTTGTGGCCGAGCAGAACGGCTTTTACGTCATAACCGAAGGGGGCGCTCCGCTGGTGCGCTACTATGCCAATTCCATTGCGCATTTGCTGCGCTAGCGAAGGCTTTTCTGCATCTGCTCGGTTATATAATTACAAAAAACACCTAAACGGCGTTGCAAAGTTGCGTGCGGCTCGATATCCCTGAGGCTGGAAATGCGATTCTGCGGTGCGGCAAAATACGGCCCTTTAGCCCGCAGCAGACAATGGAGAAGACAAATGGCTTTGGACACCGAGACAGGTATTGCGCCTTACGATGCGCCCGAAAAAGACCTCTATGAAATTGGCGAAATGCCACCCCTCGGCTATGTGCCAAAGCAGATGTATGCTTGGGCCATCCGCCGCGAGCGGCATGGCGAGCCTGACAAAAGCTTCCAGGTGGAAGTGGTCGATACGCCCGTGCTCGACAGCCACGAGGTTCTGGTTTTGGTGATGGCTGCAGGTGTGAACTACAATGGTGTCTGGGCGGGTCTTGGTGTTCCTATCAGCCCGTTTGACAGCCATGGCGCAGATTATCACATTGCAGGCTCCGATGCGTCTGGCATTGTTTGGGCCGTGGGTGACAAGGTCAAACAATGGAAAGTGGGCGACGAGGTTGTCATTCACTGCAATCAGGACGACGGTGAAGACGAAGAATGCAACGGCGGTGACCCGATGTATTCTCCGAGCCAGCGGATCTGGGGCTACGAGACACCTGACGGCTCGTTTGCACAGTTTACCAACGTGCAGGCGCAGCAGCTTTTGCCACGCCCCAAACACCTGACATGGGAAGAGAGCGCCTGCTACACGCTCACGCTTGCCACTGCCTACCGTATGCTCTTCGGCCATCACCCGCACGAACTGAAGCCCGGCCAGAATGTTCTGGTTTGGGGGGCGTCAGGCGGTCTTGGCTCTTTTGCGATCCAGCTCATCAATGCCGCGGGCGGCAACGCCATCGGGGTGATCAGTGACGAGGACAAGCGCGAGTTTGTCATGGGGCTGGGTGCCAAAGGCGTGATCAACCGTAAGGATTTCAACTGCTGGGGCCAGTTGCCCACAGTCAACACACCTGAGTATGCTGAATGGTTCAAAGAAACCCGCAAGTTCGGCAAAGCGATCTGGGACATCACCGGCAAGGGCAACAACGTCGATATCGTGTTTGAACACCCCGGAGAGGCGACATTCCCTGTCTCGACATTCGTATGTAAAAAAGGCGGTATGATCGTGATTTGCGCAGGCACATCGGGCTTTAACTGCACCTTTGATGTGCGCTACCTCTGGATGCACCAGAAGCGCATCCAAGGCAGCCACTTTGCCCACCTCAAGCAGGCCGCTTCAGCCAACCGTCTGATGACCGAACGGCGGATTGATCCTTGCATGTCGGAAGTGTTCTCATGGGATGATATCCCCGCCGCGCACATGAAAATGCTGCGCAACGAGCACAAGCCCGGCAACATGTCGGTTCTGGTTCAGGCGCCTAAAACGGGCCTGCGGACCCTTGAAGACGTGCTCGAAGCGGGCAAGTAAGCCGCCGAACAGAAGTTTTGCCCCGTGTTTGGAATCCCCAAGCGCGGGGCTTTTCTTTTCAAAGGCTTGAAAAATAACACCTCGCCAGTTCTGAGGAAGGAATACTCGCGAATAGGTTGAATTTCGGGTTCATGATACACTTCTATTAACCCTTCGTTAACCCTTCAAAGGCGAGTATCATGATGACGAATGACTGGATTCTGGACGTTCTGACTGACCTGCGTAGCTTCGCGAGGGCCAATGGCCTACCCAAGCTTGCCGAACAGTTGGACGACACGGCGCTTCTGGCGGCGTGTGAGCTGGCGTCCATGCCTGAGGGGAGAGACGTGCGTGGCGCGAATGAAGGACGGTTTGGCGTTCATTGCGATTTTGGAGGCACTGGAGCAGGCGTCTGAGCTGACCGAGCTTCAGGTGCTCTCGGAGCGTTTGCGTGACTATTTCAAGGTTGACCATCTGGTCTATCACTGGGTCAGCGGCGCAGGTGAGCAGTATGGCTGCGGAACATATGACCCTGTCTGGGTGCAGCGTTACATCGAGAAAGAATATCTGAGGGTCGATCCTGTGGTGGCCGGTTGTTATCAGCGCTTTCATCCGGTGGACTGGAAGATGCTCAACTGGTCAACCAAACCTGCACAGGCGTTTCAGGCCGAGGCCATTGCCCATGGAGTCGGCAATCAGGGGTTTTCCGTTCCGATACGTGGCCCGAGCGGGCAGTTTGCGCTCTTCACAGTGAGCCACAATTGCGATGACGATACCTGGGCCGAGTTTATCGAAACCAGCCGCCGCGAGCTTATTCTGGTGGGGCATTACTTCAACCAGAAGGCACTGGAGTTCGAACCCGACCGCGCTCCGGAAGCGGCGCGCGCGCTTTCTCCGCGCGAGGTTGATGCTATGACTTTTCTGGCTATGGGTTACAGCCGCGCCCAAGTTGCGAATACATTGTCGATATCGGAGCATACACTCAGGGTCTATATTGAGTCCGCCCGCTTCAAGCTTGGCGCGGCGAATACAACTCACGCGGTTGCGCGGGCTTTGCAACATGGGCTCATCATAGTCTAGACCGACCGCGCGCCGCACTTAAAGGTTGTTAAGACTTCCGTCATAATTCCCTCCACTAGACCTAGGAGGGTATCAAATGATTAGATTTCTTTATGCCAATGAGCTTGGCAACCACAGTAAACTTGCGCATGACATGTTTGTGGACCGCGCAAAGCAGTTCAAGGAGCGGCTTGGCTGGGATGTTCATGTGGACCGCGCGGGCGAGGAGCGCGACCAGTATGATATGCTCGATCCACTCTATGTGATCTGGGAAGAGCAAGACGGCGGCCACGGTGGCTCGATGCGGTTTTTGCCTACGACAGGCCGCACAATGACCAACGAGCATTTTCTGCATCTCACAGATGGTGTGCGCGTTGAAAGCCCGTTTATCTGGGAATGCACCCGTTTTTGCCTCACCGAAGGCGCGCGCCCCCAGATTGCGGCGGCTTTGATGCTGGCTGGCTCGGAGCTGATGCGTGGCCACGGAGTGGAGCACTTCCTTGGCGTCTTTGATGCACCGATGGAGCGGGTTTACCGCCATATCGGCGCCAGCCCCGAAGTGCTAGGCAGCACGGGCGCGGGCCGCACAAAAACCAGCGTGGGCCTCTGGGCCTATACGCCCGAGGCCAAGGCCAAGCTGGTTGCAAAGGCAGGTCTCTCGGAAGCTGTGATGCGGCAATGGTATGAGCGGGCCTTCGGGCAGCGGCCAACTGTAAAATCGGCTGTCGCATAGAGCTTTGCCCATTCAAAGCGCGGCAGAAAGCCTTTACTGTCGCGCTTATGAATACAGAAATCACCCAGCTTTCCGAAGATCAGGCCGAGGCCTTTGACCGTGTGGCCGAAGTGCTGCGTCCCGCAGGCATTGATATTGAAGAAGGTATCTTGCAGCCGCCGCAGGGCGGGGCCAACAAAACGCTGGCTATTACAGGCAAAGCGGGCTCTGGCAAAACGCTTCTTCTCGCCGCGCTTTACCGTGCCATGGAGGAGGCGGGGCTTGATGTTGTCTCAGCCGATTACGAGGGCAAACGCCGCAAGGACCGCCGCACATTGGCTATTCTCGCGCCCACCAACAAGGCTGCGAGTGTGCTGCGCATGCGCGGTGTGCCGGCTACCACGATTCACCGTATCCTTTACTCCCCCGTCTATGACCCCGAATACGAGCGCATCGCCGAATGGCTCACCGGCAATGGCGAGAAACCCGAGATCGAGGGACTCAACGAGCTCAGCCTCGAGCGTGCCTATGCGTTTTATCAAACCAACAAATCGATCCCCGGCGCGCTGGCGGCGGCGGGATTGCGCGGCTCTGACTTTATCACTGGCTGGAAACGCCGCGACGAGCCGCTCGATGTGGGCATGATCGACGAAGCGTCGATGCTCGATGACAAGCAGTTTGAAGACCTGAAAGAAATTTTCCCGAGCCTTATTCTCTTTGGCGACCCTGCCCAGCTTGCCCCTGTGAACCAGTCAGGCACGATGGTGTTCGAGAAGCTGCCAGCGCCCGCTGTGCTCAACCTCAGCCGCATTCACCGCCAGGACGCGAGCAACCCTATCCTTGATCTGGCGCATGCGCTGGCTGATCCTGAATTGAGCTTTGAAGCCTTCGAGCGGATGATCGAAGAGGCCGCCGCACGCGACGAGCGTGTGGTCTGGAGCCAGCGTGTCGAGGTTGACCTGATGGCGCGCAGCCCCGTTCTGGTCTGGCGCAATGCCACGCGGATCAGGCTCATCAACGCCTTCCGCCGTGTCTATGATGCGCCCGAAGATGCGCTGCTTGAAGGAGAGCCGCTCATCTGTGACGGGCTGGAACTGCCGCTCAAACACCGCAAGAAGCGGCTCGATCTGGAGGCGCGGGGCCTTATCAAGGGCGCGCAGGTCATCTACCTCGGCCCGGGGCGCAAGCCCGGCTTTTCGCGCCTGCATGTTGTGGGCGCAGAAGATCCGCAAGTCTCTGCGGCCTCGATTGTCAAAATTGAAAAGCCTGATGAGGAAGAGCCGTTTATTCCTTTTGCCGCCCGCATGGGGGCGGCGTTTTTGCATGGCGCGGCGGTGACCATTCACAAAGCTCAAGGCAGCCAGTGGCGTGATGTGCAGGTCTTTGCCCCTGACCTCTATGCGGCTGCGCGTATGGGGCGCTCCGAGGCGGGCCAACCTTTGTGGAAGCGGCTTGCCTATGTGGCGATCACCCGCGCTGAAGAGCGGCTTTTATGGGTGGTGCGTAACCGTCTTTCCAAGCCAACTATGCCGCTGACGACCTCGGATTTGATCGTGCCAAAACCCAAGCTTGAGCTGGAGGTTGAAGAGATATGAAATCCATCCTGATGACTGCTGCGAGTGCTGGGATTGGCCGCGCCACGGCGGATCATCAACAAAGGTTCGGCTTCGGCCCATGCCTCGCGCGAACATGCAGTGAGCTACACGGTGGCAAAACTCGCGATTACGGGGGCTGACAAAGGTGCTTTCGCTCGATGGGCGCGTCTAATTACGCTGAAAGGCGCGGAAGACAGCCGAAGCCCCCCAGCCTGCGAAGATTGCGATAGCCAGAGACAAGAGCCCGTAGATCATTGGTTGTTGGCGCGAGAGATTGAACAAGAAGCGCTCAAGTCCGACTTTTTTTACTTCGATCACGGTGTTGAACTCGGAGACAACTTCACCTGAGCGGGTGAGCAAAATGCGTGTCTGATAGTCGCCCTCGATCAGGTTTGCCGGCATGGCGATCGAGGTTTTGAAAAGCGTCTGCTCTGCCACTTCCACACTGTTCTCGCGCAGCTGGTAAAGCCCGTTTGCCTTGCGGATGCGAATGACCGCCTGCACAAAACTGGCCGCGTTTTCAACTTCCATCGGAGCCCCGACCGAGCGGATGGCTCGCGGAATAGAGACGCGGTGGCGCAGGTCCTGTGTATCAGAAAGGGCCTCCCTAAAAGGTGCAGAGGTTGCTATCGCATAAAAGGCCGGAGCGCTGTCCACTTCGATTTCGGCTGTGTTGACCCAGATACCAAAACGGCGCGCTTTGCGGCGCACGGTTAGCGGCTGGTTTGGCCCGGCGACAGTGATCACGACATCGAGGGGCGGGCCTTCGGGAATGGCTCCGCTGCGTTTGACTGCACCAAAAATAAGGATTTCGGAGCCGTCAAAATTTGTGGTGATGGATACGCTTCGCTGGCTGAGGCCAAGCACGACATTTTCGGCCCATGCCGGGGGGGCGAGCAGAAGAAAAATAAGGGCGAGAGCGAGGCGCATCAGTGGCCCCCCGCAGCGCCAATGGAGTAAAGCTCTCCTGGCTGCAACAAGAGGTCAAGCGCGAGCTTTCCACAGACCACAAGCACCATGATTGCAAGCAGAATGCGCAGTTGTTCGGCTTTCATTTTCACACCGATGCGGGTGCCGATCTGTGCGCCGATCACGCCGCCGACAAGCAAAAGCACAGCCAGCACCATATCAACCGTGTAGTTGGTTGTAGCGTGCAACATCGTGGTGAAAGCAGTTACAAAGATGATCTGGAAAAGCGATGTTCCGACCACCACTTTGGTCGGCATACCGAGAATATAGATCATCGCCGGAACCATGATGAACCCGCCGCCGACACCCATGATTGCGGCGAGAATGCCTACAAGAATGCCCACAATGATCGGCGGAATAACTGAAATATAAAGCCCTGATGTCTGAAAACGCAGCTTGAAGGGCAGTTTTGAAATCCAGCCGCGCTGGCGGCGGCGCTTTGGTGCGCTGCTTGCGCCTTTCGCGCGGCGAATGGCGTTGAGGCTCTCGATAAACATAAGCCCGCCAACCACTCCGAGGAAAACTACGTAACAAAGCCGCACCAACAGATCGACCTGCCCGAGTGCCTTGAGGTAGTTAAACAGCACAACCCCGAACGCCGCCCCGATCAGACCGCCGATCAGCAGCACAGTGCCCATCTTGAGATCAACGGTCTTGCGCTTGAAGTGGGCCAGCACGCCCGAGAAGGACGAGGCCACAATCTGGTTGGCCTCCGTGGCCACAGCCACCGCAGGGGGGATGCCGATAAAGAACAGAAGCGGCGTCATCAAAAAGCCGCCGCCCACACCGAACATGCCTGACAGCACGCCCACAATGCCGCCCAGCCCAAGAAGCAGGAAGGCATTGACCGAAACTTCGGCTATGGGGAGGTAAATCATCATCTGTTTTCCTAGCGTCACCCAAGCCGCTTTTGCAAGGTGTAGAACTCGCATATTGCAGCTGGAAACATCTATTTACTCAAGCTGGCGCTATCCGGGTCTACCACTGGCTCTATTTTACGGTGCTATCTCTCTTTTATATAAGGCTCTCCGCCTGCCCGCGGAGGAATCGCCTTGCCGACAAAACCAGCCAGAATAACGACGGTGAGGATATAAGGCAGCGCCTCCATAAACTGCACAGGAATGGTGAAAGTGCCGACGTCGATGCTCTGGAAACGCACAGCAATGGCTTGCAGCAGGCCAAACAAAAGGCAGGCCGACAGCGCATGCCATGGCCTCCATTTGGCAAAGATCAGCGCCGCCAGCGCGATAAACCCGCGCCCCGCCGTCATCTCTTTGACAAACTGCGCTTGCAGGGCGGTCGCAAGATAGGCCCCTGCGATGCCACATAAAATACCGCAGATCATCACGGCGGCAAAGCGTATTCCAACAACCGAGATACCCGCCGTATCAACAGCCGCAGGGTTTTCGCCTACTGCCCGCAGGCGCAGGCCAAAGCGTGTGCGAAACAGCACCCACCATGTCAGCGGCACAAGCAAAAGCGAGAGATAAACGATGATTGTGTGGCCAGAGACCAGCTCGGAATATATCTGCATGAGCGGGCTTGCCTCGGCAATGTCGCGCACGCGTGTCAAAGCACCGGGCAGGGTGATCGGCTCGAACCGTGCGGACCCAGCAAGCGAAGGCGTGCGCCCGCCCTGTGAGAACCAGTCCTGCGCAATCAGCACCGTAAGGCCCGAGGCAAGAAAGTTGATCGCCACACCCGAGATGAGTTGGTTGCCACGGAAGGTGATCGAGGCAATACCATGAATGAGCGAAAGCGCCATCGACGCCCCGATGCCCGCCAGCATGCCAAGCCAGACATTGCCCGAGGTAAAGGCCACAGCTGCCGAAAGTAGCGCTGCCGCCAGCATTTTACCCTCAAGGCCAATGTCAAAAATCCCTGCGCGCTCCGAGTAAAGCCCCGCAAGGCAGGCCAGCAAAAGCGGTGTGGCAAGGCGCATGGTGCTATCAAGCACCTGAATGATCGTGAGAAGCTCCATTATAGCGCCCCCTTGTTTTTGCGCATCGAAAGAAAGATCCGCTCAAGCGGTGCGCGCACCATGTTATCAAGCGCCCCTGTGAACAGGATAACCAGAGCCTGAATAACCGTAATCAGCTCGCGGGGAATATTGGTCCAAAGCGCAAGCTCGGCACCACCTTGGTAAAGGAAGCCAAAGAGCAGCGCGGCGAGCAAAACCCCAACGGGGTGATTGCGCCCCATCAGCGCCACGGCAATGCCGATAAAGCCTGCGCCTTCTGTCGAATTGAGGATAAGTCGCTCGGCCTCGCCCTGTGTGGTGTTCACTGCCATAAGCCCTGCAAGCGCGCCTGAAATGAGCATGGCAACGATAGTGATGCGCACGCTGCTTGTGCCCGCGTAGTTGGCGGCGGTTTCGGAAAAGCCGAAATGGCGGATTTCGTAGCCGAGGCGGGTGCGCCAGATGAGGAGGTAGACTAAAACGCAGGCGGCAAGGGCCACGAAGAAGCTCACGTTGACAGGCGCGCTGCGAAAGAGGGGCGCAGCGGCTGTCGAGAACATGTCCTCAAAGGTGGGCAGATTTGTCGCCGCGGGGAAGCGGGCAGAGGCCGGGTCCATCGCGCGGGCGGGGCGCAGCACGTTGACGAGCATATAGCCGAGCACCGAAAAGGCGATATAGTTGAACATGATTGTAGTGATCACGATATGGCTGCCGCGCTTGGCTTGCAAATAGGCAGGGATCAGCGCCCATGCAGCCCCGAAAAGCCCTGCAAAAAAGCAGGAGCCGAGCAGCGCAAAGCTCCAGTGCGGCCAGGGAATATAGAGACAACAAAGCGCTACCCCGAGGCCCGCAATCATAGCTTGCCCCTCGCCGCCAATGTTAAAAAGCCGCGCATGAAAGGCGACCGCGACAGCGAGGCCTGTAAAGATGAAGTTGGTGGCATAATACAGCGTATAGCCCCAACCTGAGGAACGCATAAGTGCCCCCTCCACCATAAGCTTGAAGGCGGCCACCGGGTCTTCCCCGATTGCCAGAATAACAAGCGCCGAAAGAAATGCCGCGAGCAGGAGCGAAATCAGCGGCACAAGGGTGGCATCAGCCCATTTTGGCATCTTTTCCATCAGGCAGCCGCTCCGTTTTTGTCTTTGCCGTTCATACCCGCCATAAGCATGCCGAGTTCTTTTTCATCGGTCTCGCTTGGCAGGCGCTCGCCCATGATCTGCCCGTCAAACATGACTGCGATACGGTCGGAGAGCGAGAGTATTTCCTCAAGCTCGACGCTGACAAGCAATATGGCCTTGCCAGCATCCCGCAGTTCGATGATGCGCTGGTGGATAAATTCGATCGCCCCGATATCAACCCCGCGTGTAGGCTGGCCGACCAGCAGCAAATCAGGGTTGCGCTCGATCTCGCGGGCCAGAACCAGCTTTTGTTGGTTGCCACCCGAGAAGTTCTTGGCCGTCAGCTTGGCATTGGGCGGGCGCACATCAAAGCGTTCGATTTTGCCTTCGGCATCTGCAATGATCTTGCCTTGGTCCATGAACGGCCCGCGCTGAAACTCCGGGTCACGATGATAGCCGAAAATGGTGTTTTCCCATGCGGTAAACTCCATGATCAGCCCCTCGCGCTGGCGGTCTTCTGGCACATGGGCAATGCCGCGCGCGCGCCGCGATTGCCCGTCCGAGAAGCGCCCCGTGAGGTCAATCTCCTGTCCGTTCACAAGCACGCGCCCCGTGCCGTTTCGCATACCTCCGAGCACTTGCAAAAGCTCGCTCTGGCCGTTGCCCGACACGCCGGCAATGCCAAGGATTTCACCCGCACGCACATTGAGCGAAATGTCCTTGAGCCGTTGAACGCCCTTGCTGTCGGTTACCTTCAGGTTTTGCACATCCAACACGATCTCTTTTGGCTGGGCGGGCTTTTTATTGACGCGCAGCAACACCTTCCGCCCCACCATCAGCTCTGCAAGCTGCCCGGGGCTGGTTTCGGATGTCTTGACTGTAGCCGTCATCTCGCCGCGTCGCATCACGCTCACAGTATCGGTAATTTCCATGATCTCGCGCAGCTTGTGGGTGATCAGGATGATGGTTTTACCCTCTTCACGGAGGCGGTTCAGAATACGGAAAAGCTGATCGGCCTCGGCAGGAGTCAGCACGCCAGTCGGCTCGTCGAGAATGAGAATATCGGCCTTGCGATAGAGCGCCTTGAGAATTTCGACCCGCTGCTGGCGGCCCACGCCGATGTCCTGGATGAGAGCGTCGGGGTCGACGTGCAGCTCGTATTCGTCTTCCAGCTCTTTCAGCGTTTTGCGGGCCTTGGCCAGCGAGGGCCGCAAAAGCCCGCCATCTTCTGCTCCAAGGATGACATTTTCAAGCACGGTAAAGTTTTCTACCAGCTTGAAATGCTGAAACACCATCCCGATACCTGCTGAAATTGCGGCTTGGCTATCGGGAATTTGCGTCTTCTTGCCGTGAATGAAAATTTCGCCCTTATCGGCTTTGTAAAAGCCGAAGAGGATCGACATCAGTGTTGATTTCCCCGCGCCGTTCTCGCCGATTATCCCGTGGATCGTGCCGGGCATCACCTTGATTGCAATGTCTTTATTGGCTTGCACAGGGCCGAAGGCTTTGGAAATAGCTTTCAGCTCGATCGCTGGCTCTGTCATGTTTCGCCCTTCCGTGCAGCGGCCTTATCGTCGCAAAAGGCCGCGCGAGTTAAACCGCGCGGCCCTGTCATGTTTTGCAGTCGCAAATCAGAACGAGAGCGCTGGGCAGCTGTCGTTTTCGTAGTAGCTGACCACGTTGATATCGCCGGCGATGATCTTTTCGCGCGCCTCTGCGATAGCTGCTTTCATTTCTTCGGTCACGAGCGCTTCGTTGTGCTCGTCCATAGCAACGCCAACACCGTCGTCCGCAAGACCAAGCACGGTCATGCCGCCTGTCTCTAGCTCTGTGCCCGCTTTCATCGCGTTGTACACGGCCACATCGACGCGCTTGAGCATCGAGGTGAGAACCTTGCCTGAGTGCAGGTGGTTCTGGTTGCTGTCCACGCCGATCGAGAGAATGCCCTCATCCGCCGCTGTTTGCAGAACGCCAACACCGGTGCCGCCCGCTGCCGCATAGATCACGTCTGCGCCCTGGCTGATCTGGGCTTTCGCAAGCTCTGAGCCTTTTACCGGGTCGTTCCAGGCTGTCGGGGTTGTGCCTGTCATATTGGCGACAATCTTGATGTCAGGGTTCACAGCCTTTGCACCTTGGGCATAGCCGCAGCCGAAGTGGCGGATGAGCGGAACATCCATACCGCCGATAAAGCCGACAGTGTCTGTCTTGGTTGCCATCGCGGCCATCATGCCCACAAGATAGGAGCCCTGATGCTCCTGAAAGGCAATGAGTTGCACGTTTGCAGGAATGTTCTCGATCCAACCGTCAATGTTGACAAACTTGGTGTCTGGATAGTCTTTGGCCACTTCTTCAAGCGAGCCGGCGATGGCGAAGCCGGTTGTTACAACGGGGTTCGCACCCGCTTCGGCAAAACGGCGGAGCGCTTGCTCGCGCTGCGCTTCCGATTGCAGTTCGATTTCGCGGTAAGTGCCGCCGGTTTCTTTCACCCAGACTTCAGCGCCGTTAAACGCGGCTTCATTGAAAGATTTGTCAAACTTGCCGCCAAGGTCATAAATCAGGGCTGGCTCGGCCAGAGCTGCGCCCGCTGTAAGGGCAAGAGCCGCCGCGCCGCTGAGGAATTTTTGCATAAGGGTCATAGGTTTCTCCCGTTTTTATTGCGCAGGGCAGTCTCGCCGTTGCGGAAATTGAGCAGATCAGGTGATCAGGGGCAATTAGGGCGCTTTCACGGGGAAGGGTCAACCGATTCTTGCGTATTGACCTAGGGGCAGAGTGCTCTAATCCCCCAGATTCAGCGCCAGAACCAAAGCATCAGCAGCAGGCTGGCCCAAACGCTGGTAATAGCCGCGCCGCCGCCCGACTTCGGCAAATCCCAAACGCGCATAAAGCGAACGCGCGGCGATGTTGTCTGTGGCCACTTCAAGGAAAACCCTGGCCACAGTCCGCGCAGTAAGGCGGCTGATAAGCCGGCTCAAAAGAGCATGTCCGAGCCCATGGCCCTGCATCTCGGGGCTTATGGCAATGGTGAGAAGTTCCGCCTCATCAAGTGTTACCCGTGCAAGTGCAAACCCGCGTGCCTCGGCTTCGCAAACCATGCCGCTCTGCGCCAGCATGTCAGAAAGCTCCGCGGCGCTCCATGGCTTTGCGGGGAAGCAGGCGGCGTGGATATCGGCAAGGGCTTCAGGCGTCATCAAGAATACGCGGGGGCTGGTCCGAAGCAGGTGCTGCATCGGCCGCACGAATGTAAAGCGGCGCGGGTGGGGGGGCGCTCTTGGTGCTGGCAGCGATGCGCGCAATTCGCTCAACCAAGTCTTCAGGAACAGGCAAGCCGAGCGCTTCTCCAGCCTCAGAGGTGGCAACCAGCTTGGCGCTGTCACCTTCGCTTGAAAAATATACTTGCTCGCGCGGGGCAGGGAGAGCCACGGGGCTCTCCGCATCTTCCCCAAAGCGCGCGGCGGTAAAACCGCTCACCCCGATCGCGGGAATACCAAGCGAAAGAGAAAGTCCCCGCGCGGCAGAAACGGCAATTCGAATGCCCGTGAAATTTCCGGGGCCAACACCTACACCGATTTTGGACAGGTTTTGCCATCTTGCATTATGGTGTGCCAACAGCTCTTCCAGAAAGACAAAAAGCCGCTCCGATTGCCCGCGCTTCATCGGCTCATACGCCGTTCCAAGCAGGGTCTCGCCTGATAGCAAAGCGGCCGCGCAATGCGCGGCCGATGTGTCAAACGCAAGTATCAGCGGCTCAGACGGCAACAGGCCGCACCTCTGTCACCTCGGGGATATAGTGGCGCAGCAGGTTCTCGATCCCCATTTTCAGCGTGATGGTCGAAGAGGGGCAGCCCGCGCAAGCGCCCTGCATGTGCAGATAAACCACGCCGTTTTCAAAGCCGTAAAAGGTAATGTCGCCACCATCTTGCGCTACAGCCGGGCGCACGCGGGTGTCGAGCAGTTCCTTGATCTGGCCAACGATCTCGCTGTCTTCACCGGAGTGCTCTGCATGGCCGCCCGCTGCGGGGGCGCCGCTATCGGCTATCGCCGGGTCGCCAGACTGGAAGTGCTCCATGATCGCGCCCAGAACCGAAGGCTTGATGTGATCCCAGTCAACCGCATCAGCTTTGGTTACCGTCACAAAGTCGGCTCCAAGAAACACACCGCTCACGCCATCTACGCCGTAGATACGGCTCGCCAGTGGCGATGTGTCCGCGCTCTCGGCGCTCGGGAAATCGGCAGTGCCCGTGGCCAGAACGGTCTGACCCGGCAAGAACTTGAGCGTGGCGGGGTTTGGAGTGGATTCGGTCTGGATGAACATGGCTCGGGTTCCTTATCTATTTGCTCAGATATGCGCTTCGTGACAGGCAAAGTCAAGATTTGGAATGATTCTAAAGTGGCGCTTCACTGCCAACTCGCGGGATCCAGCCTGAAGAGTTGGGCTAGCTGGTCATAAAACTCGGGCTCATCCGCTTTGAGGGCCAAGGGCGTTTCAAAAAACATCTCGACGGCAACAGCAAAAAGCTCTTCATGGCCTGTCGCGCCATAGGCGTCGATTACAGTTCTGCGGCCAGAGGAGACATTTTTCACATGTCGTTCGAAAACATCGAGAAAGATGCGCTCATAGGCGGCGGGGTTGTGACCCTTACCCAAGAGCGGAGCGCCATCGGTGTGACCGGAAAGGCCGTCAAGCTGGTGGGCAAACTCGTGTAGCACCACATTGTGCCCGTCCTCGGCGTCATCGGCACCTTGCTCGCTGTGCTGCCACGACAGGATGACCGGACCGCGCTGCCAGCTTTCTCCTGTGCGCACGATCTCGCGCTCGGTCACAACGTAGCCGTTGTGCTCGGCCTGAACCGATTTGAAAGCGCTTGGATAGATCAGAACAGTGGTGAGATCGTCATACCATTCATCCATATTCACAACGAGAAGCGCGGCTTGTGCGGCGATGGAAAACTCCATTTCTTGGGTCACTTCAAGTCCGTTGCAGCCGAAAAATTGAACCTGATCGAGAAACAGGTTTATCTTGCCTTCAAGCTTGGGGCGCAGCTCGGAAGGGAGCTTTTCCAGAAGGGGAACGTATTCCGCGATGATCTCGCGCCCGTCGTCATCAAGAGGTCTAGCCAGCAGGTTGGCGCGCGCTTGCTGCTTTGAGCGGGCGCGAAAGGCGAAGGCCGCGAGGCCCGCGAGCACAAGGCAAAAGAACAGATACATCATCGCGGAGCACCTGACGTTGGAAGCGAAAAGGCCAGCCGCATATTAAACGGCTGGCCTTGCAATATAGGTTTAAAATCAGAGATCGGAAGCGTGGGTGATGACGCGCGAAAGAATGCCGTATTCCATGGCCTCTTTCGTGTCCATCCAGTGGTCACGTTCTATGTCTTTCATAACCTTTTCAAGCTTTTGGCCTGTCTGCTCGGAGATAATCCGCGCCAGACGTGCGCGCATGATCTCGATCTGCTCGGCTTGAATGGCGATGTCAGTCACTTTGCCGCCCACACCGCCTGAGGGCTGGTGGATGAGAAAACGGGTATTGGGCAGACAAACACGGTCTTCCTTATCAACCGCAAGGAAGATGTGCGTGCCTGCTGAAGCCACCCAACCGGTGCCCACAATCTTCACCCGAGGTTTGATGAAGCGGATGATATCATGGATAGAATCTCCGGCCTCGACATGTCCGCCCTGGCTGTTGAGGAAGAGCGTAATGTCGTCATCGCTGTCTGCGGCGAGGGCGAGAAGCTGGCTGACAACGCGGCTGGCCATCTTCTGGTCAATCGCTTCACAAATCAGGATTTCGCGGGCTTCAAACAGCTTTTGCGCAATACCGCCGTTTTTTTTGTCGTCGTCTTTTTTATCGTCGTTGTTCTTGTCAGTATCGCTCATTTTATGTCCTGTATTTCAGTGAGTTAAGTGATCGCTTCGAGGCGCTCTTTGGAAAGCTCGCCTGGCACGATTGTGATTGGAATTTCAAGGCTGCCCGCCGCGCGGGCCAGTTGGGTGACAAGCGGCCCAGGGCCTTTTTTGTCAGAACTCGCTCCCAGAACAAGCACACCGATTTCTTTGTCCTGCTGCACTTGCTCGAGGATTTCTGAAATAGGTTCACCTTCACGGATGACAAGCTCGGGATCAACACCTTGCCTGTCGCGCATCCACTTGGCGAAAACCTCGAAATGCGCATGGATACGCTCCCGGGTTTCTTCGCGCATGATATCGCCCACGCCGATCCAGTGATTGAACTCCTCAGGCGGGATCACCGCTAGGATTTCAACACCTCCGCCGGTTTTGGCTGCGCGCATTGCGGCAAAACGCATGGCATTGAGGCATTCGCGGCTGTCGTCCAGCACAACTAGAAACTTACGCATGTTCGGCCTCCCTGATCAGCGGGCAGAATGCAGCAAGCCGCGTTTGGGTGCAATGGCTCATGATGCGGTTGTGGCGGCCCAATCCCAATAGAGTTCACGCACACGCCGCGTAACAGGGCCAACCTGATAGCTTGTGTCATCAAAGGCCGTAACCGGCGTTACCTTGGACATATTGCCCGAGAGAAACACTTCGTCGGCTTCGTGAAAGTCTTCAAAGCCGAGCACGGTTTCATACACCGTTGTGCCATCCGCCGCGAGATTTGAGATATGCCGCGCACGGGTGATCCCCGAGAGGAAGGTTCCGTTGGCGATGGGGGTGAATATCTCGCCATCCTTAACCATAAACACATTGGCCGTGGCCGTCTCGGCGACATTTCCCATGGCATCAGCCACCAGAGCGTTGCCAAAGCCCTTGGCGCGGGCCTCGGTGAGCATTCGCGCATTGTTGGGATAAAGACAGCCTGCCTTGGCATTCACAACAGCGCTTTCCAGCACGGGGCGGCGAAAGCGTGTGCGCGTCAGCGTGGTGCTGGCTGTGTCGGGGGCAAACGGGATTTCTTCAAGGCAAATGGCAAAACCCGTTTCCTCTCGGCTCGGTACAATGGCGGTCACATCGCCACCAATGCCCCAATACATCGGACGGATGTAGACCGCCGCGCCAGGAGCATAGGAAGCAAGCCCCTCACGCACGATCGCGACCATATCTTCGGTGCTGACGGTGGGTTTGAGCATCAGCGCCTCGGCCGAGCGATTCACGCGTGCGCAGTGCAAATCAAGGTCAGGCATCAGGCCGTTTACAAAGCGGGCCCCGTCAAAGACCGTGCTGCCCAGCCATGCGCCGTGATCGGCGGCATTGATGATGGGGGCGTTACCCTCATGCCACGTGCCGTTGAAATAGGTTTTGATATTGGTTCCGACTGCCATGGTGTATCCTCTCGTTTGGCCAGAGGTTAGGCTGGCCAAAGAGGAGGGTAAAGTGCGAAATCAACCCGCTTCTGCGAGAAGTGCAGCAAGATCGAGCCGCTCATTGGTCATGTTGAGCGTGCCGTCCGCACCCCGCGGCCACTGGGCTTTCGGCTTGTCCCAGTAAAGCTCGACACCGTTATTGTCGGGATCACGCAAATAGAGGGCTTCGCTAACGCCGTGGTCGGCTGCGCCATCAAGGTTCAGGTCTGCTGCGAGAATTCGGCGCAAAGCATCTCCCAGCGCGGCGCGTGTAGGGTAAAGAAAGGCGGTATGGTAAAGCCCTGTGTGCCCCGTTGGCGGTGGTGTGCCACCTGCACTTTCCCATGTGTTGAGGCCTATATGGTGATGATAGCTCCCCGCCGCCAGAAAGGCCGCACCTGTGCCGTAGCGCTGTGTCACGGAGAAACCGAGAACACCTGAATAGAAGCCTATGGCGCGGTCAAGATCGGCTACCTTCAGGTGAACGTGGCCAATACGGGTTTGAGGATCAACAGGTTGGGACATGGCTAGGCTCCTTTGGTTTGGAGCTTAGTTAGGCCTTAAACTGCTTGATAAAAAGAGTCACCCGCGCACAGGGTTTGTGCGCGGGTGTCGATATCAGCGCACCATTCCGATAATATCATAGGTTTTCTCAAGAATAGGCGTAGCAATCGCGCGGGCGGAATCTGCCCCTTTGCGCAGGATGGCGTCGATCTCGTCCTGGTTTTCCATAAGATGCGCCATTTCGGTTGAAATGGGCGAGAGCTTCGCCACAGCCAGATCGGCCAGCATCGGCTTGAACTCGGAGAAAGCTTTGCCGCCCACATCGCGCAGCACCTCGTCAACGCTCATGTCGGCAAGGCCTGCGTAGATATTTACAAGGTTGCGCGCATCGGGGCGTTCCTCAAGGCCTTTAGCCTCTGAGGGCAGCGCCTCGGGGTCGGTCTTGGCCTTGCGGATTTTCTTCGCAATCGTGTCGGCATCATCGGTCATATTGATGCGCGAGGCATCAGATGGATCGGACTTTGACATCTTTTTCGTGCCATCGCGCAGGCTCATCACCCGCGTGGCGGCGCCTTCGATGACAGGTTCGGTGACAGGAAAGAACTCGACGCCGTAATCGTTGTTGAACTTGATGGCGATATCGCGGGTCAACTCAAGGTGCTGCTTCTGGTCTTCGCCCACAGGCACATGTGTTGCGTGATAAACAAGGATATCCGCCGCCATGAGCGAGGGATAGGCAAAGAGGCCAAGCGAGGCGTTCTGAGAGTTCTTTCCGGCCTTGTCTTTCCATTGGGTCATGCGCTGCATCCAGCCCATACGGGCGACGCAGTTAAAGACCCATGCAAGCTGCGCATGCTCGGCCACTTGAGATTGATTGAAGAGAATGGACTTCTCAGGATCAATCCCCGAAGCGATAAAGCCGGCTGCCAGCTCGCGGGTCGAGCGCTTGAGCTCGGCAGGGTCTTGCCAGACGGTGATCGCGTGCTGATCGACCATGCAGTAAACTGTTTCGATGCCCTGGTTCTGCGCTCCGGCAAATCGCTTGAGCGCGCCGAGATAATTGCCAAGATGCAAATCACCTGAAGGTTGGATGCCTGAAAAAACGCGCTTCGTGAAAGCCGCGTTGGAGGACTGCGTTTGGACCGCATCACTCATGGTATTTCTCCGATCGGAAGTCTGTGCCTAGAAGTCTGTGTCCGGCTGGCTTACTCATGGGGCAAAGCAACGTCAAGCAGAGGCCGTTATGCGCAACCAAAGCCCAGTCAATGATATCTCGCCCGTGGTCGTGGTGCTCTTTGCCGTGATGGTTCTTGTGGAGGGGGTATTTGCCGCCGCCGAGGCGGGGCTGGTTGGAGGACGCATGGGGATCGGTTGGCGGGTGGCGATGATCGAGGATTATGGCGTCTTTGGCAGTCTGGTAAGATGGATGTGGGAGCGGGGCGAATGGCCACTTGAGCACCTTTTGCGCTTTGTAACCTATCCGTTTTTGCACGGCAGCTTTGTGCATATGATCTTTGCGGCCGCGATTATGCTGGCGCTGGGCAAATATGTCGGTGACAGGTTCCGCTGGTGGGCGGTGCTTGTGGTGTTCTTTTCCGCGTCCATCCTCGGTGCGCTGGCCTGGGGCCTGTTGAAAACTGAGGCCGGTATGTTGATCGGCGGCTACCCTGCCGCTTATGGTTTGATCGGGGCGTTTACCTATATCCTCTGGCTGCAACTGCGCTCGTTGGGGGAGCCACAGTTGCGCGCGTTCCAACTCATCGGGTTCCTGATGGTGATACGGCTGATCTTTGGCCTGCTGTTTGGCTCGGATGGTGTCTGGATAGCCGAAATCGTGGGCTTTGCCACGGGCTTTGGCGTTTCGTTTCTTGTGAGTCCGGGAGGGTTTGCCCGTCTGCGTGAAGCTATCCGCGGCGCAGGGCAGACTTGAATTCAGCCAAGCGAAACGCGCCAAAAAGCTGGCCGATCCCGAAATAGGCAAACATGCTGCTCACCACCAGGAGCGCAAGTGCCAGATAGCGCCAGCCGCCCGCGATAAACAGCGGTGAAAGCGCCAGATTGGTCGCCCAGACCACGACGCCCATGGCAATCGAGGCAAAGATAATCCGCCAGATACGACTTTTGAAGCGGGTATCAAGGCGGGTGACCTCCCCAAACCTGCGTGCTCCGAAGCCAAGTTGTGCCACCATGATCCAAGCAGCCAGTGTTGCCGCCACAGCGGGTGCGAGCCAGCCGATATAGGGCTTGAGGCCAAAAGCCAGCGCGGCGTTTACGATCATTGCCAAAAGCGCGTAGCGGAACGGGCTTTTTGTATCCTCCCGGGCAAAAAACAGCGGCTGGAGTGTTTTTTGCAGCACAAAAGCGGGTAGGCCGAGGCCATAAATACTTACGGCCAATGCTGTGGCGGCAGCGTCATCGGCCGAGAAGTTGCCACGCGCGAACAGCACTGTGACGAGCGGCAAGGGGATGATGATAAGGGCCACAGCCGAGGGCAGGGTGAGCGCGAGTGAAAGCTCGGTTGCGCGCGAGTAAGCATTCTGTGCACCAGCGTCATCGCCGGCTTTGAGGCGGCGGGACAGATCGGGCAACAGCACGATTCCCACAGCGATACCGACCACACCGAGCGGAAGCTGATAGAGGCGGTCGGCGGCATAAAGCCAGCTGATGGCTTTTTCATAATCCGAAGCGACAAGCTGCCCCACAACAAGATTGATCTGCACAACTCCCATCGCCAGCGCTGCAGGCACCGCGATGCGCAACAGCTTGCCCATTTCGGGGCTGGGTCGGGGAAGCTTGGGCACAATGCGTAAGCCGGCGCGGCGGGTTGCCACATAAACCAGCACGAGCTGCGCGATCCCAGCGAACGGAATGGACCATACCAGCGCACGCGCGACACTGCCGCCCGTATGGGCTGCAAAGAGCATGGCGCAGGTGAGCAGGATATTGAGCAACACAGGCGCGGCCGCAGCGGCGGCGAAGCGGCCCGTGGCATTGAGCACACCAGAGAAGAGCGCCGCCAGTGAGATGAAGAAAATATAGGGAAAGACAATACGTCCAAAGCCTGTGGCCATATCAAAGCGCTCATCGTCCGCGAAGCCCTCGGCCGTAGCCCAAACCAGGGCCGGCATAAAGATAAGGGCAATGCCCGTGAGCGCCAGAACCGCAAGACTGAGCCAGCTGAGGGCAACGGCGGCAAAGCCTTCGGCATCTTCGCCAGCTTCGAGCTTTTTGGAAAACATGGGCACGAAAGCTGCGTTAAACGCCCCCTCGGCGAAAAAGCGGCGGAACATATTGGGCAGGCGGAAAGCCACCACGAAGGCATCCATCACAGCGCCTGGGCCAATATAGGACGAGATCAGGATATCGCGGACAAATCCCATGATGCGGCTCATGAGAGTCCAGAAGCCGACGGTGAAGATACCTGAGACGAGGCGGATTTGTTTCATGGCTGGTCTTTTGTTGTTCGTGTTTGGTGTAGACGATTGCTGCGGTGCAAGGAAGTGAGGTTTTGCGCCGTGCTTCGCACGCCGCTCAAGTGGGAGCGCTGTCTCCCACTTGCGGTATTTTAGAACAGAGAAGAAACAGAAATGGTGCGCCAATACGCGCAAAGTCAGGAGCTGGCGCGTTTGGCGCCTTCGGTGATAGCTGCGCGAAGCTTGTTTTCGAGAGTTTTCTGTTTGCTCTCCGTGTAAAATTTCAATCCGAACATATCCTTGACGTAGAAAGTATCGACAACTTGTTCGCCGAATGTCGCGATTACGGCGGAGGCGATGTAGACGTTTGAATTTGCTAAAGTATGGGTGAGATCATAGAGCAGGCCTGGTCTGTCGCGGGTGTCGACCTCAATGATGGTGTAAATTTCGGAACCCTCGTTATCAAATGTGATCGAGGTGGGGACACGGAAGGCGCGCTCGCGCTTTTTGAGCTTGTCACGTGTCTGGATTTCTTTGCCTGCAATGACTTCGCCTGCCAGTGTGCGCTCGATCATTTTGCGCAGGCGCGGCAAGCGCGCGGCTTCAAAGGGACTGCCTTCGGAATCTTGTACCCAGAAAGCGGCAGTGGCGTAGCCGTCTTTGGAGGTAAAGGTGCGCGCATCGACGATATTGGCCCCGACAAGGGCCAGTGCGCCGCACATACGCGAGAAAATTCCGGGGTGATCGGCCATGACAAAGCAGACGCGGGTTGCGTCGCGGTCTTCATCCGGGTGTAGATCAATGCGGATTTCGGTGTCGCCAATGCCTTTGAGAAGGTTGGCAAAGACCACATGAGCCGTCACGTGCAGACCTTGCCAATAGGGCGGATAATGGCGCGCCGTTTCTTGTTTGATGTCTTTCTTGCTCCAGTCCGCAAGCTCGGTGCGTAGCGCCAACTTGGCCTCTGCGCCCCTGTTTTCACGATTGAGCGCTTCCATACCTTCTTCAAGTGCCTGGCGGGTCTGGCGATAAAGTGCACGGATGAGTGCGGCTTTCCAGTTGTTCCAGGTGTCGGGGCCAACGCCGCGAATATCACAGACTGTGAGAACAGTAAGCAGATCGAGCCGCTTGACTGATTGCACGGCTTTGGCAAAATCGCGCACGGTGCGCGGATCGGCAATATCGCGTTTCTGGGCCATATCGGACATGAGCAGGTGGTAGCGCACAAGCCACTCCACGGTGTCGCAATCATTGCGGTTGAGGCCGAGGCGCGGCGCAACCTTGCGGGCAATCTGTGCGCCCAGAACCGAGTGATCCTGATCACGGCCCTTGCCGATATCATGCAACAGCATGGCGACCATCAGCACCTTGCGATCAACGCCTTCGCGCAGAATTTCCGTCGAGATCGGCAGTTCTTCTTCCAGCTCCAGCCGCTCGATGCGCGAGAAGTTCGAGATGACCTGAATTGTGTGCTCGTCGACTGTATAGGAATGATACATGTTGAATTGCATCATCGCTACGATGGGCTCGAATTCCGGGACAAAGGCGGACAACACACCAAGCTCGTTCATACGGCGCAGGGCGCGCTCGGGGTTGCCGTGTTTGAGCAGCAGATCAAGAAAAATCCGCCGCGCTTCGCGGTTTTCGCGAAATGCCTCGTCGATTAACCCGAGATTGGCTGTCACCAGCCGCATCGCATCGGGATGAATGAGCATACCCGTGCGAAGGCCCTCTTCAAACACGCGTAACAGATTGAGCGGATTTGATAAAAACGCAGCTTCATCGGCGATGGCCAGCCGCCCGTGAACCACTTCGTAGCCCTCCTTCACCTTGGGCTTGCGCGAGAATATCCGCTGAAGTAGCGGCTCGGGCTTGGCATGAATGGCCTCAAGCTTGGTGAGAAAGATGCGTGTCAGATCACCGACGCGGGTGGCATTACGAAAGAAATCCTGCATGAAATGTTCAACCGCGCGGCGGCCTGCACGGTCTTCATAGCCCATACGCTCGGCCACCTCGACTTGCAGATCAAAAGTCAGTTGTTCGTTGGGGCGTTTGGTGATCAGGTGCAGATGGCAGCGGACAGCCCAAAGAAAGTTTTCAGCTTTCTGGAAGTGCTCGTATTCTTCGGCGCTGAATACGTTGAGGCGGACAAGGTCTTCGATTGTCTCGACGTGGTGCACATATTTCGCAATCCAGTAGAGCGATTGCAAATCGCGTAGCCCGCCTTTGCCTTCCTTGACGTTGGGTTCCACAACGTAGCGCTCGCCTTGCCGCTCGTGGCGCTCGTCGCGCTCGGCCAGCTTGGCTGTGACGAACTCGGTTTCTGTGCCTGTAAAAAGATCTTGATTCAGACGCTTTGACAAAGTCGTAGTGACAGCTTCATCGCCGACCAGAAAACGCCGCTCTAGCAGGGCGGTGCGGATCGTGAAATCTCCTGCGCCGAGGGTGAGGCAATCGGCAACCGTGCGGCTTGAATGCCCGACTTTGAGGCGCAAATCCCAGAGGATGTAGAGCATGGACTCAATCACCCGCTCGGCCCGCGGTGTGATGGTTTTGGGCATCAGGAACAGAAGGTCGACATCGGATTGGGGGGCCATTTCTCCGCGACCGTAACCGCCAACAGCCAGAAGCGCGAGGCTTTCGCCTTTGGCGGCAGGTTTTAAGGGGTGCATAACTTCGGAAGCGAGGGCGAAGGCTGCTGTGACAAGGCAGTCTGCCAGCCAGCAGTAAGCACGCCTTGTCGGGCGCGCCGCGAGCGGGCTACTGCGAAAAGCGGCCTCGATCTCGGCCATTCCGGCTTTGCGTATTTCCAGCAAAAGCGCTGTTGCCTGCTTGCGTAGCACGGCTTCGGGCGCGGGCTTTGCCGTAAGGCTTGCCAGCTCTTCAGTGAGCGTTGTCGCGTTGATGATCCGGTCTGCAGGGCAGATCAGATCATCGGGTGGTGCGGGCAGCGAGTAGTTCAAGGTCAATCAGAAACCAGCTCCGCTGAACGAACTCGGCGCGGCATCAATGATCACTACTTTGCGGTCCTGAATTTGTGCAATGGCAAGGCCGCGTTCGTTGGTTCCGTCCGGGCGGAGGCGGAAAATACCGTTTGCGCCTTGAAAGCCTGCGCCCTGCGTGAGCGAGCTTGCGGAAAGGGCGTTGCGCCTGCCCGAACTGGCTAGCGCGCCGACAGCGGCAATGCCGTCATAGGCAAGTGCGGCCAAAGGGTGTGGTTGTGAGCCGTAAGCGCCTGTATAACGTGCCGAGAATTGGCCCGCTTTGGCTGGATCGGGCAGGGAGAACCATCCGCCTTGCAAGCCGGGCAGCTGCAGGGTCTGTGCGGGGATGTCCCAGCGTGACAGGCCGATGAACTGCGTGTTCGCATTGCTGATACCAACTTCGGGGAGCATCTGTGCGTAAAACGGCAGAGCTGCGTCGGATGTCGAGGTCAGGAAAATTGCGTTGGCGTTGCCTGCGGCTGCGGCGGCTTTAATGCGCTGAACGGCAGTGGTTACGCCCTGCTGGGACCGTTCGTAGCCGATTGTTCCGGCCAGTGTTGCGCCAGTGCGCGCGATGGATTGCGTGATCGCGGCTTTGCCGAGCTGGCCGCCGACCTCTTCGTCATGCACCACAAGAATGCGGTCTTTGCCGTTACGCTTGGCGTAGGCGGTGAGGCGGTCAGCCGAGTTGTTGAAGGTTGATCCCAAAAGAAAGAGGTTGCCGCCAGCGATTGTGGTGTTGTTGGAAAAGGCCAGCACGTTAACCCCGCTTGGGGCCACGGCAACGGCTGCCGCATTGGCTGATTCTGCGCGCAGCGGACCGATGATGACCTGTGCACCATCGGCGACGGCCTGTTTGGCAGCGGTTTGGGCGCGTCCGGCATCACCGGCTGTGGCGTAGACGCGCAGGTCAATTTTTACGCCCTGCAAATCGGCCACAGCAAGGCGTGCGGCATTCTCAAGCGAATCAGATACGAGGCTATCGCCTTGAATGGCACTGCCCCGAGGCAGTAACAGCGCTACTTTTACGGCGTCACCTGCCTTTAGGTTACCACCCCCAGACGCTGGGCCGGAAAGCGAGACAGGCTCGCAGGCGGCCAGCCAGACAAGGCTCATAAGAGCAAACAGTTTCACGAAGGGCTTGCGGGCAGCGCTCAAAACAGCAAACATGGATAACTTCTTTCTCCCTAAGGCTTTGGGTTCTACAACAGCAACAATCCTGCCTGCCCAAGCTAATTGGTTCGTGGGTGATAATAAACGTCAAGGCGTGAGGGTCTAGAGGTGAATCATAAAGAAAGCGCTCTTGAGCCTATGCTCTATTTGCTGGCCACTCCGCTTGGCACGGCGCGCGATATTACGTTGCGCACCCTGGATGTGCTGGCCAGTGCCGATGTGCTGGCGGCGGAAGACACGCGCACCTTGAAAAAACTGATGGAAATCCATGGCATACCGCTTAAGGATCGTCCTGTAATTGCCTATCACGATCACAACGGAGAACGCGCGCGCCCCAAGCTTCTCAAGGCGCTCGCGGCTGGGCAATCTGTCGCTTATGCCTCCGAGGCCGGCACACCGATGATCGCTGATCCGGGCTATCATCTGGTGCGCGAGGTTCAAGCGGCGGGGTTTGGCGTAACTTCGCTGCCAGGGCCATCGGCCGTTATCACCGCGCTCACGCTGGGAGGCTTGCCCACCGATATTTTCACCTTTGCCGGTTTCCTTCCAAGCACGAAGTCTGCCCGCCGAAAGGCGCTAAAAAGTTTCGAAAGCACACAAGGCACGTTGGTGTTTTACGAATCTCCCAAGCGGATTGCGGCGATGATTTCTGACGCTGGCGAGGTTTTGGGAGCCGACCGTGAGGGGCGTGTTTGCCGCGAGTTGACCAAGAAATTTGAAGAGGTGATTTCTGGCACATTACGCGAGCTGAGCGAAACTCTGGCTGAGCGTTCCCTAAAAGGCGAGATCGTTGTGCTGATCGGAAAAGGCACCGTTAAAGAAGTGAGCCGCGAGGCGCTGGAAAAGGCGCTCACGGCACTGCTTGAGGAGATGAGCCTGCGCGATGCGGCCGACAGGCTGGCGCAAGAGACGGGTGTTAAGCGCCGCGACATATATCAAATCGGGTTGGATCTGCAAAAATCTTAAGGGATTGTTAGGGTCGGCATGGTGAAATGAACTATGTCCGATATTGCTCTCACACCCGCCTCAAAAACCGCTCAACGCCGTGGCACAACCTCCTATCATGCCGGCGTTGCTGCCGAACAGATTGCGCAGCGGCGTTATGAGCAGGCGGGGTACACGCTCCTCGCACAGCGCTGGCGCGGTAAGGCAGGCGAGGTTGACCTGATCTTCAGTAAAAACGGCGAGACTGTCTTTGTCGAAGTGAAGCGCGCGCGCGACTTTGCCCAAGCCGTTGAGCGGATTGGCCCCGCACAGATGGCGCGTATCTCCTGCGCTGCTGAGGAATATGCCGCCAAGCTGCCGCGAGGTCGTCTCAGTCTGATGAGAATTGATGTGGCTTTGGTTAACGGCACGGGAGCCTGCCACATCATCAAAAACGCTTTCGGCGCTTGAGCCATTGAACCCCGCAGCGATCTCGGCCATTTATGATGTAACTTCTGCAACAAGGCCGCATCATGAAAATCGCTTTCCAAATGGACCCGATCGGTCCGATCAACATCAACGCTGACAGCAGCTTTCGCATCGCCGAAGAGGCGCAAGCGCGCGGGCACGAGCTATTTTACTACACGCCCGAGCGGTTGAGCTATCGCGAAGGGCGCGTGCTGGCGCGCGGCTGGCCTTTGACAGTGCGCCGCAAAGAGGGCGATCACTTCACGCTGGGCGAGGAGGCCGAAGTCGACCTCTCCACTTTCGATGTGGTCTGGCTGCGTCAGGACCCGCCGTTTGATATGTTTTACATCACAACCACGCATATTCTGGACCGTATTCACCCCGAAACTTTGGTCGTGAATGATCCTTTCTGGGTGCGTAATTACCCTGAGAAGCTCCTTGTGCTCGATTTTCCTGATCTGACGCCCCCCACAATGGTCACGCGTGATCTGGAAGAGTTAAAGGCTTTCAAGGCCGAGCATAACGACGTGATCCTTAAGCCGCTCTACGGCAACGGCGGCGCAGGCGTTTTCCGCCTCACGCCGGAAGACCGCAACCTGGCCTCGCTGCACGAGCTTTTCAGCGCCAACAGCCGCGAGCCGCTCATCATGCAGAAGTTCCTGCCCGATGTGTCAAACGGTGACAAACGGGTTATTCTGGTTGATGGCGAGCCGGTCGGCGCTATCAACCGTGTGCCTGCGGCGGGCGAAACCCGCTCCAACATGCATGTTGGCGGGCGGCCCGAAAAGATCGGCCTCACCGAGCGCGATCTTGAAATCTGCGCGCGCATCGGGCCGCTTTTGAAGGAAAAAGGGCAGGTCTTTGTCGGCATTGATGTGATCGGCGACTACCTCACCGAGATCAATGTAACCTCTCCCACAGGCATCCAGGAACTTGAGCGCTTTGACGGGGTGAATATCGCCGAGAAAATTTGGGAAGCGATCGAGGTCAAACGCGCATGAGTTGGCAGCTGCGGATGATGGGTGCGCTGGTGCGCCCCGCCATGCGCAGCGTCACGGGCCGTGTGAGTAATCCTGAAACAATCCGCCGCCATCTGAAACGCGCCGCACGATTCATCTTTCGCACGCCTCCCGGCGCGGTGTTCGCCAAAACGTCATTTGGCAAGCTGCCAGCACTTTGGGTGTCCAGTGGCCCTGTCAGGGATGCGCGTGTTTTGCTCTATGTCCACGGCGGCGGCCATATTGCGGGTGGGCCCCAAACCCATAAGAAACTGGTCGCGCGCCTTTGCCGGATGAGTGGGCTACGCGCCTTTTTGCCGGCCTATCGCCTTGCACCGGAGCACCCTGTGCCGGCGGGGCTTGAGGATATGCACTCTGCGTGGCAACACCTGCGCGGTTTGGGCTATGCGCCAGATCAGATCATTCTTGGCGGTGACAGTGCTGGTGGCGGTATCGCGCTCGCGCTTCTTGCAGAGCTCTGTCAGCAAGGCGAGGTGCCCGCCGGCCTCTTCGCATGGTCGCCTTTTGTCGATCATACATTTTCGGGCGCATCCATGCAGACCAACGACGAGAAAGATCACTTCTTTTCAAGCGCACGCGCGCCTGAATTGGCAGCTATGGTTCTTGGAAGCACCCCCCCTGATGATCCACGTGCTTCACCGCTTTTTGCCGCGTTTCCAAACTGCCCGCCCGTATTGTTGCAAGCCTCGCACTCCGAAATCCTGCGTGATGATGCGCTCCGCATGGACGCCAGATTGCGCGAGATTGGCACGGATGCGCGCCTTGAAATGTGGGAAAACGCACCGCATGTCTGGCATATGCTTGACGGTTGGCTGCCCGAAGCGCGTGAAGCGATTGGCACAACCGCAGTGTGGATCAACTCCCTGCCGCGCCATTTACCCGAAAGCTGACCGCCTCGGCGATATGCGGCTTGCGCACGCCATGGCTGCCTTCAAGGTCGGCAATCGTGCGTGCCACACGCAAAATACGGTGATAGCCCCGCGCTGTGAGGCCGAATTTATCCGCCGCCTTAAGTAAAAAGCTGCGGCCTTCCTCGTCGGGCGCGGCGATCTCCTCCAAAAGCGTACCCTCGGCATCAGCGTTGAGGTGCATGGTGTCCACCTCCGCAAACCGCTCGGCCTGAACGGCACGCGCTTTGGCGACAGTCTCGGCAACTTCGGATGAGCTTGCCCCACCCGCGGGCAAATCCAGATCGCTCAGCGAGACAGGCGGCACATCAAGCTTGATGTCAAAACGGTCCATCAGCGGGCCGGAAATACGCCCCAAATAGTCTTCACCGCATATCGGCACACGGGCGCAAGCGCGGGCTGGGTCAAACAGATAGCCACATTTACAGGGGTTCGCCGCCGCGATCAGCAAAAAACGGCAAGGGTAGCGCACATGTGCATTGGCCCGGCTCACCACGACCTCACCCGTTTCAATCGGTTGGCGCAGGGTTTCCAGCACGGCGCGGGGAAATTCGGGAAACTCGTCCATAAACAAAACACCGTTGTGCGCGAGGCTGATTTCGCCGGGTTTCGCACTGCGCCCGCCACCGACAATCGCGGCCATGGAGGCCGTGTGATGCGGCTCGCGAAAGGGGCGAACCCGCGAGATTCCACCTTCTTCGATCAGCCCCGAGAGCGAATGGATCATTGAGGTTTCGAGCGCTTCGGTGGCGCTGAGCGGCGGCAGGATTGAGGGCATACGCGCTGCCAACATGGATTTGCCAGACCCCGGTGTGCCTATCATAATCATGTGGTGGCGCCCTGCCGCCGCTATCTCAAGCGCGCGCTTCGCGCGTTCCTGCCCCTTCACATCGCGTAAATCGCGGCTGCGGCTTTCGGCACGCACCTCACCGGGTTTGGCCGGGGGTAAGGGCATCTGGCCTGTGAGGTGCTGGATGGCATGCAAAAGCGAGGCGGGCGCAATCACCTGCGCAGCATCGACCCAAGCTGCCTCTGCCCCCGAAGCCTCCGGGCAGATCAGGCTGCGTCCTTCCTCGGCAGCGGCCAGCGCGGCAGGCAAAGCCCCGATCACGGGCACGAGTGCACCATCAAGTGACAGCTCTCCCAGCGAGGTCACGCCCTCCACCGCATCGTCTGGCAAAATCCCGAGGGCCGCAAGCAGGGCCAAAGCGATGGGCAAGTCAAAGTGGCTGCCTTCCTTTGGCAAATCAGCAGGCGAAAGATTGATAGTAAGGCGCTTGGAGGGCAGGGCGATCGACAACGCCGAAAGGGCCGCGCGCACACGGTCGCGCGCCTCAGAGACCGCCTTATCAGGCAGGCCCACGATGGAAAACGCAGGCAAACCTGGTGTGACCGCGCATTGCACTTCAACGGGCCGCGCCTCGACCCCTTCAAATGCCACTGTGTAGGTGCGTGAAACCATTATGCCTTTCCCGTTTGGTTAACGGTTAGGCAGCGGATGTTTAGAATTGGTTAATAAGGCCTTTAAAATATTCAGTTTTAGGCTGCGGTTACTGGCCAATCCCTCGTTTTAAGGGGCTGTGGATAGGGGAATGGCTCATATTTTACAGTGATGCCTTCGGCGCGCCACGTTTGAAAAGCAGGGTCTGTCAGCGTTGTTTCAACATAGGTTGCAACACCCTCGCTCACAGGCAGTTCATAGCCTGCAAGCCGAGCCATGAGCGGCGCATAAAACACATCGGCCAGTGAGTAGGCCCCGAAAAGCCATGGGCCATCTGCAGCCATGGCTTTGGCGTGGCTGAACAACATCTCAAAACGCTCAAGCTCCTTTAGCACAGCATCGGAGGGCACGAAGCCGGCCCATTGGTGAAACAGCTGCATCGGGCACTCTCCGCGCAGAGCCGGAAAGCCCGAGTGCATTTCGGCTGCCATCGACCGTGCCAGCGCGCGCGCCTTGGGGTTGTCGGGCCAAAGCGGTGCCTCCGGGTGGCGCGTGGCCAGCTCTTCCGCCATGGCCAAGCTGTCAAACAGCACCGCACCGTCTTCGCACAGCAGTGCAGGCACCGTGCGGGCGGGGGCAAGCGGAGCAAGCTCAGCTGCCATCGTTCCTGCATAAAGCCCGACAAGGTGGGTGCGGTAAGGCAGCCCGAAGTGTTCCAGCATCAGCCAGCCCCGCAAGGACCAGCTCGAAAAGGCTCTATCGCCGATATAAAGATCATATGTCATGAGGCGACGATACGCAGCATCCAGGGCTATGAGAAATGTATTTTTGTGGGTGTGATAATCACAAAAGGTGATTGATATAAGCGCGTGTCACAGCGCGAGAATTCGACCTTGTGTCGCTCCCTGAAGCATGGAATATCTTGGCCCATGAAGTATCTTAGTATTTTAATCAGCCTTATCGCATCCGCCGGTTTTGCACAGTCGCTGCCGCAGGCCGATGTTTATATTCTGGGCGAAACCCATGACAACGCGGCACACCATGCAAAACAAGCTGACTGGGTGTCTGATCTTTCCCCCAAAGCGCTGGTGTTTGAAATGCTCCCGGCAGAAGCGGCGGCAAACATTGCGCCAGAACTCCGTAAGGACGAAGTCGCGCTCGCAGCGCTTGACTGGTGGGGAAATGCCTCGCCTGACGGCGTGCTTTACGCCCCGATCTTGCTGGCCGCACCAGAGGCAAAAGTATATGGTGCGCACATAAATCGTGAAACAACACGCGCAGCGATGGGCGTTGGCATAGCCGCGCATTTTGGCGCGGAGGCCGAGGCTTATGGCCTTGCCAAGCCGCTGCCCGAGGCCGAGCAAACGGCTCGCGAGGCTATGCAACTCGCCGCGCATTGCGATGCTCTGCCCGCCGAAATGCTACCTGTCATGGTTGACGTCCAGCGCCTGCGTGATGCAGGGCTGGCCCGCGCCACGGCGCAGGCCCTCGCCGAAACAGGCGGGCCTGTTGCAGTGATCACCGGGAATGGCCATGCTCGCAAGGATTGGGGGATGCCCGTTTACCTGATAAAAGCCCACTCCGATGTTGTGGTCTATTCTATCGGCCAAGGCGAAGATGAAACCGCGCCTGAGGGGGAGTTTGACCACATCACATACAGCCCTGCCGCCGAGCGTGAAGACCCCTGCGCAGCCTTCGCCAAAGACTGAGCCCCATTGAGTTTGTCTCCCTCTCGGCTTAACTCTTGTCACAACAGAGAAAAGTGGAGGCCGCAATGCTGGCTGGCAAAAGACTACTGCTCATCATCGGCGGCGGCATCGCGGCGTATAAATGCCTTGATCTCATCCGCCGCCTGAAAGAACAGGGCGCAGGCGTTACACCTGTTCTGACGCGTGCCGCACAGGAGTTTGTCACACCCCTGTCGGTTTCGGCTCTGGCCGGCGAGAAAGTCTATACCGATCTGTTTGATCTCACAGACGAAGCCGAGATGGGTCATATTCAATTGAGCCGTATGGCCGATCTGGTGCTCGTTGCTCCCGCCACAGCCGACCTGATGGCCAAAATGGCAGGCGGTCATGCCAATGATCTGGCAACAACACTTCTGATGGCCACAGACACGCCCGTCATGATCGCCCCGGCGATGAATGTGCGTATGTGGGAGCACGCCGCGACACAGCGCAATCTTACCACTTTGGTTGCCGACGGTATAAGCGTTGTCGGTCCGAACATAGGCGGAATGGCCTGTGGCGAGCATGGTGCAGGGCGCATGTCTGAACCGATGGAGATCGTCGGCGCTGTCGAAGCGGCGCTGTCTGACGGCCCCCTCAAAGGCAAACGTGTGCTGGTCACATCCGGCCCTACGCATGAGCCGATCGACCCTGTGCGCTACATCGCCAACCGCTCGTCAGGGGCGCAAGGCACGGCGATTGCAAGCGCCTTGGCTGCGCTGGGCGCCGAGGTTGTCTTTGTCACCGGCCCCGCCGATGTGCCTCCGCCGCAAGGTGTTGAAGTGATCGCGGTGCAAAGTGCCGCCGAGATGCTGAAAGCCGTTCAAGGCGCGCTGCCCGTCGATGCTGGCGTCTTTGCCGCTGCCGTGGCTGACTGGCGCGTGAAGCACGAAAGCGGGTCCAAGATCAAGAAACAGGATGGCAAGCTGCCTGTTCTGGAATTCGCTGAAAACCCCGATATTCTGGCCGAAGTGAGTCAGATGAAAAAGGGCCGCCCCAAGCTCGTTGTCGGCTTTGCTGCCGAGACTGATGATGTGATCGCTAACGCCACGGCCAAACGCAAACGCAAAGGCTGTGACTGGATTGTCGCCAATGATGTCAGCCCCGAAACGGGGATCATGGGCGGCACGGAAAACACCGTGCATCTGATCACCGACGATGGCGTGGACAACTGGCCGCGCATGGGGAAATCCGAAGTGGCGCGCCAGTTGGCCGAGCGGATCGCAGCGTCGTTGAGCTGAATGCTGGCACTTATGGATGATGAAAAGGGTGCAATGTGGTCACTGTAAAATTTATATGGGATGAAGAGGCCGACCGCGCCTTGAGCCTGCCCGCTTATGAAAGCGCAGGCGCGGCAGGTGCCGATATTCGAGCCAATCTGGCGGACCGTGGCGAGATCACTCTCGCCGCTGGTGCGCGCGCGCTTGTGCCCACAGGGCTCAGGCTTGAAATCCCGCACGGCTATGAAGTGCAACTGCGCCCGCGCTCGGGGCTCGCCCTGAAGCATGGTGTCACATTGCCCAACAGCCCCGGCACGATAGATGCCGATTATCGCGGGCCTCTCGGGGTTATCGTGATGAACGCAGGCTCCGAGCCGTTCACAGTAAAACACGGCGAGCGCATCGCGCAGATGGTGGTTGCCCCTATTGTGCAAGCGCGCTTCGAACTGGCCGAAACACTCTCTGACACTGTCCGTGGCGCAGGCGGCTTCGGCTCGACAGGGCGCAGCTGATGGTTCTGGCACCCCTTGGCATCATGGTGATGATCTGGGCCTTGGGCGGGCGCTTGCGCTGGCCAAAGGAAATGATCTGGGGGCTGATCGCGTTGGTCTATGTTGCTGCTTTCAGCCTGCAGTTTGTGCTTCCTGCAGGCAACCCGGCACCCTGGGCTATTTTCGGTGGAATGGCTGCTTTGGTAGGAGCCTACGCCTTCGGCCTTGCGCGCCTCAAAGCCCGTGTCGCTCCCGAACCGGTCGCTACAACACCACAAGGCACATTCCGCGATGCCGAGCTTGAGCGCTATGCCCGCCATATCGTGCTGCGTGAACTTGGCGGACCGGGACAGAAAAAACTCAAGAACGCCAAAGTGCTCGTTATCGGGGCGGGCGGGCTGGGCTCGCCCGTGCTCATGTATCTCGCTGCCGCAGGTGTTGGAACCATCGGGGTGATCGATGACGACACCGTCGACCACAGCAATTTGCAAAGGCAGGTCATTCACCGCGATGAAGCCATCGACACACCCAAGGTTCACTCCGCCGCCGCAGTGATGCGCGCACTTAACCCCTATATCGAAGTGCGCCCCTATCAGCGCCGCCTCACGGCTGACCTCGCGAAAGAGCTCTTCGTCGACTATGACGTCATCATGGACGGAACCGACAATTTCGAAACACGATACCTTGGCAATGCCGCCGCCGTGGCGCTTGGCAAGCCCTATATCTCGGGCGCGCTGGCGCAGTGGGAGGGCCAACTCTCGGTCTTTGACCCTGCGCGCGGCGGGCCTTGCTATCAGTGCATTTTCCCCGAAGCTCCCGCAGCAGGCCTTGCGCCGTCTTGTTCTGAAGCAGGCGTGGTTGCGCCCTTGCCCGGCATCATCGGCACAATGATGGCGCTTGAGGCGGTGAAACTCATCACCGGCGCGGGCCATATCCTGCGCGGCGAAATGCTGATCTATGACGGGCTTTATGGCGAAACCCGCAAAATCAAACTCGCCACGCGCGCAGATTGCCCCATTTGCCAGAATCGCGCGGCCTGACACTTTTACAAAAGGAATTCGACATGACGAACCCGCTTTTGGCCGAATGGTCCACACCCTTCCAGATCGCCCCGTTCAACGAGATTTCGGATGCCGACTTCGCTCCCGCACTTGAAGAGGCCCTTGCAGCGCATGATGCCGAAATTGCGGCCATCGCGGAAGACACATCGCCTGCCAGTTTTGAAAACGTCATCGGCGCATTGGAAAGCGTAGGCCGCGCGCTGGAAAAGGTGCTCTCGGTTTTTTTCACCGTGGCTGGGGCCGATAGCAACCCTGCGCGTGAAGAGCAGCAACGCGACTTCTCGCCAAAACTGGCAGCGCATTTCTCGCGCATCACCGCCAACAAAGCTCTGTTTGCTCGGGTCGAGGCGGTTTGGGAACAGCGCGACACGCTTGATCTGACAGACGAGCAGGCGCGCGTGCTGATGCTTACCCGACGCGGATTTGTTCGGGCAGGGGCCGCACTTACGGGTGCAGAAGATACCCGCATGGCGGAGATCAAATCGCGCCTTGCCGAGCTTGGAACAAGCTTCACGCAAAACTTGCTGGCCGATGAGCGAAGCTGGTTTATGGAGCTCGGCGAGGATGATCTGGAAGGCTTGCCGCAATTTGTAATCGACACCGCCCGCGCTGCTGGCGCTGAAAAGGGCGTAAGCGGCCCTGTGGTGACGCTCTCGCGCTCACTTATCGTTCCTTTCCTGCAATTCTCGGCGCGCCGCGACCTGCGCCAGAAAGCCTTCGAGGCATGGGCTGCCCGCGGTGCGGGTGGAGGAGACACCGACAACCGCGCCATCTGTGCCGAAATCCTTGCGCTGCGTGAAGAGCGCGCGGCGCTGTTGGGCTACAAGAGCTTTGCTGACTACAAGCTTGAAACCGAAATGGCCAAAACGCCTGCCGCGGTGCGCCAGCTTCTCACCGATGTCTGGGAGCCTGCCAAAGCGCAAGCTGAAGCGGATGCCGAAGTGCTCACGGCAATGATGCGGGACGAGGGTGTAAACGGCGATCTGGCCCCTTGGGACTGGCGCTATTACGCCGCCAAACGCCGCGTGGCGGAGCATGATCTCGATGAAGCCGAGGTGAAGCCGTATTTTCAACTTGAGCGAATGATAGAAGCCAGCTTTGCCTGTGCCACCCGCCTTTTCGGGCTGGAATTTAAGCCGCTTGATGTGCCGCTCTATCACGCCGACTGCCGCGCTTGGGAGGTCACGCGAAACGGCAAGCATATTGCCGTGTTCATCGGTGATTACTTCGCACGCGGCTCCAAGCGCTCGGGCGCGTGGTGCTCGGCGATGCGCTCGCAAGCGAAATTCCCGGAGGTGCAAACGCCCGTTGTAATCAATGTGTGTAACTTCGCCAAAGGCACACCCGCACTTTTGAGTTATGACGATGCGCGCACGCTGTTTCACGAATTTGGCCACGCGCTGCACCAGATGCTTTCGAATGTGACTTATGAAAGCATTTCAGGAACCTCAGTGGCGCGCGACTTTGTCGAACTGCCAAGCCAGCTTTACGAGCATTGGCTTGAAGTGCCCGAAGTGCTGGCCAAGTTTGCGACCCACTACGAGACGGGCGAGGCAATGCCACAAGCGCTGCTGGACAAGGTGCTTGGTGCAGCGACTTTCGATATGGGCTTTCAAACGGTAGAATATGTTGCCTCGGCGATGGTTGATCTTGCCTTCCATGAGGGCGCTGCCCCTGCAGACCCGATGGCAAAGCAGGCTGAAGTTCTGGCTGAAATGGGAATGCCCGCCGCGATTGTGATGCGCCATGCCACGCCGCAGTTTGCGCATGTGTTCTCGGGAGATGGCTATTCTTCGGGGTATTATTCCTACATGTGGTCCGAGGTTATGGACGCGGATGCCTTTGAAGCTTTCGAAGAAAAAGGCGATGCTTTTGATACAGAGCTTGCGCAATCTTTGGAGCGCAACATTCTTTCGGCAGGCGGCTCACGTGATGCAGCCGAGCTGTATGAAGCCTTCCGCGGGCGGATGCCTGGAGTTGAGGCGCTTCTGAAAGGGCGCGGTCTTACGGCCTGATGTCGAATGGCGCTGTGCGCCATTCGACCAATGCGAGGGGCGCTGCCCCTCGCGCTCCCCGGGATATTTTCAGCAAGAAAAAGGGGTGTGGAGTTTTTCAGATGGTTTGATCGTAATCACCGACGGCGGGTTCGGTGCGAACGACCCTGTCGATATCGGCGAAGATAGCGCGCATTTCTGCCTCGGATTCCGAGCTCTCGCAAACCACCACAAGATTGGGCGTGTTTGAGCTGGCACGTACAAGCCCCCATGAGCCGTTGTCGAGGATGACGCGGGCGCCGTTTACTGTGACGACTTCTTTTATAGCGCGGCCAGCGAAAGTTTCACCGGCGTCATGTTTGGCGACCAGCTTGGACACAAGGCGCTCAAGGACATCGTATTTCTCCAGATCTGCGCAATAGGGCGACATGGTCGGCGTGGCCCAGGTCTGGGGCAGGGCTTTGCGCAGGTCTGACATTTTCATGTCTGGATTGCGGTCCATCAGCTTGCATATTTCAACAGCGACACGCAGGCCGCAATCATATCCGCGCCCGACAGGCTCGGCGAGGAAGTAGTGCCCCGATTTCTCAAATCCGGCTAGCGCGCCAAGCTCTTTCACGCGGCGCTTCATGTGGCTGTGGCCGGTTTTCCAGTAATCCGCCGTCACCCCGTTGGCCAGCAATTCGGGATCAGAGGCAAAGAGGCCAGTGGATTTCACATCGGCGACAAAGATGCTGTTCGGGTAAATCTTGCTCAAGTCCCGCGCCATGATGACGCCAACCTTATCGGCAAAAATCTCCTCGCCCTCATCGTCAACCACACCGCAGCGGTCGCCATCGCCATCAAAGCCGAGAGCAAAATCAGCGCCGCTGTCTTTGACCGAGGCGCTCATGTCATGCAGCATTTCCATGGCTTCAGGGTTCGGGTTGTAGTGTGGGAACGTGTAATCAAGCTCGTTGTGCGATGGCACAACCTCAACGCCGATGCGTTCGAAAACCTCTGGCGCAAAGGCGGCGGCCGTACCATTGCCCGTTGCGCAGACAACGCGCAGCTTGCGCGACATTTTGAAATCACCGACCAGATCCTCAATATAGGCCTCGCGCACCCCTTCGACAAACTCGTAAGAGCCGCCGGCACGGGCCACGCCGCGGCCTTCCAGCACGATACTGCGCAGTTCGTTCATCTCGTCGGGGCCGTGGGTGAGGGGGCGCTCAAAGCCCATTTTCACACCTGTCCAGCCGTTTGGATTGTGGCTTGCCGTGACCATGGCAACAGCAGGCGCATTCAAGTGAAACTGGCTGAAATAAGCCATGGGCGAAACCGCAGGGCCGATATCTTTTACATGGATGCCCGCTTGCATGAGGCCCAGCATCAGCGCGTTTTTGATGGAAAGCGAATAGTCGCGGTAATCATTGCCAACCGCAATCACCGGTTCGATCCCGCGTGCATACATCTGTGTGCCAAGGCCAAGACCAAGGGCCGTGATGCCGGGCAGGTTTATCTCGTCAGGATACTTCCAGCGCGCATCATACTCGCGAAAGCCCGTGGGCGTGATCATAGGGTCACGCAGAAAAGACCATGTGTTCGGGGTGGAACTCTGCTTTGGTTTCATAGTGCTTACTCTTTGAAATCGGTGATGGGCAATGACGTGGCCGCAGCGGGCCACGCCTCAAAATGGGATCAGTTAGAGACCTGTTCGCGCAAGATCGAGCTTGTCAGCGAGACCATAAGGTAGATACCTGAAAAGATCAGGAACGCCAGAATAGTATTCTCGAACTTGCGTGGATAGCTTGGCGCGTCTGATGCGATCGGGCGGACAGGAACAGTGAGATAGCGCACTTGCCGTCCCGCCTCGAGCGCGGATTGCTTTTCGCCTTGAAGGGCCGATTGCAAAAAGGCGTCTGCGGTTGCCAGATCGGCGCGTGAAAGTTCGATCTCGGTGGATTGTTGCACCAGTGATAACCCTGATTTGTCCGGCTCGGTCATGCGGGCGTCGAGCCCGTCGAGCAGGTCTTGCAGGCGGCGCACATCGCCGCGCGCCCCGTCAACCTTGGCCTGGTTCGGGCGCGGGTTGTCGAGCAGGGCTTGCAGCGCAAGTTGTTTCTCTAAAAGTTGTTGCTCATATGTTGTGATCTGTCCGCGCAGCGCCCCCAGTTGTTCCAGAGGGTCAACCGAATAGACTTCCTGCAGGCGGATAAGGTCTTCCTGTGCTGCACGGCGCTCCTTCTTTGCCGTTTCAAGGTTGCGGCGTGCATCTTCCATCGCGTCGTTACGGATGTTTTGCGAAAGCTCGTCAACCCGCTCTTCTGCATAGGAAATCAGTGCTTTGGAGAAATCAGCAGCCACCTGAGGGTCTGCGGCAATCACCTCCATGCGCACAACACCTTCTGTCGGATCATAGCCGATTTTGATGTTCTTCTTATAAACTTTGTGCGCGGCCTCATTGGTCGCATCAGGATCAAGCCGCTGGATCGCATCGATTGCGTCTTGCGAGAAGTGCCGCTTGTAGCCAAGCTCTTCGTCCAGCCGGATCATTGCGTCCTTGGACGTGAGATAGGATTGCACAGCGATGCTTTCCTGGCTGTTGGCCAACTGCGAGGGAATGAGTCCGCTCAACGGGCCGCCACCGGCTCCGCCATCGGCGGATTGGATCAGGAACTCTGATTTGGTAGAAAACATGGGGGTTGCGATGGCGTAGTAGTACCAGCCCGCCAGAATGGTGGGCAAAAAGACAAAAGCCGACAGGCGCGCAATGAGCAGAACCAGCCGCTTGCGGCGGCGTCGGGCGATGTCGCGCTGGATGCTGGTGATCTCCTGAGCACGGCGGTCGGCGGTGTAAACTTCGGTTTGGGGAAGCTGGTCGGCGGCGGGCCTTACCGTTTGGGGAAGCTGGATTTTGCCCATTCCGGGCAGTACTGTGCCCATCTCTTCTTCGCTTGCGTCCTTGCCAGGCACAACCAGCTCAAGCATGTTGGAGGCTTGAAAGGGATCAATCCCCTGGAGGCGCAGTTGGCGCACGGCGTCAAAGTCGGAAATCGGGGCAAGACCGTGTTTTTGTGCCATCCGGCGTGCCATGCGAAGCTGCCGTCCCGTCAGGCCTTCACGGCGGATTGCGTCGATGTCCGTTTCTGCCTTCACTTCGCGTGCTGATTCAACGGCGCCGCTACGGGCCTGGTCTTGCCCGGGAGCAGTCGCAGCTGTCTCTTTAGGCGTGGGGGGCGCTGTTGCGCCTTCATTCGCGGGCAATGGCTTGCGCGCCGTTGCGGCGGCTTCGCTGGCTCCGGCTCCTGTCGGTGCGGTGCGTTTTATGCGAAACTTTCTAGCTTTGGGTTTGGTAGTCATAGAGCTGTTTCGCTTCTTCTAGGGTGTCAAACATGTGTAACTTGCCATCAATCAAAACCGCGGCTGAACGTGCAAACTTTTCAAGTACTTGCGGCTGGTGTGATACGATAATCACGGTGGTGGTGCGCAAGCGGTCGCGCAGAATTTCCCCTGCCTTACGATTAAACTCGACATCTGTCGAGTTTGGCATGCCCTCATCAATAAGGTAGATGTCAAAATCAAGCGCCAGCAGCAAGGCGAAGGAAAAGCGTGCGCGCATACCTTGGCTGTATGTGCCAAGCGGTTGTTCGAAATATTCGCCGAGGTTACAGAGCCAACGGCAAAAGGCCTCAACATAATCGGGGTCAAGCCCGTATAGCCGCGCAATATAGCGGCTGTTTTCGACCGCCGAGTGCCGGCCAACCACCCCGCCCATAAACCCGAGGGGGAAACTGATTTTGCAGTCGCGCAGGATCGAGCCTTCATCAGGCTTCTCAAGCCCGGACATCATATTGATAAGTGTGGTCTTGCCCGTGCCGTTCGGGGCCAGAATGCCGAGAGAATTGCCAAGTTCCACACGGAAAGAGACCTGTTCAAGGATCACTTTTCGTTGTGTGCCCGTCCAGAAGGACTTGCTGACATTGTTAAACTCGAGCATTTTTTGCCCCGTTTCTGCTCTGGCCCGTTATGTGTTTCGCCTGTTCCATCTACCCTAATTTCACTAAGAGTTTATGTATTGGGGTTCTTGGGCCGTTTTATTGTTTCGCCCTAGTATACAGTTGTTTTGGGCGAAAATAAGTCATCTCTTTGCAAATTCGGGAAAAGCGGCTCGGCGCTGGCAGCATTTCGCGCGCTCTACGGTTGTTGTGACGGCCTGCTTGCGCTTAACTCCGGCCATGAGCCTTCAGGATGATATCGCCCGCTGCCGGCTGTGCGCCTCCCGTTTTGCCGCAACAAAAACGGCCCATATCCCGCGCCCTGTTGTCTGGTTCCGCCCCGAGGCCAGACTGCTCATCGCGGGGCAGGCACCTGGGATGCGCGTGCACCAAAGCGGGGTGCCTTTTGATGATCGCTCCGGCGCGCGCTTGCGCGACTGGCTCGGCCTCACACCTGCGGAGTTTTATGATCAAAACAAAGTGGCCATCGTGCCTATGGCTTTCTGCTTTCCGGGCTATGACGCCAGCAAAAGCGACTTGCCCCCGCCAAAGATCTGCGGTCAAACGTGGCATGACAAGGTGATGCAAACACTCCCGTCGATCAAGCTGCGTGTGGTGATCGGTGCACCTGCGCAGCGCTATCACCTTGGTGTGCGCACCTCCGTGACAGACGCAGTTAAAAGCTGGCGCGACCATGCGCCCGAGGTTTTCCCCTTGCCGCATCCGTCGTGGCGCAATACGGGGTGGCTGAAGAAAAATCCGTGGTTTGAGGCAGATTTGTTGCCCAAGCTGCGCGCGGCGGTGAAAGAGGCGTTGTCATGAGAAAAAAGACAGTTCTGGATGCGGCCCACGCGGCCATGATGCACAACCCCGAAGACGTGCAACTGCGCATGAGCTTTTACGCGGTGCTCGCTGATATTGAAGTGTTTCTGCTGCTTGAATCAGAGCCCAAGGCTGCCAGTATCGAGCCGCAAATGATCGAAGTCGAAGGCGCGCGCTATGTTCTGGGCTTTGATACCGCCGAACGGCTTGCAGCCTTTTCCGGAGGGCCTGCGCCCTATGCTGCTCTCTCGGGGCGGATCATGGCGCAAATGCTGGCCACCGAAGGGGCAGGCCTTGCACTTAACCTTGAGGTTGCGCCGTCCTCAATCATGCTGCCCGCCGAGGCCCTCACATGGATGCGCGACACGCTCCAGACGGCTCCCGAAGAGGCCAAACCCGAACCGAAGCGCAAAGGCGGCCTCGCCACGCTCAAAAGCCCCGAGATTCCCGAAGTGCTGCTACATGCGCTTGATGCCAAACTCAGCCGCGCAGCAGGGCTTGCGAAAGTGGCTTATCTTGTCTCGAAAGACGAAGGTGGGCTGATGCTTGCTATCCTTGGTGCAAAAGAACCTGCCCAAGCGCCTCTGGCGAAAGCGGCAAGTGAGGCGCTGGTCTTTTCGGGCCTTGAGGACATGTCGCTTGATGTGGCTTTCTTCAACGATAGTGAAGGCTTGCGAACGCAGTTCGGCCGTGCGGGCCTGCGCTTTGATGTGCCTCAGCCTGCGCCAGCCGCACAGCCCGTTACCCCGGGGAGTGACCCCGCCAAGCCACCAAAGCTGCGCTAAACCCCGATTTTAGGGCCGGTGCAGAGCATCGGCTTATCCGACTTTTCAATTTGGTAAAGTGGTGCGCCCTGTGCGCCATTTTCAAACGTTGCGCGCAGCTTGCCGCCCTCGTTGAAAAACGCCCAGCACTGCTGGCTGTCGGGCCGGTCTTCATAGACAAAGCAAATCAGCCGCTCCGGCGTGTCATACCAGTAGCCCTCCTTGCACTCTCCGTCGAGAAACGACCAGCGCACGCGCCGATCATCCAGATATTCCTCTGCGCCGTAAGGCTCGGCATCATATCCATAGTAAAACGTCTGCCCGCGCGTGAATGCGTCAAAGGCTTCAGCTGTTAGCCGCTCCTGTGCGGCAGCGGGCAGGGCGAGGGCGAAGAAGAGTAAAGTGAGGCGTATCATACCCCAAGCTTAAGCGCTCTCCCCCTTACCATGCAAGCGGCCAAGCTCGCGCGCCATGACCTTGCGATAAAGTGGAGGATATAACGCGATCACAGCCATCACAGGCAAAGCATGAGGCAGGGTCGGCATGGTCTCGGGCGTGAGTCTGAGGGCAGGATAGGGGCGTTGCGGGTTCATATGGTGGTCCGAGTGGCGCGGGGCGTTGAGTGTAAGTGCGGATGAAAACCAATGCGGCGAGTTCCACGAATGTGCATCACTCACAGGCTCAAGCTTGCCTGAGCCGCGGCGCACACGGCGCAGCCCGTAATGTTGCACATAATCAGCGAGCAGAATTTGCACCTGTGCATAAAGCGCCAGCGCGAGATAAGTGAACACACCAAAGCCGCCGCCAATGAGAAAACTGAGGGCAACAAAGCCCGCGCCGACGATGGCATCACGCCGATAAGGATGATCACCCGCTGACTTGCCGGCGCGTGTAAGGCGCTCGGCCTCCCGCTTGAAGCCCTCTGTAAAGGACGCTCTCCAAGCTTTTATAAAAAAACGATAAAATCCCATTCCGCGCGGTGCCGAATTCGGATCATCCTCGCTGCCGACGTGGACGTGATGAATAAGAACATGTGCCGAGGCGTGATGCCCCATCAGCATCGAGGCATAGACCCAGCGACCAAGGCGGCGCGCAAAGCGCTCGGAACGGTGGATAAGCTCATGCGCATTGGGGTGTGAAACCTGCCCGAAAAAGAGCGCGAAGGTGGTGAAAATCCCGAGCTTCTCAAACGGACTATGGTTCATGAAAGCGCAAGCCAGAACGGCCAGAAGCAAGAGCGGAAAGTGCAGCACCCCAAGCAAAACAGACAGCCGTGCCCCCGTCGGGAACTCTGCCCCCTCGGGCATTTCCGGCAAAACGAGCGGCACGTAGCGGTCCAGCGCGGCTGTAAACAGCGTGATGTAAAGCAATGCCGCCAGAACAAACCAGTCGCCCAATGCGGCGGCCAGTCCGAGGAGGGCGACATGCACCAGCGTTGCGATCGAGAAGTAAATCATCTGTGCCTCATAATCTCCGCGCAACCTTACCTGCTTCGCATGGCATGAGTAGGGCACAAATGCGCACAGTTTGGTATATCTTGAACGCGAATGATGCGCCTAAGGTCGCTTTTGGCCTCGCGTCTGTTGCTGCCTGCATTTACGCTCCGAACAAACGCAAGACGGGAGGCTTTCTCATGGGGCTGGACGAACGCAAGGGTGTCTGGAAATCAGGCAAGGGCAAGGGCCGTCACACGCCCAAAGGCCGCCAGCTTGATGATAAGGCTTGGGATGAGGTCAAAGCTCTGCTGGGCGATGCCCCCCGCCGCCGTGATTTGCTCATCGAGCATTTGCACAAAATTCAGGACAGTTTCGGGCATCTTTCGGCTGCGCACATCCGTGCTCTGGCCGAGGAAATGCGTATGTCCATGGCCGAGATTTACGAGGTTGCCACCTTCTATGCCCATTTTGATGTGGTCAAAGAGGGCGAGACACCGCCGCCCGCCCTGACCATCCGCGTCTGTGATTCCCTGTCTTGTGAACTCGCGGGCGCACAGGCGCTGAAGACCGCGCTGGAAAGCGGGCTTGATCCTGCCGAAGTCCGGGTGCTGCGTGCCCCCTGCATGGGCCGTTGCGATACAGCGCCCACGCTTGAGATCGGTCATAACCATATCGACCATGCCACTCCCGAGAAAGTCACCGCCGCCATCGCCGCAGGCGATACCCATGCCCATATCCCCGCCTATGAAACCTTTGAGGCCTACCGCGCCGAGGGCGGTTACGAAACACTCGAGAGCCTGCGCGAGAGTGGCGATTGGGAGGCTGTGCAAGAACAAGTGCTCGTTTCTGGTCTGCGCGGTCTTGGCGGGGCCGGCTTTCCCTCTGGCAAGAAATGGGGCTTCGTGCGGATGAACGAAGGCCCGCGCTATCTCGCCGTTAATGGTGACGAGGGCGAACCAGGAACCTTCAAGGATCGCTACCACTTGGAGCGCACACCTCATCTCTTTCTCGAGGGTATGCTGATCGCCGCTTGGGCTGTCGAAGCCGAAACATGCTACATCTACATGCGCGATGAATACCCCGCAGTGCTAGAGATTTTGCGACGTGAAATCAAAGCGCTGGAAGACGCAGCTCTTGTGGATAAAGGCTATGTCGAACTGCGCCGCGGCGCAGGTGCCTACATCTGCGGCGAAGAAAGCGCGATGATTGAAAGCATTGAGGGCAAACGCGGGGAGCCGCGCCACCGCCCGCCCTTTGTGGCGCAAGTCGGCATTTTTGGCCGTCCCACACTTGTCCACAATGTCGAGACGCTCCATTGGGTCGCCAAAGTAATGAGGGAAGGCCCGCAAATCCTTAACTCTGTTGAGAAAAATGGCCGCAAGGGTTTGCGCTCATACTCTGTTTCCGGCCGTGTGCAAAACCCCGGTATGCACCTCTTGCCCGCAGGTTCCACTATCCTTGATATCATCGAAGCGGCTGGCGGTATGCTTGATGGCCATAGCTTCAAAGCCTATCAGCCGGGCGGCCCGTCCTCGGGCCTTCTGCCCGCCGAAATGAATGATATCCCGCTCGATTTTGACACGCTCCAGCCGCACGGTTCCTTTATCGGCTCCGCAGCTGTGGTGGTTTTGTCCGATCAGGACAGCGCCCGCGATGCGGCCCTCAATATGCTACGCTTCTTTGAGGATGAAAGTTGCGGTCAGTGCACGCCGTGCCGCGTGGGCTGTGAAAAAGCCGTAAAGCTCATGCAGGCCGACACATGGGACACCTCGCTACTGGAAGAGCTCTCCACAGCTATGGTCGATGCCTCGATTTGCGGCCTTGGACAAGCCGCGCCCAACCCGATAAGGATGACGATAAAGCACTTCCCCGAGGAGATATGATGTTCGGCTGGCCCAATGACGCAACGCTACTGTTTCTGGCAGCAGCTTTTTGTTCTGCATGTTACCTTGTCATCTGTGGCCGCCCTGGCTCCTCCTGGCTCAAATCGGTCCTGAAGACTGCCTCGGTGGCGCTTCTGGCCCTTATCGCCTTCAAGCTGTCAGACATGCTGCTGCTCGCCGTCGGCCTAACTGCCTGCGCGGTGGGTGATTTCTTCCTGTCGCGCAAAGGCACGGAAGAGTTTGTGTCGGGTATCGGGGCCTTTGCCTTCGGGCATTTGTCTTACACCGCCTTGTTTTTTTTGCAGCCGAGCGCTGATTTTCTGCGCATCTCCGATGGCTGGCCTCTCACGCTTGCGCTGGTGTTGTTGGGGCTGGTTATGATCTTCTTGCTGTTTCGCACGGCAGGTAAGCTGCGTTGGGCCACAATCATCTACGTGCCGGTCATCATGTCGATGGGCGTGATGGCAATGATCCTGCCGCCCGTCGGCGCGCTTGCACTGGTTCTGCCTGCAGCCCTTCTGTTCATCTTTTCCGATTTTGTGCTGGCACAAGAAATGTTTGTGCTCCCCAAAGATCACAAGCTGCAGCGCGTTCTGCCCTATACCGTATGGAGTGCTTACTGGCTGTCGCAAGCGCTCTTTCTCATGGCGTTCACGGGAACGCTCTAAAGCTTGTTGCGATAGACCGCGCAGAGGCAGCCCGAAGCTTTGAGGGTGTTGCAATACTCCCAGGCGCTGCGGCTTGTGTCGCGTCCGATGCGGGCAAAATAATAGCCTTTAAGGCGGCTCGCGCGGCTCTTTTCAAACAGGTAATCAGGCGTTTCGCCTTTCAAGACCGAACTGCAACGTTTTGTTCTTTCAGTATATTTAGCTTTGGCCGCAGCCTTGCTTGTCCCGAAAGCTATCTGCACGCCCCAAGGTTTTACCGAGGGCTCTGTGCGCGGCGGTGGCGAAAGGCGGCGGTTCTTGGCCAGTGCATAGCACGCTTGGCGAAAATCAGTGTCTTTCGAAAGGCTTAAGTCAAGCTCTTCAGGTGGCTCACTCACCCATGTCTCATGGCCCGCACCGGTGATGATACGCACGTAATCCACCGTCTCCTGCGCCAGCCCGCCGGTGCCGTCAATCAGCCCCTCGGCACGCCGCTCGCCGCCGTTGTAGCCCACAGCCGCCAGCCCGACATTGCCGTAACGCCGCGTCATCTCGGCCAGATATTGCGCGGAATGTTCCAGCGCATCGGCTGGGTTGTAAGGGTCGTCCAACCCACGCAAAGTGGCTGTCGAGCGGATGAACTGTGCAATCCCCATCGCGTTGGCGTGGCTCTTGGCAAACGGGTCAAAGCGGCTTTCCTGCCAGATCAGCCGCGTAAAGAAGCCCCGGTCAAGCTTATGGCGGGCGGTGACTGTCTCGATAAGCTGACAGGTGTCATGGACAAAATGGTCCCAGCGGATACATTCTTGATGGCCCCATTTGGTCGTGGTGCAGGCGCGGTCAGGCGGCTCTGCGAAGGCAGGCGCTGCCAGCCAGCTTAGCACAAAGACAAATACCAACGGTTTCATAAAAGCCTCAAATCGCACCGGTCACCGGGTAAGGCACCCCGAAGATATTGCGAGGCTCCTGCATACAGGGCCATCACTTAACCCTCACACCCTCTTTTCACTTCTGGGGTAGCGGGTTACATGTGGCGTTGCAACAAACCTCTGGGGCAGGCATGGCTTTTTTCAAGAAACTCAAAGACCGGTTGTTCAAGTCTTCTTCAAAGCTTGAGGAAGGGCTCGATGCAATCGTCAGTGACGGTGGCGAAGAAGAGCTTGTTGAAGCGCCACAGCTTGAGAAGCCTGCCGAACCAGAGCCCGCGCCCGTTGAAGTGGCCGAGTCCGAAGCCGAAACAAGCTCCGAGGCCGAAATACCGCTTGCCCCGCAAGCAGAATCGCCAATGATTCCTGAGCCTGAGCCTGAGCCTGAGCCTGAGCCTGAGCCTGAGCCTGAGCCTGAGCCTGAGCCTGAGCCTGAGCCTGAGCCTGA